>CAZDEL010000030.1:7755-23760 GCA_964504475.1 uncultured Faecalibacterium sp. | reverse complement strand
ATCACGACTACTCCGGCGAATATGTTTATGACGCTGCCACAAACACTCATAAGCAGCGCTGCGTAAACGGCTGTAATGAACTTCCTGAAAGTGCCGGCGAGGCTTGTACTTACGAGTACACACAAATCCCGGGTACCAACACCCACAAGGCAAAGTGTAGTGTTTGTCAAGGCGAGAAGACCTTAGACTGTAACGGTGGTAGCGCAACCTGTATCGAAAAGGCAACTTGTAAAGATTGCGGTAGCAAATATGGCGATTTTGCCGCTCATACTTTCGAGGGCGCATTTGTCAACGCAGGCGAAGGCAAGCACTATAGAGCATGTACTACTGACGGCTGTACAGCACTCGGCTTAGACGGCGTAGTAGACAAGACTGCTAACTGCCATGGCGGCACAGCATATTGTCAAGAAAAAGCAACTTGTGCAGATTGCGGCACTCAGTATGGCGAGTTTAATGCAAACAATCATAAGGCAGACAGCCTTGAAACTAAGGACGGTCTTGCAGCAACCTGTATGCAGCCCGGTTACACAAGCTATAAAAAGTGTAAGGATTGTGGTGCTGAGACAGGCAAGATAGCTCTTGATATCAACCCCAACAACCATAATTTTGGTGGTACAGCTGTTTCAAATAACGACCAAACACATAAGCTCGTTTGTCAAAATAAGAACGCTGAAGGAACTGCTCAATGTTCAGCATCAACTAATGTTGCTTGTCACTCCACTGATTCGACAATTCAATCATCTACCTGTCTTGAGGGCGGTTATCAGATTAACACCTGTGACGAGTGTGGTTATATATGGAACAGTGATAATACAGACCCATTAGGTCACGATTGGGGCAAGTGGACATATGACGAGGTAAGCGGTAAGCACATTAGAGTTTGTAAGAGAGATGACACTCACACTGAGGAAGGTCTTTGCGCTGACTCAGCACAAACAGTTACTACAGTTAACCCAACTTGTACAGTAGACGGTTATGACCTTCATGTTTGTAATGATTGCGGTCATGAGTGGCACACTGATCCAACTGATGCAACAGGTCATACCTATAGCGAAAAGATAATTGACGACGCTCACATTTATGATGGTGTCACAGAGACTTGCACAAGTGCAAAGCATTATTGGTTCGATTGTAAGGACTGCGAAAAGAATGCTAAGGACGAAACAGACCATGATAAATATCCTCTTGACGGACTTTATTATCAAAACGGCCCAAGCAAGGGTCATAAGTGGGATGGCAAGGTTGCAACAAGTGAATATGCTAAAATTAAGACAGAGGCAACTTGCACAACAAATGCTATATACTATGTATATTGTACAAATTGCGGCATGTCAAGCCAAAATATAGACCCAACTGATGAAAACTATTGCATAACCTTTGAGGCTTATGGCTCAGCAACTAACCATAATTATATCGAAAAAGTCGATGATGAATTCCTTTGCAGCTCAGCTACTTGCTCAGCACAAGCTGTTTATTATAAGAGCTGTGCAAACTGCGGCGACAAGAGTAACGACACCTTTAAGTATGGTGAAATGGCTGATCATGTCTTCACTCAGAAGATACTCGATACAGCCCACAGAATAACAAAGGCAACCTGCCAAACAAAGGCAACCTATTGGTACGATTGTGCGAACTGTGATTTAAGTGCTGAGATTTATGCAAAGAATAACACTTTAGATGATGCACAAATTGCTGCTCTTAAGTTTGTTGGTGGCGAGGTTAACCCGGATAACCATACAGCTCTTGTTGATGTACCGGTTAAGAATCCTACCTGTCTTGAGGCAGGCTACAGCGCACATAAGAAGTGTAATGATTGTGGAACAGAAATCGGCAAGAAAGTGGAAGGCTATGAGCAATTAAATCATAGCTACACCGGCGCATTTAAGATAGCAAATGTCGAAGAAGACGGCGTTGTAACAGCTTATATGCATCAAAGACTTTGCGTAAACGGCTGCAATGTGTACAGCGAAGTAACTGCTTGTACCTTCAGCGAGTTTAAGCAAGACGAGGGTGGCACAACTCACTCTAAGTCATGCGTTTGCGGCAACAAGATAACAGAGGCTTGCGTATCCAGCGGTACTGCTTCCTGCACAGAGGTTGCTACTTGCTTAACTTGCGGTGGCGCAATGGGCGTAGCAGGTAACCACAACCTTCCTGATACTTGGACTTCAAGTGGCGACGGCAAGACTCACTATCGTGTTTGCGGTAACGAAGGCTGTAACTATAAGGAAACTCAAAAGTGCTCAGGCGGCACAGCTAACACCTGCGGCGGAATCTATTGCTCAATCTGTAATCAGCAATACGGCACAGGTACTCACCACGATTGGACTGATTGGGTTCACTCTGTAGATGCAACCTGTACAGAAAAGCCAAAGCAAAAGCGTACTTGTAAGAGAGCAGGCTGTCTGGAGTACGAAGAGGAAGAATATGGCAAGCCAAATGGTCACACTTGGAATGAGGGTAAGGTAACAATCCCTGCAACTTGTACAACAGGCGGTGTAAAGACATTTGAGTGTACTGTTACAGGCTGTGACGGCACTACAACATTGCCACTTGCTTCACTCGGTCATGACCTCACTGATTGGGAAGTAACAACTGAGCCAACATGTTGCTCAGAGGGTGAACGTACAAGACATTGTAAGAACTCCTGGGAGACAGCTGACGGCAAGGTAGTAAGCTGTACCGAAGTTGATACAGAGACACTTCCTGCTGATCCTAAAAAGCATGTTGCAGCAGATGAATTTGTGCTTGCTTCAGGCACCGGTACTTGCTCAACAGGTCTTATATATGAATTAAAGTGTGTGCATTGCGGCACTGTACTTGAAACTAAGACTGAGACAATTCCTCATAAGTGGGAAGAAGTTACAGTTCATAATGGTACTTGCACCGAAAATGGTACAATCGACATGAGATGTGATAACTGCGGCGCAACAGCAGTCTTCAACGACAAGTGCGAGGGTTATCCAAATAACTTCGAGGGTACAGTTATCAATCCGGTTTCTGCTGCACTCCTTCCGTCAAAGGGCGGTCACTCATGGAGAAAGACACCTCTTGAGGGCGACAAGAAATATACAGTAGTTGATGGCAACATCGTTTACATTGATATTGATTTCTCATGCTCATATACAGGTAAGGGTCACAGAGTTTGCGAAGCTTGTAGCGAGAGCGAAAGCATAGTTATACCTAAGGCAAAGCATGTGACAAAGACTATTCCTGCCTCACCTGCAACTTGTCAGACACCTGGCTATCAGGCATATGAGGCTTGCATTAATTGCCCATATACAGAGACTCCTGTTAGGATTCCTGCACTCGGTCACGAGGATAACAACGGCAACGGCAAGTGCGACAGATGTGGCTTCGAGATGTATGAGACACCGTCAGGCGGTTCCTCAGCATGTGGTTGTATCTGCCACAACAGCAGCTTCTTCATTTCAAAGATTATCTATCCTATCGTTAGATTCTTCTGGAAGCTGTTTAGGATGAATCCTGATTGTAGCTGCGGTAAGAGACACTATTAATTCGGATTTAACACAATCTAATAAGCTCCTCCCTTTCACCTAAGTGTGAGAGGGAGGAAACTTTTTCTTTACAAAGGAAAATATTTTGACATAAGCGGTTGACGATTCGACTTTTTAATGGTATTATTATGGTGTATATTTGCGTAGTATTTTGAAATTTTATCAGGAGGTAAATCTATGAAAAAGACAAGTAAGCTAAAAAGAGTTTTGATAATGCTTGCTATTATCGTTTTAGCTCTTACAACAGTTTGCATTGTGGCGTCCGCTTCACCGTCCACCGAGAGCGTTTCCACAATCAAATTATACGCAACCGACCACACTCATATCTATGGCAATTGGGTCATTAAGCCCGGCGAAGGTGCTACCTGCTCAAGAGAGGGCATCAAGACCAGATATTGTACTGTGCCCGGCTGTGATGTTTACTACACAAAGACTATTGCAATCACAAAGGATGCTCACATTTACGGCGCTTGGGTTGAGACAGAGCCTGCAACCTGCACAAGCGTTGGCAGCAAAAAGGCCACCTGTACCGAGTGCGGCAAGGTGACAGTTCAATTGATACCAATGGAGTCACACACACTCGCTGAGATGTTTGACGATGATAACAACTTTAATTCAGCAGATTGGTCTGTCAGCAAAGCTCCTGTCCATGGCAAGGGCTTAGTTACGCAAACCGGTACCGCAAGAACAAACTGTAAAGTTTGCGGCACAACAGTAACTCAATCATTCTACTATCCCGATAACTGGCATGTTGAGGACCCAAGCGAGAAGATATCTATTATTAGAAACACTACTTGTAGTCTTGCCGGTGTTGGTATGAGACATTGCACAGTTTGTGGTGACACATTAACTGTAACTATCCCAATTGACCCCGATGCACATCTTTTCGCAGGTCTTCCCTATGTTTCAAAGGCACCTACTTGTCAAAGTGAGGGCGAGGGCGTTAACAAGTGTACAGAATGTAATGAAGTTGTTGATGTCGTTATCGCCAAAGACCCTGACGCTCATATTGACAGTGAGGGCAATATCCTTGAGTGGAAGACAACAAAATATCCTGTGGTACATATTGACGGCAAGCAAGAGGTTGAGTGCGCTGAATGCGGACACCAGGAAAAGACAATCATTGCTGACCATAATCTCACAGATGATGACTACACAATCAGAGCTAACCCGACCTGCGTTAAGCCCGGTCTTAAAATAGCATATTGTAGCAACTGCCGTCGCAATATTGAAAAAGAGATTCCAATTAATGACGCACACTCATGGGATAAGGGCGAGGTTTTAGAGGAAGCTACCTGTGCTCGTGAGGGTAAAATAGTTAAGCATTGTACCAGACACTATGGTCATGTTGAGTACACCTCCATACCTACGGTTGAACATACCTTCGTTGAGGAATGGAAGACCACTGTTACTGTTACCTGCACCACTGTTGGTACTCAAAAGAACGACTGCGTTGTATGTAAAAAGCCTATTTACAGAGACATTCCTGCTAACCCTGACGCACACGTTTTTGAAACTGAGTGGCAAAGTGTTCCGGGCAAAGAGCCAACCTGTACAAAGACAGGCGAAGAATTTAACTATTGTATTAACTGTAAAAGTACAATCTATAGAGATGTTCCTAAGCACACTAACACCCTGAGAAAGATTAGCACTACACCTGCAACCTGCACTAAAGAGGGTAAAATCCTTTATGAGTGTCAGGAATGCTCAGCTAAGGTGACTGAGGTTATACCTGTTAATGAAACGGCACACACCTTTTTAGGTGACCCTGCTGTTGTTGAGGCACCAACCTGTAACGCAGAGGGTCTCGGCTTAACAGTTTGCTCAAGCTGTGAGAAGGAAGAATATGTAATTCTCGAAAAAGATCCGACTAACCATGCCGATTTAAGCGGCAATCCTATTGAGTGGAGAGTAGTATACGATGCTTCAGGCTGCGAAAACGGCCTTAAAGTAATCAATTGCACCGGCTGTAATAAAAACGAAACCGCACCCATCTACTCAACTCACGGCATGAGCATGGATTTGTTTAATATCCAAACCTATGCCGGCTGCGAGAGCGATGGTATGTACAAATCAAAGCGTCCCTGCACAAAGTGTAATAAATATGTTTACATTCCAATCGAAAAGGGTCACGCAGGTCAGCTCATGTCCGTAATACGCAAGGCCGACTGTACCCATGATGGTCTTGAGCGTTATCGTTGCTCAATAGGCGGCCATTTCTATTATGTTGTTGTACCGGCAACGGGTCACACCGCTTCAGGTGAGTACACAATAATTAAGGCTGCAACCTGCACTGAAAAGGGCTTGAAGCAACTGTACTGTTCAACCTGTGGTGAAGCCTTTGAAGACGCTGTTGAAATTGATAACAGCCATGTTTTATCCTCATGGATAATTGACGATGGCAATAAAGCAACCTGTGCAAAGAGCGGCACAAGATTTAGAGTTTGTCTCGAATGTGAAAATTATCGCGAGGAGACAAAATATAATCTTCCTCACGAAGCAGGGGATTGGATGGCACCGGCAGACTATGACTGTGAGGTCGGCGGTACTCTTACAAGATTTTGTAAAAACTGCCATAAAAACCTTGGCACTAAGGTCGTAGGCAAGGGTGTCCACGGCTCAGTAAAACAGGTGGCTATTAGCTCTTGCACCGAGCATTGCAGCAGTGTAACAAATGTATGTAATTTGTGCGGCAGTGTAGTTAAAAAGGTTGACGGCTTGTGGGTAACACCGGCTAAGTCTGAAATCGGCACATGTAAGGTTTGCGAGAAGACATACTTAATAAGCGACCTTAAGCCCCACAGCAATGTTATCATTGACGGTGAGAAGGGCTATGCAGCAACCTGCACAGAGTCCGGCATGACAAATGGTACACTTTGCCTTGTTTGCGGCAATATAATACATCAGCAAATCATTGAGGCAAAGGGACATAATTTCCAGTATAACGAAAACGGCAACAAGGTTTGCATTAACTGTGGTGCATATAAGGTTAACAATAAGGATAATCCGGATATTGGCGACAGCTGTAAGTGCTTCTGCCACGACAAGGGTACTATTGCAAAAATCTTATTTAAGTTCTGCAATTTCTTCTGGAAATTCTTAGGCGTTTATGAAAAGTGCGAATGTGGCACTGTTCACTGGGTAAAGTAAATTTAAGGGCAGTCTCATAAATTGAGGCTGCCTTAATGTATATTTTACATAAAAAAGGGATATAAAAATAGTAGATATTTTATTCTTAGTCACTTGAAAAAAACGAAGAAATAAGTATAATATTATAGAATAGAGTAGTATGGAGTACAAGGAGTAATTTTTAGCTACTTTCTAAAATATAATCTCGAAAGGAAGATTCATTATGCTTCAAAACGCACCTACAAAAAATCCAAGCGTTCTCGCCTGGCTTGAAGACAAACTTAACCTTGTTAACCCTGACAAGATTGTCTGGATTGACGGCTCAGATGAGCAAATTGAGGCTCTTAGAGCTGAGGCTTGCTCAACAGGCGAAATGATAAAACTCAATCAGGAGCTTCTTCCCGATTGCTATCTGCATAGAACTGCCGTAAACGACGTTGCTCGTGTTGAGGGCAGAACATTCATCTGCGCTCCCACAAAGGAGGAGGCAGGCCCAACAAATAACTGGATGGAGCCATCAGAGGCTTATGAGATGCTTTATGGCATCGCTAAGGATAGCTATAAGGGCAGAACAGCTTATATCATTCCTTATTCAATGGGACCTGTTGGTTCAAAGTTTTCAAAGGCAGGCATTGAGCTTACAGACTCAATCTATGTTGTGCTTAATATGTGCATCATGACAAGAGTTGGCTTCAATGTTCTTGATTGCCTTGGTGACAGCGATGACTGGGTTCGTGGCCTTCATTGCCGTTGCGATATTGATGAGGAAAAGAGATACATTTGTCAATTCCCTCAAGACAACACAATCATCTCCGTTAACTCAGGTTACGGCGGAAATGTTCTTCTTGGTAAAAAGTGCTTCGCTTTGCGTATTGCATCAAACCAAGGTAGAAAAGAAGGCTGGATGGCTGAGCATATGCTTATCCTCGGCATTGAAAGACCTGACGGTGAAGTTAAATATATCTGCGCTGCATTCCCATCAGCTTGCGGTAAGACAAACCTTGCTATGCTTATTCCTCCCGAGGGATATAAGAAGAAGGGCTATAAGGTATGGTGCGTAGGTGACGATATTTCCTGGATTCGTAAGGGTGAAGATGGCAGACTTTACGCTATTAACCCTGAAAACGGTTTCTTCGGTGTTGCTCCCGGTACTAACATGAAGTCAAACCCAAATGCTCTTATGTCAACAAAGAAGGGCACAATCTTTACAAATGTTGCTCATAACCTTGACGACAACACTGTTTGGTGGGAAGGTCTCGACAAGAATCCTCCTGAGAATGCAACAGAGTGGACAGGCAAGCCTTGGAATGGCAAGAAGGACGAGTGCAAGGGTGCTCATCCAAACAGCCGTTTCACAGCTCCCGCAAAGAACTGCCCATGTATTAGCAGCGAGTTCGAGAATCCTAACGGTGTGCCTGTATCAGCTATCGTATTCGGTGGTCGTCGTGCAAAGCTTGCTCCTCTGGTTTATCAGTCAAGAGACTGGAACCATGGTGTATTCGTAGGCTCAATCATGGCTTCTGAGACAACAGCAGCAGCTTCAGGTGCAGTCGGCGTTGTTCGTCGTGACCCAATGGCAATGCTCCCATTCTGCGGCTATGATATGGCTGACTATTGGCAGCACTGGATTGACATCGGTGCTACTCTTGACCCTGACAAGGCTCCTAAGATTTTCAATGTTAACTGGTTCCGTAAGGATGACGAAGGCAACTTCATGTGGCCCGGCTTCGGTGACAACCTTCGTGTGCTTGACTGGATCATCGACAGATGTGAAGGCAATGTTGGCGCTCAGGAAACAGCTATCGGTTATCTTCCCAACGCAGAGGATATCAACCTTGAAGGCCTCGAGGATGAGGTTACAGTTGACAGCCTCAAGAAGATTCTTGATGTTGATAAGGCTCTCTGGGCTGAAGATGCTAAGGGCATCGAGGAGTTCTACGCTAAGTTTGGCGACAAGCTTCCCAAGGAGCTTAGAGCTGAGCTTGAAACTCTCAAGAAAAACACAGCTGAATAATATTTTCATAAGAAAGAGACTGCTAAGGCGGTCTCTTTTTTGGTACATTGCCAAAAAACTTAAGGGTAAAACAGACAAAAATTAAGTCAAAATCAAAAGATTTTTTTAATAACATTTAAAAATTTCATGGGTTAAAATACACAATTTTCTGTTGCATATTTGTGCAATTTGTGCTAAAATGAATCCATTAGAGACTTTTTTACGAGGCGTACAATATGGCAAAGAAAGTAAAATCACTGCCGAGTATAACACAGCTCGAGGGAGAAATTAAAAGAGAAAGATATCAGTCAAGATACAGGCTTGTTTTGAGGAGTACCATAGTGACTCTCATAACCGTTGCTGCTATAGCTGTGCTTGTGGCAACACTGTGGCTGCCTGTCTTGCAAATATACGGTGGCTCTATGGCACCAACCCTTGCTAATGACGATATAGTTGTCTGTGCAACGAGTCAAAGCTACAAGCGTGGTGACATTATAGCCTTTTACTATAATAATAAGGTGCTGGTTAAGAGAGTTATTGCAGGCCCGGGTGAGTGGGTCAAGGTGGGCAATGACGGCTCTGTTTATGTCAATGACACCTTGCTCGTTGAGCCGTATGTCACAGACAAGGCAAAGGGCGAGTGTGATATTGATATGCCTTATCAAGTGCCTGATGGCAAGCTTTTTGTCATGGGTGATCACCGCTCCACATCAACGGACTCAAGAAGCACTGCCGTCGGCTGTGTGGCTCAAGAGCAAATCGTGGGCGAAATATTATTTAGAGTTTGGCCTGTAAATAGCATTGGGCCTATTAATGATTAAAACTATAAAGGTGAGAAAGGGGGAGAGCATATGAGTGAGAATGAAAAGCAGGTTGCAAAGAAAAAGAAAAAGAAGAAAAAAAGCAATAAATTTTCCACAGCACTCCTTGTGTTTATATTTATAATTGGTCTTGCCATAATGCTTTACCCTACAGTGAGTGACTATTGGAACTCCTTGCACCAATCAAGAGCTATTGCTACATATTCACAAAGCGTGTCAGGCCTTGGCGAAGATGAATATAAAGAGATATTAGAGCAGGCAAATTGGTTTAATGAGTATTTGAGAAGTAACTGTATTGGCGGCACTCTCACTGACTCTCAAATGGAAATGTATAAAGAGATGCTTGATGTTTCAGGCACAGGTATAATGGGATATATTGAAATTCCAAGTATAGATGTTTCCTTGCCTATTTATCACACTGTTGATGAAAATGTGCTGCAAATTGCAATAGGCCATATTGAGTGGTCATCACTTCCCGTCGGCGGCGAGAGTACCCACTGTGTGCTGTCAGGTCACAGAGGTCTGCCATCGGCAAAGCTTTTTACTAACCTTGATAAGTTAGGTGAGGGCGACAAGTTTATGCTTCATGTTTTAAATGAAACTCTCACATATGAGGTTGACCAGGTACTCATTGTTGAGCCTAAAGATGTTAGCAACTTAAATGTGTCTCAGGGCGAGGATTTATGCACCCTCGTCACCTGTACCCCATATGGAGTAAACTCTCACCGTATGCTTGTGCGTGGTCACAGAGTTGAAAACACAGTGGAAACTCCCACAGTCAATATTGTTTCCGAGGCTGTGCAAATCGAGCCGTTAATAGTGGCTCCGGTTATAGCGATCCCCATACTCCTGGGTCTTTTAATATTTGTTATGATTAAATATCGCAGAAAAAAGAGGTAAAAGGCGGTTTTTAAATGAGTGGCAGTAATAAAAAAACGGGAAATATTATAATGGCTTTGGGCATTGCTCTTGTTGCAGTGGCGCTTATTTGGACAGGCTATAATATAGTTTGCGAAAAAATTGCCGAGGAAAAATCAAAGGCAGCAATGTCTCAAATGGAGCTGGATATTATTGAGACAAACCCTGACGAGATTCCAAACTATATGCTGGACAATAATATCCCAATGCCGGTGAAGACGATTAACGGCAGAGACTATATTGGTGCGGTGTCTATTCCGGCTTTGGATATTGACTTGCCTGTGCTAAGTGAGTGGAGCTATCAAAACTTTAGAGTTGCGCCTTGCCGTTATGTTGGCAGCGCATATAAAAATGATATGATATTGTGCGCTCACAATTACAGAAATCACTTTGGCTCATTGAAGTATCTTGTTGCCGGTGACAGAGTGTATTTCACTGACATGGATAAAAATAAATTTACATATGAAGTTATGTTTGTTGAGGTTCTCGACAAGAGTGCTGTTGAGGAGCTTAAAAGCGGTGAATGGGATTTGACCCTTTTCACCTGTACCTATGGCGGCGCAACAAGAGTTGTGGTACGCTGCAAATTAGTATAAAAGCTTATGAAAGGATGTGAACCTAATGTCTGACAAAATGAATGATGTTGTAAAAGAATATGCTCGATTTGGTTTGGGCAGACAAATATGGAAGCGGATCCTTACTATTCTTGCGGTTATAACTGTCTTTATAACCGTTTATATGCTTATACTTCCTGCCATAACCCAAGAGGTGCCCTCATATTGCGGATATGAGGAGCACACTCACGATGACTCATGCTATGAATATGTGGAAAAATGCAATTGTGACGAGGAGCATGAGCATTTCAGCGAGTGTTATGTTAAGCTCAAGACCTTGACTTGCCTTAAAACGGTGCACACCCACAATGACTATTGCTTCGTTGAGCCTACAGCCCCAACGGAGGATGTATATAACGACGAGTATGACGCTTGCATTACTCCCGAGCACACCCATCTTGACACATGCTATGACGAGGACGGTGATGTCCTTTGCGGTCAGGTGGAGCATAAGCACTCTAAGGCTTGCATTTGGGGTACGCCGGAAAACGATGCCTATAGGGTTAACAATGTCATCGACCTCATAGACAAGCTGCCGGAGACTGACGAAGTCGAGGAAAAGTTTAATGAGTTTAACGAGACGGGGGATTATGAGAGCTACGAGGCTTTTTATAAAAAGCTTTATGATGATTCGCTTACGGCTTATGCCTATTATGAGGATTTAGGACCGGAACTTAGAAAGAGTGTCACTAATAAAGATAAACTCTTGAGTTATGAGTGGGTTTATGATAAGGAAGACTATAAAGTAACTGATGATAAAACAGTGCATCAAGTTAATAAGTATCAGCAGGCTCAACACCTTTTAGTATATGGAGACTCAGTTAGAAATAAAATCGGAACAAAAATGAGCTTTACATACTGGGATGTCATTCGTGTTGAGTTAGATAGTCGCGGAGATCTTTATGTTGCGGAAATTGTTACAAAAGATGGAACTAAGCTGGATTATAAAGCGACAACAACAAGTGGATTCATTCTTCTGGTGTATAATGAAAAAATCACTTGCAATGTTGGAGATTATGTAACTGTTAGCTTTGATTATAAAAATACGTCAAGTGGTTATAATGCATCAGGATATGGAACTGTAAACTTTAATACCGGTAAAGGAGATAGAGATAACACCTCACTTCTTCATGTAATTAAAGGAGCTGACACCTATGAACTTATTAAGGTTAACCTTTATGACTATGGCTCAAATATAAACGATAAGTATAATCAAGATAAAGTTAAATATCCCGGCTTCCAGCAGGATAAAGGTACAACATCAAATGTTACCAGCTTTAACGGCTCGTCCTTTAACTTTGGTAATAACATAACCTCTGACCTTGCAGCAGGTCAATCTAGTGTTACCACAAGAAATATTAACCCTGGCACCATTAACGAAATGAATCCGGATGATGTAGCTAACAGACCTTCTATTAATGCAATGAATCTTTTAATAGGTGAGGACGGCTATCCTAAGCTCGCTAACGGTGAAAGCTTGTCTTGGCTTTTCACTGACGGTGTCTATGCTAAAAAGCAAAACACAGATAATATTAACGGACTTTTCCAGAGAAACGACACCACAGGTGAGTATTATTATAACAGCCATTGGAATCACGCACAATTTGAGCCGAAAACCAACACCTTCACCTTGTATAAAGAGAAGATAACTCCAAACTTTATGATGTACCCCTTTGGCAACTTTATGCCATTTTTCGATATCGTTCACGATTCAAAGCGTTCAAGCGATATTAATAAGGCTTATCTTCAATCCATTGTAAAAAGTGCTAATTATAAGGTTAGCAAAGGTGCAGACGATGCATATAGCACCCTTGCAACACGACTGACTCAGTTTATCTCACTTATGGATAGCACCTATAAAAGCGGCTGGAGTGCTAAGGATTGTGTAAACGAATACTTCAAGGTTTCAGGTATTCCAAAGACATATGCGAGCAACTCAGAGCTCAGTGAATATTACACCCTTGACTATGACGAACCATCAAATTTCTATTTTGGTATGGATATGGAAATGAACTTTATCCAGCCCCAAAATGGACTTACAGGTATTACAGGTAAAGAGGAAATGGTTTTCTACTTTACAGGTGACGATGATGTGTGGGTTTATATTGACGGTGTTTTATTCCTTGACCTTTCAGGTATTCACCGTCATGTAGGCGGTAAGATAGACTTTGTTAATGGTACGGTTAGTTATTACGCTCTTGACAAAAATACAGGTGATGTGTCAGATGAACCATATCAAAGTATGGCTTTTGATAAAATATTGGCTTCCGCCGGCAAAAGCACCGATGTTCTCAACGAAAAAGGCACATTCCATGATTACTCTATCCACAACTTTAAGTTTTATTATATGGAGCGTGGTGCAGGCTCAGGTGTTTGCCGAATGAACTTTAACCTGCCCCTTATGAAAGAAAACTCCATATCTATTTCAAAGGAGCTGTCTGTTAACGGTGGTGACACAAGCGGCATTTTAGGTGACCCATTGTTTACCTTTAGTGTGCTCAAAGCAGTGAACGGTCAAAAAACCGAGGAAGCCTTTGTTGATGAGGGTACTCTTTATGAGGTTTATGACAGTGCAGGCAACTTTATTGAAAACAGAACAGTAGGAGCAAACGGTACAGTCAAAATCCGCAAAAATGAGGTTGCCGTTATAAGTGGCATTGATTCCGACTTAGGCGAGTATTATGTCAGAGAGCTTTTTGACCCGAATATTTTTGAGCAATACGAGAATGTTCAAGTTGACGGCTCAAACACAACCTCAGTTGGCAATATCGCCATTGGCTCAGATGTCTTTGTCGGCTATGACAGCCCAATAAAAAATATTGCAGCCGGTAACACCACCTTTAGCTATAGCAATGTTGTTGACTTAAAAAAGTTAGGCACACTTTCACTTAAAAAGACTGTTGTTGCCTCAGAGGATTTCCTCGACAGAGTTTATGATTTCGCAGTGGTCATTGACGGCAAAAAATTAGAGAAGGGCTATGAATATGAGGTCATTGCCCCCGATGGCACTGTAAGTAAAAGGATTGTGGAAACCGAGGGAATAATCTCACTCAAGGCAGACGAGACAGTGGTTATACATAACCTTCTTGCAGGGGCACAGTACACAATAGAGGAGAAAAGCGAAAGCGCCGAAAGCTTTATTGTAACCTATGAAAACAATGGCGAGATAACCTATGGCAATGTGGTCAGCGGTACTGTTTATCCCTCAGTGGAAATTGAAATGAATGTCACCAACTCGGAAAAGGGTACAACAGTTGTCATTCCCGGCAATAAGACCCTGCTTAACGCCACAGGTGTAGAGGAAAAATACACCTTCACCATGGAGCAGTGTACAGACAAAACAGGCAGCGAGGTTATATCCTCCGGTCAAAGCCAGACGGTGACAATGCCAATAAAGACAGGCAAGGTTACTACTGATTTCTCATTCATACTTAACTATACAGAGTCCGATGTGCCTAATGGCAAAACTAAGCTTTACTATCGCATTTCAGAGGTGGTGGACTCCGGTAAAGCCGGCTACACTGTTTTTGACAGCAGTGTCTATGTCGCTGAGGTCACTGTTGTAAAATCAACGAGTGACATTTCCGCTACACTCACAGGTATGTATAAGGACGGAGAGTCTATAGGCAAAGGCTCATCTGCTGACTTTGTTAACGAGCTTACAAGCAGCCTTGTTATATCAAAGACTGTTGAGAGCAACGGCGTGGAAAGCAGCTATAACACAGCCTTCAAGTTTAATATAGCCCTTACAAAGGACGGCGAGCCACTAAGTGGCACATATGAGGCAGTTAAGGTTAGCGCAGACGGCACAAAGCAGGATATAAATGTGACCTTTGATGCCGAGGGCAATTACACGACGAGCTTAAAGCACGGCGAGAGCCTAACTATAAAGGGCATATCTATTGGCACAGCTTATGCCGTTAAGGAGACAGTGTCAGGCTATTATGTTTATAACACCATTGGTGGCGGTGAGCGTGTCAAGGGTGCTTCGGCAAAGGGCGAGCTTGCTTTAGGCAAAAATGATGTTGCTTTTTACAACTACACTATGAAGGAGCTGCCGGCAACAGGTGGCATGGGCGTTTATGGTGTTTATACCTTAGGTAGCCTTTTCATTGGCTTTGCATTGGCACTTCTCATTATTAAAAAGCGCAAGGAAAAGATTTATTCATAATTTGTTAAAAAACTATTGCATTTTCTCTTTTTCTGTGATAATATAAAGACACAGAGAAAATTACAATAAGAAAAGGAGATATGAATTATGTTTTGGTTAACTGAATTACTTTTACACCTTGCAGGCGTTGCAACAAAGCTTATGGTTAAATTTGGACTCAAGCTTATCTTACCCTTTTAATTTAGACTAAAAAGCTAAAGCGATTCCTCAGGGAGTCGCTTTTGTCATATAAAAAATTAAAAAGTCGAAAACTATTTGCTATAATTTTGCACTTAAATATTGTCCTATTAAAGGGCTTGTGATATAATTATAAGTGAAAAAAATTCCGGAAAGGATGAAGAAACATGACCTATAAAGAAAAATATCAGCAATGGCTCACTTTTGACGAAGACACTAAGGCAGAGCTTTTGGCAATAACCGATGAAAAAGAAATTGAAGACAGATTTTATAAAGATCTTGCTTTTGGTACCGGTGGACTTCGTGGCATCATGGGCGCAGGCTCTAACCGTATGAATAAATACACCGTTGGTAAGGCAACCTACGGCTTGGCTAAGTATCTTAAAGGCAAAAACAGTGGCGAGCTGAGTGTAGTTTTAGCTTATGACTCAAGAAACAACTCGGCTTATTTTGCTTCAGTTGCCGCAGACATATTTTCAAATCAGGGCTTCAAGGTTTATCTCTTTGAGTTTCTTGTTCCCGTACCGGTGCTTTCCTTCTCCGTCTCTCACCTTGGTTGCACAGCAGGCGTAATGCTGACGGCTTCACACAACCCTAAGGAGTACAACGGATATAAGGTATATGACAGCAAGGGCTGTCAGCTTTGCACCGAGGATGCTAAGGC
>CAZDEL010000030.1:0-7655 GCA_964504475.1 uncultured Faecalibacterium sp. | reverse complement strand
GACGGCAACTTCTCAACTGTCAGAAGCCCTAACCCCGAGGAAAAGGACGCTCTTAATATTGCTATTGAAAAGGCAAAGGAAATAGGCGCAGACCTTGTTTTAGGCACTGACCCTGACTGTGACAGAGTTGGCATTGCAGTTAAAAACGGTGATGATTATGTGCTTTTCACAGGCAATCAGACAGGCGCACTTCTTGTGAAGTTTGTTTTGGAAATGAAAAAGGATAAGCTCACTTCAAAGAGTACCCTTGTAAAAACCATCGTAACATCAGAGCTTGGCGCAAATATCGGCAGAAGCTATGGACTTAAATGCGAGGAAACTCTCACCGGCTTTAAGTATATTGGCGACAAGATAAATAAATATGAAGCAAGCGGCGAGCAGGATTTTGTTATGGGCTATGAGGAGTCCTATGGCTATCTTGTTGGTACTCACACAAGAGATAAGGATGCCGTTGTGTCCTCAATGCTCATTTGCCAAATGGCTGCTTATTATAAAAATCAAGGCAAGACCCTTGTTGATGCTCTTGAGGATGTTTATAATGAATATGGCTATTACCTTGACCACCTTGATTCCTTTGTTTTAAAGGGCAAGGACGGCGCAGAAAAAATCGGCGAGCTCATGGTTTACTTCAGAGATAAGGGCGTGGAGCTTTTCGATGGTCTGTCACAGGTTATAGACTATAGCAAGGGCGTTGCAGATTTGCCAAAGGAAAATGTGCTTAAATTCCTTTGGAAGGACGGCTCATGGATGGCAGTAAGACCCTCAGGCACAGAGCCTAAGATAAAGGTTTATTACAGCATTCAAGCTGAAACAAGAGAAAAATCAAAGGAAAAGCTCATGGCATATAAGAGTGTCATTGATAACATTATTAAATAAGAGGATAATATGACAGTTGAAAATTATGTTGAAAAAATCTTGCAGCCAAAGCTTCAAGGCGATGGCGGCTGGGTGGAATATGTAAATCTTGAGGGTGACAAGCTCACCCTCATTTTTAAAGGCGAGTGCTCAAAATGCCTTATTCTTCACCGCTGCACACAATGGATAGAGCAGCAGATAAAGCTTGATTTAAAAAAGAGCGTAAAGGTTGTTGCAATTCGCAAAAAGCCTTATTTTCAGGATGTTTAAGGAGGAATAAAAATGGCACATATTAAGGTTGTTCGCCGTTCTATGCGTCCACAGGAGTGGACTGCACTTCGCTTCGGCTGGCTTAAAAGACACATTTATTCCTCTAAGTGGGAAATTGAAAACTTAATGATAAGAGATGCCCGTCAAGTAAGTGAGATGAATTTTGAGTATTACTCAAAGGATTATCGTCCCCTTAATAAGGGTGATATGTACTTTACGCCCGACGGCACAGCATTTATAAAAGCAGATGTAACCTTGCCCGAAGAATTAAAAGGCAAGGAGCTTTGGTTTAGCCTTAAAACTGCGGCAGAAATCTGCGTTAAGGTCAACGGAAAATATGTGGGCGGAGTTGACCCAAATAGAGAGAGAATGCTCCTTTCCCCATATATAAACGAAAACGAAGTTTTGCATTTTGACATGATGGGCTATAACCGCTCAAAGCCCGATGACGAGAGAAATCCGGAGTCACTTTCAGTTAGAGGCTGCCGTCAGATTTTTGAGGGTGCATATATTTGCACTGTCAATCACGAGGTTCAAGATTTAGTTTGGGATTTTGAGCTGCTTTTAGATATAGCAAACAGTGAATTGTTTAATGAAGACTATAGAGCCTTTTTAGATAGAGAGCTTAACAATGCAATGAATCTCATTGATTTTGACTCACAGCCTATTAAGGGAGTGGCTCAGGCTAAAAAATATGTGGACGAGGTCATTTATGCCAATGATAATTATAAAGGCAGCGGTGATGTGGCTCTTATTGCACACTCACACCTTGACATAGCCTATTATTGGCGAAGAATCCACTCGGTGCAAAAAAATCTCAGGACGGTGCTGATTCAGCTTCGCCTTATGGATAAATACCCCGACTTTAAATATACTCACACTCAGCCCTATGTTTATGAGACCCTGGAAAAGTATTATCCGGAGGTTTTCTCCGAGCTTAAGCAAAAGGTAGCCTTAGGTCAATTTGAGCCTGTTGGTGCAATGTATGTTGAGCCGGACTGTAACATTCCCTGTGCAGAGTCACTTATTCGACAATGCCTTTACGGTCAGCAGACCTATAAAAGAATGTTTGGCAAGACAGTAAATAACGCATGGCTGCCCGATGTTTTTGGCAACTCATGGATTTTACCACAGATACTTAAAAAGAGTGGGGTAGACTATTTTGTCTCAAACAAGATGTCCACATGGAACGACACTAACCGTTTCCCTCACAATAACTTTAAGTGGAAGGGCATAGACGGCACTGAAGTGCTCGCCTGTGTGCCGCCTACACATTTTATCACATGGAATATGCCTTCACAAATCCAGGAAAACTGGGAAGCCTATATAGATAAAGACCTCGGCGGTCAAACACTCAATATGTTTGGCTATGGTGATGGCGGAAGCGGCTGCACCGAGGAAATGATAGAGCTTATGCACCGTTTTAATAAGCTTTCCGTTATGCCAAAATGTGAGCATGTCAGCGGCAGCGAATTTTTAGAGAAGAATCTTAAAGATAATGATAAGCTGGAAACATGGGATGGAGAGCTTTATCTTGAAATGCACAGAGGCACATTTACCACAAAGAGTGTCCTTAAAAGATATAACAGATCTCTTGAATTTAAGCTTCGCACTGCGGAGATGCTAAACCTAATGCGTGGTGACGGCAAGGAAAATATAATCCACGACCTTTATAAAAAGTTCCTCGTCAACCAGTTCCATGATATTATTCCCGGCTCACATATTCACCCTGTCTTTGAGGATGCAATGCAGGATTATATGGAAATCGACAAGGCTCTTGACGATATTATTGGCACAGGCAAAAAATATTTTAACACTCTTAATATTAAGCGTGACGCACTTACCTTTGTGCCAAATAAAAACGGCAAATCAACTCGCTATGGCAAAAAGGGCAATTGGCTTATTCCCAATATGGCACCGCTGTCAAGTGGCAACCTTCGCAGCTCATTGTACTCTGCCGAATGGATAACAGTGGGTGACACAGTTGAAACCCCATATTATAGTGTCAAGTTTAACCCTGACGGCTCAATTGAGAGCCTTTATGATAAGGAGCTTTGCCGTGAATGGGTCAAGGGTGAGTTTAACAAGCTTAAAATATACACTGACACGCCGGGCAACTATGACGCATGGGATATTTTGCCTAATTATAAGGATAAGCAAATTGAAGTTAAGGTAAAGACATCTCTTTATCTTAAAGAGCAGGACGGTGAGTGTGCCACCTTTGAAACAGTCCTTGAAACGGAAAAATCGTCATGGACAATGCTCATTCGTCTTTTCAGAAGAAGCAGAGCTATTGAGGTGGAAAATCTCGTAAATTGGCAGGAAAAGCATAAGCTTGCCAAGGCTCAATTTTCATGCAATGTGCTAACGAGAAAGGCAGTTTGTGATTTAAGTGCAGGCTATATTGAGCGTGAGACTCACCGCAACACCACATGGCAGCAGGCAAGGTTTGAGTGCTGTCACCATAAATGGTGTGACCTTAGTGAAAGTGGCGGCGGCATCGCTATAATCAATGACGGCAAGTATGGCGCGTCCTTTGAGGAAAACACAATAGGACTGTCTCTTTTAAGAGCTACAATAAGGCCTGATGTAACCTCAGATATGGGTGAGCACAACTTCGCATATATGATAGTGCCTCACGAAAACGATCCAATTACGGCTAAAATAAACAATTTGGCGCTGCAATATAATGTGCCTCTTGTTAAGGCCGACTGTGAGTGGACCTTGCCGACATTTGAGCCTTTATATTTACAGGCGGCAAAAATAAGCGAGGACGGCACTATGAAGGTTCTTCGTCTTAGTGAGCAGGACGGAAAGCGCGGCAAAATCAAGCTGCAAAATAAGGTCAAGCTCCTTGATATGTTAGAGCAGGTCATAGGCGAAAGCGACGAAATCGAATATAGCCCCTTTGAAATTTTAACAATTGGAATAATGTAAGGAAGATTTTTTATAATAATATAAGGCTTTGATTTAAAAAAGAGGTGAGGATATTGAAAAAGCTCATTGCACTTTGTTTGAGTGCCATAATGCTGTTGACTCTTGGCATTTGCGTTTCAGGAGTACATGTAATAGGCGACAGTATAGGTGACGGCTCACTTGCGGCACAGGGCGAGACACAGCCAGACCATGAGCAGGACAGTGAGATAGTCTTGCCTCAGGTGGAAAATCTAAGCTTCGTAAAAAGTCTTAGAGGCGCAGTTATCCTCTCGTGGGATAAAACAGAAGGCGCATATGCTTATAATATTTTCGTTAAAACCAATAAGGATAAAAAATTTAAATATTGCCTTACAGTTAAGCGCAATAATGTCACTGTCAATATTGACAATGAGGGCGGACTTCAATTTAAGGTCAGAGCCTTTTGCTACGACTCAGGCAAGGCTGTCTTCGGTGATTTTAGTGAGGCTGTGGGTGGCGTAACTGCTCCGGCAGGGGTAAGTAAGCTTTACACCTCTAAGATAGAAAACGACAGCATCACCCTTTATTGGAACAAGGCAGCAGGTGCAACAGGCTATAGGGTTTATATTTATGACAGGGATAAGAAAAAGTTTGTTCTTTATAAGCGAACCGCCAGGACGATAATGACAGTATCTTCCCTTAAAAGAGACACTCTTTATGCCTTTAAGGTTTTAAGCTATAAGCGAATAGACAACAGCACTGCCTTTGGAGATTATAGCGAGGAATATAAGGAATACACTTATAATTCCGGCTCACTTCCTCACACAAAGGCTCAAGCGGCGCAGTTTTATAATAACTATATAAATAAGCTCAAGCAAGAGCAAAATATGACCGTGGCTCATAAAAAAAGCATTGACACTCAATATATCTCCTGCTCAAAGAAAAATCTTGCCACAAGTGTCAAAAACACTCTCAATCTTTTCCAGGGTACTCTTAACGAAACCTGCAAATATGTCAACGGTGAAAGTGACGCAAAAAGTGTCAATAAGCTCATAGAGCCATATGGCAAGAACGCGGGTCTTGAAAGAGACGACATTAAGAAGTACGCCGCCAAAAAGGACGGAGACAGTATTATATTAACTGTGACACTTAAAAGTGAAAACAAGTATTATAACAGGGGCAAGAAGATGCAAAAATCCTATTATGACTCTGTGCTAAGTCTGCCTAACTATAAGAGTCTTAAAACAGCACCCTTTGTTATTGAAAGCGCAGACAGCTATTATAGCGGCGGTACAATGACAATAAAGGTCACAGAAAAGGCTGTCACCTCCTTTAAGGTTGATGCGGCAGTGCTGTCTAATATAGGCTTTGTTGTGTCGGATATAAAAGGCAATGCAATTATCGCATATGAGCTAAAGGAGAGCTACAAAATCACATATCCAAAATAAAAGATTAAAAGCTAAAATTTAGTCAAAGAAACAAAAATTAATTCAGCGATCCTTCTTGTGTTCGCTGAATTTTTTTGATTTTGGGCTAATAATACAAAAAATCTTGATTAAGAGATTAAAAATTTACCAATACACTATTGCAAGAAATGCAATAATTTGGTATGATAAACAGTGGTAAAAAGTAAACCAATAATAACTCTCGAAAGGGGACTAAACGTCATGAATTACACACATGAAGTTGAACAAATGTGTACGGTCAAAAAAGGACCAAACCACGGCCCGGCTCCCATTCCCGAAGAAGGCAAATGGGTAAAGGCTTATGAAATTAAGGATATTTCCGCTTTCACACACGGTGTGGGCTGGTGTGCTCCTCAGCAGGGCGCTTGCAAGCTCTCACTCAATGTAAAGAACGGCATTATTGAGGAAGCTCTTGTTGAAACAATCGGTTGCTCAGGTATGACTCACTCAGCTGCTATGGCAAGTGAGATTCTTCCCGGTAAGACACTCCTTGAGGCACTCAACACAGACCTTGTTTGCGATGCTATTAACACAGCTATGCGTGAGCTTTTCCTTCAAATCGTTTACGGTCGTAGCCAGTCAGCTTTCTCAGAGGACGGCCTTTCAGTAGGTGCAGGCCTTGAGGATCTTGGTAAGGGTCTTCGCTCACAGGTTGGTACTATGTACGGTACAAAGGTTAAGGGCGTTCGTTATCTCGAAATGGCAGAGGGCTATGTAACAAGAATGGCTCTTGATGAGGATGATCAGGTTATCGGCTATGAGTTCGTTTCACTTGGCAAGATGACAGACTTCATCAAAAAGGGTGATGATCCCACAACAGCTTACAACAAGGCTATGGGTACTTACGGCAGATTTAATGATGCTGCTAAGTATATCGATCCCCGTAAGGAATAAGGAGGTAAACGGACATGGCATTATTTGAAAGTTATTCAAGAAGAATCGACAAGATTCTTGCTGTTTTAAAGGAATATGGCATCTCCTCAGTTGAGGAGTGTAAGGAGATCACCCTTGCTAAGGGTATCGACTGCGATAAGATAGTAAGAGAGACTCAGCCTATCTGCTTTGAAAATGCTGTTTGGGCATATACAGTAGGTTGTGCTATTGCAATTAAAAAGGGTTGCGTAAAGGCTGCTGACGCTGCTGCTGCAATCGGTGAAGGCCTCCAGGCTTTCTGTATCCCGGGTTCAGTTGCTGACAACCGTCAGGTTGGTCTTGGCCACGGCAATCTTGGTAAGATGCTCCTTTCAGAGGAGACAAAGTGCTTCTGCTTCCTTGCAGGTCACGAGTCATTTGCTGCTGCTGAGGGCGCAATCAAAATCGCTCTTAACGCTAACAAGGTAAGAACAACTCCACTTCGTGTTATTCTTAACGGTCTTGGTAAGGACGCAGCTATGATTATTTCAAGAATCAACGGCTTCACCTATGTTCAAACTGAGTTTGATCCATATTCAGAGACAGTTAAGGTTGTCAATGAGACAGCATACTCAGACGGTGACAGAGCTAAGGTTAGATGCTACGGTGCTGACAATGTACCCGAAGGCGTTGCTATTATGAAGCTCGAAAACGTTGGTGTTTCAATCACCGGTAACTCAACTAACCCCACTCGTTTCCAGCATCCTGTTGCAGGTACTTATAAGAAGTGGTGCGTTGAAAACGGCATTGGTTACTTCTCAGTTGCATCAGGCGGCGGCACAGGTCGTACACTTCATCCCGATAACATGGCAGCAGGCCCTGCTTCCTACGGCATGACAGACACAATGGGTCGTATGCACTCAGATGCACAATTTGCAGGTTCATCATCAGTTCCCGCTCACGTTGAAATGATGGGACTTATCGGCATGGGCAACAACCCCATGGTTGGTGCAACAGTTGCTTGCGCAGTTGCAGTTGAAGAAGCTTGCAAGTAAGAGCTTGAGTATAAATCTCAAAATTAAAAACGCTCCTATCACTTAGGTTTTGCCTGTGATAGGGGCTTTTTTCTGTACTGCTAATTGGGTGGTCAATAAAAAAATCAGGCACAGTTTTTAGCTATGCCTGATTTTTAATTGTGTTAAAATGTAGGTCACTTATTAAAAGATCCACAATTTATCAATTATAAACTCAAAGATACCCCTAAAAAACTCAATGATAGCGCAAAGCCATGATGGCAGACAGCAATTGTTGTCAGTA
>CAZDEL010000029.1:0-23776 GCA_964504475.1 uncultured Faecalibacterium sp. | reverse complement strand
TTCATAGTGCTATACTAAAAATATCCAAATTTCACATTCCTAAAATCTGTCACGCTCACACTATGTTTTATCTTTATGTGTGATGCCTTGGCAAGGTACAAAAGAATGTGGAAGAAATATAAAAGCTAAGCTTGACTTAGTTTATGATTTAATTGGGAGGGCGGCATATCAGGCTTCTTCTTCAAGATAATTTTATTCTTGCAAAGAATCTTTGGCACAAATAAAATTTGCTCATGTGGCGCAGCTCATTATTAATTACACCAACACCTACAATGTAATATAAAACAATCAAGCAGTCTCTTTAAAATGGGGCTGCTTGATTGCTTTGCCTAATTTTTATCCTTATCCTTAGCGTAATGTGCCACTGTGCCCGACAGGGCAATAAGTGATATGACATTGGGAATGACCATGAGTTGATTAAATAAATCTGCCATTTCCCAGACTAAATCATTTGAAAGGCAGGAGCCTAAAAAAATAAATATCACCGATGCTATTGTGTAAATGGGAAGAAATTTCTTTCCGAAAAGATATTGTGCGTTGACTTTGCCAAAATAATTCCAACTGATTATTGAGGAAAAAGCAAAAAAGAAAAGGCTTATCGCAACAAAGCCTTCGCCTAATTTATCACCAAAAACCGATGAAAAGGCAATTTGCGCCATGTTGTTTTTGTTAACACCCATTAGATTTGCTTTATTGCCATCAGCATATAACACAGACACCACCACAAGCCCTGTTATACTTAGCACAAGGAAGGTATCAATAAAGACACCAACCATAGCGGTGACGCCTTGCTCGTGAGGACTTTTAACATCGGCCAAAGCGTGTGCGTGAGGTGTAGAGCCCATTCCCGCCTCGTTGGAAAACAGGCCACGCTTGACCCCTTGACTAACAGTTGTCTTGAGTGCCATTCCCAGCGAGCCGCCAATGACAGCGTCAGGCCTAAGCGCATACTTAAAAATCATCACGAAGGCACTCGGCAAAAATTCCTTTTTAACAAAAAGGATAACTAAGCCCCCTAAAATATATACTATGGCCATTAATGGCACTAATTTTTCTGTAACGCGGGTCAACCTGTCTACTCCGCCTAAAAAGATTAATCCCGCCGAGGCAGCAATTATCATGCCTATAAGCCATGGAGGTACCTTAAAGGCAGTGCTGCAAGCCGTAGAGATGGAGTTTGATTGCACCATTGACCCCATAAAGCCCAAGGCTAATATGGTGGCAAGACTAAAAAAGCCGGAGATAACCTTCCCCGCCGTACCCGAAAAAGCGCTCTTAATATAGTATACGGGGCCGCCGGCAATTGTACCGTCACTTTGGATAATGCGTGTCTTTTGGGCTAAAACGGCTTCGGCATATATAGTCGCCATGGAAAATAAGGAAATAACCCACATCCAAAAGATTGCGCCCGGCCCACCAAGGAGTATAGCGCCACAAGCACCAACTATGTTCCCCGTACCAACCTGAGCGGCGACTGCTGTTGTGAGAGCTTGAAATGAGCTGGTAGCGCAAGGGGAGGATTTATTGTCTTTTTTGCCGAGAGCACCAAAGACCTTTTTAAGCCCCTTAGGCAGACACCTAAACTGGACGAAGCCTGTTTTAAATGTAAAAAACAAGCCACTGCCGCCAAGGAGAAAGACGAGTATGTAATCTGAAAGATAGAGATTGATTTTCCGGACTGTGTCAAGGAGAGTTGCCATGATATACGACCTTTCAATTATATAGCATACATTTCCTTAAAAAATATGCGTGAAAATAGGGGATTATGTTATATAATTGAGGACGGTTATGGTGTAGGAAATTTTGAAAAAATCACTTAAAAAGGGAAGAAAAATCCTTTGCGAGATTTTTTGCAAAAAATATCAAAAAAATTTGAAAAAACACTTGACATATTTTAAAGGTTGTGATATTATATTCAAGCGTTCGACGGGAGTAATCAAGTCGATAGTCAATAAGCTGGTGTAGCTCAGTTGGTAGAGCAGCTGATTTGTAATCAGCAGGTCGGGGGTTCGAGTCCGTCCACCAGCTCCAATTTTAATATGGGTAGGTTCCCGAGTGGCCAAAGGGAGCAGACTGTAAATCTGCCGTCAACGACTTCGATGGTTCGAATCCATCCCTGCCCACCAGAAACACAACTGTTGAGAATGTAAGGTTTTCAGCAGTTGTTTTTTTGTTTGAGATATTTCTATTTTGGAAATAAGGTGCGGCACTTCTAACACTTTTTCTAACACATTTGGTGGGTGGTACTCTGCCGAAAAGGTGAGGAGAGTGGCAAAAGTGGAATAAGGGGAAAATTTTTTTGATGAAGCATAAATTTTATCTTGATTTTTTTGGAAAATGGTGGTATGCTAAAATCGTATATATGTTATAATATTATAATAAATTTAACTTTAATTTAGGAGGAAAAAGAAAATGAAAAAGCTTCTTTCTATTTTTTTATGTGCAATGATTTTTATGTCATGCATAGCCTTATCCTTCACGGCAGCAGCAGAGCTTTTGCCTGTGAGTAATGATGAATTAAATGAGCGATTCCTTGACGGTGAGTGCCCGGGCGAGCTTGATTATGTTTATTATGCGCCTAAGATAAGAGGCAATACTAAGTATCCTCTTATGATATGGCTTCATGGGGCAAAATCAGGCGATCTACCAAGAGCACAGCTTGACTGGTACCGCTTTAGCAACTGGGCATCAGATGAGTATCAAGCTCGATTTAAAAATGCCGGTGGAGCCTTCCTTTTAGCACCGAGATCATCTAAGGATATCACCCACAATTGGTACGAGACAGGTTGCAGCTCACTTAAAGCTACGATTGATTATTTTATTGCTCTTTACAGTGATAAAATTGATACCTCACGCATTTACATAAGCGGTTACTCAACAGGTGGCTCTATGGTTTGGCATATGGTTACAAGATATCCTGAGTTTTTTGCGGCAGCTATGCCTATAGCGCCACTTTATAATCCAACCACAAGTGAACTTGCAAAGCTTAGTAACACCTCAATTTGGATGTTTAACTGTGATAAGGATTTTTATGTTACAGCACAAACATCAATGGCTGAGGTCAGCTTCGATTATCTCAAGAGCATTACTAACCGTCCTGAGGGGGTACGCCTTACCGCCTTCACACAGGCAATATGGTCCTCCAACATAAAGCAGGATGCCATTGATAAGGAGCATTATATTTGGGGTGCAGTGACAAATGATATGTTTATGGACACAAATGAGGAGTTTTATTATTCACGCACATATGATGCCGCAGGCAATAAGATTTCCTTTGAGCATCCCAATGGCATAATAAGCTGGTTATCACTCCAAACCAATGAAAAAAGCGGCAATGATTATAAGCTCTCAATTTTTGAGCGTGTTTTCCAATTTATCCGTGATATTTTCATAAAACTTCTTGCACTTATTGGGATGTGATGTGGGTTAGATTGTTTGTGAGCTCTGCCGAAAAGGTGTAAGATGATATATTTAAAATCTACAAAAGTTTGGCGCTATATCAATAGTTGGGATAAAATCCCTAAAATGAATTTATCAAGCAAGCAGTTGAATTTAAGCAATTGCTTGCTTTTACTTTTATTTTTTGTAGGCTCTATTTAGATTATATCGCAAAATCTTTACTTAATCTTAACTCTTATAATATTGTGTTTATTGCAGCTTTTAATGTATAATAATCTCACGGAATATCTATAAGACAAAGCTTAGAGAAATTTCAGAAAACATTGTAAAATAAAAGTTGCTACACTACGAGTACCATGTGTTTGGTTTAATGCGAATATTTTTATATTTCTAAGAGGTTCTATTATGAAAAAAATTTTGGTGATTGAAGATGATATCTATATCGGCAATATGGTTGAAGACGCTTTAAGAAAAAACGGCTATGATGTGTTAAGAGCATATTCCGGTACTGAGGCTCTTTTAGTGCTTAAATCTTCTGCTGTGGACTTGATTTTGCTTGATCTCATGCTTCCGGGGCTTACAGGTGAAGAATTATTACCCAAAATTAAAAATTTGCCTGTAATAGTAGTAAGTGCAAAAACTGATGTCATAGATAAAGTTGAGCTGCTTTCGCAAGGCGCTGTGGATTATATAACTAAACCTTTTGATATAAGAGAGTTGCTTGTAAGAATAGAAGTTCAACTTCGCAATCCAATGGCAAAAAATAGGAGTATTGCTTATAAAAATATCACAATGAATACGGCAGCTCATTCTGTTTACATTGATGGTACCAATGTGAGACTCACAAAAACTGAGTACGCAATATTAAAGCAACTGATGATAAATCCTACACAGGTCATTACAAAATCTCATCTTCTCAATCTCATAAGCTTTGATACACCTGATTGTACTGAAAGCTCTCTTAAGGTACACATAAGCAATTTGAGAAAAAAACTCAGCGATGCTTCAGGGGACGATTATATTGAGGCTGTATGGGGTATCGGTTTTAAAATGAAATAAATCTTTACCACATCTTAACATTTTCCATTACCATTTTCTTAACTGTTATGGTTTAGGATATAGTTATCTTGTTAAGGAGGTTGAAAATATGGAGTTTGTTCTTCAAACTAATGCTTTGAGTAAAAAGTATAAAGACTTCAAAGCCTTGGATAATCTGTCTATGAATGTGCCTAAAGGAGCGATTTACGGCTTTGTCGGTAAAAATGGTGCAGGAAAAACAACACTTATCCGTATCATCAGCGGTTTGCAAAATCCAACTGACGGTACATACTCTTTATATGGCAAAGATTATAAAGATAAGAATATTTTGAAAATTCGCAGAAGAATGGGTGCAATAGTTGAAGCACCTGCAATTTATCTTGATATGACTGCAAAAGAGAATATGTATCAGCAGTACCGCATATTAGGTATTCCTTCCTTTGATGACATTGATGAAAAATTAGAAATGGTAGGATTGGAAAGTACCGGCAATAAGAAAGCTAAAAACTTTTCTCTCGGCATGAAACAAAGACTCGGTATTGCAATAGCCCTCGCAGGCGACCCGGATTTTTTAGTTTTGGACGAGCCTATAAATGGTCTTGACCCACAGGGTATAGTTGAAATAAGAGAGCTTATTTTAACGCTCAATAGAGAAAAACAAATAACAGTATTAATTTCAAGCCATTATCTTGATGAGCTTTCAAAGCTTGCAACTCATTACGGCTTTATTGACAAAGGCAGAATTATTAAGGAAATTACATCAAGAGAGCTTGAACAAGCGTGTAATAAACGCTTAAGAATAAAAGTCAGCAATGGTGCAGCTTTAATTCGTGTCCTTGATGAACTTAAAATTGAATATAAGATTATTTCTCATAACGAAGCTGATATATACGCAGATATATCTATATCTTTAATAACAGCACAACTGTTACAGCGGGGCTGTGAAGTTATTTCAATTGAAAATCACGATGAAAGCCTTGAGAGCTTTTATATCAATCTTGTTGGAGGTAAAGAGAATGGCTAATTTGCTTTATGCTGATTTATATAAATTACGCAAAGACAAACTGTTTTTGTCATTTTTAGCGTTTGTTACCGGCTTTTGTTTATATAAAGGTATAGTTACATATTCATCGCTTTTATCTGCTGAAAATGAGTGCATGGTATTTCCTCTCCAAGAGATTCCTGTTATTGCCTTTGTGGTTTCGATTATTACAAGTTTTTTTGTTTGTACCGATTATAGTGACGGTGTTATAAGAAATAAAATTATAACCGGATATTCCCGTAAAAGCATTTATTTGTCTAATACAATTGTAACTTCTGTTATAGCTCTTTCAATAACACTTGCATTTCTCTTTTGTGGTATCGGCGTTGTTTTACAAAAGAAAATACCTTTAAGTATTTATTTGACTTTCATACTTATTGCGTTAGTAACTTCAATGGTATTCAGTGCTATATCAACATTTATTTCGACTTTAACAACCAAAAAAGCTGTTGCTGCTGTTATTTGTATAGCTGTTTCAGCTACTATGTTTTTTGCAACTTCATATGTCAGTGGAGAACTTGGACAACCTGAGCTTAACCGTGAGATAGCAACTGTTAACGGCGAA
The DNA here is from genome assembly GCA_964504475.1 of uncultured Faecalibacterium sp. GTDB lineage: Bacteria > Bacillota > Clostridia > Oscillospirales > Acutalibacteraceae > UBA6857. Next base: position 17,732 of record CAZDEL010000029.1, on the reverse strand, counting down.
GAATACGACGGCTTTAGTATGATTCCTGAAAACTCAACCTTAACTTACCGTGAATATCCGAATCCAACCTATCCTACCGGAACTAAAAGAATTGCTTTGGAGCTTGCTAATTCTGTTTTACCTACAACACAGCTTTCTGCTATTGCAAACATCTGGGTAAACAATAGTGATGACAGCATATATATTGTCAGTAAATTTTCTACCAAAGGTGAAAGTGATGAGCCAATTGTATCACCGCTTGATGTGCTGGCAGCAGCTAATCCTATATATTCTTTATGTTTCTCAATATTTATAACCGTTTTGGGTGTTTATATTTTCAAAAGAAAAAGCATCAATTAAAATCAAGGAGCTTTGTTATGAAATACTTTCTCTTTATAGTTATAATTTTGCTCTCTTTGGCAGTTGTGTTTCTCGCTGTCAAACTATATCTTGTAAAAAGAACAGCAAGAGGAATTGAACATAGCTTTAAAGAAAAATTGAGACAGGACACAAATACTCTTATTGATGTCTCTTGCCGTGATAAAGATATGGTTTCTTTGGCTGACACTCTCAACAAAGATTTAGCTCTTATTCGTGAATTGCGCCACCGCTATACTCAAGGAGATATTGAACTGAAAAATGCTATTGTCAATATTTCTCATGATTTAAGAACACCACTAACTGCGATTTGTGGATATCTTGAGCTGCTTGAGGAAACAGAAAACCCAAATGAAGCAAAAAAATATTTAGCTATTATTAAACACAGAACTAAAACCTTAAAACAACTTGTTGATGAACTATTTAACTATTCTGTTGTTACTTCCAAGGAAGAAAAACTGAACTTAGAGAAAGTATCTTTAAACAGTGCATTAGAAGAAAGCATTGCGGAATATTATGTCGCTTTACAAAAAAGAGATATTACGCCGGAGCTTAAAATAACAAATAAAAAAATTGAGAGAACTCTTGACAAAACCGCACTTTCAAGAATCCTTTTAAATATACTGAGTAATGCAGTTAAATACAGTGATGGCGATTTACAAATAGAGTTGAATGACTCAGGTGTAATTTCTTTTTCCAATACTGCTTCAAGTCTTGATGAAACACAGGTAAAAAAGCTATTTAACCGATTTTATACTGTTGAAAACGCAAGAACATCAACAGGGCTTGGACTTTCAATAGCAAGAACCCTTGTAGAAAGAATGAATGGAGAAATTTCAGCTACATATTCTAATTCCAAACTTACTATATCTATAGATTTCAATTGAATTGTTTTATGGAGAAATACAGTATAATATTATTTTCGGGAAGGGGCATGATTGCTTATGCCGACTTCCCGTTAATCATAGATTACTGTCTTATTGTAAACTACCTTGCAGCGTGATTTTTTCTTGTTCTCACCGGATTATATTGCCATAACCATTATAACATTCTCCGTGTCAGCAATAGCTTTAAGCGCTGTTTCGCTGACAATGCTTGATATGTCAATTATTCTTATGCTAATAGTGAGATTACCCACCACCCACTCTCCCTTTTCGGCAGAGTACCCAAACCCCACAACAGCCGGTTATGCCCTCGCACAACCGGCTGTCTTATTATCTTATCTTAGCTTTTCCCCATCATGCTGCTTTCTTTTCGTCCATTGCCTTTTCACCTGCCTTTGTCAGCTTATAAACCTCACTCTCAATTAAGGCTGTTACCTCGTCAATATCCACCACTATGCCCTTTGATAGCAAAAATGCGGTGACATATTCCTTCTTTTGCTTGCCTGTCTTGCTGCCGTAAAGCTGCTCTGCTGCCTTGACCGCTATCTCTGTCCAATAAATCAGCCGTGAGCGCTTTGTCTCATTTAGGCTGTTTTTGATGTAGGGTATGAGAAATGCGCTTATAAGTGCGCTGATTATGCCTATTACACATTCGATAATATTTGTTAAGTCAAAATTCATTTACATTCTCCTTAATTTAATTGCATTGCTGTTTTTTCTAAATTGCCCACTCGTTGCTCTACGAGCCTCAGCTTTTCCTTTGAAAGTGAGGTTTCTTTTTCAAGTGAGTGGGTCTTTTCTATTAGCTTGCCTAATTTTTCTACTCGCTTTTCTAATTCGCTCAGACGATAATTTGTCAACTTCCCTGAGGTTATAATCCCTGCAAAGCTGCCAAAAAGTGTACCCAAAAGGCTCAAAATCGCAACTGCTATTGTCTCGCTCATTTTATCGCCTCACAATAGTCAAGACAAACCCAATTGCCATTTTCCATTTTGCCCCAATTAGCTTTAAAGTCAACGACCTTGATTTTTTTGCCAAAATATATTATGCCTGCTTTTTTATATTTTGTGCCCGGGCCTTGCCTTAGGTTAAGTGCCGCCGTGTTCACTTTATAGTACCCTGCCGAATAGGTGAGGTGAAGCTCCTTAAAATTAAGATTGCCACTTGACAAAACAGTGGTAAAAGCCTTGTCAATATAAAAGAGACTTTCAGGTCTATATGCACCCTTTGTTGTGGTGAGTACCCATTTGCCATTGGAGTTTTTCTTCCAGCCCTTTCCGGAGATTTTCCCTTTGCCTGCACTAATGTGAAAATGATATGCTGTAGCTCCGTCCTTGCCCTCTTTGCAAATAGGCTCACCTCTTTTAAAGCTGCCGCCTACTTTAAGCCTTTTAAGCTCATTGTCGTCAGGGTGGGTTATGAGCATAGTGCAATAATCATTTGTGCCGTCGGCAAAGCTAACCTTGGTGGCACTTTCTAACCATATGGTGTTCGTGCCGGAAGTACCAACACCATAAATGCGTCTAATGAGCATCTTGTCACATGGACAATAAATATAGCTTTTCTTAGTGTCTTCACAGCCATCATCAATAGGGTAGTCCTTTATATCACCTGTGGTGTGAGGCTTGTGTGACACATTGCCATTATAGCTTTGAGTTATACGCATATATTTGCATGGGTATGTGAGATAGTTCTTAGCCATAAATTGCCTCCCTTAATAATATTGCCGCTGTGAATAAAACAGCAGCGATATACAATGATATTAAGTTTAGAAATCTATACATAGATATCCTCCTGTTTTTTTGATAAAATAAAAAACTGCCTGTCACAATAATAATGACAGCAGTTTATATAGTGACCTTTGCGGTTGCCACACTTATAATTTTATATTAAAAATCTAAGCTTGTCAATGATTTTTAGAACATTTGTTCGATAAATTTGACTTTTAGTAGGGAATGAAGTATAATACCAATGATTTTGTATGAAAGGAGACATACCGTGAAAGCAAGAATTATACCTGCCGGTGAAAAGATTAATTCCTTTAGACTAAAGGTAATAATAGCAGTTTCAGTGCTTATACTTCTTTTAACGGGAAGTGCCTTTGCAGCAGAAAATATAATTAAAACAACTGTTATGTGTGACGGAGAAACCAAAAATGTTTATAGCGTTTCTGCCGACCCTAAGACTATTATAAGCCATACCTCATTTAAGCTAAATGAGGGGGATAAGCTTATTACAGACTATTTTTCAAGTGAAGACGGCGGCTTTATTATTATCGCAAAACCTCATCAGGTGCTTATATATGATGAGGACAAGCTTGTTAAAATAGTCACCGTTACCGGTACAGCAAAAGACGCTATTGAAAAAGCTGATATTAAGCTTAATGAGGGCGACGAGCTTAGCTTAGGTATGTATAATATTATATCGTCGGATATGCAGCTGAAAATCGAAAGAGCCTTTAAGGTTAAAATCACAGTCGATGGCAAAACTAAAAGCATTAATACTGTCAGCGGTACCACACAGGAGATATTAAAAAAAGCCGGAATCATTTTAGGCGAGGACGATATAGTCACGCCAAAGCTCACAAAGGAAATTACCTCAAGCACAAAAATTAAAGTGCAAAGAGTGACATATAAGGAGTATAAAAAGACAGTCACCTTAGAGTACGAGACTAAATTAGAATATGATGACAGTAAGTATTATGAGGAAGTCACTGTTAAAACCAAGGGCAAAAACGGCAAGGCAACAGTTTATTATCGTGACACATATATAGATGGCAAAAAGGCTAAGACCGAAAAAATTAAGACAGATGTAAAAGTTAAACCTACCACCAAGGTTATCGTCAGAGGCTCAAAGGGAAGCCTTTATGGTGGCAGTGTATCCTCGAAGGTTATATCGGAGCTTGTGCCGCCATATACTATTGAGCTTGACGAAAACGACAGACCCATTAACTATAAAAAGAAGATAACAGGCAAGGCTACAGCCTATTGCACAGGCACAGTGACATCAACGGGTAGGAGAGCACAGCCCGGTGTTGTTGCCGTCAATCCAAGGCAAATACCCTATGGCACAAAAATGTATATTGTCTCAAGTGATGGCAATTGGGTTTATGGATATGCTATTGCCGGCGACACCGGTGGCTTTGTAAATAACAGCTCCACAGTGGTTGACCTTTATATGCGCTCATATAATTCCTGTGTGCAATTTGGCAGAAGGAATGTTGATATTTACATACTTGAATGATAGAAAAAGCACTTCTTATGAGGTGCTTTTTTTGTACTGCTGCCGAAGTGGATAGGGGAGTTAACATATGTTAGCTTTGCCGAGTGATTTTTAGCTTAGTTAGTTTCGGGTGAAAATATGAGTGAAAAAAGTGAAAATCGGGTGAATATTCACTCTGGAAGAGTGAAAAAAGTGAAAATTCACTTTTCCTATGAGTATACAATTTGAATTTAAGAATGATTGGTTTTATAAATTTTGTCTATTCTCTCACCAACAAAAACCACCCCACTGACCGTCAAAATCAGTGGGGTGTTCTTCTTATTCTTCCATTACTCAGCGTAGGTCACTTCTACCATAGTGACGCTTTCCTTTTCATATACGCTTTCATATTTATCTTGATAATAGCTTTCCTGAGTGCAATCAAAGCTACCGTCAGGATAAAAGCTTATCATAGTACAGCCACGCTGTATGCCTAACTTATAAATGCCGGGATATGCGAGATAGTCAACGCTCATGCCATAGGTTAAGCGTATGCCCTTATAGTCAAGAGAGAAGTTGTTTTTGTGGTCATGTCCGCAGAAAACAGCCTGTGTTGAGCCTAATTTCTGCATAGTCTCAAACATATTATCCTCACTTATGCCGCAATAAACTGTGTCGCCTGATTCACCGGCAACACCGTAGTGAAGCTTTACATTTTCAGTGTCCTTATAGCCTGCATTTCTATATTCGTACCATGCGTCTCTTTGCTCTGTGAGAGGAATGTGGAAAAATGCAGCAGATTTAATATTACTGTTTTCCTCTTTGCCTAACTCCTTAAGGCGAGCGTTGTTTTCCTTGTTGAGAGCATTTACTGTGTCCTTATACCATTGCACTTGGTTTTCATGGATGTTGTCATATTTCCAGAATATGCCTAAAAAGTCACCGTCAACATATGAGTGAGAGTCAAGCATAAATAAGCTTTGTGTAATAATGCCGTCACTGTTTTTAACATTGATAACATAGTTGCCTTGACCGTCAACCTCCTCAGGACCTGCTGAGAAAAGGCAATGCTCAAAGCCTGAGTTCTCGTAAAAATCAGCCACCTTAGCTCTGTTGTAGTAGGAGTAAAGCTCTGAGTCGTGGTTACCGAAAACCACTGTCCAATAAACGCCCAGCTGCTCCATAAGCTGTGCAAAAAGCTTGGCAGAGGAAAGGTTGTTAAATGTGCCGGCCTGGAAGGGTACAGGATAAGCAATATCGCCTGTGACAATAACAAGGTCGGGCTTTTCAGCGGCCACCATAGCAGCCACAGCGTTTAGTGCCATAGCGTCCTTTTTAAGGCTCATCCAGCCGCCACCAATGTGGACATCAGTCAGCTGCATAACCTTTAATTCTTCGTCTGTGGTGAAGGTCCAATAACCGTTTTCGTCCTTTTCGGGCACAAGCTGCTTTTCTGTTACAACCTTAGAAAAGGCTGAGATTTTTTCGTGATTTGCCTTATTGCCCACAAGGGTGATAACCGCTGTGACAGCAATAAAAACAATGAGCGCAGCAAAAATTACGCCAATGACCTTTAAGGCAATTTTGCCTTTGCCGGTCTTCTTTTTTGTCTTAGGGTTTTCTTTTGTCTTCATTTTAATATTCGCACTGTTAAGTCTGTGCGCTCCTTTCGTTTAAAATTATATGAAGGGAAATTCCCAATTCATTTTCAATTTTACTAAGTCTTTCTTTTTCTGAGTTTTCATCGGTACGCGAGTAAACCTCTATAAAGGCTGACACTGTGTCGCCGCCACTGAAAAAGGTTATATCCTTAACCTTATCCTTGCCGTAAAGGTCAAAGACCTCTTCTTCAAGCTCATGCCTTTTTTCCTTTGGCACAAAGCACAATAAACTCTTAACGGAGAAGATTATCATTCTTATTGCGGAAACAATAAGGAAAATGCTAATGCCTATGCCGCAAAAGGCATCTATGCTATAAGTACCCTTTGAGGATAAAATGAGACTTAAAACAGTCACGCCCGTTATAAAAAAGTCTAAAATGCAATCAAGGGATATGGCCTTTAATAAGGTAGAGCTACTCTTTTTATATAGATAACGGAATATAAAATGCAATATAAGCTTAACTGCTGCTGTGGCACAAAGAATATAGAGATATTTTTTCTGATACCACACAGGTGTAGGGTACATAAGACGCTCAGCTGAGGAATATGCGAAGGAAAAGCCTGTTATGCCAACTGCCACACTGACTATAAATGACAAAAGCTCCTCACTTTTTTTAATGAGGCTCTTTGACGATAGGGTTGCGCCCTTTAAAAGCAGGCTTAGGCATATAAAGCTTAAAAGGCCGGAAAGGCTGTCAAAAAGATTATTCACCCCATCTGAGTAAATGCTTATGCTGTTGACGCTCAGGCCAATATAAAGCTTCACGGCAAAAAGCAAAAAGTTTGCCGTGAAGGCTAAGGCAGTGCCTAAGGTAATATATTTATTCTTCATTTTATCAGCTGTTGTAATCGCTCATGGCCTTGTCTATATTGCCTTGCACCATAAGCTCTATTGCGCCTACCACATTGTCTGCCGCCTGCTTGACAAGGTTTGCCTCGGCTGTGGAAAAGTGGGAGAGCACCCAATCGGCAAGATCGTATTCCGGGTTTGGCTTTGCACCCACACCCACCTTAACACGGGGGAAATTGTCGCTCTTTAAATGGTAGATAATGCTTTTTATTCCGTTGTGGCCACCGTCAGAGCCTTTTCGTCTTATGCGAAGCTTGCCGGGGTCAAGGCTAATATCGTCGTAGATTATTATAATATTCTCCGGCGGGATTTTATAAAACTCTGACGCATCTCTTACGGCCTCACCACTGGAGTTCATAAAGGTTTGAGGCTTTATGAGAAGGCAACGCTTGCCTTGAATTCTGCCCTCACCAATAATAGACTTAAACTTTAGCTTTTTAATTGAGATAGAGTGCTTTTGAGCCAAGCGGTCTATGCAAATAAAGCCCGTGTTGTGGCGAGTGGTCTCATATTGTCTGCCGGGGTTTCCCAAGCCGACGATTATATACTCAAAGTTCGAGGGAAAATCCTTGCCCTTTTTAAATATCATATTTACACCTGAAATCTGTTATTATTTTTACACTCACCATTATGCCAATAAACGAGGAAAGTTTCAAGTGTTTTTAAGAATTCTTTTTTTAATTTTTTTATTTTATATGAATTTTTCATTGTTTTCTCTCACATAAAAGGGTATTTTCTAAATTATAAAAAATAATAAAATCTGCTGTGTTATAATTAATCGATTATAAGTATAAATCGGAGGTTACCTCATGGATAATAGAAATGACCGTGAAAATACTGATTTAATAATAGGCAGAAACGCTGTTTTAGAGGCTCTTAAAAGTGAAAGGGCTATTGATACTCTCCTCGTGGTCAAGGGAGAAAGAAACGGCTCAATAGGCAGAATAATAGCCGAGTGCAAGGAAAGAGGCATAGTCGTAAAGGAGACTGACAAAAAGAAGCTTGACTTTATGTGCGGTCAAGGCAATCATCAAGGCGTTGCGGCATATGCGGCTGTGCATGAGTACGCTGAGCTTGAGGACATTTTTGACTTGGCAAAGGAAAGAGGGGAAGACCCATTTATTATAGTTTGTGATGAGCTTGAAGACCCTCACAACTTAGGCGCAATTATCAGAAGTGCCGAATGTACAGGCGCACATGGAGTCATAATCCCAAAGAGAAGAAACGCATCACTTACCTGGGCAGTCGGCAAGGCTTCGGCAGGTGCAGTGGAATATGTACCCGTAGTGAGAGTCGGCAATCTTGCCTCCACCTTGGATGAGCTTAAAAAAAGAGGCATATGGGTATATTGTGCTGATATGGACGGCTCAAATTGGTGCCAGACGGATTTTTCCGGCGGTGTGGCATTAGTGGTTGGCTCTGAAGGCTCAGGTGTTAGCCGCTTAATAAAAGAGAAAAGCGACTTTGTTTTATCGCTTCCCATGAGAGGAAAAATCACCTCTCTTAATGCGAGTGTAGCCGCAAGCGTAGTTATGTATGAGGTCGCAAGACAACGCTTGGGCATAAAGGCAAAATGAAAGGGTAAAAGACAATGACACAAGAAAGTAAAGAACACGACACCTTAGTGTCTCAAGAGCCTCAGGAGAATAGCTCCGACAGCTTTTCAGGTGTTTTTTCTTCTCCATCAGGGGAAAGCTCCCTTGCAGGCAGTGAATATATAGGCTCCTTTGATGAGCTTTTAAAAAGCCTTGGTATGACCCCAATAACAAAAGCGTCTGCGGCGGAAATAGCTCAGGACGAGCAGGCGGAAAAGCGAGTTATTATAACGGAAGCTAAGAAAGATAATCAAGAGTATGTGCCGTATAATGAGGACACATATCTTGCTGATGCCGAGAAGAAAGAAAAAAACGCTCAGCAAAGCAAAAAGTTTATGCAAAACTTTAGGGTGCTCTCAAAAAAGACTGAGGATAAAACCTTACTTGAGGCAGTGCCAACAGGCAAAACCGGAGTTAGTGTGGCTGATGATGTTAAGCCCTCACAGGGTGAGGATATTTTTGAGGCTGTGGAAAGAGCGCAGTCAAAAAAGAAAAGGGGAGTTTTTACCGCCGGTGGCAAAAGTGCGGAAAACATCCTTGATAAAGCTAATAAAAAGAAGAAGGAGGAAGTGACAATGAAAGCAAAGGAATTAGCTAAAAATCTCAACGGACAGTTAGCAAGACAAAAAATACAGCTTATACTTTTGATAGTAATAACCCTGATTAGTGGTGTTGTTGCGGCTTTGCCGTCATTTTATGTGCCTGAGGGGCCTGTTGAGTTTTTGTTTAAAAATGACGGAAAAATCTTTTTCCTTGTTAATATAATACTTCTTCTCCTATCCTGTGCGGCAGGGTACGATAGAATAGTGCAGGCCTTTAAAACTCTCAAGGGCTTTAAGGTTGACAGTAACACAGGGCTGTTTTTCATGCTGGTGTTTGTGCTGGTACACACCCTCGTGCTAATGCTGTTTAAAAAGGCGGGAGTGACGCAGGTTAGAGTTTATACGGTATATTTTTCATTGTCTCTTGTGGCAGCTGTCCTAAGTGAAAAATTTAAAAGTGAAATTGCTCTTAGAAATCTTAGCGTTGCGGTGAAGTGTCCCGAGCTTCAAAGCATACAAAGCGTGGAAAACAAGCTTGACCGCTCAGTTTTATCTAAGGGTCTTGGCAAGAAAAACTGTGACAAGGTGCTCTATTGCGCTCAGGCTGACACTATTAGCGGCTTAAACGGTGATTTTGGCAAACGCAGCGGTGAGGATAAATTTTATAATTTATTGCATTTGACAGTCCTTGCGGCAAGTCTCATTGCCGGCGTTGTCATAATGATAAGAAGCAAGGACGCTATTATGTTTGTCACAGCCATTGTTTCCTGTATTTGCCTTTGCGGCCCTATAATGTGCGAGGGCGCAAGGACAGTGCTCTTATATATTGAGAGCAAAAAAATCAACAGTAGCTTCGCTGCGGTGACATCCTATGAGGGACTTAAAACCATGGAAAAGGCATCGGCTATTGCTATGGACGCGTCTGACGTTTTCACCGCTAAGGTGTCAAAGTTCCGCGCAGTAAGAGGCAGCAGACTTTCCACCCATGACTGCGCTGTGCTTGCAGCGGCAACCTTAAAGGAGAGTGGCAGCCTTTTGTGGGGCGAGTTTAGAGCCTTTGAGGAAACTATTGAGGGTGAGCTGCCCGAGGCCTTTGATTTGGAGTATAAGGAAAATTTAGGCTATAGCTGCTCATGCGCCGGAAGACAGGTCATGGTGGGCAACAGAAAAATGCTCATAAAAAACAACATTGACGCTCCAAGCAAAGACGAGGAGAAAAAATATGCCGGCGGAAAAAGCGCAATGTATGTTGTTGTTGACGGCATTTTAAGCGCAACCTTTTTGGTCGCATATAATATAATTCCATCCTTAGGTAAGGCGGCAGTCGGCTTTAATAAAAGCTCTCTCGTGCTGCTTTTGACCACAAAGGACCCATGTCTCACACAAAGCCTTGTGTCTCTTAAATTAGGCTCAGATGTTTCGTCGGTTAAAATACTTTCCGAGGACGCTTCGGAGCTTATGGACGAATATAGACTTAACAGGTCAATGCGTCAAAGCAATAGTCTCATTTGCTCAGGGCGCAAAAAGAGCCTTTTCAATCTTGCAATATCAGCAAAGGCTCTTTGTGAAAAGGACAAATTTGTGCTGTATATGCACACGGCAGGTCAGGTGCTTGCCTTTATAATGCTTATTCTTTCGGTTATAATTGGCGTTCCGGCGTTTATGAGCCCCTATGTAATAATAGGACTTCAGCTTATTTGGGGTGCTTTGTCGGTGCTTATAGCCTTAAAGAAATAAAATGATAACACAGGAAAGGTGAAAATTATGTCAGCTATAATCAAAGCTCAGGGACTTAAAAAGTCCTATGGCAAAAAGGTTGTTCTCGATGATGTAACCTTTGAAATTGAGGAAGGCTCAATTGTAGGCCTCTTAGGCCCTAACGGTTGCGGAAAGACAACATTAATTAAAATACTCACAGGTCTTATTAAGGACCACACAGGCATGGTAAAGATTGCAAATGAGGAGCCGGGTGCTTACACAAAGAGCATAGTGGCATTTCTTCCGGACAAATCATATTTGCCCGATTGGATGAAGCCCACAGACGCAATACAATACTTCGCAGATTTTTACAGTGATTTTGATAAGGAAAAGGCTCAAAGAATGGTCGTCGATTTTGGACTTGACCCAAATCAAAAGCTTAAGACCATGTCAAAGGGTCAGCAGGAAAAGCTCAATCTTATTCTTGTCATGTGCCGTCAAGCAAAGCTTTATATTTTAGATGAGCCTTTAGGCGGTCTTGACCCTGCGGCAAGAAGCGCAATACTTGACCTCATAATGGATAACTACGCTCAAAATTCAACAGTGCTTCTTTCCACACATCTTATAAACGATGTTGAAAGAATCTTTGACCGTGTGCTTATGATTAGTGGCGGCAAGGTCATTGTCAACTCCCATGTCAACGAAATAAGAGAAAAGGGACAGACAGTTGAGGAAGTATTTAAGGAGGTATTCTCTTATGCTTGGTAAACTTTTAAAGCACGAAATAAAACATTCGGCAAGGTACACAATGGTAATATATATTGCTATTGCCGCATTTATCGGCGTTATAGGTCTGTCAATGCTTTCAGACACCACATGGCTTGGCATTATGGCCTGCTTTGGACTTTATATCGCCGGCATGGCATGTATAGTTGTCACCTTGGTTTCCATAATCAAAAACTTCTATGATACACTTTACGGAAGACAGGGCTATCTCACCTTTACCTTACCCGTTAAATGCAGCACTCTTTTAATTTCAAAGCTTATTGTGTCCTTTATGTGGATTATAGTCAGCTTCTTTGTCATGGCAGGCACTTACGGCATAATCTACCTTTATGCTAAGGATAAGACCGACAGCTTTTTAAGCGACTTTGCCTCAGTGTTTACTATAGGTCTTGGTGATTATCTCCCTTCCGGTACTGTTGTAGCTGAGTTTATAATTGTAGTGGCTGTGCTCGCACTTTTGACGATTTTGACCTATTTAGGATATGTATATTTCACTGTAACTGTAGCTAATACGAGACATTTCCAGTCTCACCCAAAGCTTTTTGGAGGCTTACTTTTCTTCGCACTGTTTTTGACAGTCAATATTATCAGCAACAAGCTTACAGAGATTATTCCCTTGACCTTTAATGTTACCTCTGACAGAGTTTTCTTTGCCTTTGAGGATATGTTTAGTATGTCTGATGTGCTTCTTTCCTATGGCATTGGCGGTACTGTTTTCTCCGCTCTTGTGGCAGTGGGTCTTCTCGTGGCAACAGGCTATATTATGGAGCACAAGGTCAACTTAAAATAAGTATGACAAAAGGAGAAAGAGATGAAAATTGACGGCTTTAACGAATGGCAAAATCTGCCTGAGGTGACAGGCATAAACCGTCTGCCATCAAAAAGCACATTTATGCCCTATAGCAGTGAGTCTCAGGCTAAAAAAGGTAACAGAATGTCCTCGGATAGATGTTGCCTTTTAAATGGGGAGTGGAGATTTAAAATTTATCCCTCATATCGTGAAAGAGAGTTAAGCTTTGCTTTGCCCGACTTTGACTGCACATCATGGGATATTATTACAGTTCCCTCATCGTGGCAAAGTCTCGGCTATGATAAGCATATATATTCAAATGTTCAATACCCGTGGGAGAGAATCCAGGAGCCAAAGCCACCGGAAGCTCCCACAGAATATAACCCTGTGGGCTGCTATATTAAAAAGTTTATTTTGCCCGACAACCTTAAAAAGGATAGAGTAATTATTTGCTTTGAGGGTGTTGAGTCGGCATATTATCTTTATATTAACGGTGAAAAAATTGCCTATAGTGAGGGCACATTCAGATGCAGCGAATTTGATATAACACCATATATCAAGGAGGGTGAAAATACCATTGCTGTGGAGGTCTATCGTTGGTGTACAGGCAGCTGGCTTGAGGATCAGGACTTTTTCCGCCTTGCAGGAATTTTCAGAGATGTTTATATTTATGCCACTCATGAGCAATATATAGCTGACTTTAAAATTACAGCTTCACCTGATGTGCCTTTATATAAGGGTGGAGTTATAAGTGCCGACATTACTCTTGGCAGCGAGGCTGACAGTACCGAAGGAGAAATGACTGTCTATGACATGGACGGCAATGTGGTCGCAACAGATGCACTTTGCATTTTTTCTGGCAAAAGTGCCACTCTCACTGCGGCAATCCCCTTTGTGTTCCTTTGGAGCGCAGAGAACCCCTATCTTTATAATGTTGTTATCTCCATTAGAGACAAGGACGGAAAGTATATTGAGTTTGTCAGCGGAAAAACCGGCTTTAGACATATTGAAATAAAGGACGGTGTCTTATACTATAACGGTGAGCGTCTCATTTTAAAGGGCACAAACAGACATGAGTTTTCCTGCGACACAGGCAGAGCTGTGACTAAGGAAATGATGATAGAGGACATACTCATAATGAAAAGCCATAACATTAACGCTGTGCGTACCTCACATTATCCCAACGCACCTATTTGGTATGAGCTTTGTGATGAATACGGACTTTATGTTATAGATGAAAACAACCTTGAAAGCCATGGTACACGCTTTATGGGTGAGGACACTCCACTGCTCCCCGACGGCAAAAAGGAGTGGCTGCCCTCGTGTATGGACAGAATTGAATCTCTTTATCAAAGAGACAAAAATCATCCCTGCGTAATTATATGGTCCTTGGGCAATGAGTGCAGCGGCGGCGAAAACTTCCTAAAAATGCATGACTATCTTCATGAGGTTGACCCCACAAGGCCTGTTCATTATGAGTCAATTTGGGGCGACAAGGACAAATTCTGCTTTAATAAAAATGTCACCGACATTTATTCTCAGATGTACCCCAAACCATGGGATTTAGAAAAGGACATTATATCTCACCCCGAAAAGCCCTGGATGCTGTGTGAATATTCTCATGCAATGGGCAACTCCTGTGGCGGCAACGACAGATATCTTCAGCTTATGGATAAATACAGAGGCTTTTTCGGTGTCTTCGTTTGGGATTTTGTTGACCAGGGTGTGCGTATAAAAAATGAAGACGGCACTTCCTTTATCGGCTATGGTGGTGACAGTGGCGAGTTCACTCATGACGGCTCATTTTGCGGCAATGGTCTTGTCTTCGCAGACAGACAGCTTAGCCCTAAAATCGAGGAAATCAAGCAGCTTTATCAAAATGTGAGATTTAAGGCCGTGAATGTGAAAAAGGGCATAATAGAAATAGAAAACCTTTTCCTTTTCACTAACTTAAAGGAATATAATCTTCATTGGCAGGCTATAAGCGAAAACCGTGTTATGGCAAGTGGCGATATGATATTAGAGCTAAAGCCTGGAGAAAAGAAAAAAGTTGACTTAGCTCTTAAGGTTAACTGTGACAATGAGTGGTACTTAAATGTTTTCTTTGAGCTTAAAGAAAACACCTCATGGGCAAAGGTTGGACATAAAATAGCTAAGGCGCAATTTATTGCCAATGAGTTTATTAATAAAAAGCCAAAGAAGCGCACAGCTCAAATGAACATAAAAAAGAATTATGGAACCTTATGCGTTTTCGGCGGCGATATTGAAATTAACTTCTCAAGACGAAACGGAGCAGTTTATTCCCTTAAAAAGAAGGGTAAGGAGCTTTTATCAGGTGAAATTAAGCCTAACTTTTGGCGAGCACTTACAGATAATGACAGAGGCTCTAAGCAGGCTGTTCGTTGCGGCACATGGAAATATGCCATGGACAATTGCCACATGGGCATAGAAAAGGTAAAGGAAAACGGTGACAATGTTGTCGTTGAGGTTGCCTTCACTGTTCCCACAGTGCCGGAAAGTGCAGGTAAACTTATTTACACCATAACCGGAGACAGAGTACATATAGATTACTCCTTTATGCCCCACGAGTCCTTGCCTGAGATTCCGGAAATTTCAATTATTATCCCACTTAAAAAGGAATATAAGCATTTGGAATATCTTGGCAGAGGCCCACATGAAAACTATATTGACAGATGCTTTAGTGCCGATATAGGACTTTATAAAATAGGAATAGATGAGCTTTTTGTGCCCTATCTCAAGCCCCAGGAATATGGTGAGAGAACAGGCGTAAGACGAGCAAGGCTTTATGGTACAAATAACGAAATCTCCTTTGAGGCTGACAAAGAAATAGAAATAAATGTTTCTCCCTGGACTGCCTTCCAGCTTGAAGATGCACCACATAGCTTCCAATTGCCTGACAGTGACAAGCTTTATTTCAGGGCGGTTATGAGGCAAATGGGTGTAGGCGGCTATGATAGCTGGGGCGCACATACTCTTGATGAATATAAGCTCTTTGCAGGAAAAGAGTATAGGTATGGGTTTAGCATCGTTTTGTAAATAATATCCACGAGCTAATAAGACAAAATTATTACAGATAGGAGGCTTAATTTATGTTTATGAGTGTAAAACAGGCTAGTGCAAAATGGGGAATTTCAGACAGATACATTCGCACTCTTTGCGCTGAGGGAAAAATTATCGGTGCATATAAGAGTGGGCGTATTTGGCAAATTCCTGCTAATGCAGAAAAGCCCGATGATAAAAACAGTAAATCTATTGATAGCCTTTTATCTATAATTGACGAAAAGAAAAAGAAGCTGGATCTTAAACGCCCCCTAACGGCAGGTGAGGTGTCAAGGCTAAATGAGGATTTTGCCATAGAATACACATATAACTCAAATGCTATAGAGGGCAACACCTTGACTTTAAGGGAAACGGATTTAGTTCTAAGGGGCTTAACGATTGATAAAAAGCCTTTGAAGGATCATATGGAAGCTGTCGGACATAAGGAAGCCTTTGACTTTATATGTGAATTAGTAAGGAATAATGAGCCATTGAGTGAAAGAGCTATTAAGCAAATCCACTTCCTTGTTTTGTGTGATAAGAGGGAGGATCGTGGTGTATATCGCAAGGTGCCCGTGCGCATCATGGGGGCACAGCATTTGCCACCGGAGCCATATATTATTGAGGAAAAGATGAAAGAGCTTTTAAAAAGCTTTGAAGAAAATCAAGAGCACATAGTGACAAAATTAGCTCGCTTTCATATTGAGTTTGAGGCTATTCATCCCTTTATCGATGGCAACGGCAGGACAGGCAGACTCTTAGTAAATATGGAATTAATGAAAGCAGGATATCCACCAATAGATATTAAGTTTAAGGATAGGTTATCATATTACAATGCCTTTGACGAGTATCATGTAAATCATAATTTAGCTCCAATGGAAAATTTATTTGCAAGGTATATAGATGAAAGACTAAGCTATTATTTAAATATTTTAGAGGATAATTAATGAAATATAAGGAGGCTTTTATAATGAAAAAACAAAGTGAACCCATTGCCGCCGTATGTGCGGTCGTAACTGTTATTGCACTCAGATTTGCCATTAAGCGCATGGTTAAGAGATATTCAGGAGTGAAGCTGTAATAGCATTTACATTGGGCGAAGCATAACCTTCGCCCAAATTTATAGGAGGAAAAAATGCAACACAACCCTCAAAATAAAAAATCACCTGCCTCATCTCGGCAGGGTACGCCCAAAAGAGTGGGTAAGGGAAACGCCTGCCCCCTATATAAAAAATGCGGTGGCTGTCAGCTCCAAAACATGACCTATGAGCAGCAGCTATCCTTTAAGCAGGCAAAAACCATAAAGCACCTTGGCAAGTTTTGCCATGTTGAGGAGATTATAGGCATGGATGAGCCTTATCACTATCGCAACAAGGTGCAAGCCGCCTTTGGTACGACTCGTGGCGGCAAAATAATCTCGGGAGTTTATCAATCCTCCAGCCACAATATTGTCCTTGTTGACGAGTGCAAGTTAGAGGATAAAATTGCTGACAAGATTATCGTTGATATTAGAAATATGCTGCCGAAATTTAAGCTCACCGCCTATAATGAGGACACAGGCAAGGGCTTTCTTCGTCATGTTTTAGTCAAGCGTGGCTTTGCGACTAATGAGGTCATGGTGGTACTCGTTACAGGCAGCAGCATTTTTCCGGCTAAAAAGGAATTTTTAAAGGCGCTGCTTAAAGCTCACGAAGAAATAACCACAGTGATTTGGAATATCAACGGTGCTAAAACCAGCTTGGTACTGGGCAAAAGAGAGGAAGTTTTATACGGCAGCGGCTACATAGAAGACATCCTTTGCGGTAAGAGATTTAGAATATCACCAAAGTCCTTTTATCAAATTAACCCTGTGCAAACTGAAAAGCTTTACAGCACTGCCATTGATTTTGCTTCTCTCACAGGCAATCAGACTGTCCTTGACGCCTATTGTGGCATTGGTACTATTGGCCTTGTTGCCCGGGATAAGGCTAAGCAGGTAATCGGCGTTGAGCTTAACTCCGACGCAGTTAGAGATGCCATAGTTAACGCAAAAATCAACGGTGCTGACAATGTCCGCTTTTTCTGCGCTGACGCAGGAAAGTTTATGGTTGACATGGCAAAGGCAAAGGAAAAGGTCGATGTTGTTTTTATGGACCCACCAAGAGCAGGAAGCGATATACCGTTTTTAAAAAGTGTAGTAACCCTTGCACCGGAAAAAATAGTATATGTCTCGTGTAATGTTGAAACACAAGAGAGGGATATACTTTTCCTTTGTAGGAATGGGTATAAGGTGAGAAGGATACAACCGGTGGATATGTTTCCGCATACG
>CAZDEL010000028.1:0-23801 GCA_964504475.1 uncultured Faecalibacterium sp. | reverse complement strand
CGCTAGCCTGTCACGCTAGAGGTCGACGGTTCGAGCCCGTTCCGGGTCGCCATTTAACTTAATATGCGGATGTAGCTCATCTGGTAGAGCGCCACCTTGCCAAGGTGGAGGTAGCGAGTTCGAGCCTCGTCATCCGCTCCATAAATAATATCCCAAGCCAAAAGGTTTGGGATATTATTTTAGATGTTAATATTCTGATTTAGAAATAAACCATAGGCTTGCTTTGAAAATTAGTGGAATCCTTGAAAAGGTGAAATATTTATATTGCCTGTTTATTGCTGACAAATAGGTTGTCAACGCTTTACCAGACACACTTGTTGCCTGTTGCTAAAAAAATTACAGCGCAAATATATAAAAAATCTTTCACCCGCCTATTGACAAGGTAGGTTTTTAGTGCTATACTACTACCAACCTAAAAGGTAGGTTTTAACCCTATAGGAAAGTAGGCACAGTATGTTAAAATATTTTGAAGAGCTATTAAGAGCAAATTTCCGCTTTGGTCGAATGTGAAAGTGAAAAAGTAAATTATTATCTAAAGGGAATTGTGGAAAAAATATCAGTAGCGTAAAATGGATAGGCTTATTTAGGCGGCTTAATTTTTGTAGGCGGTATATAAGCAGGTAGGTGGGAGGGGGCGGCTCCACGGTTTTACC
Organism: uncultured Faecalibacterium sp.; assembly: GCA_964504475.1. GTDB lineage: Bacteria > Bacillota > Clostridia > Oscillospirales > Acutalibacteraceae > UBA6857. Next base: position 23,148 of record CAZDEL010000028.1, on the reverse strand, counting down.
CCACGACAGTGGGGTAAAACCGCCCGTGGCAACGCCACGGGCGAAAAATCCCATTGACCAATGGGATTTTTCGTGGAGCCGCCCCCTCCCACCGCCAACCTTCCCGTTTCGTCAGTTAGGGCGCTTTCAATTTCCACTTTGGCTTAATTTAAAGCACCACCTTCCCTTTTCACTCCAATTACACTCACTTAAAGAAAGGAAATTAAACTTATGTCAAAATATAAATTTGAAACATTACAGCTCCATGTAGGACAGCAAACACCGGACGCAGCAACTGATGCCAGAGCAGTGCCCATATATGCCACCACATCATATGTTTTTCGTGATTGTGAGCAGGCTGCGGGAAGATTTGCACTTAGTGATTCAGGCAATATTTACGGCAGATTGACAAACTCCACTCAAGAGGTTTTGGAAAAGAGAGTGGCAGCCCTTGAGGGCGGAAAGGCGGCTTTGGCTCTTGCCTCAGGTGCGGCTGCTATCACATATACATTACAGGCTCTCGGTCTTGGTGGCGGTCATTTTGTGGCGCAAAAGACTATTTACGGCGGCAGCTATAACCTTTTGGCGCACACCTTACCCGGCTTTGGCATAGAGGCTGACTTTGTCAATATCCACGATCTTAACGAGGTGGAAAATGCGATCAAAGAAAACACGAGAGGCATATATATTGAGACTCTCGGCAACCCCAACAGCGACATTCCCGACATTGACGCTTTGGCTGACCTTGCTCATAAGCATGGTCTTCCATTGATTGTTGATAACACCTTTGGTACTCCCTACCTTATTCGTCCCATTGAGCATGGTGCTGATATAGTTGTCCACTCTGCCACAAAGTTTCTCGGTGGTCATGGTACTACTTTAGGTGGTATAATCGTTGACGCTGGCACCTTCGATTGGACAAAAAGCGGTAAGTATCCGGCAATTGCAGAGCCTAACCCAAGCTATCATGGCATATCCTTTGTTCAGGCGGCAGGTGAGGTAGCATTTATAACCTATGTGCGTGCAGTTTTATTAAGAGACACAGGAGCGACCATATCTCCCTTTGCGGCGTTTTTACTTTTACAGGGCATAGAGACCTTGTCCTTACGCTTAGAGCGTCATGCACAAAACACAAAAAAGGTAGTGGAGTATTTGTCACACCATCCGCAGGTTGAAAAGGTAAATCACCCATCACTCGTTGATCACCCCGACCACGCTTTATATGAGAGGTACTTTCCCAATGGTGGCGGCTCAATATTTACCTTTGAGATTAAAGGCGGTGTAGCCGAGGCACATAAATTTATTGACAGCCTTGAAATTTTCTCCCTTCTTGCTAATGTTGCCGATGTAAAGAGCCTTGTTATTCACCCTGCGACAACAACACACAGCCAGCTCACACCACAGGAGTTAGCTCAGCAGGGCATTAAGGAAAACACTATTAGACTTTCAATTGGCACAGAGCACATTGATGATATTATTGCAGATTTGGAAAAAGGCTTTAAGGCAGCGCTTTAACATTATTCGGCAGAGTACCAACACACAATAAAATATTAGCCTCACGCAATGTTGTGGGGCTATTTTCTTTATAGGGACAAACTCACACAATTTTACTTTACCGCTTAAAAACAGTAAAATCCAAAGATATTTTCTATTGACTTTAGCGTGATAATGTGGTAGAATGTGAAAGTGAATTTAAGACAGGAGTATTTTTGTATGTTAAAAAGAAAAAACGATGATATAAAAAAGCTTTATCAAGCAATACTTACCTTGGAAAATGAGGATGAGTGTGCGGCTTTTCTTGATGATATTTGCACTGTCCAGGAGCTGGAGGCCTTAGCACAAAGATTAGTGGTTGCTTGCAACTTAAATCAAGGCAAAAATTACGCTCAAATTAATGTGGAAACCGGTGCAAGCACTGCCACTATTTGTCGTGTGAGCAAGGCGCTGAATTATGGTGACGGCGGCTATAAAACAGTTATTGAAAGGTTAGAGAAAAATGGAAATTGATCAAAGTATTTTAAAGTTTGAAGAAAAAGCGGTTTTTACTCTCAGAAGTCTTTACTCTAAATATGGCTATCGTCAATTTAAAATGAGTAAATTTGAGGAGTATGATCTTTACTCTAAAAACAAAGACTTTTTAGTCTCCGACGGAGTTATAACCTTTAATGATGTGGGCGGCAAGCTCTTAGCCTTAAAGCCGGATGTTACCCTTTCCATAATCAAAAACTCAAAGGGTCAAAAGGGCGAGACGGAAAAATACTACTACAACGAAAATGTATATCGTATTTCCGAGACCTCACACACCTATAAAGAAATAATGCAAACAGGTCTTGAGTGCATAGGTGATATTACTCAGAGAGAGATTTTTGAGGTCACATATTTAGCGGTAAAAAGCCTCGAATTAATAAAAGAAAAATTCGTTTTAAACCTTTGCCACATGGGTCTTATAAATGCCATGCTGGAAGAAAATGCTGTTGAAGACTCAATTAAGGCAAAAATTTTCACAGCCATAAACGAAAAAAACTCAGGGGAGCTTAAAAAGCTTTTAACTAAGGAGCAATTTGAAAAGCTCAAATGTCTCACTAAAACCTATAAAAGCTTTAGCGACACCTTAAATGCAGTCAAGGACTCCTCAAAAAGCGAGGAAGTCATAAAGTATTTAAGAGAGCTTGAAAGTGTATGCGAATATCTGGAAAAAGAAAACTACGGTGACAAAATACAAATTGATTTTTCCATCGCAAACTTTGGCGGTTATTATAGCGGAATCATATTTAAGGGCTTTATAGACGGAGTTGCTTCCCGTGTTATCTCAGGTGGACAGTACGATAAGCTAATGAAGCGTATGGGAAGAAACGCATCGGCTCTGGGCTTTGCGGTTTACCTTGACACTCTCGAAAGAATTAACGATAAAGCTGATAATGACGAGTTTATAAACATAGCACTTCCAAAGGGCAGACTGGGAGAAAAGGTCTATAATATGTTTGAAAGTGCAGGCTTTGACTGCCCGTCAATTAAAGAGGTCAACAGAAAGCTGATTTTTGAAAACAAAGAGAAAAAGCTTAGATTCTTCTGGGTCAAGCCTTCAGATGTGGCAATTTATGTTGAGCGTGGCGCAGCGGACATAGGCGTTGCAGGCAAGGATATTTTACTTGAGTACACTCCCGATGTTTATGAGCTTTTAGACCTTAATATAGGCAAGTGCCGAATGGCAGTTGCAGCTAAAAAGGATTTTTGTGATGACACATCAAAAACCCTGCGTGTTGCAACGAAGTTTTCAAATATAGCAAAGAGCTACTATAACGATAAATGCCGAGACATTGATATTATCCATCTAAACGGCTCAATAGAGATAGCGCCTATTTTAGGCTTATCCGATGTTATTGTGGATATAGTTGAGACAGGCAAAACCTTAATTGAAAACGACTTAGTTCCCTTTGAAACCATAGTGCCCATAAGCGCAAGGCTTATATCCAACAAGGCATCATTTGGCTTTAAAAAAGAGAAAATCGAGGAAATAAAAAAAGGACTATTATTAGAGGTAAGTAAAAATGATTAAGATAATGAAATATGCAGAAATATCAAAGGAAGAAATCTTTGCACGAGGCAAGACCTCCTTTGATGTGGGGGATATTGTAACTGACATTATAAACAATGTAAAAGCTTATGGTGACAAGGCTCTTTATGGGTACTGCGAAAAATTTGACAAGGCAAAGCTTTCCTCTTTAGAGGTAAGTGAAAAGGAAATCGAAGAAGCCTTTTCATTAGTTGAGCCACGCTTTATAGAGGTGCTGAAAAAAGCCGCTAAAAATATTCGCAGCTTTCACGAAAAGCAGGTTCGCAACAGCTTTATTATAAATGAGAATGACGGCGTTGTCATAGGTCAAAAGGTGACACCCATTGAAAAGGTGGGTCTTTATGTGCCCGGTGGCACAGCGGCATACCCTTCAACTGTCCTCATGGATAGTATTCCCGCTAAAATTGCAGGCTGCAAGGAGATTTGCATTACTACTCCTCCCGGTGCTGACGGCAAGATAAGCCCTGTTATTTTAGCTGCGGCAAAAATCGCAGGTGTAGACAGGATATTTAAAGTTGGCGGCGCACAGGCTATTGCCGCTCTCGCTTATGGCACTGAAACTGTGCCAAAGGTAGATAAAATTGTGGGCCCGGGCAACGCATTTGTTGCAGAGGCAAAGCGTCAGGTTTACGGTCTTGTGTCCATTGATATGATAGCAGGACCCAGCGAGATTTTAGTTATTGCAGATGAAAAATCAAACCCACGCTTTGTGGCCGCCGATTTACTTTCACAAGCGGAGCACGACAAAATGGCAAGTGCCGTGCTTGTTACAGACAGTATGGACTTAGCACAAAAGGTTAGCCTCGAAATAGAAAAGCAATTAAAGGAGCTGTCTCGTGAGGATATTGCACGAGCATCTATTGACACAAACGGCAAAATCATTGTTGCCGATAATATCCTTGATGTTATTGAGGTGTCAAATGAAATTGCGCCGGAGCACCTTGAGCTTTGCGTTGACAACCCCTTTGACTATCTTGATAAAATTAAAAATGCCGGCAGCATTTTCATGGGCAGATATTGCCCCGAGGCATTAGGCGATTATTTTGCAGGGCCTAATCACACCTTGCCTACCTCCGGCACAGCAAAGTTTTCAAGTCCATTGTCCGTTGATGATTTTGTTAAAAAAATACAATACACCTACTACACAAAGGACGCTTTATCAAACGTGGCAAGGGATGTTGCTTTCTTTGCCGAGAAGGAAGGATTGACTGCACACGCTAAAAGTGCCACAGTTAGATTGGATGATGAAGAATGAGTGAATTTTTAAATGAAAGGCTACAAAGGCTTCAGGCCTACACTCCGGGTGAGCAGCCCCAGGACAAAAAATATATTAAGCTTAACACAAATGAATCACCCTTTCCACCATCGGAAAAGGTGATAAAAGCCATAAACGAGGAGCAAGTTAAGGATTTGCGCCTTTACTGTGACCCTGAGTGCAAAAAGCTTCGCAAGGCCATGGCTACACTTTATAATGTAAATGAAAGCAATGTCTTTCTTTCAAACGGTTCAGACGATATTTTAAACTTTGCTTTTATGGCTTATGGTCAAGACGGTGCAGCTTTTGCCGATATAACCTATGGCTTTTACAGCGTCTTCGCTGAGCTTTATGGCATAAAGGTAAGGATAGTACCCTTAAAGGATGATTTTACTCTTGATGTTGACGGCTTTTGCAATCAAAATAAATTAGTGGTTATCGCAAACCCAAATGCGCCCACAGGCTTGGAAATCTCCCTTGATGATATAAAAAGGATTGTCACAAGCAATCCTGACAGCATTGTTTTAATTGATGAAGCCTATGTTGATTTTGGCGGCACATCATGTGTGGAGCTTACTAAGGAATATAAAAACCTTTTATGTGTGGGTACTTTTTCTAAGTCGAGAAGTCTTGCCGGTGCAAGATTAGGCTTTTGTATAGGAGACAGTGAGTTAATAGCTGACCTTGAAAAAATCAAATATTCCACTAATCCCTATAACATTAACCGCTTAACACAAATTGCCGGTGAAAATGCAATTTACCACAACGATTATTATATGGATAATTGCAAACGAATAATTGAAAACCGTGACTTCACTAAAAAGGAGCTGCAAAAGCTGGGCTTTACTGTGCTTGATTCTAAGGCTAACTTCCTTTTTGCAAAGAGCGACAAAATCAGCGGAGCTGAACTTTACGAAAAATTAAAGGAAAAAGGTGTACTCATTCGCCATTTCACAAGCGAAAGAATAAAGGACTTTAACAGAATCACAATCGGAAGCCGAGAGGAAATGGAAATATTTATTTTAAAGGTTAAAGAAATAATAGGTGAGAGTTTATGAGAACAGCAGAAATTTCACGCAAAACAACTGAAACAGATATTAAATTAAAGCTCAATATTGACGGCAAAGGTGAGGGGAAAATCAATTCAGGCTGCGGCTTTTTAGATCATATGCTGACCCTTCTTGCGCGCCACGCAAGATTTGACTTAGAGCTCGAATGTAAGGGTGACACACAGGTGGATTATCACCACACAGTGGAGGATATTGGCATTGCTCTTGGTGATGCGCTAAGCTTAGCCTTAGGCGACAAAAGGGGCATTACACGCTACGGCAGCTTTATTCTTCCCATGGATGAGACTTTAATTTTGTCATCAATTGATATTTCAGGCAGAAGCTTTCTTGCATATGACCTTGAAATACCCGGCAATAAGGTTGGCGACTTTGACACTGAGCTGACTGAGGAGTTTTTCCTTGGCTTTGTCCGCCACAGCAATGTTACATTGCATATTAAGCAGCTCAGCGGCACTAATTCACATCATATTATTGAGGGTACTTTTAAAGCGGTTGCTCGCAGCCTTAAACAGGCAGTTAGCATAGACGAGGACTTTAAGGGCGAAATTCCCTCAACTAAAGGGGTGCTTTAATGATAGGGATTATAGATTACGGTGTGGGCAACCTTTTTTCTCTTGCCTCATCGCTTAAAGCAATAGGCTATGATGCCGTGGTCACAGGTGACCCACAGGTTATAGAAAAAGCTGACAAGCTGATTTTGCCGGGAGTCGGTGCATTTGGTGATGCCGTTCAAAAGCTGCGTGATTCAGGTCTTGATAAAGTCGTTATAGATTGGGCAAAGCAGGGCAAGCCTCTTTTAGGCATATGCCTTGGTATGCAAATGCTCTTTGATAAAAGCTTTGAATACGGTGAGTATGAGGGCTTATCTCTTATAAAGGGTCAGGTGGTTCCCATGGAAGGAGCACTTCCCCAAAGCCTTAAAATCCCTCATATAGGCTGGAATGCATTGCACTTTAAAAAGGCGAATCCTCTTTTTAAATACATTCATGATGGTGACTGTGTTTATTTTGTTCATTCGTACTTTGCCACTGACTGCGACGAGGCGCTTCTTGCCACGACGGAATATGGACTTGAAATGACTGCCGCTGTTGCAGATAAAAATGTTTTTGGCTGTCAATTTCATCCTGAGAAAAGTGGTAAAGTGGGACTTAATATTTTAAAAGCTTTTTGCGAAATGGAGTAAAAAATGAAACTTTTTCCTGCAATAGATTTATATGACGGCAAGGCCGTTCGCCTTTATAAGGGCGAGTATAACAATATGACCGTCTATAGCGAAAACCCTATAGAAATTGCGCGAGATTTTGAAAGCAAGGGTATGAAATATATTCACATAGTGGATTTACAAGGGGCAAAGGACGGCACTACACCAAACATAAATATTGTAAAACAAATCGCCAACGAAACCGGACTTTTTTGTGAGGTCGGCGGCGGAATAAGAGACATGAAAACCGTTGAGGCATATTTAGGCAGTGGCATTGACCGTGTGATTTTAGGCACTGCCGCAGTGAATAACCCTGAATTTTTACAGCAGGCTGTAAAGCAGTACGGTGAAAAAATTGCCGTAGGTGTTGATATTAAGGACGGCTTTGTTGCTATTAAGGGCTGGATGGAAAAGTCTCAATATACCTGCTTTGATTTTTGCGGAAAAATGGAAAAATTAGGCGTTAAAACTCTTATTTGCACCGACATATCAAAGGACGGAGCTATGAAGGGTACCAATAGAGAACTGTATAAGCAGCTTTGTCAAAGGTTTTCCATTGATATTACAGCTTCAGGGGGAGTGTCAAGTATAGACGATATTAAGGCATTGAGAGAGCTTGACATATACGGTGCTATCATAGGCAAGGCATATTACATCGGAGCTATAGATTTAAAGGAAGCATTGGAGGCGGCAAAATGATAACAAAACGAATTATTCCCTGCCTTGATGTGAGAGACGGCAGAGTGGTCAAGGGAGTAAATTTTGAAAACTTAAATGATGTTTCTTCTCCCGTTGACCTTGGCAAATACTATAGTGACTGTGGTGCGGACGAGCTTGTCTTTTATGATATTACCGCTTCATCTGACGGCAGAAAGCTTTTCACCGACATCTTAAAGGAAGTGGCAGAAAATATTTTTATTCCCCTTACAGTTGGCGGAGGAATCAATACTATAGATGACTTTGACCGCGTACTAAAATGCGGAGCAGATAAGGTAAGCGTTAACTCGGGAGCAATTAAAAATCCTGAATTAATACACGAGGCAGCATTAAAATATGGCAACCAATGTGTTGTAATTTCCTGCGACATTAAGCGTGTAGACGGGGAGTTTCGTGTCTTTGCCAAGGGTGGCAGAGAGGACACCGGCTTAGAGGCTATAAGCTGGATAAAAAAATGCGTCGATTTGGGAGCAGGAGAGGTAGTGGTAAACTCCATTGATACCGACGGCGTTAAAAACGGCTTTGACATTGAGATGCTGAAAGCTGTGTGCGAGGCGGTCAATGTGCCGGTTATAGCCTCAGGCGGCGCAGGCTGTAGCGAGGATTTTGTGACGCTGTTTAAAGAGATTCCGGATATTGATGCCGGTCTTGCCGCTTCGATTTTTCATTTTGGCGAGGTCAAAATCAACGACCTTAAAAAAATCTTAAAGGAAAACAATATTACAGTGAGGATATAAATATGGTTAATATTAATGATTTGAAATTTGACGAAAAAGGACTTATTCCTGCAATAGTGGTTGACAGTCTATCTAAAAAGGTGCTCACCTTAGCTTATATGAATAAGGAAAGCCTTGCAATTTCCATTGAAAAGCAGCTCACCTGCTTTTACAGTCGCTCAAGACAAGAGCTGTGGCTAAAGGGTGAAACCAGCGGCAATTATCAGCACATTGTGTCTATAACAGCTGACTGTGATTTAGACGCTTTAGTGGTCATGGTTGAAAAGGATGGACCTGCTTGCCATAAGGGTACAGAGTCCTGCTTTACAGCACCTTTACATATAACTCAGGGCAAGGCTGAGTTTTCTATGGACGGACTTTATGAGCTGCTGCAAAACCGCAAGAAGGAGCTGCCTGAAGGCTCATACACCACCTATCTTTTCCAAAAGGGCATTGACAAAATACTTAAAAAAATCGGTGAGGAATCCACCGAGGTTATAATCGCTTCTAAGGCAAACGATAAAAAAGAGACTATTTATGAGATTGCGGATTTGGCATATCATGTTATGGTTATGATGGTGGAAATGGGCATCTCTCTTAATGATGTGAGAAGTGAGCTTGCCTCTCGTCACATTATAGACCACAAGGTAAAGCAGGAAAAAATGACCGGTGACGACAACAATTAATTTGCTGTACTAATAAGGCTTTTTGAAAAAACAAAGTTAGAATATAGCCTGTGAGAACGAGTCTGTCTCTCACAGGCTATAATTTATAGGGTGTATTGTTAATTTTCAGGCTTTTAAGCTTTATAAATAAGGCATATTTTTATTCATATGGTTGACAAAAAGGGAAGAATGTTTTACAATAGTTAATGTAGGTTAACTTTTAAAAGCTTTAGGAGGATAATGTTATGACAAGAGAAGGAATATATGACTTTATAAAAAGACAGAAGACCTCTATTATATCGTCTGTGGGCGAGGACGGATATCCTGCAAGTCGTGCCTTGATTCAGCCTGTGTTAATTGATGGGAATGACATATATTTTGCCACCTATACCTCATCAAGGAAGGTGGCACATTACAGAAGCAACCCAAAGGCCTGCGTCTATTTTTACGAAAAGGGCAGGAGCTTTTCCGGTGTGGAAATCAAGGGTGAGATGATAGTGCTCACAGACGAGGCAACAAAAAGACGGTTTTGGAAGCCGTTTTTTACAAGGTTTTATAAAAGAGGTGTCACTGACCCTGATTATTGCATTTTAAAATTCACCGGCTTTGAAGCACAGTGGTTCACTAATCAACGCACTGAAACAGTGGCACTTTAAGGAGATTTGCCGTGGATAAATATATAAACGCAAATATCATCTTTTCTAAGTTTTCCAAATACTATATGGATTTAAAAAAGGAGTTGCCCATAAGACCCAGTGAAATGGCAGTGCTGAATATTATCACACAGCTTGACGGACGGTATATGCCCTTTATGATAGCCCGACTTCTTGGTGTGTCAAAGCCTATGATAACGGCACACATTGGGGTACTATTAAAAAAAGGCTATATCCGCAAGGAAATATCCTCTGAGGACAAGCGCAGCTTTTTTGTCTTGCCCACAGAAAAGGCAATTGAATTGACCGATAAGTATAAAGTCAAGCAGGCCGATTATATTAAAGAGATTGAGAAAACCCTTGGCGAAGGTGAATTTGAGCAGCTTTTGACCTTAATGGACAAAGCTTTGCCGGCATTTGAAAAGATAAAGGAGGACTAAATAATGCAAAATAATGATATAAATAAGGCTGTCCCATGGAACCCGTGGCACGGCTGTAAAAAGGTTAGCCCCGGCTGTAAAAACTGCTTCGTTTACAAAATGGACAGACGCTATGGCAGAGACACCACAATAATAACAAAGGGCAAAACCACATATGAGCTTAAGGATAAGGATTGCCCCTACGGTTCAGTTGTAAAGCTGTGCTTTTCCTCAGACTTTTTTATTGAGGAGGCCGACCAGTGGCGTGACGGCTGTTGGGATTTTATTCGTCGCCGCAAGGATTGCATTTTTGTTACAACAACTAAGCGACCGGAAAGAATCAAGCAGTGCCTTCCCTCTGATTGGGGTGAGGGCTGGGAGCATTTTCATTTAAGTATATCAATTGAAAATCAAGAGATGGCGGACAAACGCTTGCCCTATTTTTTAGACGCACCTCTTAAGCACCGTGAGGTTTTTTGCTCTCCGCTCATTGCGCCTATAAAGCTTGGCAAATATCTTGACACAGGCCTTATAAAATGTGTAAATGTTGGCGGTGAGATGTCGCCTAAAAATGAAGTGCGACCGATTATGTGGGAGTGGGTTCGTGACCTTTATATTGAGGCGAAGCAGAGAAATATTGAGTTTTATTTTCATCAATGCGGCTCAATGTTTATGCGTGACGGCGTAAATATCGGCAAGTGGAAGCTCAACGAGCAAATCGACCGTGCCGAGGAAATTCAGCACGAATTAGAAAAAATCTATGGCGAAACCTCGAAAAGCACCGCAAGAGCGAGCTGCTTATAAAAGGAGGCGGCTATGATGATATCAACGAGAGGACGCTATGCCTTGCGAGTTTTAGTGTACCTTGCCAAAGAGGAAAGCGGGGAGTATATCCCAATGAAGAATGTGGCTCAAAGCCTTGGCATATCCTTAAAGTATATGGAAAGAATATTGCCGTCATTGACAAAGGGCGGCATAGTTGAGGGTGTACAAGGCAAGGGTGGCGGCTACCGTTTAGCCGTAAAGCCCGAGGAATGTAAAATAGGTGATATTTTACGCTTAACCGAGGGTGACTTAGCACCTGTGGCTTGCCTTGAAGAAAACGCAATGCCCTGCGACAAAGAGGACAGCTGCCCCACGATATCCATGTGGAGAGAGTTTTATGAGCTGGTCAATAGCTTTTTTGACGGCAAGACATTAAAGGATTTGTGCTGCGAAAATAAAAATGGTTAATTATTATAAAAGAGGTAGGCTTTCGTCAGCCCACCTCTTTTTTCATCCATATATGAGGGCACCCCTCATCATCTTCTATCTCTCCATAAGCTACATATCCCGACTTTTCATAAAAGCCTTTAGCTTGACATTGTGCGTGAAGTGACAGAAATTTTCCGCCCTTGCTTGCCACTGATTTTTCAGCGGCTAAGAGCATTTTACTTCCCATATTTTTTCCTCGATATGAGGGAATGACAGCTAATCTTCCTAAAATATAAGAGCCGTCCATATCACCTTTAAATATTCTGCATGTTGCAATAGGCAGGCTGTTTTCATTATACATAACTATGTGACTTGCGTACCCATCAACAGTGTCAAACTCATTTTGAAAGCCCTGCTCGTCCATAAATACAGCTTTTCTTATACCTTTTGCGTCATCACACAAAAAGTTATATTCCTTTATATTTTCACTCATTAAAGCTAACCTCCCCAAAAGAAAAGCCGAAAACTCAAAGCTTTCGGCGTCGCATTTATATAAGATAATTTATGCGTTTTCTTCCTTTGACTTTTTAAAGCAGTCGTTACATAAAACGTCTCTGCCCTCTGTAGGCTTGAAGGGAACTACAGCTTCGCCGCCGCAACGAGCACAGGTAGCAGTGTAAGTCTCGCGTGCAGGCCTTGAAGCGTTCTTGCGTGCGTTACGGCACTCTCTGCAACGCTGAGGCTCATTCTGGAAGCCTTTCTCAGCATAGAATTCCTGCTCGCCGGCTGTGAAAATAAAGTCAGCTCCGCATTCCTTACATTTGAGTGTTTTGTCTTCGTACATGTTTTTTACCTCTCTTGATTTTTATTGCCCCTGTCGGAATTGCACCGGCCCTTTGTAATCAACGCTCTTCTTTAAGCTATCGGGCATATTATAAACTGAGAGCCTTTCTCAGCTTTTTTCTCGCTCTTTGCAATGTACCGTCCACTGCCTTAGCTGTGAGTGAGAGCTTTAAAGCGATTTCCTCATATGTCAAGCCTGTTAAATAAAGTCTAAAGGCAAGCTCCTCTTGCTTTGAAAGCTCATTAATTGCATTTTCTATATCATTGGCATTTTTTTCTGAAATTAGTTGCTCCTCAGGTGTCATATTATTTACAAGGCTCTCATCTGCCCCATCATATGGCACTGTAAGAGATGGCGGTATCTTTCCTTTGGCGCAGGTTTTTCTCAAGGCTGAGAGCATTTTATTTTTCATACAAGCACAAGCGAAGGCAGAAAACTTGGAGTTTTTTTTCTCATCGTAGCTATAAACTGCTGACAAAAAGCCTATCATACCCTCTTGAATTAAATCTGCCTTTTCAATAGGTGACACACTTAATTGCTGTGCAATTGCGCCTGCTTTTTTCATGTACCGGGCGGCAAGAACCTCTGCGGCAAAATCGTCATCCGCCTTATAAAGCGAAACTAATTTTTCATCACTTAAATCTGAATAATTTGCCATTAAAGCTTCCTTCCCAAAGGTGAATACACTTTCTCAATGTAATGATTATTATATTACAAAAAAAGTGGAGTGTCAATTGAATTTTTATACAAAATGACGAAGCTGTTTTTGTCGTAATTCACAAATTAACAGGTGAAATTTACCATTTAGATGTATTTTAATTCATTTTACGATACAAAGGCGGGGAGTGTGTCAACGAAAGCGCGACACTCTCCCCGCGTACCAAAAAAATTACTCCTCCATTTGTTTGCCTAAAAAGCCGGCAGCAACCTGGGTGAGCTTAATGTCAGTCTGACTCGGCGGCGCAACCTTATCACCTAACATTAAAACCACAGCGCCCATAACATCACCGCCACCGATTATAGGTGACATAACCGCCACGGCCTTAGGGCTTTCCTCAGAGATAATGAGATTGTCCTTATCCTGACCGAAAATATAGGTGCTGCGCCTTTCCATATAGCTTTCTATTAATGGAGAAATGCGCTTGCCCATAACATCCTTTTTTGCCATACCGGACACAGCAATGACATGGTCTCTGTCGCATATGATTACAGGCATACCTGTGGTTCTGCCAAGGACATCAACATATTGCTTAGTGTATGGACCTAACTCACCGATGGGTGAGTATTTTTTAAAGATGACTTCACCGTCGGAATCGGTGTAGATTTCAAGTGGGTCGCCTTCCCTTATCCTCATAGTTCTTCTTATTTCTTTTGGTATAACAACTCGACCTAGGTCGTCAATTCTGCGAACAATACCTGTTGCTTTCATAATAGCTTTCTCTCCCTTAAAACATTGTGATGTTAGTATCTGTAAAAGGAAGAAATTTATTCTGTTAATTTGATGATTTTTGCGTTGTATGTATAATCCGCAGCGGAACATTTATGGACACTTTAAAATATTATTTTTATATCAACTTATTTTGCATTATCTTTCTTCACCTTTGCCGAAGATTTTTCATTCCTCCATCCCCTTTTGAGATATTTTAATTTATAATAAATCTGACAAGTACCAGTTCACACGGCCTTTCATCACTTCCTGTTTTGGCGGGAAAAGCCTAATTCATTCCTCGACTTTCCTCGCGTACCAAAAGTAAAAGCAGAGCCGCATTTAGCCCTGCTTTTATTTTTAATTTGTCACACCTATAGCCAATTCTATGTCGTCATATATATCAAGGGGCGCTGTGGTTTCATCTTGCAAAGCCCTCTCAGCTTCCTCATAGTAATTGTTTATTTGAAAACCGGTGCTTTCCTCTTTAATGGCATAAATGTACTTCTTAATAAGCTCTAAAGCCTCGCTTGACAGCTTAAAGGTGTAAGCGACATCAAATAGATTTGTCTGTACACTGCCGTTTGGATATACGGCAAGATAACGGTTAGTGATTCCTATTTCCGGTGCGTCAACTCTAATCTCAATAAGACTTTCCGGGAAATTAGCGTCGTCTTCACAGTAGGGCATATCATTTGAGAAAAAGCCAAAGAAAGTGGATTTGTCACCTAAAAGCTCACCCTTATATTTTTGACTTTCGTCGCCATAATTAAAATCACCAAGCTCAGCCATGTTAATAAAATCTGTGGCCCTTATAAATTCGCCAAAGGTTGACACCTTAAAGGAGCTGTTAACATAGGCATATAAGCCGTCATGCTCATCAAATTTTACAGCGAGCATAAATTCAGGTGAGATGTTTCCTAAAGAGTAGATAGTAGCTTTTATGCTGTATTCTTCGTTGGTACTGTGCTGAGTGCCGTAAAGCTCTGCTACACCTAAATTTGTATTTGTCTTTTTTGTGATCTTTTTTCTCGGTGTATTGCCAAGGGCATAATATTCCCTGCCTTCATAAGACACAGTGGTAAACTTTTCCGTTACAGCTTTTTCCTCCCATGACGGCTCAATATATATTGCACCTAATGTGGTGTTAATTTGTGTTGTTGTTTCCTCATTTGTTGTGGTACTAATAAACGAGAGGGGAGAATCTAAGGTGCCCCTTATCACGAAAGCTGCACCGAGCACTAATAATAGCATGGCAGCGACAGAGCCTATAAAGGCAAAGCTTATGTTTTTTCGAGGCTTATAGCTTATGGCACTGTCAATAAGCTCAATATCCACCTCGTCAATAGCCTTAAATAAATCCTTTTTAGTCATATATCAAAACCTTCCTTCGTGAGATATTTTTTCAAGCTTTGTCTCGTCCTGAATAAAATGAGAGTCACATTGTTTTGTGTTATTCCCATAGCCTTTGCAATGTCTGATATGTCATCGCAAAACCAATATCGCCTTATAAAAATCACTCGTTCACGCTCCTTTTGTGAATATAAAAAGGAGGTTATAGCGGCGCTTAGCTGCTTATATGACAGGTGAGAGTCAATATTCACGCCTGAAACACAATCGCCTAATTCATCAAGAGACAAGGTTAAATTGCTGTCACGCTTACTTGCCCTGTGATACTCAATCTTTTTCAGGGCAAGGTTTTTACTTATCTTGCAAAGAAATGCAGGATAGCACTTTGGCCTTGTAGGTGGAATTTTATTCCATGCCGTAAGGTATGTATCACTTAGGCACTCTTGTGAATCGTGAAAATTATTAAGTAGATTATTTGCCACACGAAAGCAAAGCTTGCCATATTTTTTGTCTGTTTCCTCAATTGCTTGTTGGTTTCTTTCAAAAAACAACTCAATTATTGATGCATCTTCCATTCTTTTGCTCCTTTCTGAGGTCCTCTACTAATCAGTACGAAAAAGTGATAAGATATTTCATCACGATTCAATGATAACATATTTTTGTGCAAAAAAGCAGAGCCGCATTTAGCCCTGCTTTAACAATTTGCTTTTATCAGTCCACTACCTTAAACTAAGAAGACAGGTGTTATTAGGTGAATACTTTCATATTTCTTCACCGCTTCTTATAGTTATTTGGTATTACTTTCCTTCAATCTGATAGCTTAATTATATATTGTTTTTTATATATTTGTCAACGACTATAATTAAAGTCGGGAAACATTGGTCAGGCTGCATAATCTAAAAATCCGGTCTTTGGCGAAAATCCACTTTGATTTGGCGGCAGTATACTTAAAATTAAGACGCTTAGGTTTACCGCGTACCTCAAAAGACTTGACAAAGTCAAATCGTGGTGCTAAAATAACACTAAGGTTAAAAAATAAAACTTAACATCCCAAAAAATCGTTGAGGGAGAGGACTTCTTTTAAGATGACTTTTTCAGAGAGCCTGTGTCATTGGCTGAGAGCATGGGTAAGGTTTAAAGAGAATGTCTACCACTCCTGAGTGTATGTCGAAATAAGATGTGCCGTATGACTGCGTTAAAGTTAATGAGTGCCGCTTTTTGCGGAATATGGGTGGAACCATGGAGCTTTATTATCGCTTCATCCCAATGCAGACCGACTGCTTTGGGATGGGCGTTTTCTTTTTTTAGACTAATCTTTATTATGAAAGGAACGGTTACTATGATTAATGTAACTCTCAAAGGCGGTGTCATTAAGGAGTTTGATAATGGCACAAGTGTAATGGAAATTGCAAAGAGCCTTGGCGCAGGCCTGTTTAAGTCAGCCTGCCTTGCAAAGGTTGACGGAGAAATTAAAGACCTTCGCACAAAATTAGATAAGGACGCAGAGGTGGAGATACTCACCTTTGATGACGATGATGCTAAAAAGACCTTTTGGCATACCTGCTCACATATTTTAGCTCAGGCTGTTAAGAGACTTTATCCTGAGGTGAAGCTTGCTATAGGCCCTGCTGTTGACGGCGGCTTTTATTATGACTTTGACAGTGAGATTAACTTCACTCCTGAAATATTGGAGAAAATCGAAGGCGAAATGAAGAAAATCGTCAAAGAGGCACTTCCTATTGAGCAATTTGAAATGGACGCTGACGAGGCTATTGCCCTTATGGAACAAAGAGGTGAAATCTATAAGGTTGAGCTTATTAAGGAGCACTCAGATAAGGGCGAGAAAATCTCCTTCTATCGTCAAGGCGAGTTTGAGGAGCTTTGTGCAGGCCCGCATATCCCCGACACATCAAGAGTTAAGGCATTTAAGCTCACCTCATGCACCGGTGCTTATTGGAGAGGCGACAGCAAAAATAAAATGCTTCAAAGAATTTACGGTACTGCTTTTACAAAGGCATCGGAGCTTGAGGCGCATCTTGCACAGCTTGAGGAAGCTAAAAAGCGTGACCACAATAAATTAGGCAGAGAGCTTGAGCTTTTCACAACTGTTGACTATATTGGTCAAGGTCTTCCCATTATGCTGCCTAAGGGTACTCATATAATCCAGACCCTTCAGCGTTTTGTTGAGGACGAGGAAAAGAGAAGGGGTTGGCTGCGTACTAAGACACCTCTTATGGCAAAGAGTGACCTTTATAAGCTTTCAGGTCACTGGGATCATTATAAGGACAGCATGTTCGTTTTAGGCGACGAGGAAAAAGACGATGAGGTTTTTGCCCTTCGCCCCATGACCTGTCCCTTCCAGTATCAGGCTTATCTTAACAGAGCACGCTCCTATAGAGATCTCCCCATGCGTTTAGGTGAGACTTCAACACTTTTCAGAAATGAAGCAAGTGGTGAGATGCACGGCCTTATCAGAGTTCGTCAATTTACAATTTCAGAGGGTCATCTTATGTGTACCCCTGAGCAGCTTGAGGACGAATTTAAGGGCTGCCTTGAGCTTTGCGTATATATGCTTAAAACTCTTGGCCTTTATGAGGACGTTTCATACCGTTTCTCACAGTGGGATCCCAATGACAGAGATAAATATATTGGTACTCCCGAACAGTGGGATGAGGCTCAAGGTATGATGTATAAGATTCTCGATGATCTTGGCATTAACTATAAGATTGGTATCGGTGAAGCTGCCTTCTATGGCCCGAAGCTTGATATTCAAATTAAGAATGTTCACGGCAAGGAAGACACACTTATCACTATCCAAATCGACCAAATGCTTGCTGAAAAGTTTGGCATGGAATATGTTGATAAGGATGGCACAAAGAAGAATCCATGTATTATCCACAGAACATCAATTGGCTGCTATGAGAGAACTCTTGCACTTCTCATTGAAAAATATGCAGGTGCATTCCCCGTTTGGCTCGCTCCCGAGAAGGTACGCATTATGCCTATAGCAGACCGTCATCAGGACGCTGCCTATGCAGTTAAGGCTGCTCTTTATGAGGCAGGTGTTGACGATGTTGATGTTGACATCAGAAGCGAAAAATTAGGCTACAAGCTTCGTGAAGCACAGCTTGAAAAGATTCCTTATATGCTTGTTATTGGTGATAAGGAAGCTGAGGAAGGTACTGTTTCCGTTAGAAAGCGTGGCTTTGGCGATCAAGGCTCAATGTCAGTTGAGGACTTCATAAAGCTGGTTAAGGAAGATATAAGAACGAGAGTTATTTGGTAAAGTTAATGAGCGGCAGGTGCTAATTTATTGTGCTCCTGCTGCTTTTATTTTTATGTGTGGCGTTTTTTGTCAAACTCACTGCAAAAACATGAATAAAATGGAAATTAAAGTTACTATTTTGTATGCTGACTTGAAAAGCCCATATATAAATGCTATAATTGTATTATTATGTGCCCAAAGGAGAATTATTATGGATGATGAAAGAAAACTTTCTCGTGCAGAAAAGAAAGCAATAAAAAAAGCTGAAAAGCAGCAAAAACCAAAAATGAATCCCGCAGATAAAAAGGGTGTTGCCCTTGTTGTAGCCTTATCAATAGTTGCTCTGATTTTACTCGGCAACGCAGTATCTGTTGTCTTTGGGGGCAATAAAATCGAAAAGGAAAGCTCAACTAAGGCAAATAATCCGGTGACAGTTTCTGTCCCTTCTACCGGAGAAAGCACAACTGCGCCAACTACTACTCAGCCAAGTAGTACAAATAACAATGTGACGCAAGAAAACAAAGAGCCAACCTCCCAAGAGGAAACTCAGGCAAAGGTTGACGAAAAGCAGGAAATACTTGATGTTGTAACTAAGGGCGTAAACTCACTCAAAGCCTCAGACGCCAGCTTTAAGGGCCATAAGGAGCAGGTGCTCGATATGGAGCTTACTGATTGCAGCGTGCCAAGCCTTGTTGGAATCGTAAATAAGATTATGGATATGTTCATTGAAACAGAGATTTACGATTATGATTTCACTAACGGCAAGGGCATCGACCCGGAGTACGACACAGAAACCACTACTATGGATACTTTCCCACCGGCAGGTAAAAACTTTAGCTTGACTATTGACGGTGTCGCTTCGGCTAAAAAAGAGCAGCAGGGGGAGAACACCTTATATGAGGTTAAGCTCGTGCCTGAGCAAAGCACAAAGGATAACCCGAAAACAGTCTATCATGAGACAGCTTGTGATACCCTCGATTTATCAAGCTTTGAGCTTCCCATGGGCGAAATAACCAAGGCTGACCTTAACTATAGCGGCGCTGTAATCAGCGTGACCCTTGATAAAAACGGCAAGGTAGTCGGCTATCATGAGCGCCTTGAGATATCAGGTACCGGTGAGGCCGGTGCCATAGGTATGTCAGGCAGCGGCACAGTAGAAGGTTATATAGACGAAACCTGGACTATTGAGTGGAAATAAAAAAGAGACACGAAGTTAAAAATTCTGTAAATTTTATCAATAAATTTAAATCGAACGGTTGACACGGATAATATAAAAATGATATTATTTAAAATGTTGCGGCGATGTTTAATTAGTGTCGCAATAAGAGAACCGTTAAAAAATATTAAATAATAAAGAGAGGTAAAAACTATGGCAATGTCAGATCTCGGCGTTATGCTGGGCAAGATGGTGTTCAAAGGAATGAACCATTACACATCAGTACCCCTTGAAACTCAGGAAAATATCCTTATGAAAATTATGGACGATAATAAGGATACGGAATACGGTAAGAAAATTGGCTTTAAGAATGTCCACTCTATTGAAGATTTCCAGAAAATAGTACCCCTTTCAGATTATGATACCTATGCAGATTATGTTGAACGTATGCTCAACGGTGAAGATAACCTTATGATGGCAGCAAAGTGCGTGCGCTATTGCTCATCATCAGGCTCAGTTGGCAAGCCAAAGATTCTTCCCCAGTCTGCAAGAGCACTTTTTAATATGCAGTCAATGGGCTTTGCGGCAACACCCGCTTGTGCATCAATGTGGTTTAAAGAGCATGGCATGAAGTTTCCAAAGCAAATAGGCCCTGTTGCAGTTATCCTTACAGGCCACAAGCTTAAGGATGGCAAAATGTGTAACGGCGCAGGTCAGGTTCCCTTTACCTACCTTAAAGCTATTTCAAAGTTCTTCATGACAACTCCCAATGATTTTATGTATCCCGAAAATGAAGATGCTGTAGATTCATCATATTTCCATCTTCGTTTCGCTCTTGAAAGACGAGACCTTACATATCTTGGCTCAATGGTTGTTACCCTTCTTACAACTATGTTTGACTATTTTGAGGCAAACTGGGAAATGATATGCAAGGATATAGAGATGGGTACTATTGACCCGGGCGTAAAATGTCCTGATGAGTTGCGTAAAAAGTATGAGAAGAAATTTAAGCCCAACCCAAAAAGAGCTGCTGAAATCAGACGCGAATGTGAAAAGGGCTTTGATACACCTATCGCAAAGAGAATATGGCCTGACTATGTTTGGTCATATGGTATGGTAGGCTCAAACCTTCAATTCTATGTTGATAAGCTTCGTAAATATATTGGCGACGCTCCTATACACAACATGGGCTATGCTGCCGCAGAGGGATATATGGCAATGCCGGTTGAGCTTAATGTTAACGATTATGTTCTTCTTCCCCGTTCGATTTTCTTCGAGTTTATTCCTGTTGATGACCCTGATTGTGAGAGACCATTAACAATGGGCGAAGTCGAGGTCGGCAAGGATTATGAGCTTGTTATCACTAACTTCTCAGGTCTTTATCGTTATAAGATTCAGGATGTAGTGCGTGTTACAGGTTATCACAATAAGACTCCAAAGGTTGAGTTCCTTTACAGAAACAATCTTGCAATGAATATAGCTAACGAAAAAACAACCACACAAATGGTTGACTGGGCAGCTGCCGAGGTACAAAAGGAGCTTGGCATATCCTTTAAGGGATATAGCTTCTATGCTGACACAGATAGTGACCCTGTTCGTTATATGCTTCTTGCAGAGCCTGACGGAGATATTTCTTCTGATAAGATTCCCGAGATTGAAAAGGTACTTGACGAAAAGCTTAACGAGAGTAATGAAAAGTATTTCAAATATCGTCGTTGGGGCATGATAACAAATCCAAAGGTGCAGATTTTAAAGAAGAACACCTATGCTGATTACAGAGAGATGCTTAAAAAGCAAGGCAAGGTACTCAATCAAATTAAGCCCGTAACAGTTATTAATACTGATGAGAGAAAGGAATTTTTCTTCTCACATATTGATGAGACAGTAAACGCATAAAGATTCTAAAGTTAAGCGAGGTATAAAATATGGCAGGTTTATCAGATATTGGTGTATTTTTAGGCTATCTTGAATGGATGAAGGTTGACTATTACACCTCACATGCTATGGATACACAAAAGAAAATTCTTAGCCGTATAGTTAAGAGAAACAAGGACACAGAGTACGGCAAGAAGGTTGGCTTAGGCAATGTCGGCAATGTAAGAGAGTACCAGGAAAAGATTCCTTTCTCAACCTATGACACATATTCAGATTATGTTGATCGCATGATCAAAGGCGAAAAGAATCTTATGATGAAGGCAAGAAACATTCGTTATTGCTCATCATCAGGCTCAGTCGGTAAGCCAAAGATCCTCCCAAGATGCGCCGAGGATTTATGGATAATGCAATGCATGGGCTTTTCAGGTACTACAGGCTGTGCTGCAAAGTGGTTTAAGAAGAACCACTTAAAGTTCCCTAAGCAAATCGGCCCCGTTGTTGTAATTTTAACCGGTCACAAAATGGCTGACGGCAAAATGGCTAACGGTGCAGGTCAGGTTCCTCTGACTTATCTCAAGCCTATTTCAAAGTTCTTTATGACAACACCTGTTGACTTTATGTATCCCGAAAACGAGGAAGCAGTTGATTCATCATATTTCCATCTTCGTTTTGCCCTCGAAAGACGAGACCTTACATATCTCGGCTCAATGGTTGTTACCCTTCTTACAACTATGTTTGACTATTTTGAGGCAAACTGGGAAATGGTATGTAACGATATTGAAAAGGGTACAATTGACCCCAGCGTTAAATGTCCGCCGGAGCTTCGTGCAAAGTGGGAAAAGAAGTTAAAGCCCAACCCATCAAGAGCTGACGAGATTAGACGCGAGTGTGCTAAAGGCTTTGACACACCAATTGCAAAGAGAATTTGGCCGAAATTTGCATGGTCATATGGTATGGTAAGCTCAACTCTTGAGTTCTATATTGATAAGCTTCGCAAGCACATTGGTGACGCTCCTATTCATTGCATGGGTTATGCAGCTGCTGAGGGCTATATGGCAATGCCTGTTGACCTTAACACAAGTGACTGTGTTCTTCTTCCTCAATCAGTGTTCTTTGAGTTTATCCCAATGGATGACCCCGATTGTGAAAGACCTCTTACTATGGACGAGGTTGAGGTTGGCAAGGATTATGAGCTTGTTGTAACAAACCGTTCAGGACTTTATCGTTATAAGATTGAGGATGTTGTACGCATTACAGGCTATTATAAGCAAGCACCTATGATGCAATTCCTTTACAGAAACAATCTTGCAATGAATATTGCAAATGAAAAGACCACCACACAAATGGCAGACTGGGCAGCACATGAACTTCAAAAGGAGACCGGCGTTTCCTTCAAGGGCTATAGCTATTATGCTGACCGTGACCATGACCCTGTACGCTATATGCTTTTAATTGAGCCGGAGTCAGAAATCAGTGAGGAGAAGCTCAATGAGATGACAAAAATCCTCGACTCAAAGCTTAACGAGAGCAACGAGAAATATTTTAAATATCGTCGTTGGGGTATGCTCGCTGAGCCTAAGATTGCCATTCTTAAGGACGGCACATATGCTGATTACAGAGAGATGCTCAAAAAGCAGGGCAGAGTGCTTAATCAGATTAAGCCGGTTACAGTTATCAATACAGACGAAAGAAAAGAATTCTTCCTGTCACACATTGATGAATAATAAGCATATTTTTGGGACGCGGGTAAGGCCTGCGTCCCTTTAACTTGTGTGCCCGCCGAGTGGGG
>CAZDEL010000027.1:0-23993 GCA_964504475.1 uncultured Faecalibacterium sp. | reverse complement strand
TCAGCTTTTTTCCGGTTTCTTCATAATACTTAATTTTATCTGCCAGCATATGATTATATACAAAACGAACACAGCCAAAAGTCTTGGCAAACAAGACCTGCTGTTCTGTGTTTGGATATATCCTGAATTTATATGCCTTATTTGCCATGATTTCACTTCTTTCTTCGGTCTTTTTGCCCTTGGCTCTCGATATATTTCTTTATCACTTCAATCAGAAATATTCTTTCCAAAGTTTTTGACGTATTTGTGGAAACTACTTTTTCAAGAGTCTGCTGTTTGCACTTTTGTAAGCGTTTATGAATTTGCTGATTTCCGTGTTGGGGTGTGCCTTGAATAAAATATGTACATGGTCTTTGTCATGATTCTATTCTCGCGAAATAATATTGCATTTCGGTGATATGTACTCAAATATTTCCTTTGCTCGTTTGGATATATCATCATCGAAAATCTGTCTGCGATATTTTACTACAAGCACCAAATGATAATGTAACAGAAACACCGAATGTGCATTGCTGTCTAATTTCATTATATTTCAGCCTTCCTATCTTATTCGACTGATTTCAGTATAGCACCTGTCTTTGTTTTTGTCAATCAGCGCAGGGGCGCAATTCATCCCACACCTAAGAGGTGGGGAACTTCTTGCTGGATGTGGTTAAATATTAAAAGGGAAGCCCATATAAAAATAAAAGGTGTTGTAAACTAAAGGAAAGTGTGTTATAATTATGAAAAGTTATGAAAAAGAAGGAGGCTTATACTTGTCTTCACAGATTAAAAAGTTAAGTGCTTACACTGATAAGTTTATGAAATATCGCCACCTTTTGCGTGAGCTTGTTATAAAGAAAATCAAGCTGCAATACAGAAACTCGGTTTTAGGTGTCTTTTGGACATTTTTGCAGCCGCTTTTAACAATGATAGTTTTGACCTTTGTTTTCAGCAATCTTTTTGGCAGGAACTCGAAGGACGTTGTCAACTATCCCGTTTATTTGCTTACAGGTCGTCTGCTTCATGAGTTTTTCACCCAAAGCACAAAAAAAGCTATGAAATCCATAAGGGGCAGTGCCTCTATTATTAAAAAGGTTTATGTGCCAAAGTATATTTACCCACTGTCTGTGGTAATGTCCACTTTCGTTACCTTTTTAATTTCCCTTTCGGTTTTGGTTTTGGTTATTTTGTTTTTCAACCTCACAGGCAATGACCCTATAGCTATAGGCCCCGGGGTGGTCTTCGCTGTGGTACCCATAATAATATTATTTGTCTTGTGTCTCGGAATAGGAATGTTCCTTGCAACAGTTGATGTTTTCTTTAAGGATATAGAAAATATTTACGATGTTTTCTGTATGCTGCTTTTCTATGTCACACCTGTTGTTTACACCGTTGACAAGTTAGGTTTTAAGGAAGGCTCATGGCAGGCCTTTGCCCTAAAGCTAAACCCCATGTATGGCATAATTGATATGTTCCGTGCGGCGGTGCTGCACAGCACAGAGTTTTGGTCATATTTTAATGTGCATTTTTTGGTTTATTGCAGCGTATTTGCTATTGGCATACTCCTTGTTGGTACTGCGCTGTTTTATAAGCTACAGGATAAATTCATCCTTCACATATGAGAAAGGCGGGCTGATTTTTTGAAAGAATATGCAATTGAAGTAAACCATGTCAGTATGCTTTTCCGACTCAACCGTGAAAGAGTTGACAACATAAAGGAATATGTAATAAGGCTTTTAACGAGGAAGCTTCACTACACTGAGTTTTGGGCGCTGAAGGATGTGTCCTTTAAGGTGGAAAAGGGTGACCGTGTAGGTGTTATGGGCTTTAACGGCGCAGGTAAAAGCACACTGTTAAAGGTTATTGCCGGTGTGCTAAAGCCGACTATGGGCTCGGTTAAGGTTGTTGGTACTATTGCGCCTATGCTTGAGCTTGGTGCAGGCTTTGACCCCAACTATTCGGGTAAGGAGAATATTTATCTTTACGGCACTACTATGGGGTACTCGAGAAAATTTATCGACGAAAAATATGACGAAATCGTGGAATTTTCAGAGCTTCAGGAGTTTATTGACGCTCCCTTAAAAAGCTACTCATCGGGTATGAAATCAAGGCTCGGCTTTGCTATTGCAACAGCGGTGAAGCCTGATGTGCTTATTCTTGACGAGGTGCTGAGTGTAGGTGACGCTGCCTTTAAGGAGAAAAGTGAGCAGAGAATACTCGACATGATAGATGACGGTGTAACAGTGCTATATGTCTCACATAGCACAGACAGAGTCAGGAAAATATGCAATAAGGCTGTTATCCTCACAAAGGGTCAAGTGGTGGCTCAGGGAGATGCAGATGAAATCTGTGATATTTACACAGAGATGGTCAACAGTAAATAACTCATTGAGTTATAAATAAAATTTTTAATGAGGTGAAAATTATGTGGGAAAAAATTACAGCATTTTTTATGGCTATTATAGCGTTTTTCGCTTCCCTTTTTGGCTTTGGCGAGAAAGATAACAGTATCAAGTATTTGAATTATGCCTACGGTGAAAACGAAAGGCAGATAATGGATTTATATTTGCCACAGGAAAATGACGGTCAGGTTGGTCTTGTGCTGTATATACATGGTGGTGCATGGATTGCAGGCGACAAAGACGGTTATGCAAGTGCTATAAAATCCACTTGCAACCAATATGGCTATGCGGCCGCAGCAATAAATTATCGCTATCTCTCTGAAAATGTCAGCATCATGGATATTGCCGACGATATAGAGCTTGCGCTTAAAAAGATTAAGGAGCTTGGCAGCGAAAACAATATTGACATTAATAAGGTGCTTCTTACAGGCGCATCGGCAGGTGCTCATCTTTCCTTGTTTTATGCTTACTCCAGAAAGGACACAGCACCTATTACTCCCGTGGCAGTTGTGAGCAATTGCGGCCCGACAGATTTAAGCGACGATAATTACTATTATAATTCAGACCTTGGCATGAATAGTGAGCTTGGAGATTTTGCAACAATAGCAAATCTTTTCTCAATAGCTTGTGCACAGGACTTCACTTATGAAACACGAGATGAAGTAAAGCAGGCTTTACTCAAGGTGTCACCTATATCATATGTTGACGAAAACACAGTGCCTACAGTTATAAATCACGGACAAAAGGATACTATAGTGCCATTTAGCAATGCTGTGGCTCTTGTTGAGAAGCTAAAGGAATGTGGCGTTAAATATGACTTTAACATTTATCCTAACTCAGGTCACGGCTTATCGAGTGATAAGGAAAATGCCAAAATTGCCGATAAGCTCTTTATAGAGTATATGGAAACCTATCTCGGCAAGGAAAGATAAGAGAATATAATAAAAAGCATGAGCTTTCCCTTTGGTTGGCTCATGCTTTTAATTTAGCTAAAAATAAAAGGGAAGCTCACAAAAGCTCCCCAGTGGTCACAGGACTCTCCATAACTGTGACCCAACAGTGAATATTATACACGATAAGTGTAATTTTGTCAATGGTATCATTCATTTTAGTCCCACCGGCTTAGGTCTTTTCTTTGCCGTAAAGTCCCTTGCTGTGATTTTTATAACGCTCACCATTGAGACCATTTTATCCTCAAAAGTGAAGTCCTTGCCTGTTTGAGTTTTCATAAAGATTGAAAGCCCCGACTTTTTATCCTCGGTGTTTTCTAAAATTTCAGCTTTGCCCATACCCATTACGCTGGCATAGGCTGTGCCGTATTGGCAGGCATATGCGCCCTCAAAGGGTGCAACATCACATTCCAGCTCAAAAAACACCGTGGGATTTTCCTTCATTGCGTCGATTTTTCTTCCCTTTGTTGCGCCGTGAAGATAAAGGCACAACTCATCATTTTCTAAGGTGTAGCCGTAATTCATAGGCACAACATAAGGCTCACCCTCGTCAATCATGCCAATATGCACCACCATAGCCTTGTCTAGAATTTCTCTAATTTCGTTTATATCCGTGATTTCACGCTCGCGTCTTGTCAGTCCCTTTTTCATTGTGTAGCTCCTTTATTTAAAACTTTAGGCCGACGAAGGTCTTTCGTCAGCCTAATTGTAGCATAAATGTAAAGCTTATTCAAGAGCTGTTGGCGGCTCTTTGCCTTCCTCGGCAGGTGCAATGTCAGGGTCAGTCGCCGGTGCTACAGTGGGCATATCACCTTCCGTCATGGGCACAGTACCCGATGAAGGAATCACTATAGGTAGGAGCTCCTCCGGCTTTATTAGGTTCTTTTTAAGGCGAGAGAGTGTGATAATAATGCACAATGAGTTAATTGTCATAATAAGCGCCAATATAATGTTCGTATATAAATAGATTTCTCTTTCCAAATCTAAAAATGAAATGAGCATAGTTAATATAGTGCTGATAGTGAGAAGTATTGTTTGCACAGTCCTGAAAAATATAAGCTTTTTGTCAAAGGTGCAGCCCTCATATTGACATCTCTGCGCAATATATGCAAGGTTAGTCAAAAACTGGAAGACAAAATACATATTTAATATACTCACAATAAGGCTCACAATAGGTAAAAATGTTCCTACGCTTACACCGGCGATAGACACAATACCGTCAGCGATAGACCATATTGTAAGAATTATCAATGGCATTTTCAGCAAAGAGATTTCCTTTATGCTGTTTTGAAGGAGCTTCACCACAGACATAAACAGCAAATATCCAATAAATGTGGGCAGTATATTAAAAATACCTGCGCCGGTGTTAAAAGTAAAATTGAAGCAAAGAAATATATATCCCCATATAGCTCTTGTGAGTGCTTTTAAAATATCATCATAGCTTGTCATTTTATTCAGCCTCCTTTTGTCTTAAAATAAGTCGATCGTTATATTCTTTGTTAACATAGAGATCAACAACGAAGTGGTCAGGATAAAGTATTTCATCATCAAAGCTAAAGCTACTGCCACTGCCACCAAGTGTTATTATGTCACTGTCTTTATTGAACACGCTGCCGGCAGTTGCTTCTCCTGAGGTGGAGGAGGAATAGAATGTGTTGCCCTCATCGGAAAATGGCTCAGGGAGCTTTTCTATGTCATCTGTACCGCTATAGCTTTCAGCCATAGAAATAGCAACGCTTTCAATTTTAGCTTTTTCTTCCTTTGTTCCTAAGTGGGTTATGTATGAATGTTGAAAAAATGAGCAATTTAAAAAGTCAGCATCAGGTCGTGGCACTCTTGTATAAAGCTTATTACTTGAGTTCGTACCAAGGGAGTAAGCGCTACTAATTTGGTCTGAGGTGTAGCTGTCAACAATAAAATAGATTTGACAGTGAACATCTACAGCTATCTTACCGTTATTTCCTGTGTACTTCACAAATCGGAGAGCAGGTGCGTCCCAATTACGCACCGGAACGTCTGACTCAACAACATGGAACTTTTCAAGTGGCATTACAACCCAGCGGTCACCCTCTTTTGTGGCTCTAACTGTTTGCATGGCAATATAATATTTGTCATAATCTCTAATCACACCCTTAGGTGCTGTGGCATTGTTGAAAGCTAAAAGCCCCTCATA
This sequence comes from uncultured Faecalibacterium sp., assembly GCA_964504475.1. Lineage (GTDB taxonomy): Bacteria > Bacillota > Clostridia > Oscillospirales > Acutalibacteraceae > UBA6857. Next base: position 18,486 of record CAZDEL010000027.1, on the reverse strand, counting down.
GGCATCTGTGCCGATTTTTTTCATGTTATACATATAATACGGCTCATCGTCATGAACAAAAATGCCGTCACCCGACTCATAAACGCAGAAGCTTTCACGGCCGCCTTCCTTCATTTTTTTATAGATTTCCTCTTGCAAAGACTCCGGCGCACACATTATGCGGTAGCTGTCGTTTCGTTTAATTACGCTGCTTGCATATGCGTCAAATGCACCGGCTAAGGTTGTGCATGGGGTACTTTTTGCCTTAGCATATAGGAAGTCGGGCTGGGATATATTAAATGTGTTAGTGGCTGTCGCTCTTGTGCCAAGGGCAAGAGACAAGGTTAAAATTATAAGCACACAGCTTGATACAAGCCCCATTCCTTTTGGGTACTTTTTAAAGCGTGCAATAGTTTCGATTCTCTCTCTTATGCTTTTGCCACCGTTATTTATGCAGCTCGTTGCAGGAGTACCGGTAAAACGCTCGTTGACCATGGAAAGAAGAATGTGACCGTACTCTCGTCTTTGCTCACCTTGAAGATTCTCTAACACATATTGGTCACAGCGATTTTCCATATCCATAGTGGCTCTCGAAGCGCAATAAGCTATAAATGGGTTGCACCAGTGAAGGCTTTTTAAAAGGCAGATTATGACACAGAAAAGGGTGTCGTGATGCTTTAAATGAAGCAGCTCATGTAAAATCACCTTGCTGTCGGTTTCCTTTCCCTCGGGCAAAGCTAAGACAGGGCGGAAAACACCACAGACAAAGGCGCTGGGCAGACCCTTGACCTCAACGACCTTGCAGGGCTTAATATCTAATTGAAAAGCTATATATTTTACCCTTTCCACTGTGTCGATTTTAGCCGGTTTTCCCTTTGAAAGTATAAAACGCAGCCTAATATATGATATGAAGTATTTTAAGATAAACAGGGCAATGCCAAAAGCATATATGACAAATAGCCACTGCATAGGATTATGTGGGAGGCTTTTAATTATTGGCAAGGGGAATAAAACTCTTGTAGTGGAATAATCACCCACAAGGGCTTTAAGCATTTCCACTAAAATCTGCCACTGTATAATAGTATATCTTCCCTTGATTCCCGCAGGCAAAAGTATCATTAGACCTAAAACACCCCATGAGGCGAAGTGCCATTTAGGTGGCAGCTTATCCTTTAATAGAGCCTTGATAATTAAAAGTAAAACCCCCACACCGGAAACTGTAAGAGTTTGCAATAAAAATCCCCATATGTCAAACATATATCACACCTCCATATCGTTTAAAATCTTTTTCAGCTTTTCAATCTCCTCAGATGAGATAGGCTCTTCCTTTAAAAAGGCGGCAATTAGCTCACCTGCTGAGCCACCGTAGACCTTTTTAAGAAAGCTTCGCCTTTCCTCTTTGCGGCAGCTCTCCTTGTCAAGCAAGGGATAATATTTATGTGGCACAGACGCCTTGTCAATGCGAACAAGCCCCTTGTCTTGCATTCTTGTAAGATAAGTATGTACAGTGTTTTTGCTCCATTTAGTCTCAGGGAAAAGTATATCCACAATTACTCCAAGCTCTGCGCCCTGAGTTTGCCATAAAGCGTCAAGCACCTTCCATTCACGCTCTGAAATTATCATTATTATCACCATCCTATATTGTACTACAAGTGTAGTATTTACCTATATACTACACTTGTAGTACGCTTTTGTCAAGAGTTTAGCGCAAAAAAGATGACGCAAAGCTTTTTCTTTGCGCCACCCGGATATTGATATGTTTTTGTACTGTGCCCAAAACTAAAGGGCTTAGCTTAATTTTAGTCAAATTTAGGCTGTGGGATAGGGTCGGAAAGCTTCATGAAGTCAATCTTCTCCATCTTTGTTCGTGGAAGTGCATCCATGAAGAATATCTTTCGTGGGCAGGAGTATGCTTCAAGATTTTCCTTACAGAATTTCATAAGCTTTTCTCTTGCCTCGTCCTCGTCAGCGTTGGGGTCTTTGAGTGAAACCACAAGCTTAACATAAGGCTTATCATTTTCGTCATAGCCTTGACAAGCACAAACCTCATTAATATAGTCAAGGTCAACAACCTTTTCCTCAATTGTTGCAGGATAAATATTGTAGCCGGCAATAATGATAATTCTCTTTTTACGGCTTGTAAAAATGAGATGTCCGTCCTCGTCGAGGAAGCCCACATCACCGGTTCTAACCCAGTTTTTGCCGTTTTTGTCGGTGTAAATGCCTGTCTCTTGAATAAGGTCATCGGGAAGGTAGCGGTTCATCATAGTCTCACCGCTGACAACAACCTCACCCTTTTGACCAATGGAGAGCTTATTGCAATCGTCATCCCATATTTCTATTTCTGTGCCGTAAATGGGCACACCGACAGTTGTTGATTTAGCGTTGGGTATGCCTGAGTTTGTGGTGCAAACAGCACACATCTCTGTAAGACCGTAGCCTCTGCCAAGCTTTGCCTTGCAGCCGAGAGCGGCAATCTTAGCGTTAAACAGGTCAACAAACTCCGGACTTACAAAGTCACCGCCAACGGAGAGAACATGAAGATTTTTAACACCCTCATTTTCAAAGTTGGGAGCTTCTATCATTTTTTGGAACATCTTAGGTACACCGAGGATTTCTGTTACGCAATATTTTTTAATAAGCTCATTAGCTTGCACAGGGTCAAACTTTGGTATCATAATCGGTCTGTAGGCATTGCAAAGTGAGTAGTGCATAGCAACACCTAAGCCATATGCGTGGAAGCATGGGAGCACACAAAGAGTGTATGAATTAGTATAATCATGTGCCGGGTCAAGAGCATACATACTATAAGCCAAGAAGTTAAAAGAGTAATTTGAGTGGATAATAGTCTTACTCTTACCTGTTGTTCCGCCACCGTGAAGATAAATAGCGTCGTCCTTGCCGGGGTGCTCAATTGAGGGCACAGGTGGCAAATCGGAGTTGACTATATCTAAATAGCGATATACATTGTCGCTTTCGGGCACATGAGCGTTTTGCATCTCATTGCCCTTAGCATATTGATATGCTACGCCATCGCAAAAGTCTGATGTGGAGCAAACAATAGTCATGTATTTATCTATGATGCTTTTATATGCACCTGCAAAAAGGTCAAGCATGAAAACGCCCTTGCTTTTTGTGTGCTGCATAATTTCATCTAATTGAGCTGCCGGTGTGAGAGGGTGAACAAAGTTTGCGATAACGCCTAATTTTATTAAAGCATAAAAGGCTGTGAAGCCATGACCGCAAGTGGGCATAAAGGCTGTGAACACATCACCCTTTTTAAGTCCCTTTGATGAAAGGAAGGAAGCCATCTTTTCAATGTCGGACAAAAGTCTTTCCATAGAGGTTTCACTTTCTACAGGGCCTACAGGTGTTACAAAGGCAGTGTAGTCCTTGCCAATGTCCTTTGATATTCTCTCATAGCTTTTAAGCATATAGTCATAGCATGACTCATCTGTGGGCTTATGCAGATAATTGTTAGCTGAAATTCTGTATTCTTGCATTTTATGTTTGCTCCTTTAATTTAATTAACTTTTTACACTGTGCAAAATTATATCCCAAAGGATTAGCCTTGTCAATGTATAAAAGCTTTCGATATGTGTGATTTGTGACACAATGATAAAATCAGTAACAAGAAATACAAAACTTTACAAATTGTTAACAATTGCTTTTGGGCTTTATTTGGTTTTAAGCTGTGTGAAAATAATGTGACCTATTGCTATTGCGCCCTTAGTGATATAGTTTTTAAGGTTGCCGTAAATGCCTGTCATAACAGGGCTTTTAAGGTCATTTTCACTTTTGTTGTCTGCCTTGCTCTTTTTAGATTTAACATTGTCACCGTCAAAGGGTGAAGCAATGCTGCTGTCACCTGAGACTGCAACACAGCCGTCTGCAAAGGCGCATATCTCTTTGAGCTTACTCTCATTTGGTGTACCGCCATCGAAGGCATAAAGACCTAAGAGGGCTGTTTCACTGCTGCCGTTATATGACGGTGCAAGGGGCTTGCCCTGCGCCGCAACAAGAGTATATGTGCCGAGTATCTCATCATGTGCTCTGCCAAAGTGGTGTCTTTGGTTGCCATAATATGTGCCAAAGGGATTCATTCTTACAGTTTTGTCCTTTTCAAGGCGCATGGGGCAGTGTGCCATTGAGCCTAAAACCTGTCTTGCGTTTGCCACAATAAGACCTGCATTTTCGTCACTTAAGCCCACTAAGCCTGCTGAAAGCTGATGATTAAAGGAGGCAACATATTGGTTTTTGTTGTCACACTCCGGAAAGCTTTGTGTTCTAAAGGAGGAGACATCGTCCATAAAGTTGCGCTTAATGACCCTTATATCTCCCTTAAGATTTGGTGTTAGCTGGAAGGGCACTGCCTCGTGCCACTTCATATCTGTATATCGTCCAAGAGAGGAGTTTTCAGTGGATATTGATATTAATTCCGGAGTGTAGGGATAGTTTACTTCAGATGCAACAAAGACAGCGTCCTTTGCCATAGATGTAAAAAAGTCATAGGTAAATGAGCCGGCTTCTTCCTCACCGGGGAGGTGAATAGCTCCGGTTAATCGCACACCTTCTCCCGTACCACCAACATGAAGATAGGAGGCAGCAATATTGTCAAAGGAATATTTTTTGCCGCCATAGGTGATGAAGGACTGTAAAAACTCATCTGTGCCAAGCTTTTTATCCTTATATTGTACCCAGGCTATTTTTCCCTTTGGACTAAATGAAAAGCTTAAATCACCGGAAGACAAAATGCCGTTATAGTGTGGCTTTTCTTTTATAGCGTCATAGGATATTTCAATATCATATTTTTTCTTTATCTTTTTAAAGCTGAGCATGACATAGACGCTATTGCCCTCCTTATTCATGCTAACGGCAGTGAAGCTTTCAAGGTCTTTACTTTTAATATTAAGGCAGGAGACATCAGTGAGTTTTTTCTTTAAAGTGAGCTGCAAGCACTGTAGGGTAGTGCCGTTTGTGTTATAAATAGTGAAGCCATCGCTTTTTGGCAATGCGGCCTTTTCTTCGTCAACAACCTTTTGAGCCAAGGTCAAAGCGGTTTTCTCACGCTGGATATTAAGCACAGGGGTTGCAAGACCAAAGTGAGTGGTGGACAGCAAAATAACTCTGTCTGAAAATGAGGGCGACTCACTATCCTTTTTAGCTGTGAGCTTTGCCATTGCCCTTGCTCTTTCAAGGCTTGTCCAAATCTTGCGGTTAAAGGGCTTTTCACTCCATGAGGCATAGCCTGTAAAGTTGCCGTCGGCTGTGTCATGAGTGAAGTCGATTTCATAAAGTGCTTCGTGATTTTTAAGGTAGCCGCCCACAGTGTCATAGACAACATAGGGCAAATCTGCGATTTCCTCAACTAAGCCCTTAATGCCGTCGGTGTTTGCAATTTTGCCTGTAAGAGGGCCTAAATCCATGCTCTCCCAAAACATTGAGTCAGCGTCCATATTTATAAAGATAAGCAGGTCATGGTTAATAAGCCCCTTTTCCTGTTTCTTTCTAAGCTCCTTGACCCAAGCACGCAGTGTGCCTGCGTCACAAACATCGGAGTTACTATAGGTGGGGATAATTGTCATGCTCTCATTTTTATATGTGTACTTAAGAGGGTTGAAGGCGTATTCGTCGCTGAGAGGCGGCACAATAGTACGAAAAGCGTCAAAGGGTACACAGCTGTAATAAAGGCAAAGAGCCTTAACACCAAGCTTATTATATAAGCTGACCTGTGAGGGCGTGAACATAACCTCTTGAGGTCTTACAATTTTTTCACACTCGCCAAAAATATCAACAAGACCGGAGCCGTCGGCATTTGTCACAGACAGCTCAATGCTTGCGGCAAACTCATCCTCAGTCATAGCGGACAAAGCACCGTTGTTATATCCCATTATGATGTTTTCGTCACCGTACTTTTTGACTCGCATCTTCATTTTTTCCATTATTTCCGGCGCATATTGGGGGAGTATCTTTTGAAGGGAAAAGAAGTTTTCACTATCCCATGTGCCTTTAACAGGGATACCTCTTTCGTTAAAATCCGTAAGGATATCCAGTATTTTATTTATGATTCTAATATCCGAGCCAAAGCCAAAGGAGTCATTTGTGTCTCCACGATATGAGTGATAGCAGTTGACATGAAAGCCATATGCCACATGAATTTTGTTTTCTATCATAATCATTCACCTTTTATTGAAGTTTATTTTTCTATATCTTAGCATAGTTTTGATTTTTTGTATACCCTTAGATAAAAAATCACCTATTTTAATCATGGGAAATTAAAAGTCGGTGATGAAGAAAAGAGAAAAGCAAAAAAGAAAAAATAAAAGAGAAAAAGCAAAAAACAAAAGGGGAAGGCTACTTTTGTGACAGGGTAAAAGCTTCACGCTTAGACCCTATTCATTCCTTAACACAAAAGTGCTGTCCCCTAAGGCTTTAAGTTTTATACGGCTTCAATAGTTTCATCTTTATTAGATTTTTCAGCCTTTATGTTTACAGTAGTCTTAGTCTTTTTAACTGTAGATTTGCCGCTTTCCTTTCTCGCCTTATCCATTATCTTTTTATACGGCATGAGCATACCCTCATTCATTTTGTTGCCCATTTTAGATTTTATCTTATCGCTTGAGAGCATTGCACCAACGAGATACATAGCATATAATCTGCCCTTTTGCTTTTGCGGGAAGTCATATTGGTTGTGTTCCTTATAAAACTTATGGTCAGCCTTCATCATGCCTTGCATGAGATAAATGAGGTCACGGAAAATCTTCATGCCGCCAACTCCGTAGAAGTTCGCCGGCTGAGTGTAGCTGCTTTTAAGTGCGTACATAAGAGTGTCAGCCATGCGGTCAATTGAGGAGTCTGCATCAAACTCGTCTGTTGCCACACCTGCAAGGAAGTTGCCGCCAACTTGCGCTCTGCCCTCTAAAATCATGCGAAGATTCATTTCCTTTGAGTATTCACCTGAGACAAGATATGCCACAGGCATACCCATGGTGACAGTTCTGTGACCGTTGCAAAACTGTCTGTCGTTATACATTTTGAAGGTTGAGCCTAAGGAGTGATCCTTAATTGTAAAGGCATAAACAATAGCGTCGGCAGTTTGGATTTCATTTCTGAGAAAATCGTCAAAGCCGTCCTTATAAACACATTTGCCGTCAACTGCACAGTTAAAGCAGCCGAGGCAGCCACCCTTAAATGGATACTCAGCGAGATTGACAACTCTGGAATGTATGGGAAGCACAGCTCTGAAGCGGTTTATCATTTGACTAAGCTGAGTGTCACCCTCCTTTAAGTCAGCGACAATGACAACATCGCCTCTGCCTTTTTCACCTTTTTCTTCCGGTACTGTGACGCTACTCAAGGCTTTAGGCTCGGCGGTCGGAATTATAGGCTCGCTATAATCATTTTCGACGCACCAAAGAGCGTACTTGAAAAACTCAAAGGCATCCTTTTGACCCTTTTCAGTGGTCAAGTCATCCATGTCAGCAGACAGACCCTTTATTATTTTCATGCCCATATCCTGACAGTTATCCTCAATATATCTGTGAGCAGTCACATCCCAAAAGTGCTTTGAGGTGGTTATTTGTGTTGCAAATTTGCCCTTTAAATCTATTTCGTTTTCTTTCATAAGCTCAATAAATTTATGAAGCTGGCTGGGGGCAATAAAGGTGTAAACAGGGTAGGAGAATATAATAAGCTGTGCCCACTTAAAATGCTCAGTCAAAGAGGAAAAATCTCTTTGATACTTTTTAATAAGCTGACCTGCGTGAATGACCTTATAGTTATGCTCAGGGCACTTTAAAGCTAAATAGTTGAGGGTTTGAAGGGTGATGCTATACTTGCCTTTTGGACTTCCGTTGATAATTAAAATGTTCATATTTTCATTCCTTACTTTTTAGTATTTTCTTAAATAATAGCATATTGAGGGGCAATGGTCAAGGAAAAATTCACGAGGTGGGTGGAGGAGGAATAATTTGTCTATGGCAGATGTAAAATAATATGGTTTTCCTCGACACCAATGCTTTTAATATCTTTTTGTGCCTGTGATAACCTTGATCATACCATTTCCCTTACGGTTAATAAGTTTATTTAAATATAGAGTGCTCTTTATTTCCTTTGCAAATCTCATTTCCTACTTAGAATTTTTATGTAATTGCCTGAAATTTCTAACTACATTTGAATAGTTATAACTAACCAAAAAATTACGCCCTACTCATTTTTATCAAACAACATCGTTATACCTAATTGCAATTATCCCATCACAGGAAAACAAAATCGCTTTTCAGATACATATTGTAAAGCTCAGAAATTATCTTATGATTTAAAGATACACACAAAACAGTTGTGCTATTTATATAAATGCCACTATGGATATTTGACAGTCTCACCCCCTTGACACATCCCCACATCTCTGCTATCATATCCTCGCAATAAATTTAAGGAGTCATACCATGCTTTTAATTTTAGGCGTTATTTACATCGTTTTCATCTCTTTGGGTTTACCTGATTCGATTTTTGGTGTCGCTTGGCCTGTGGTACATAATGAGTTTGGCATATCAGAAAGCTTTGCCTCAGTTTATAGCATTATAACAGGCATTTGCACAGGTGGTGTCAGCTTTATAGCAGGCACACTTATAAGAAAATTTGGCACGGCAAAAGTCACCCTCATTTCAATTTTGATTACAGCCTTGGGTCTTGTGGGCATAAGCTTTTCGCCCAACATTGTAATTATGATGATTTTTTCCGTTATTTTAGGCTATGGTGCAGGGGCAATTGACACAGGCCTTAATAACTTTGTCTCTCTCCACTATAAGGCGCATCACATGAACTGGCTGCATTGCTTTTGGGGCATCGGCGTCACTGTAAGCCCTATGATAATGTCTCAATTTTTAACAGGTGAAGAAGGTGCATGGCGTAACGGCTATAGAGTTATTGCACTTTTGCAGCTTATTATTGCCTTGATTGTCTTGTGTACTCTGCCGAAGTGGAAAGGCGTGGAGGAAGCAGTAGAGCAGGAGGAAGAAAAAAGCGAGAAGAGCTTTTTAGACATACTTAAAATTAAAGGTGTGCTCACAGGTATACTTTCCTTAGGACTTTATTGCTCAATGGAGTTTCTTCTCGGAACATGGGGCGCAACATATATAGTAAATGCTTTGTCTCTTTCCCCTGATACTGCCGCTATGTGGGTGTCACTATATTATGGCGGAATAATGCTTGGCAGAATGATATCCGGCTTTGTGTCAATGAAGCTAAATGACAATAATTTAATTCGTTGCGGAATTGCTGTGGCATTTGTGGGTATTATAATTTTACTTTTGCCCTTAGGTAATATATCTCTTGTGGGTCTGCTTTTAATAGGTGTTGGCTTTGGCCCGATTTTCCCCAGTGTATTACATGCCGTGCCGGCAAGATTCGGTAAAGAATATAGCGCAGATATAACCGGGTACCACATGGGCGGAGCTTATGGAATTGGCTTTGGTATGCAGCTTATTTATGGCTTTGTGGCATCAAAGACTACCTTTAAAATAACACCCTTTGTCCTTTTGGCTTTGTGCTTAGGTCTTTTCCTTGTCAATGAGACAACTATCCGTAAGGTTAAAAATAAATCATAGCTCTAAAATAAATAACAGCTCTAAAATAATATGCACCCCGAAGCTCACGCTTTCAGGGTGCATTGCTTATTTATTGTTTTCTAAAGCCTAAACAGTACCAACAAAGCTTAAGCCTTGTTTTTGCTTGTTGCTCTTTGAATTGCCTTAACAATCTCAACTATTGGGATAATTGAAAATGCCAATGCAAAGGATATTGCATACTCTGTCATGGAAAGCTGAGTAAACTCAAACATATTTGCAAGGAATGGAATCTCAACAACTGCTGTTGTAAGAAGAAGTGAGCCTATCATTGCGCCGTAAAGTGCTATATTGTGATGACCCTTGAAGACCATTGCAACAGCTGAAGATCTTTGTGAGCGCATATTAAATGAGTGGAATACCTCGCACATTGCCATGGTGAAGAAGGCCATTGTCATACCGTCTTCGCTGTCCGCAATGTTTCTGAATACGAGCATACCTGTTTCCATATATTCGCCTATATAGAAGGCAATAACTGTAAGAATCGTAACGATTATACCTTGATAGCAGCAGTCTACACCAAGTCCACCGGCAAAAATACCATCGGTTTTGCTTCTGGGCTTTCTTTTCATAATGTTTTCCTCAGGCTGCTCAAGACCTAAGGCAAGAGCCGGGAAGCAGTCTGTAACAAGGTTGATGAAAAGAAGGTGAGGAGCACGCAAAATAGTGAAGTTCATTATTGTAGCGAAGAAAATCGACATAACCTCTGAAAGGTTTGAGCCGAGAAGGAACTGAATAGCCTTACGGATATTGTCGTAAATTCTTCTGCCCTCGCCAACGGCGGAGACGATTGTAGCAAAGTTGTCATCGGCAAGAACCATATCAGCAACATTCTTTGTTACATCAGTGCCGGTAATGCCCATGCCAACGCCAATGTCTGCACTCTTAATTGAGGGAGCGTCATTAACACCGTCGCCTGTCATAGCGGTAACATAGCCCTTATTTCTCCATGCGTTAACTATTCTTGTCTTATGCTCAGGCTGAACACGAGCATAAACGCAAATGTTTTCCACAATCTTTTCAAATTCTTCGTCAGTATATTTATCAATATCTGCGCCCATCATAGCCTGTGAATCATCGGTGAGAATACCTAATTCACGAGCGATTGCCTTAGCTGTGTTAATGTGATCACCTGTTATCATAATAGGCTTAATGCCTGCGCCACGGCACTCCACAATAGCGTCCTTAACCTCAGGACGAACCGGGTCAATCATGCCGGTAAGACCGATAAAGGTCATGTCATATTCCAGTGCCTCTGACTCATATGTTTCTGGTACTTTGCCATATTTTTTATACGCTACGGCAAAGACACGCAGGGCCTTATTACCCATTCTTGTGTTTTCAGCTGAGATTTTCTCACGGTAATCGTCATTCATTTCAAAGACTTCGCCGTTAATATCTATGTGGCTGCACTTTTTAAGTATCTCGTCAGGTGCGCCCTTAGTGAACTGAATAGCACCACCGTCAAGGGCATGAACTGTAGACATCATCTTTCTGCCGGAGTCAAAGGGAACTTCACCGACTCTCGGATACTTTTCAGTGAGCTGTGCCTTGGGAAGTGAAAGGGAAGAAGCGTAGTTAATAAGTGCAACCTCGTCAGGCTCACCTGTGCTCTTGCCGTCCTCAGCGACCTCTGCGTTAGTGCAAAGTGCCATTGCCGTTGCAAGCTGCTTTTCATCGGGAGCGTAGTGGTCAACTACTGTCATTACATTTTGTGTGAGAGTACCTGTCTTATCAGAGCAAATAATCTGTGTGCAGCCGAGGGTTTCAACGGCTGTCATTTTTCTTATGATAGCGTTTTTCTTTGACATATTTGTTACACCAATAGAGAGCACTATTGTCATAACAGCAACAAGTCCCTCGGGGATTGCCGCAACTGCCAAAGCAATGGCGGTAATAAATGAGTCAAGCGCTATAGTGAAAAACTCCGGCTTATCACTTGGGATAATATAAAGTGTAACAATGTTATAGGCGAAAATAACTGCACAAACACCAATAACAAGCTTTGTGAGAACCTTTGAAAGCTGCTCTAACTTTAATTCAAGAGGAGTTTTGCTTTCCTCTGCTAAGGTTATGGCATTGGCTATTTTGCCCATCTCAGTGTCCATGCCTGTTGCAACGACAACTGCCTTGCCTCTGCCGTAAACAAGAGTAGAGCCCATATAGGCCATATTTTTACGGTCGCCTAAGGGAACCTCATCCTCATTCTTTTTGCCCATGAGTGCGTTTACAATCTTTGTTACGGGTACTGACTCACCTGTTAAGGCAGCCTCCTCGATTTTCATGCTCGCTGACTCAATAATACGACAGTCTGCCGGAATAGCGTCACCTGCATCAAGCAAAATAACATCACCGACAACAAGGTCTTCACTTTTAACTGTTACAATCTTTCCGTCACGAAGAACCTTAGTCGTTGCAGCGGACATTTTTTGAAGTGCCTCAACTGCCTTTTCTGCCTTACTTTCCTGCACAACACCTAAGACCGCATTAATAAGAACAACAACAAGAATAATAATAGCGTCTGTTGGTGTTACAAAGCCGCCATGCTCAATCATTTCTGTCGCTGCGGATATTACAGCTGCAACAAGAAGAATTATAATCATGGGATCCTTCATTTGGTCAATAAAGCGTGAGAAGGTTGAAACCTTTTTCGCTTCTGCCAATTTGTTTTTTCCGTTTTCTTCAAGTCTTTTTTCAGCTTCGGCGCTTGTAAGGCCTATAGCAGATGATTTAACTTCGGAAAAAACCTCGTCTGTGGTGTGTAGATAATGTTTCATACACTATTTTCCTTTCTTGGTTTAATATATTGTGATATACCCTTCATGGTTTCACCATTAAAAAAGACCTTTAACAGAACATGAGTTCCGTTAAAGGTCTTGCTACCTGTTTCAGGCCTGTAAACCAGCCGCATGGGCGTGTGTTGATTTACAGCTTCGAGCTACTCCCCTTTGAAGAAGTATATCTTTAAGTAGGATAATATTAGCATATTTTTTTATTTTTGTCAACAGCTAAGCTTTTCTTTTTCTCGGGAATAATCGACATTTACTGCGCTCTTGTCATTGCCCTTCAGGGCAAAATAAATGCTCATAGCTATAAATGAAAGAGTGCTTGTTGTGGTGGCAAGAGACATATCATAAATAGTGTCATATATTCTTATGAGCAGCTCATTGCCTACACCGTGGCCAAATAAGTTGTAAAGTAAAATATTGTCGCTTGGCTCCCACATAAAGCCTTGGTTTGTGGTACCCCAAATAAAGTCACCCACAAACTCCACAGTCTCGTGAATGGGGATAATAGCCAATGCGAAGGCAAAGGCGAAAACACAAATGGAAAAGTTCTCTCTTTTTGTTCCGGGCTTTAAAAGAGTTAAAGCGAGATAATAACCGGCAGCAAAGGATATAAAGCCTGAAATGAAATGTAAAAATGTGTCGTATCTTCCGACAATGCTATAGATATTTATGTAATTGCCCACATATGAGCCAAAGAAGGCTATAACTGTGACAAGAGTTTGTACCTTATAGCTTAAACGGCAAAACATGGAATCCTTTGGAGTTATAAAGTGAAGGATGCTTATTGCAAAGGTACCGATAAAAATAGCTAAAAGCAAAGTTGCCTCTGCACGGTCCTGCATGGTGATAAAGGCATAAAGCATTAAGGCTCTTGTGCACCACCAAATAAGCATATCACAAATATTTGTTTCTTTCTTTACCTTTTGGATTTCATATATCACCTTGTTAACACAGCGTGAGGGAATCTCCTTTATTGAGAAGCTAACCTTCTTCTTATCCTTTTTAAAGGCAGATTTATTGTTAGCTCTAAAGTAAATATAAAGCACTGCCGTTGCAAGGAATGTGCCAACAAGACCAAAGAGAAGATCCTCACTATAGTCATAAAGAGGTCTTTGCTCATACATACTGTTCATGTGTCCCACAACGGAGAAAAGCCAATGGTCATCACCGACAAAGTCACACTTTATAAGGTCTCTGCCTGTAAAGAAGTCAATGAAGAATTGCAAAATCTTTCTCGGCACAATAAAGGCGCAGGAAATGCTAAATGCCATAAGTGTGGTGTAGTTAAAGTCCTTTGCGCTTTTAGGCTTTCTCATGGCGATGCTGATATAATAGCCTATTGCCACACCGATAATGCCACCGTAAAGATGGAGCAATATGCCATACTCGGGGAAAAGCTTAAACACACCAAGACCAAAGCCGACACCTGCACCGAGAGCTGCCGTAAGGCTTATACAGCTTTGAAGATGTGGGTCAAGGCTCTTTGCAAAATCACTGCCTTTAAATATTTTTTTAACCATGCTGACTAAAAAGGTGAAAAGCAGTGATATAACAATAAACACCTTTTTAACAGTGGAGTCTGCGGTGAAAACGCCTACAAGCAGAAAAGCTCTTGCCACCCACCAAAAGACGATTTCGGCTATGCTTGTGCTTTTAACAAGCTCTTTTTCTTTGTTTTTCTTTTTACTCATAATTATTACCTTTCAAAAAATAATACCTTCTGTTTTTATTGCAGAAGGTATTATAATACTACAAAAGCTTTTTGTAAATAATAGTAACGAAATTGTAACTATTTTAAGCCTTTTTCTTAATAATTGTTAAAGCTTATGACTCTTTTTTCGCCTATATATATTCCTGTCGGGATAAATACTCCCTTATAGACCTTTGCTGTCAAATAGCAATTATTTTCCTGCTCAAGAGCTTTATCTATGTCATTTATGCTTATGACTTTTTCGAAAATGACATTCTCGGCTTCAATTCGTGTCGCTTTTATATAGGTTTTGCGTTTAACCCAGCAGCTACCCTCGTGATTATATTCCTGCATTTTCGCAAAGCCGTCATCATCAATAGACACACTGACAGTATCGGTACCATAAGGTAACTCCGCATCATAAATTGAAAACTTATATGAGTCACTAAAATCCGAAACATAGAAAAGCTTAAATTTATAATCTATGCTATTTTCTAAGGCAAAGGCTCTGCGTGAGTAATTATCATAAAGGAGATATGCCGGAATTGCAGCTTGAATAATCAAAGTGATAATAAGAAGATAAATTGCCTTTTTATTTTTCATCTGTTTCCACCTGCCTTAAAGCTATATTTTCCTGCTTCATTTTGTTTTTGGTACGAGAAAGAGAGATGTTGATTATCAGCAGTATCACACCGAATATCAGCAGCAGCACACCGCTACTTAGCATAGAAAGCCCTGAGGCTATAACTATCATGGCGGTACTCAAAGCAATAAATATAAAGCCGATATTTATAGGCAATAGCTTTTTGTCCTTTGCGCCATAAATCATAAGTAAAATGTAGCTCACAACATTTATGCCAAGCAGCAAAATAGTCGCCTTGTCTGTGTCACGGCTGTATGCGGCACAGACAATATAAGCTATCACGCTTACAAAGTCGGTGATTATATATGCCATAAAGACCTTGTCTGCCTTATTTATTTTCGTGTACACTGCCGTAAATATAGCCAATGCGAAGTACAATATAAACAGAATTATGTCATAGGCTCTATACTTTTCCACATCGAGGGCGAGACCCGTGGAAAACATAAAGGTTGCTGCGCTTGTTATAATCAGCCCCGGGATTTTATACGGCATAATAAGCTCGCTTTCCTTAATCGAGATAATGGAAAGAATTATTCCCATTATGCACACTCCCGAAAGCACCAAGGCATCATTTTCAGCAGCACCTATCGTTATAATCAGCACCAATAATGCCACTGTGCTTATCCAAAGAGAGTAAATGCTGCGACGGCTTCTTTTTTCTGTCTTTAGTAACCTAAGTGAAAAAATTATTCCCCCTATGGTAACAAGAATAAGAATTATAATCTTTGTAAGAAAGCTGTCTCGATATATTACATCAAAGCCCCAAACAAAGCTACAGGCATAGTAAACAATCAAGGGTGACACACTTTTCAAAAGGAATATCACAGGCAAAATTGACAGCGATATGATAATAAGTATGTCTTGCCAGTTTATAGTCAAAGAAAAGATGTTATAAACCATAGTCAGTGTGGCGGCTATGCCCGCTGACCATAAAACACCTGCGCCCTCGCACCAATGGACTTTATCTCTCTTTTTTATTAAGGCAAATATACCTGCCGCCTGACCTAAGACTAAGGGCAAAAATGACAATATACCCTTTGCCAGCATGGGCAGGTTCTTCCAAAAGGTGAAAAATATAAGTATAACTCCTGTGCCCGCTAAGAGTGACCCTAAAATCGCAAAGGCTATTACAAGGGTACTGTTATAGCTCGGCTTGTCTTTTTCGGTTTCAATGCTTGTGTTATATTTTTTTCCATATAAAAGCTCCTCAACGCTGACGGAAAAAACCTGTGAGAGCTTTCCCAGCATTTCCACATCGGGCTGAGTCCTGCCGTTTTCCCAGCTTGAGACAGCTTGACGGCTTATGTAAAGGACATTTGCCAAATCACTTTGGGTCATACCCTTTTCGTTTCTTAAATTTTTGATGTTTTTTGATATTTTAGTCATGGCTTCCTCCTACTCTAAGGGAAATTATATTATGCGTTTGCTTTTCTCTTTTATTTTTATCCGCCTCCTTTTGTCTTATTAACATCTTCTCGCATATATATAATACTAATTTTATCTTCCTTTGTCATTAAATACCACTAAAATACCCGTGACACAATTTGTTGCATAGGCTTTTTAATCTGTTATGGAATGAATAAAGTCAATTTCGCGGCTGACTTCCTCTAAAAACTCTCTGCAGCTTTCATCCGCGTACAAAAAATCACCCAAACGCTTGACCCTGTAAAGAAAGCCTCTGTCAAGCTTTATGTCATTATAATTTGTCACAATGGGGCAAATACTTCTGCCTCTCACATCGGGCACAACCTTAATTTTGCCATCAGGTGTCACATAGGGAAAGAAGGGAAAAATCTTGCAGGAGAGAGGTCTGTCCTTCCTTTGACATTTGCCCTCACACACTGCAAGGCGCACTGAGTCCTTTTCCTTAATATTAAGCCTTGTCTTTTCAAAGGGGAAAAGGAGCATACCCGTGTCTTCATTACCCTTGCAGCAAGCACCGCCGCAAATAAGGCCGCAATCCTTTTTTAAGGGAGTCTTGTCGCCTATAATTTCATTTGCCTTTTTATAAAAATTCTTATAATATCTTTCTTTGTTTCTCATGGATTTTTTCCGCCCATCAATTATATTGTGCAAATATTATACAATAATCGACCTAAGAATGTACAGTTTTATTATTGAAAAAAAACTCGTTTTGTGGTATATTTATTTTTGTAGTTTTTCAAAGGGGTGTATTTTTATGAAAAAGATTGGATTTGATAATAACCGCTATATCACTACACAATCTCAGCAAATAAGAAAGCGTTTGTCTCAATTTGGCAGCAAGCTTTATCTTGAGTTTGGCGGCAAGCTTTTTGACGACCACCACGCTGCAAGGGTACTGCCCGGCTTTGAGCCTGACAGCAAGCTTAAAATGCTTTTGCAGCTCAAGGACGATGCTGAGATAGTTATTGCCGTGAGTGCAAAGGCTATTGAGGAGAAAAAGCTCAGACGAGACCTTAATATATCCTATGACAAAGAGGTTCTTCGCCTTATTGACCTTTTTAGAAGTGTAGGACTTTATGTAGGCTCAGTGGTCATTACACAATATGACGGTCAAGGCGCAGCTGACTCATTTAAAAGGAATCTTAAGGCACTTGGCATAAAGGTTTTCACTCATTATAAAATTTCCGGCTATCCCTCAAATGTGCCTCTTATAGTCTCAAATGAAGGCTATGGCAAAAATGAGTATGTGGAAACTGAAAGAAACATTGTTGTTGTTACAGCTCCCGGCCCGGGCAGTGGTAAAATGGCCGTTTGCCTGTCACAGCTTTATCATGATCACCTTAAAGGCATTGCGGCAGGGTACGCAAAATTTGAGACCTTCCCAATTTGGAATCTCCCCTTAAATCACCCTGTTAACTTAGCATATGAGGCGGCAACAGCTGACCTTAATGATATGAATATGATAGACCCCTTCCACTTAGACGCTTATGGCAAGGCAACTGTCAACTATAACCGTGATGTGGAGATTTTCCCTGTACTAAAGGCCATATTCACCGAGATTTACGGCTCGTCACCATATAAGTCACCAACTGATATGGGTGTTAACATGGCCGGCAATTGCATTGTTGATGAGGAAGTGGTTTGCAATGCGGCAAATCAAGAAATAATCAGACGCTATTATAATGCTCTTTGTGACGCAAGACATGGTGCTGACACCTCAAAGGAGACTGAAAAGATACTTCTTCTTATGAATAAGGCCGGCATAACCATTGAGGATAGAGCTGTAGCCAAGACAGCGAATGCCATTGAAAAGCAAACAGGCCTGCCTGCCGCCGCTATTGAGCTGCATGACGGCAGAATAGTGACCGGAAAAACAAAGGAGCTTTTAGGCTGTGCCTCCGCTTGTGTACTAAACGCACTCAAAGCTCTTGCAGGTCTTGACGACAAGCTTTTGCTTTTGCCATCGAGTCTTATTGAGCCGGTGCAAAACCTAAAGGTCAGCTACTTAGGCAGCAAAAATCCACGACTTCATGTTGACGAGGTGCTCGTTGCCCTGTCAGTCAGCGCCGCCACAGATGAAAACGCAGCTAAGGTGCTCTCATGCCTGCCTTTATTAAAGGATTGTGAAGCTCATATTTCTGTTATTCCATCGAGCACAGACAGAGCAATGTTTAGGAAATTAGGCATACACTTAACCAGTGAGCCGGAGTATGAAAATAATAATCATCTTTATCATTTGTGATTGTTTTAGGTACTGATTTACCGCTCAAAAGAGAATAAGAAAATCCCCATCACGATAGTGTGTACTCGTGGTGGGGATGTGATTTTTGGGGG
>CAZDEL010000026.1:243-24814 GCA_964504475.1 uncultured Faecalibacterium sp. | reverse complement strand
ATATGTTCATACAGGAGGAATTAATATGAAAATTAAGGAAACAATTAAAAAGCGCAACTCATCTCTTAAATTTGTTGCAACTAAAAAGGTAGCTGAGGCAGCAACAGGCGCAGCTGATTTACTTTGTGCGCCACCTGACCTTGCTAAGGCTAAAAAGGTGCTTTTCGTCCAGCCTCATCCCGACGACAACGAAATTGCAGCAGGCGGCACTATGGCATGGCTTCGCTCAATAGGTGTTGAGGTTTATGAGCTGACAGTGACTGACGACAGATATGCCGACCCAAAATATATAGGCAAGGAAAACAATGTGCAGACCACCCGTCAAAAGGAGGCTCTTTCAGCACAGCGTGCTCTCGATGTTAAAAACGCAGGCTTCTTAGGCTTTGCCGATAAAAATGACAACTCTGTCAGAGAAATCTCCCTTAAAATAGTTGAGGTTATCAGAAGAATTAAGCCTGACTTTGTTATCACAGCAGACCCAAATCTTGCTTCCGAGTGTCACAGTGACCATATTAAGGTTGGCACAGCAGTTAAATATGCTTGCATGGACGCAGAGTGCAACTTCTATCCTGAGTTTATTGACGGCAAATTCCGTGATGACGCATGGAAGGTCAGCGGCATAGGCTATTACTATACAGATAAGCCAAACACAATTATTGATATAGGCGAATTTGAGGAAATCAAGATGAAGTCTATTAAGTGCCACAAGTCACAGGCCGACATAGGACTTTTAGCTTCAGTTATGCTCTTAAATCAGGTCAATGCTGAGGGTACGCCCTTTAAGGCTGCGGAGCCATTGAGACTTCAAAGCGGCCTTCAAATGCACTGCTTTAATCTGCCTATAGAATAATAAACGAGGATATTTAAAATGACAGCTATAGTTTATGTTAGTAATACAGGCTCATCAAAAAGATATGCTGAGATGCTCTCGAGCAAAACAGGCTATCCTTCCTTTAGCCTGAGTGACAGCGGCAGTGTAGCGCAGGACAGCGATATAATATTTATGGGCTGGGTCATGGCAGGCGCATTACAGGGCTTAAAGGAAGCAAGGGAAAAATTCCCCTCAATTAAAGCTGTTGTTGCCGTCGGCATGATGACAGGCGAAAAGCAAGACAATGACATTAAAGAAAAGAACCAAATCACAGAGCCCTTTTTCTCTTTGCCCGGTGCATTTAATATGAAAAAGCTATCGGGTATGTATAAGATGATGATGGGCATGATGGTTAAAATGCTCAAAAGCAAGCTCAAAGAAACCAACGACCCAAAGGGTAAGGAGGTTCTCGAAAAGTTTGAGGAGGGCTTTGACATGGTGGATGAAAAAAATCTTGATGGAATAATAGAGTTTTTAAACTCATGATTTTTTTAAAAAAATTTATCCTACCTATTGACAAAAGCTTTTTAATGCTTTAAAATATGACCATAATCTAATATTAAACCGATGAACGAGAGTAGTAGCACACTTGCAAAGCTCACAGAGAGCCGTTACCGGTGGAAGACGGCAGCAAAGCAGTTTGTGAATGGACTCGTGAGGGCAACCCGAAAGATATCGAGTAGGCGTTGACGGAAACTCTAACCGTTATGATGAGAGCGCATGTTAGTGCGTGACAACCATTAAGGTGGCTTACAGTTGTTTTATAACCTGTTCCTTTTTGGAGCAGGTTTATTTTATTTTTTGAAAGAAGTGTTTTTTATGTACTATTCAGGCTTTCGATGGCGACTTTAAAATGATAATGTGAGATTTTTATTGCTGCTTTACTAAAGTCGGCAGCAGTACCCAAAAGGGTGACAAAATATTATTTTAATTTTAAAGGAGTAAAAACCAATGAATAAGTATAAGGATTTTGACAACTATTTAAAGGAGTATCCCACTAAGGATGGCTATTTTGGCGAGTTTGGCGGAGCATTTTTGCCACCGGAGCTTGTTCCGGCATTTAAAGAGGCAGACGAGGCATATGAGGCAATATGCCACTCGGCAAAGTTTATTAATGAGCTTCGCAGAATAAGAAAAGAATTTCAAGGCAGACCAACACCTGTTTATCACTGTGAAAGACTTTCAAAGATTTTCGGCTCATGCCAGATTTATTTAAAGAGAGAGGACCTTAACCACACAGGCGCACATAAGCTTAATCATTGCATGGGCGAGGGCCTTTTGGCAAAGTACATGGGCAAAAGCAAGCTCATAGCAGAGACAGGCGCAGGTCAGCACGGTGTTGCCTTAGCCACAGCAGCAGCTTATTTTGGCATGGACTGTGATATTTATATGGGCGAGGTTGATATTGCAAAGCAGCACCCCAATGTTATCAGAATGAAAATGCTCGGCGCAAATGTTATCCCTGTCACACACGGACTTAAAACTTTAAAGGAGGCAGTTGACGCAGCCTTTGAAGCTTATCTTAAAGAGTATGACCACGCAATTTATTGCATAGGCTCAGCCTTAGGCCCTCACCCCTTCCCGAAAATTGTAAGAGATTTCCAGACAGTTATCGGCTATGAGGCAAGGGATCAATTCCTTGAGATGACAGGCATTATGCCTGACGCAGTTTGTGCCTGTGTCGGTGGCGGCTCAAACTCAATAGGTATGTTTACACCCTTCCTTTCCGACCCTGTTGAGATTTACGGTGTTGAGCCACTTGGCAGAGGCAGCAGCATAGGCGACCATGCAGCTACTATGGCTTATGGTACTAAGGGCAAGCTTCACGGCTTTGAAAGCTATCTCCTTCAAGATGAAAAGGGCGAGCCACTTCCCGTTTATTCAGTTGCAAGCGGTCTTGATTATCCCGGTGTCGGACCGGAGCATGCCTTCCTCAGAGATAAGGGCAGAATACATTATGAAACTGTATCAGACGAGGAAGCTATGGAGGCATTCTTCCTTTTGTCAAGATATGAGGGCATTATTCCGGCAATTGAGTCTTCACACGCTGTGGCTTACGCAATAAGATATGCCAAGGAGCACCCAACAGGCTCAATTCTTGTTTCTCTTTCCGGCAGAGGCGACAAGGATATTGACTATGTTTATGAGAATTACGGCTGCGGTGAGCAGTTTAAGTTAGATTACAAAATTGACTGATTAGAATTAAATATTCCACATTTTGCACAGCTTTTCCACAAGATTTTTAACAGTGGAAAGGCTGTGTGTGTCTTGTGTGAAGTAGTTATTCACACTTTGTTTTTAAGTGATAAAAAAACTTCTTTTTTCTCCGTCAAAATTAACAATAAACTATTTTTTCTATTGACTTGATGAAATGAAAGTGGTATATTTATCCTGTCTTAAAATTTATAGTAACGGAGGACAGACGAATGAAAAGTAATTTCAAAAGAGCAGTGTCACTTGTTTTGGCAGTGCTCATGGTTTTCACTGTGGTACCATTCAGCGGTTTTGCTGCGGGTGAGTGGGATTGCAGTACAGATGGTCATGTTTTTGATGGCACTCTCATCCCAAAAGCAGATAAGCACGCTTTTTGGTGCTCAAAGTGCAACGAGTTTTTTGGTTATATGGATGAAGACGGTAATCCGGTTGCCAACAGTTATCAAAATTGCTACAGCGAAACACCGGCAACTTGTAAGGATAAGGCTGTTTGCGATGCATGTGAAAGAGAGTTCGGTGAGCTTTCAAATGTGCATGGCGCAACAACTCTTGTTACAGAGTCAAAGTATTTAAAGTCAGCTGCAAATTGTGAGAATCCGGCTGTTTATTATCTTGCTTGTACTGTTTGTAGGGAAAAGACAGATGCAACACAAGCTTCCGGTTTTCCGGACCCAAACACACACATTTATGGCGCAGCTGTAAGCAACAACAATGGCACACATAAGGCAACTTGCACACTTTGCGGTACCGGAACTGAAAACATTGCTTGCTATGACGCAGAGCCTACTGTAATTGAGCCGGGCTGTACAACAGGTGGTCACACAAAAAATATTTGTGATGCTTGTGAATACGAGTGGATTTCAAATGAGAAGGGTGCCAAGGGTCACGACTACTCAGAAAAAATCATTAACGAAGCACATCTTAAGGATTCTGCTACTTGCAAAGATAAGGCTACATATTGGTATGATTGTAAAAACTGTAATGCAAACGCAAAGGATGATGCGTCAGCCGCTGATAGGTTTTACACAGATGCAAATAGCACTTTAGAAGAACACAGTTTTACAGCAGTTGTTGAAGAACCACGCTACCTTGAAACAGCAGGTACTTGCCTGAAAAAGGCAACATATTATGTTAGCTGTTCAGTTTGTGAACTTTCTTCAAAGGGTACAACAAGTCAAGCAACCTTTGAAGGTGCTTTTGGTGATCACTCCTACACAGCAGAGGTTGTCGCTGAGAAGTATCTTGCTTCTCAAGCAACATGTAAGGCTTTGGCTAAGTATTATAAGAGCTGTGAATATTGTGGTGCTACATCAAAGGATACAGATTCTAAAGCAACCTTCGAACATGGTAACAAGGCAGATCATAACTGGGGAACATATACATACAACAACAACGCTAAGTGTGGTGTAGACGGCTCTGAGACAGCTAAATGTCAAACTGCCGGCTGTAACGAAACCGATACAAGAACAAAGGCTAACACAGCACTTGAGCACAACTTTACAAAAGAAGTTACCACTCATAAGAGAAGTGACGCAACCTGCACAGCAAAGGCAACATATTGGCTTGGCTGCTCAAATGGAGATTGTGATGCTTTCGCAACTGAAGAAACAGCTCCTAATAAGTATTTTGAAAGTGGCGAGCTTTTAGATCATAACTTCACAGGAGAGGTTGTCGCTGAGAAGTATCTTGCTTCTCAAGCAACATGTAAGGCTTTGGCTAAATATTATAAGAGCTGTTCAGTATGTAAGATTTCCTCAAAGGGCTTAGTGGGAGAGGCTACTTTTGAAACAGGTACTTTTGCTCCTCACTCCTACACCGATGAAATAGAAGATGACATTTACAACAGAACTGAGGCAACCTGTCTCGAAAAGGCTACTCGTTGGTTTGCTTGCACAGGCTGCGGCAATAGCGCAAAGGATGTTGAAGGTGTCGAAAAGCCATACTATTCATATGGTGAATTAAAGGCACATAACTACACACAAGAGGTTCGTGATGACAAATATATTGTTGAGGGTCACGAAGCTACCTGTACTACAGATGCTATTTATTGGTATGTTTGCTCACAGGAAGGCTGCTTTGCTTGTGCAAAGGACGATGAAAGCGGTATACCTGAAGCTGAAAGATATTATACAGCTTTAAAAACTCAACTTGGTCATGATCCTGAGGATATCCCTGCTGTTGAGCCTACTTGCGACAAGGCCGGTAGCACAGCCGGTATAAAATGCAAAACCTGTAAAATGTACATCGTTGAGCCACAGCCTCGTGCAGCGTTAGGTCACAAGGAATATGTATCTGTTCCTGCTGTTGCAGCAACCTGCACAAAGCCCGGCAGCACAGAGGAAAAGAGATGCGCTACTTGTCAGCAGCTTCTCACAATGCCTTCAATGACAATTCCAAAGTTAGGTCATGTTGACGCAGACGGTGATGAGATTTGCGACAGAGAGGGCTGCGGTTCTCTCGTAACAGCTGAAGCAAAATGCACTT
Source organism: uncultured Faecalibacterium sp. (assembly GCA_964504475.1). Taxonomy (GTDB): domain Bacteria; phylum Bacillota; class Clostridia; order Oscillospirales; family Acutalibacteraceae; genus UBA6857. The sequence goes on along the minus strand of CAZDEL010000026.1, from coordinate 19,245 downwards.
GCATTTGCCATCAGTCAGGTATTATGGGCGTTATCGCATACATTGTTGTTCTCATCTGGAAGCTCCTTGGTGTGAACCAGCATTGTGAATGTGGTGCTCAGCACTATTAATAGTTAAACTTAAATATTTCACCCGAGAAGAAAAATCATCTTTTCGGGTGATTATTTTGCAAATTTTCTTATAAAATCTAATATTATTTAATAAATTTTAATAATCCTCTTGAATAAGCCTAATAATCTGTGATATAATGTACCTAATGTCACATTGATGAATAAGACATGGACACATTTTAACTCAATATTAGAGGACAAAGCGGAGGACACAAAATGTTATTAACATCATTCAGAATCAGAAAAATTGAAAACTCAACAAACAGACTTGTTGCTAAGTGCACAATTACCTTTGACGCAATGTTCGCTGTGAGCGATATTAAGATTCTCACTAAAGACAGCGGCGACTATTATCTTGGAATGCCCAGCAGAAAAACCGCAGTAGGCACATTTAAGGACGAGGCTTACCCGGTTAACAGCGATGTAAGAAAAGCCCTTGAAAGAGTGCTTTTTGGCGCAATTGACAAGGCATTAGAGCTTGACAGCACTATTGTTGACGGTGAGGTTATCCCCGGTCATGGCAAGATTTCTCTGTTGCAGCAAAGCGCAGATGACTTTGCATTTAAAAGTGAATTAAACTAATTTTGCGGAGCATGAGCCTAAGCCTTGTGCTCCTTTAATTTTTTATCTTTGTTTTTTAGGCGGGGCTAAGGTTATTTTGCCGCCTTCCTTTGTCGCGTACGCGAATAAAGTATGAGGACAAATAAAAGGTATCTGCCGCCAAACTAAGAGGGCGAAAAATGTTAACATATAGGTGGTAAAAGTATTGAATAATTATTAAACTTTATGTATGGTATGTTTTCGACTTGACTTTTATTTTAATATTTGCTATGATTTAACTACGAATTAATGATTAGGAGGTGTAGTCATGGAGGTAGTACAAAAGGTATTTGATGAAATGAAGGCTATCTTTGATATCGTTATCGCTTTTGTTAAGGGGCTTTTCGATAGCATTAAAGGTGAAGTTTCAGGTGACGAAACAACAGGCGAATAATTGAATTTTATCATTTAACAAAAAAGCAGAGGCTCACGGGAGCTTCTGTTTTTTTATGCGTACATTTGCTTGTATTTTGTACATTTGCTTGTATTTGCTAAAACACTGTGCTATAATAGCGCCAAGGGCGAGCTAATTTCGCCTGGCGGCGAGCTAATATCGCTAAAGCGAGCTAATTTCGTCTTGCGACGAGCTAATTTCGCCCAAGGGCGAGCTAAGAGCTATCGAACTTGGTGGTATAAATTTAGCTTTGTGCATTAGTGCAAAAATTAGCTATCGAGCGATAGCTTGATTCAGGGGGTGTTTTATGTCAGAAAGTGTGATGCTTGAAAAATCAATGAATTTTGCGGTTGAAATTGTTAAATTATGTGGTAATATTAAAGAACAAAGAAAAGAATTCGTGCTGACAAATCAACTGTTGCGTTCAGGTACATCAATAGGTGCAAACATCCATGAGTCAAAATATGCTCAAAGCACTGCAGATTTTACATCAAAAATGCAAATTGCATTAAAAGAGTGTTATGAGTCTGAATATTGGCTTGAGCTTCTGCAAAAGACAAACTATATTGAAGAAGCACAATATAAACAAATAATAAGAAGTTGTAGAGAAATTCGCAGAATGTTAATTGCATCAATCAACACAGTAAAAGAAAACACTAAAAAGAGTTAATATCGCTAAAGCGAGCTAAGAGCTATCGAGCTTTAGCGAGATAAATTAGCTTTGTGCTTTAGCACAAAAATTAGCTCGCTTTAGCGAAATTAGCTCGTCGCAAGACGAAATTAGCTGCGAAGCTACTTGTAGCTTCGCCAATATGGAGGATAAGAAGTTATGAACATTATCGTTGCCGGTTGTGGAAAAATCGGTCAAGCAATAGTTGCAACTCTCTGTGCCGAGGGTCATGATGTGACAGTCATAGACAATGACACAGACACTATTGGTGAAATGACAAACATTTATGATGTTATCGGCGTTTGCGGAAACGCTGCCGACTGTGACACCCTTGAAGAAGCTGACATCTCAAAGACGGAGCTGTTTATTTGTGTTACAGACTCAGATGAGATGAATATGCTTTCCTGCTTCCTTGCTAAAAAAATGGGGGCAAAGCAAACTGTGGCAAGAATCAGAAACCCGGAATATAATGACCGCTCTTTAGGCTTTATCCGTGGTCAGCTGGATTTGTCAATGTCAATAAATCCGGAGCTTCTTGTGGCTCAGGAGCTTTATAATATATTAAAGCTGCCCTCAGCCTTTAAGGTCGAGTATTTTTCAAGAAGAAACCTTGAAATGATCGAGGTCAAGCTTAAAAGTGATTCACCTCTTTGCGGCAAAAAGCTGTCAAAGCTGCGTGAAAAGCAAGGCGCTCAGTTCCTTATTGGTGCAGTGCTCAGAGGCGATAAGGTCATTATCCCCGACGGTAGCTTTGAGCTTATGGCAGGGGACGAGATATCCATTGCCGCAGCACCTAATGATATGCAAAAGCTGTTAAAATCCCTTGGCATATTAAAAAAGCAAGCAAGAAGTGTAATGATACTCGGCGGCAGTAAAACAGCTTATTATCTGTCAAAGATGCTTCTTGCCTCAGGTAATGAGGTTAAAATCATTGAAAAGGATAAGGCTCGCTGTGAACAGCTATCTGAAATGCTGCCAAAGGCCGTACTCATTAGCGGTGACGGCTCACAGCAGGAGCTGCTTTTAGAGGAGGGTCTTCACTCCCTTGACGCATTTGTGGCCTTAACAGGCATGGACGAGGAAAATATACTCATATCAATATTTGCCTCAAATCAAAATGTACCTAAGGTCATATCAAAGGTCAACCGTGATGAAATGGCTAAAATGGCTGAAAATCTCGGCCTTGATTGCATTGTGTCATCTAAGGCTGTAACTACAGATATTATTTTAAGATATACTCGTGCTCTTAACAACTCCCTTGGCAGTAGTATAGAGACTCTTTATAAAATAATGAATGGCAAGGTTGAGGCTTTGGAGTTTCAGGTTCACTCTGACTCAAGACTTTTAGGCGTACCCATTAAGGATTTAAAAATTAAGCCCGGTATACTCATTGCAGGCATTATTCGCACAGGAAAGAAAATTATCATTCCAACAGGTGACGATATGATTTTACAAGGCGATAGAGTTATAATTCTTTCGGCAGAGTACCGTATAAAGAGACTCGCTGATATATTGAGGTAAGCTTATGAACAGAAGAATGGTTTTATACACAGTTGGTACTGTTATTAAAATTGAAGCCGCATTAATGGTGCTGCCTCTTATAGTCTCTCTCATATATAAGGAATCATGTACTATAGACTTTCTTATATCAATAGCCGTGGCTCTTGTTTTAGGCTTTGCCTTGACAATAATATTTAAGCCGGGCAGCAAGGTCATTTACGCAAAGGAAGGCTTTGTAAGTGTTGCCTTAGCTTGGGTGGCTTTGTCCGTTGTGGGTGCATTGCCCTTTTATATTAGCAGGGAAATCCCCTCATATATAGACGCATTTTTTGAGACAGTCAGTGGCTTTACCACAACAGGCGCATCTATTTTGACTGATGTTGAGGCAATGAGCAAGGGGCTTCTTTTCTGGCGAAGCTTCACTCACTGGGTTGGCGGCATGGGTGTGCTCGTGTTTATGCTCGCTATTGTACCGGGGGTATCCGACAGAAGTATCCATATTTTGCGCGCCGAAGCTCCGGGCCCAATAGTTGGTAAATTAGTACCCAAAATGAAGTATACGGCAAGAATCCTCTATGTGATTTATGTCATTATGACTATCATTGAGATAGGTTTCCTCCTTGCAGGCAAAATGTCACTTTTTGACAGCATTCTTCATGCTTTTGGTACTGCCGGCACAGGCGGCTTTGGTATAAAAGCAGACGGTCTTGCCTCATATTCTCCATATCTTCAATGGGTTGTAGCAATATTTATGCTCCTTTTCGGCGTTAACTTTAATCTTTACTACTTCATGCTTATGAAAAAGTTTAAGACTGTCATAAAAAACGAGGAGCTTATTACCTATATTCTCATTATTGTTTCCTCAGTCACAGCGATAACTATTAATATTTTGCCTCGCTTTGGCACTTTCTCAGAGAGTCTTAGACAGGCGGTGTTTCAAGTGGCTTCAATTATAACCACAACAGGCTATTCCACAGACGACTTTAACCAATGGCCAACATTGTCAAAGACGATTATTTTGCTTTTGATGTTTATAGGTGGCTGTGCCGGCTCAACGGCAGGCGGCTTTAAGGTGTCAAGAGTTGTCTTAATAATGAAGAAGGTTAAGCGTGAAATACAAAAGCTTTTACACCCCAGGTCTGTCAGTGTTGTGCGCTTTGAGGGCAAGAGGATAGGTGAGGCCACCATGACCTCATTAGGCTCATATTTGGGAATATATGCACTTTTCTTCTGTGTTTTCGTTTTCATATTAGGCTTTGAAAATTTTGACCTTGAGTCTAATATATCCGTTGTTGCATCTTGCTTTAATAATATAGGCCCTGCTTTTGGTGTTGCAGGCCCTGCATCAAGCTACGCTATGTATTCGACTTTTTCTAAGGTGGTGCTGTCATTGGCAATGCTCCTTGGAAGGCTGGAGATTTTCCCGCTTATAATTACACTGTCACCATCAACATGGGTGAAGAAGTAAAGGAATAGGGCTATCCGGTGGTACTCCCCGGTGAGGTTAGTGCAAGAGGTGGGGTGGGGGCGGCTCCACAAAAATCCCATTCGGGAATGGGATTTTTAGCCATGGCAACGCCATGGCCGGTTATGCTCCACATCGTGGGGCATAACCGTGGAGCCGCCCCCTGCACCCACTTTCCCATTTCGCCGGATAGCTCACTTAAAGCTTTTAACCAACTATAATTGAAAGGGATCACCTATCTATTGGGTGATCCCTTTAATGTTAAAGCTACGCTAAAGCTTTTACGATTTGCTTTCCCGACACTAAAAGCTTAACTGTTTCCCCTTCCTTTATGAGAAGCAGCTCCTCATGAGCTGAGGCCTTAGCTTTATAAATATTATCCTTTGTGTCAATGAGATAAATATATGTGTTGCCGTCGATGTCAATATATCTTATTGCGGCAACAGTGATAGCTATTTCCTGAGCTTGACTTTGGTCAATATCCACATCACTTATGCCAAGAAGCGACTTATATTTTGCGATACACTCAGTTTGTGTTGCGGCTGTTGTCACAAGATTATATTGCTCCACATTGACAGCGGCATAGAGCTTCACAAGTCCGCCTGAGTCCTTGAGCACCATAATATATGTTGGGTTGCCCTCAATATTAATAAGTGAAGGGAAGGAGGCTTGATAGCCCTTTTCTTGTACTTCGCCCTCTGCTGAGGCCATAGCTGATTTTTCGTCAGCTCCTGCAATGGCATAATATTTACTTTCTCCTGTTCTTTCATTAGACAATAGGAAGCCAATATTTGAGCTGTCACCGTTTAAGGATGTAACACCTGTGTAAATCCAAATGTCACCGTCCTTTGCAATATAGCCATAATCCGAGGTAGGTGTCTCATCATAGGCGTCTTCACTATCTAAGGTGTAGGTTGTGACCTGCTTACAATCCTTTTTGCCAAACAGACTATTTAAAAAGCCGTTGCCATACATACCAAACCAGTTATATTGCCGGCAAATAAGATCACCGCTGAAAACAACATCGACCCACTTAGGGATATTCTCTAAATCGTACTTTTCAATTTCACCTGTGACCGGGTCAAGGACTAAGCAGCCTATGACAGTTTCGCCGCCGAAAAGAGAAATTGAGTTATCCATTATTGAGGCAATATAATAAGGCTTGCCGCTTTCGTCAATTTCAAAGTGGAGATTTGAGAGCATAAGTGTGGGGTACTCAAAGCGAAGATGTCTGTAAGCGTTTTCGGAGAAATAAGCCGAGGGAACATATTTCATGCCGTCACTGCTTTTATAAGTAGCTGACATGGAAACAGGGTCAACACTCACATAGCCCTTTATGCCGTTAGCTTTATTGTTGAGCCACTTAAAATAGCCTGCATATTCCAAGGGGGCGACCTTAATGGGCTTGCCCTTAAAATCAATTTGTGTGTAGGAATAGGACACATCAAACTGGCTGACAACATCACTTAATGTACCTATTTCTCTGTCTCCGAGCATTTGTGCCGAGGCGGTGTCCATTAAAGCTATTGAGTCTGTGCCCACAGACTCAGATAAATCGGTGGTGAAATCCGAGGGAGTGACGGTCAATATTTTCGAATATTTAACTGCGTTAATAGGTGTGCTGCCTGACAAAGCAATTAAGAAAATCACTGCCGTTAAGCCGAGGGGTACGATATAAGGCTTAAGAGAAAAATTAAACTGAGTGGATTTTTTTGTTCTGCCCTTAGAGCCGGTTTTAATTGACACTGTCACCCAGCCGAAGTCTTTTTTGCCCTTTAATATACGAACTAAAATGACATAGATGAAAATAACAATGTCCACTAAAATCCATAAGACAGGGTTTTTAATATTAATTGCAGGACAAGAGAGATAAAATGATGCGGCAAATATTATGGCGGATATTATGGCCGAAAAAATATACGGGAAGGGTTTTACTTTTTTCATGATATTAACTCCTGAGTTTTACTAATGATATCATTATAGTGTGACGCTAAAACAAAATCAAGCAAAAAAGGCTTATTCTCCTTCATTTTCTTGTGGAAGATTTTTCTTGCTTTCTTTGTTTTCGATTAATTCTGCACCATATTGGCAAAGTACCGATAAGAGAAGAAGCATAAGACCCATGGCAATGCTGCCCTCGTTATCAAAGTTTAGCTCCTCAAGGGAGAAGGCAGTGGAGTTAGTGATACTCTCGAAAACATTGCAGAAAATCTCTGCGGCAACAGTCACTAAAATAGGCACTATAATTGTGATAATGCCAAGGCGCTTTAATAAGTTAGCTCCATTAAAGGTAAAGGGTGTGCCTTCCTTAATTTCAAGGCTAAGATATCTTTGAGCCTCACGAGAGAGGACAATATAGCCAATGCAATTAATTGCAAATGAGCCAACGGCAGGGCACAGTGACTTTAAGTCCTCAACATCACTGAAAAGGCTTTTAAGTGTAACACCGCCTATTTTTAAAACATCATCACCATAGGGGAGTAATATTAAGGCTACGGCACTAATGCAAAGACCGACTATGCTGCAAATGTAAATAATTCGGCAAAAAATCTCTCCTGCCTTAGCGATAGAATCAATTATTTTTTTACTGTTCATTGAAAATTCCTCCTTAAAAATCAGCTTTTGTCTAATTATATAAATTTTTATTTGGTTTGTACTTACTTATTTTTTTGGAAAGCTTCCTTAGTTAAATATGTGTAATGCTCTGTCCTCTCATCACCTAAAAGCACACAGGGCTTGTTATACTCAGTGTGGTGATAAATAAAGCCGCATTTTTCTTGTACTCGCTTTGACTTTTCGTTGCCGTCATAATAGCCACACCAAAGGGCGGTACAACCTAATGCTTCAAAGGCGTATTTTTGGATTTCTTTCACTGCTTCGGGTATTAAGCCCTGACCCCAAAAGGGTACGCCTATCCAGTAGCCTATTTCAAGCTCAGTGTCTTTAAGAGCGGTGTGGGATTGAGATGGACTTATAAGGGATATACTGCCTATGGCCTTGTTATCATCTTTAAGGCATATGGCAAAGGTACCGTCAGCTGACAGAGTATTTTTTATAATTTCACGGCTGTTTTCCACATCAGTGTGTTCCGGCCAGCCGGCTATGGGGCCGACTCTCTTATCCTTTGCGTACTCATAAAGGCTTTCAGCGTCCTGTATAGTCCAAGGACGAAGTATCAACCTTTTTGTGTGTAATATCATTTTTTCACCATCTTTTAAAATCGCATTTTTAGGTTTACTATTCACTTTTGCTGTCTTTACTAATCAATGTCATCACTGCGTTAAATTGCTGTGAAAGCATTTCGCTCAATTCCCTTTCAGAGAAGTGGCAAGCTCCCGTTGCACATAAGGCACCAATGCCGAAGGTATATATCCACATACTTTCAAAGAGCTTTTTAGCCTTGTCGGTACTAAGACCGTAGGCCTTTTCAATGGTGCTTATGCTCATTTTAGCCGTGTCACCGAGAATGCCGTAAATATCATCAAAGGTGTCAGCATCTTCATTTTCCTGCATAAAAAGCAGCTGAAAAAGCTTAGGCTCTTCATTTGCAAAACGAACCATTTTTATACCTATTTTTTTAAACAGGGGGATATCACTATCCATCTTAGGGGAGTAGGAATCAAAATATTCCATAGCTGCCTGTCTTACTCCCTGCTGCACCTCACTCATAGAGGCAAAGACAGTAAAAATCGGTCTCGCAGAGCTGCCTAACATATCACCTAAGTGCTTTGCCGTTAGTGCTCCTATGCCCTGCTTTGACACTATATCCAAGGCACAGGATATGATTTCTTCCTTTTTAAATTTTGGCTTTGGTGGCATAAATCCTCCTCCTTTTATTAAAAGCGTGCGTTTTAAATCATTCGTTTTAAAACGCAGGTTAATTATACACCGGCTTTTTTTCTTTGTCAATAGGGCTTTTGAGATTTTTTAGAAAATAGGAGACAGGTTTTTGCGACCTCAACACAAAAATCCTGTCCCCTAAAAATCTGACTTCCTTAAAATCTTATCATTCAACCTTTAATTTCAGCTCAGAATATGTCTTAGCTATAACCACTGCCGATATGAACGCTGTTAAAATATCCGACAGGGGCATTGAATAAAGCACTCCGTCAAGGCCGAAGAAAATAGGTAAAATCAGTGCAAAGCCCACACCGAAGACAATTTCACGCACCATTGACAGCATTGTGGATTCAACAGCCTTGCCCATAGCTTGCAAGAAAATAAATGCCGCCTTGTTTACACAAGCAAAAATCATCATGCAAAGATAAATCCTAAAGGCTCTTTCGGCGAACTCAGTGTAGTAGCTGCTTTCATTGGCAGCACCGAAAATTTGAATTAAGGCATTTGGGAAAAGCTCCACTATTACAAGGGCAACAGCACCCACTGTGGCCTCGGCAATAAGCAGCTTGGTAAATAGGCTTTTTACACGCTCTTTAAGTCCTGCACCCATGTTAAAGCCAACAATGGGAATACAGCCTGCCGCCATGCCCACAACAATGGATATAACTATTTGAAAAAACTTCATTACAATGCCCACAACTGCCATAGGGATTTGGGCATACTCATTTTTTGAAAAGACTTCGTCTAAAGCACTGTATTTTCTTATCATATTATTAATAGCCGCCATAGCTGCAACAAGGGAGATTTGAGACAAAAAGCTGCAAATGCCAAGGGTCAATGTCCTTGAGACTATTTTCCTTTGAAGCTTAAAGCTTTCCCTATTCAGCTGCACTGTCTTTGTGTGGCAAAGGTACCAAACAGAAAGAAAAGCCGTAGCAATTTGACCTATGACAGTGGCGACAGCTGCGCCCATCATGCCCCACTTAAAGCTGAAAATAAAAATCGGGTCGAGGATAATATTTATCACAGCACCAATAAGAGTGGAAATCATGGCAAATTTTGGACTGCCATCTGCACGAATAACAGGGTTCATTGCCTGACCAAACATATAAAAGGGTATGCCCAGAGTAATCCAGAAAAAATACTCCTTTGAGCAATTATAGGTTTCTGCGTTTACGGTACCGCCAAACATAGCTATAATCTTATCACTGAAAAGAAGATAAAGGGTAGTAAGCACCACACTTGAAATTACAGTGAGTATAATAGCGTTGCCTACACTCCTTTTAGCCTGCTTCATATCGTTTTTGCCAAGACTTAGACTCACGAAGGCACAGCAGCCGTCACCAATCATGACCGCAATGGCAAGAGCAATAACCGTAAGCGGGAAGACAACGGTGTTAGCCGCATTGCCATATGAGCCTAAGTAGCTCGCATTGGCAATGAAAATCTGATCTACAATATTATAAAGAGCACCGACTAAAAGTGAGATAATACAGGGTACAGCGTATTTTCTCATAAGCTTTTCAACCTTTTCTTCTATAAGATAGGCTTGATTGTTTTGTTCCATTTAAATAACCTCCTAAAATAAAAAATGCGTAAATCCGACTTAACCGGACTTACGCATAACTGCTACTCGTTGCTCATTATTATATCAAATATCCATTCTTTCTTCAAAGGCTTTTTTCAACAAAAATGTTTTTACAGAGCAAGAGTTTTGTGTTGCAAAATACAAAAGCCCTTTTATCACTTGAAATTTAAGAGTAAAAAATTTGGAAAAACTCTCATGAAATTTTTGATTTTTTGTGCTATAATTTAACTATAGCAAAGCTATCGAGGGAGTGCATTTTCAGCTTGGATATATGGACGGCAGCCCTTATATCCCTTAACCGTGTTCGCTAAACACTTCTGAGCATTATAGGTCTAATATTTCTGCCGTAATGTATTGTACCAAAGGAGGTGTTAGCGTGAAACGAGTTAAATCTGCATGTATTCTTCAAACTCTTATTTTCTCTCAAAAGCCTGAGCTTGGTTATAGCAAGGAGCGTGCCTTACAGCTCAATAATGAGGAAGTGGAGCATTACAAGGCTTCTCTTGAAAGAGCAAGGACGAGATATCAGATTGTGAACACTGCCGAACAAGATGACGGCTCTGTTATAGTGTGGGTCAGAAAGCAATATAACGATAAGACTGATATTTCAGAATATTTTGAATAAGACTTTGTCCGCCATGAAGGTTAGCTTTTTGGCGGACAATGTTATTGGGAGAAAGTGCTTTTAAATTTAACGCAGAGAAAGCCGTCAGAGAGTCCTGACGAATTCCGGAAGGTGGGTGGTGGGAGAGGGGGGCGGCTGTGCAAAAATTCCATTCGAGAATGGAATTTTTAGCCATGGCGTTGCCATGGCCGGTTATGCCGCACTTCGTGCGAGCATAACCGCACAGCCGCCCCCTCTCCCGGGCACCCACGTTCCCACCTCGTCAGGACTCTTTAGCGGTTTTAACTGCGGTAAAGATTTTTATGGGCGGAGTTTTGTGTGGCATCACACAAAACTTCGCCCATAAAAATCCGTCCACGAATCACCTGTTTATTTCAACTTTTTTGCAAAACCTCTTGACCTAAACTCAACTTTAGGTATTATAATAATGCTATAGTCTTTTATGGCTGAGTTTATTTTAAACGGAGATGATAATATGGATTACATCACACTTTCAAATGGTGTGAAAATGCCCATGCTTGGCTATGGTGTATATCAAGTCACAAGGGATGAATGTGAAAGATGCGTCCTTGATGCAATTAAAACAGGCTATCGTTTAATTGACACAGCTCAATCATATTTTAATGAGGAGGCTGTCGGTGAGGCAATTTCAAAATGCGGTGTGCCGAGGCAGGAGCTGTTTATCACCACAAAGGTTTGGATAGAGCATTATGGCTATGATGAGACAAGGAAATCAGTTTTAGAGTCTATGAGAAAGCTTAAAACAGATTATCTTGATTTATGTCTTCTTCATCAGCCCTTTAGTGATGTCTATGGTGCTTATAGGGCACTCGAGGATTTATATGACGAGGGCAAAATCAGAGCTATAGGCATATCTAATTTTTATCCTGACAGGATGGTAGATATTGCCTCATTTTCACGTATTAAGCCTATGATAAATCAAATTGAGATACACCCACATAACCAGCAAAAGGAAAGCAAGCTTTGGCACGACAAATATGATGTGCAGCTTGAAGCGTGGGCACCCTTTGGCGAGGGTAGAGGAGATATGTTTAATTTGCCTGAGCTTAAAGCTATAGGTGACAAGTATAATAAAACAGTAGCCCAGGTTATTTTGCGTTGGCATTTACAGCGAGGAATCGTTGTCATACCAAAGTCAACACATCTTGAGCGAATGGAAGAAAACTTTAATGTTTTTGACTTTGATTTAAGCGAGGAAGATATGAGCGCAATTGGTGCACTTGACAAAGAGCAAAGCTCCTTCTTCGCTCACACAGACCCAAATATGGTGGAGTGGTTTGTTAAGATGGTTGAGCGGCGCAAGAAAAACAATGACTGCACAAAAGAGAAAAAGGATTGGTAAAGGAGTACAATAAAATGAGAAAGAATTTTGGAGCAAAACCTATTTTATATCCCCAGCCTGTGTTTATTATAGGCACATATGATGATAATGGTACCCCCGACGCAATGAATGCCGCTTGGGGTGGCATAAGCGAGGCAAATGAGATATCAATTTGCCTTAGCGAAAACCACAAAACCGTGAAAAACATCCTTTCAAGAAAGGCGTTCACTGTGAGCATGGCAACTGTTGCAACAGTGGTAGAGTGCGATTATGTGGGCATGGTTTCAGGCAATGACACCGATGACAAAATGGAAAAGGCAGGCTTTCACACCTTTAAAAGCGACTTTGTTGATGCGCCCTTAATTGAGGAGCTGCCAATGGCGGTGGAGTGTAAATTAATCAGCTATGACAGTGACACTTGCCGCTTAGTGGGTGAAATCGTAAATGTGTGTGCTGACGAGTCTGTTTTAACAAATGGAGCGATTGACCCTGAAAAGCTTCGTCCTATAACCTATGACGGTATGAACCACGCTTATTATGCCTTAGGCGAAAAGGTGGGCAATGCCTTTAGTGACGGCAATAAATTAAAGGAGAGCAAGTGATATGAACAAAAAGGTTTTAATTTTATCGGGCAGTCCACGAAAGGGTGGCAACTCTGATTTGCTTTGTGATGAGTTTATGAAGGGTGCAATTGAAAGCGGCAACGAAGTGGAAAAAATCCGTGTCAGCGAAAAAAATATCGATTATTGCCGAGCTTGCTATGTTTGCCGCGGCACAGGAAAATGTGTAATAAAGGACGATATGGCAGAGCTTTTACAAAAGATGATTGACTGTGATGTTATGGTACTGGCAAGCCCCGTCTATTTTTACTCCATTGACGCTCAGCTTAAAGCAGTCATTGACCGCACTGTCGCTCGCTGGACTGAGGTAAAGGACAAGGAGTTTTATTATATTGTCACTGCCGCTGACCATGAAAAGGAATCCGGTGAGACTACACTTAACTGCTTTAGAGGCTATGCCGACTGTGTAGATGGTGCAAAGGAAATGGGCGTAATTTACGGCATGGGTGCTTATGAAAAGGGTGAAATAATAGGAACACCGGCCATGAAAAAGGCATATGACATGGGCAAGGGCGTATAAATTTAGAGCTTGACTACTATAAGTGAAGCTTAATATGGATTAACCTCAAAAACTTACTATAAAAACAAATTGGGACAGCTCTTAAAAAGCCGTCCCAATTTATTTTAACGCAACTACTGTTTAAGCTTATACCCTGCCTTTTTTATCTCTCTTTTAATTTCCTTAATATCAGGTGTGCCATTTAAAATTAGCCTTACCTTTCCTGTGTTAAAGTCAGCATAGGCTTCACTAATACCATTTATCTTTTCGAGAGTTTCTTTAACTCTTTTTTCGCAATGCTCACACATCATGCCCTCAACATCAATAGTCATCTCATTATTAGCAACAGTGCTTTCGGGAGCTTTTTTAAGCTTTTTCATTATTTTCCTGTCGTGCTTTGGTGAGGATATGTCAGCTAAGTTTAGCCTTAAAGCATTAGAGACAACACAAAAGCTGGAAAGACTCATGGCCGCCGCACCAAACATAGGTGTGAGAGTCCAGCCGAAAAGAGGAATAAATGCACCTGCTGCAAGAGGTATGCCAAGAGCGTTGTAAAAAAATGCCCAGAAAAGATTTTCGTGTATAGTGGTGAGTGTGCGTCTGCTAAGTCGCAATAGCTTTGGCACATCGGAAAGGCTGCTTTTCATAAGCACAATGTCACCGGCATCTATTGCTATATCAGTACCGCTGCCAATGGCAATGCCAATATCAGCTCTTGTGAGAGCCGGAGCGTCATTTATGCCGTCACCCACCATGGCAGTTATGCCTCGATTGGACAGCTCTCTTATGACCTTTTCCTTACCCTCAGGCAGCACACCGGCTATAATCTCATTAGCACCGGCAATTTCACCTATAGCCCTTGCAGTGTTTTCATTGTCGCCTGTGAGCATAACTACATGAATACCCATGCTTTTAATTTCTTCTATAGCTTTGGCAGAGTCAGGCTTTATAACATCGGCGGCAAATATAGCTCCGAGATAGTGTTCTCCTTTAGAAAAGAGTAGAGGAGTTTTGCCCTGATTGGATAATTCGTCAATCTTTTCTCTCGCTTTTTGGGGTACGGGGCAAAGACTCTCAATATATTTAAGATTGCCCCCGCAAATTAAGGCGTCATTTTCATAAGCCTTTGCGCCCTTTCCCGGCAAGGCTGCAAAATCTGACAAGGGCATATCCTGTGTTTTACCCTCGCAATAATTTGTCACCGCCTTAGCTAAGGGGTGCTCACTATATTTTTCTAAGGCACTTCCATAGGTGAGCAGCTCCATTTCACTTACTCCCTCATTGGGAACAACATCTGTCACCTCAGGCTCACCCTTTGTTATAGTACCTGTCTTATCCAAGGCAATGATTTGGATTTTTCCTGCCTTTTCAATTGCTTCGGCTGTTTTAAACAAAATGCCGTTTTTAGCACCCATGCCACTGGAGACCATAATAGCAACAGGTGTTGCAAGACCCAAGGCACATGGGCAGCTTATAACTAATACAGATATGGCTCTTGCAAGGGCAAAGGATACCTCATAGCCTAATAAAAGCCAAATAATGCCTGTGACAATAGCTATGGATATAACCGTTGGCACAAATATACCCGAGACCTTGTCGGCAATTTTAGCAATAGGTGCTTTTGTGGCTGAGGCATCACTGACCATTTTAATTATTTGCGACAATGCTGTGTCTTCGCCAACGGCAGTGGCTTCACATTTTATAAGACCCGATTGGTTAACTGTTGAGGCGGAGACCTTGTCGCCTGACTGCTTATCCACAGGTATGCTCTCACCTGTAAGGGCAGACTCATTAACAGCACTGTGGCCACTGAGGACAACACCGTCTACAGGTATGCTCTCTCCCGGGCGTACCAAAAAAATATCGCCCTTAATAACATCACCTGCGGCAATAGACAGCTCCTTGCCCTCTCTTATTACAGTCGCCTTTTCTGGGCGCAGCTTCATGAGGGCTTTAATTGCGTTGGTGGTTTTGCCCTTGCTTTTAGCTTCCAGCATTTTGCCCACAGTGATAAGGGTGACTATCATAGCCGCAGACTCAAAATAAAAGTCGTGGCTTAAGTGCATGAGTGAGTCCATATCACCTGCCGTCGCCTTTGCCGTCATGGAAAAGAGCACATAAACGCTCCATAAAAATGATGCGCCACTGCCCATTGCAACAAGAGTATCCATATTAGGTGCTTTATTAATAATGCCCTTAAAGCCGCTGACAAAAAACTTGTTGTTTATTATCATGACTATTGCGCTAAGGCACATTTGCAATAGACCTATACCTAAATAGTTACCCTCAAGAAGGGGCAAAGGCCAGCCCCACATAGAGTGAAACATTGATACATACATAAGCAAAATCAAAAAGCCTATGGATAAAATCAGTCGCCTTTTAAGCTTTGGAGTCTCAGTGTCAATAAATTCATCCTCATTAGCCTTGCTTTGCCCTTCACCCTTGACACTTGCGCCGTAGCCGGCTTTTTTAACGGCAGAGATTATAGCTTTGTCATCTGCATTGCCCTCAACACCCATAGTGCCTGTTAAAAGATTTACATTGCACATTTTCACTCCCGGTACTCCTGAGACAGCCTTCTCAACTCTTGCGCTACAGGCAGCACAGGACATACCTGTTACATTATATTGCTTCAACTTAAACACCTCACTTCATCATCTTTTGAATAAGCAAAACAAGCTCATCTATAGTTTCGTCATTACCTTCTCTTATATCCCGGGCAACACAGGTTTTTATGTGAGAGGCTAAAAGCTCCTTGTTAAAGCTCGCCAAAGCTGCTGACACTGCGGCAGTTTGCACTATTATGTCAGCACAATAGGCATCCTTTTCCAGCATACCCTTTATGCCTCTGATTTGCCCCTCTATTCTGCTTAGTCTATTTGTAAGAGCCTTGATTTCCTCTTGGCTTCTTTCTTTTTTATCATGGCAATATTCACATTGCATTATTATCACCTCACCCTAATTATATACCCCACGGGGGTATATGTCAAGAGAAAAAATTTACACCGACAAGGAAAAAGCCTAATCGGTGTAATTATTATCACATCATAATGCTGAGCCAATCAAGGTTGAGATAGCCATAGCCGCTGGGAATCTCAAAATATGAATCAGGCACATCAGTTGTAATTCTGTTGAAATATGTTGAATCAACAACGCCGCCTTGTGAGATATTGTCTCGTCTTACAAGGGTTTCACCGTCAAAATAATAGTTGACAGTTGAGCCGTCGGCAGTGCTGGTGTAGCTTTCGAGAATAAGCTTTTGGCCGTCAATTTCAACCTGTGATACAGTGATTTTACCTATATCACTTACATTGCCCATTTCATTGAGCATTTCGCCCATATTCATATCCTCACCGAGGGCATCCTCAGGCATCTTGCAATATTTCTTCCAGTCATCAAAAATCAAATACATAGTATCCTTAGTTTTGAGATAGAGCATACCGCAATTCATTGTTGTGCTTTCAAGATTCATAGCCATTTGCACATACATATTGCCATTTTTAATAGCCATAGTTACAGGCAAATCACCTATATCAGGGTCATTGGTGGTTATCTCCATAAGATATGTGCCGCTGGTAAAAATCTTTTGGTACTTTTCGATTCTATATGCCTCTAATCTATAAGGGTCATTATCATCCTTTTTTGTACCGGAGGTTGGCTCATTTTTATCTGAGCTGCTATTTGTTGTGCCACTCGGGAGAGTTGGCAGGGTTGTGGCAACATTGCCTGTGTACTTATTGCCGTTGGTGATGTCAATATGCTCACCTGTGAAGTTAGTGGGCACATCATCAAGGGCAATATCGTCATTAATTTGACCGACAGTGCTGCCTATTTTATTGCCGTCAAACTCAGCCGCATAGCGGTTTCCGTCTTTGTCTGTGACAACAGCATAGGTGTGACCTTCATCGTCAACAACAGCAAGATAGGTCAAGCCCTCTGCGTCAGTGAAGTATGTATCTGCATTTGAGGGTGAGTCAGGCTCATGTGTGAACCAATATATGCCCACACCAACGCAAATGACTACCACGACCAAAAGGGTCAAAAATATTCTTCTGAGTATTTTTTTCATCGGGTTTCTCCTTAAATTTTATTTCAGTTATAAGATTACCGAATAAGAATAAAAAAATCAAGAGTTTCAATGTAAAACTTGTGTAAATGACTTTAATCAAGGTTATTTTGTCATTGTAAACTCAATGTTAAGACAATAATTTATCTATAACGCATTGGATTTTATCAATGTCAGCAAGCTCAATAGCGCCCTTATCTGCAAGTGCCGGAGTCTTTGTGTCAATTGGCAGCTTCGCTAAAACGGGTACACCAAACCTTGAAGAAACCTCATCGGTTTTACTCTCGCCAAAAATGCTATGCTCCTTGCCGCAATCAGGGCAGGTGAAATAGCTCATATTTTCCACAATGCCAACAATGGGAATATTCATCATCTCAGCCATCTTAATAGCCTTGCTCACAATTAAGCCCACAAGGTCTTGAGGTGTGGTGACAACTATAATGCCGTCAACCTTAAGGCTTTGGAAAACAGTGAGAGGCACGTCGCCGGTACCGGGAGGCATATCAACAAACATATAGTCCACATCGCCCCAGGCAACATCGGTGAAGAACTGCTGGATAGCACCGCTGATAACAGGACCTCTCCAAACTACAGGGTCTTCTTGATTAGGCAACAGCAGGTTAATTGACATAACTCTTATGCCACTTGAGGACTCTCGTGGGAAAATAACCACATTATCAGTTTCGGCATTGCCATTTATGCCAAACATTTTAGGGATTGACGGGCCCGTTACATCAGCGTCGAGAATAGCGGTTTGCTTTCCACGAGCCTGCATAGCTGTGGCTAAAAGAGATGTCACAGAGGACTTGCCTACACCGCCCTTGCCGCTGACAACGGCATAGATTTTTTTAATATCACTGTATTCGTTTTGCTTAAGGTGCAAATCCTTATCCTTACACCCTGAAGCAGAAGCGCAGGATGAACAGTTGCCTGAACATTCGCTCATAAAATAACACTGCCTTTCAATAGTAAAATTAAAGCTAAATTATATGATAATACAAATTAAGACAATTGTCAAACTCTTTTCCCTTCTTTTTTTGTACTTTGCCAAAATTATGAGGAAATTTGTAAAAATATAGCGGAAAATGGGTATAGAAGATGAGATTTTTAATTAAAGGGAAAAAGAGAAGATGTTGATATTAGGTTTAGATAGAATTATAAAGCAACAAATTTTTGCGTTGCAAATAGATGTGACCTATTTTTTATTGATTGCTTAACTATCACTTGCTTTTTCCTGCTTCTTGTGTTATTATAACCACGAGAAGTACCTCTCTTTTCGGTTAATGGTTTTTAGCAGATTCATTATACCATATTTTGAGGTTACTTCTCTTTTTTATTGGGTCACATCATTTTAACATATATCAGGTAGTATTATAAAATAACAAATTAAGGTTGACTTTAAATAAAAAGAATGGTAAAATGATAGGCAGTTGTGATGGGGAAATGGTAAAGTTAATAGAGAGATAAATAATAGGCCTCCTTAGTTAAATGGATATAAGAACCTGACACTTCGTGTCAGAACCTTGTTATTCGCTTCGCTCATGATAAAGAACCTGACACTTCGTGTCAGAACCTTGTTATTCGTTTCACTTGTAATAAGAACCTGACACTTCGTGTCAGAACCTTGCTATTCGCTTCGCTCATGATAAAGAACCTGACACTTCGTGTCAGAACCTTGTTATT
>CAZDEL010000026.1:0-143 GCA_964504475.1 uncultured Faecalibacterium sp. | reverse complement strand
CGCTTCGCTCATAAAAATAAACCCCATTGCCCGCAGATAAGTGAAACTGCTTATATGTGGTTATAAAAGACCGTTTTACCTAAATTTCATAATATGCCTCCTTAGTTAAATGGATATAATAAACCCCTCCTAAGGGTTAGTTG
>CAZDEL010000025.1:23150-25123 GCA_964504475.1 uncultured Faecalibacterium sp. | reverse complement strand
ACGATAGCTTTATCTCAAGGTTATTCGCGTTCATAACAAGGATAATCGAAATGATTGCAGGTTGGTTTAAAAGATAATATATCAAAAAAGCAGGCTACTCAATGTAACCTGCTTTTAATATTAGTCAACCCATGTGCGAAGTATCTCAGGATTTTTGAAAATCTCATCAAGCTTCTTTGTAAAGGGCACAACATCCTGAAAGTCAATTGCCCTGTGGTCAAATGCAATTGTTATGGGAAGAATTTTTCCTATGCCCACATATTTTTCACCGTTTTCGTCAGTCTTGACAACAGCTCTGTCCTGGGCTGCACCCATGCATATAGCACAAACCTGTGGGGGGATAATCTCTAAAAGAGCTGTTTGACCTCTTTGATTAAGGTCAAGTGAGCCAATGTTTGATATGGTGATAGTACCCTGCTCGATATCTTTATCTCCAAGTCGCTCCGTCTCGGGGATAGCATGATATGCCTTCTTTTCCTTGCCCTTAAGTGTCTCGATTCTGCACTTACCCACCTTTGCACCAAAGATACGAAGTAAGGCTTCCTTAACTCTGCCTTGCTTTATGGTGTTAACAGTTTTGTTAAAGGACACTGTGTACATAGCCTCATTGAGATTTGATTGCTCCATTCTGCGACGAAGATCCTTAATATACGCAGTCATCTCCGTTATGTTCTTATTATGGAAGTCACGAAGATTAATTGTCATCATCTCACCGTTTGAGAGAATCATTGTCATGGAGATGTTAATATTTTCATATGTGGTTATCTTGCCTCTAATGGTGTGTGGGTTATACTTAATATGTGCGTTCATTTGAGGGGCAGCCTTGAGACCTTCTGTTATGACCTTGAGCATAGCAGTGTTGAAGGTAAACTTATCTTCCGGTGCTCTTTCGGCATTTAGTTTTTTGTACTCGTCAAAAAATCCGGAAATTTCAGGCTCATAAACAAAGGAAACATGGGGGATATTATACCATGATTCCGATGTCATGGCGGCGACCATTTTTCTTTGAATACCAAAGTATTCAATATTTGTTGCTTTGAGTTTCATAAGCATACCTCTTTTCTTAAAGTTTTTTCATAGCGGACGATGATTATTTCCTGTGGTTCTCATATCACTTTCATTATCAATAGCATATTGCCTACTCCGCAAATTTTCACATATGATACTTAGATTATTTGTACAATATGTGATTTGATTGGAAATTAAATGTAAACATTATGAATAAATATTTAACAATCTTAACCAAATATACAAAACATTTTCGTTTGTCGGTAAATACCTTAAATCTAATTTAAACGATATTCATCGTATAAATCATTATTGGCATTAATTTATTATTTACCTCATTTGCAATTTGATTTTCTATGGCGACCTTGACAATAAAATACATTTAATATATAATTCAGGTGGAAAATTTTACTTATACTTGCCCTGTTATTTTGGGCTGTTTTTTATGTATGAAAGGATTAGAAAATGAAAATTAATTTTGTTATTCCATGCTTATTAGGTCTTGAAAAGCTCATAGCAGATGAAATGAAGGACCTTGGAGCTGAAAATGTCACTGCGGAAAACGGCAGGGTACTGTTTAGCGGTGATGAAAATATCCTCGCCAGAGCAAATATCTGCTCACGCTATGCCGAGAGAATACAAATCCTTGTTGGCACTTTTGAAGCAAAAACCTTCGAGGAGCTTTTTCAAGGCACTAAAGCACTTCCTTGGGAGGAGTGGATTGGCGCATACGATGCTTTTCCCGTTAAAGGATATTCCCTTAACTCCGCTTTGTTTAGCGTGAGTGATTGTCAATCTATTATTAAAAAAGCTGTGGTAGAAAGACTCAAAAGCAAATATAATATATCATGGTTTGAGGAAACAGGCCCACTTTATCAAATCCAGTTTTCCATCATGAAAAATCAAGTCAGCCTTCTTATTGACACATCAGGCTATGGTCTTCACAAAAGAGGCTATCGACTCGA
>CAZDEL010000025.1:0-23050 GCA_964504475.1 uncultured Faecalibacterium sp. | reverse complement strand
GACTCACAGTTTGTTTGCTATGGCTCAGATATTGATGACAAGTCTCTTGAGGTTGCTTTAGCAAATGCAAAAAGAGCCGGCGTAGATAAATATATCACCTTTGAGAGGAAGGATATACGAGACTTTACGCCTAAAACTGAAAAGGGTACAGTAATATGCAACCCACCCTATGGTGAGAGACTTCTCGATTTACAGCAGGCAGAGCAGCTTTATAAAACAATGGGCAACAAGTTCAAGCAAAGCAGGGGATGGGCATATAATATTATTAGCCCAAGTGAGGATTTTGAGGTTTTCTTTGGCAGGAAGGCCGATAAACGCAGAAAGCTTTATAACGGTATGATTAAGTGTCAACTCTATATGTATTTCAAATAAGGAATAATAGTCAAGTATTTGGGTAAATTGTGTCAAATATGACTAAATTGTAATAAATTAAGCTGAATTGTTAATTTTGATTTAATAAATTCGTAAGAGTCATATGTCATTATAGTATTGTTGATAATGTGTTATCAGCAAAAAACAAATTGGAGATGATTATTAATGAAAAAAGTGATAGCTTTATTGCTGGCACTGGTCATGTCACTTACAATGATGGTTCCCTGTTTTGCGGCATTTGACACAGGTGACTATAAAAGTGACATTCCCGTTATACTGATTTCAGGTGATGGTGACTCTATTTATGACGCAGAAGGAAACGAGGTTTTCCGTTTCTCAAATCTTGTAAGTATGCTCACAGCTGTTGAAGGTGATGCCCTTAAGGAGTCACTTTACAATGTTATTCAGCCCTTAATGGTTCAGGCTGTTTTAAAAAATAACTGGCAGCCATTTTATGACAGTCTCGAAAAAGAGATTGGAGAGCTCTTTGAGGATTGCCGCTTAGACGAAAACGGTGAGGTTACAAACGGCTCAGGCATATCCCAGGAGCGTAAGGATTATATGGCAAATGCTGTTGCAAGTGACCCAAAGCTTACAAACGGTGGCTATAGCTTATATGATTATCGTTTTTGGTACGATTGGAGACTTGATCCCCTCGAAAATGCGGACACCTTCAATGACTACATAAAAATGGTTAAGAAGGCTACGGGCGCACCTAAGGTGTCAATTGTAACAAGATGTCTTGGCACATCTGTTGTCATGGCATATATCGCAAAATATGGCCTTGACGATATTCAAGGCATTGGCTTTGATGGTACTGTTGCAAATGGTGCTGAAATTTTAAGTGAGGTTATTAGCGGTAAGTTCCGCATAGATGGTGAGCCTGTTGTTAGATTCCTCAAGGACGCAAAGGCTATCCACTTAATCGATATTAGCTCATTTATCACCTCAACTGTTGAGCTTGTTGTCAGCACCGGCTTAGTTGACGGCGCAATTGAGATAACAGAGACACTGCTTTATAATAAGCTTGTTGAAGGCATGACCTCAGCTCTTACCCTTTCGACCTTCTTCACTTGGCCCAGCTATTGGTCTGCTGTTACATCTGAGGATTTTGATGCAGCTTTACATCATGTTTTTGGCCCTGAGGGTAGTGAGAAGCGTATTAAATATGCAGGCCTTATTGAGAAAATCAACAACTATGACCGTGTTGTCAGACGCAATGTTGAAAAGCTCTATAAGAGCATTAGCGCAAGCGGCGCAAATGTTGCCACAATATCAAAGTACGGTTATCAGATTATCCCATTAATCGAGTCAAGTGACATTGTTGCAGACCAGTTTGCGTCTGTTACAAACTCATCCTTTGGCGCAACAACCTCTAAGCTTTGTGACACTCTCGATGAGGATTATATTGAAAAGCGTGTCGCTCAAGGCAAGGGTAAGTACATTTCACCCGATAAGCAAATTGACGCATCTACTTGCATTTATCCCGACTACACATGGTTCACAAAGGGTTCAAGCCACTCTAACTGGACAAAGTGGGAGGATAATTTGCTTCACGAGATTTCAACAGCCGACAGGCAATTGTCCATTGACGACTTCCCCGAGTATTCTCAGTTTATGATTTGTGACAACGATACAGGCGAGATGACGATTATGACTGAGGAAAATTGCATGGTTACAAGCTGGGATGACACTGCGTCAAGGGGTATAACCGGCAAAATCAAAAAGTTCATAAAGGCACTTTACAACTGGGTGAAAGAGGCTATCTACTTCTTAAAAGACATCTTGGCAAGTGCAATCAGTAAGTATTTTTAAATAATTTAAAGGGGCGGCTCGTTTCCGCCTCTTTGTTTTTTTGGTACGCGGGAAGTGTTGCGGCGATAATAAGTTTCTTCCCGCCTAAATAAATTTTCATTTTACCTCAAAATATTCAGATTTAATATTGACAGGGTTAAATTTGTGGATATAATATAAAATGACAAAATTTGCGGCTACTTTAATTTTGCCGCTTAATGGAGGTTAAAAAATGGAAGTATTGTACGAAAACCTATTGACTATCACATTTCCTCAGGTGATAATGTGGGTAATCGGCGGTGTGCTGATTTATCTTGCGATAGTCAAAGAAATGGAACCATCATTGCTGTTGCCTATGGGCTTTGGTGCTATTTTGGTCAACCTGCCTAATTCAGGTGCATCTGCTGTTATAGATCATCTTTTTGAGATAGGCATTAACCAGCACGAGCTGTTCCCATTGGTTTTGTTTATCGGCATTGGTGCAATGATTGACTTTGAGCCCCTATTGACAAACCCGAAATTGATGTTCTTTGGTGCGGCAGCACAGTTTGGTATTTACTTTACCCTTTGTATGGCATCACTTTTCGGCTTTGAGCTTAACGATGCTGCTTCAATTGCTATTATCGGTGCAGCAGACGGCCCTACATCAATTTATGTTGCAAATGTGCTAAACTCAAATTACACCGCTGCTATCATGGTTGCCGCATATTCATATATGGCTCTGGTTCCCATTGTTCAGCCGCCTATAATTAAGCTTTGCACAACTAAGGCCGAAAGAAAAATCAGAATGAAGTATTCAGGTAAAAAGGTTTCTAAGAAGACAAAGATACTTTTCCCGATTATCATCACAATTATCGTAGGTATTGTTGCTCCTGACGCAGTTGCACTTATTGGTTTCCTTATGTTCGGTAACCTTATTCGTGAGTGCGGAGTTCTTGACTCGCTTTCAGAGACAGCTCAAAAGGTGCTCGCAAACCTTATTACAATATTCCTTGGACTTACAATTGCTTCACGCATGACAGCGGCAGAGTTCTTAAGAGGCGAAACACTCCTTATTATGGGTCTTGGCCTTATCGCATTTATTGTTGATACCTTTGGCGGAATTATGCTCGCTAAGTTTATGAATCTCTTTACAAAGAACAAGATCAACCCGATGATCGGTGCTGCCGGTATTTCAGCATTCCCCATGTCAGCTCGTGTTGTTCATAAGATGGGTCTGCAAGAGGATAACCAAAACTTCCTGCTCATGCACGCAGTTGGTGTTAATGTATCCGGTCAGATTGCATCAGTTATTGCCGGTGGTCTCATGCTCGCTATGCTCGCTAAATAAGGAGGATAATTAAAATGACAATTGACTTTGAAGCTTTTTTAACATCACTTCCCTATATGGGTAAGGGTATGCTTGGCATATTTATTGTAACAGCTGTTATTGTTGGATTAGTCAGTGCTTTTAATGCAATACCCGAGAAAAAGGATAAGGAAAGCAAATAATTTTATTAGCTAATTAAAAATCAAGACGAAGGAAAAGGCTACGCTAAGATAGCTCTTTCCTTCGCCTTTTTGCTTTTTAAGCCTTAGATTTAATCTTAATATACAATGAGTCACCCAGCATAAAAAGACCGCACATGGCTAACATACCTATGGATACAGATACACCTGAGCTTGACGCTTTAATTTGCGGCAGAGTACCATAAGAAAAAACATCATAGCTAACAGGGAAAAACTGTAAAATGAGATTGCATATTATAACAGCTAAGCCGCCGCTTAAAATGCGTGAGGTAACAAAGTATTTGTATTTTAGCTTTGCCGTATTTACCGCCGGCATAATTTGAAAATGAGTACACAGCCCACCAAAAGCAATAAGGCCCGTGATAATAGGGATGGGGAGTATCCCTCTTGATAATAGACAGGCGTTGGTCACTTCGAGGACACAATAAAGGGAAAACTTTATACTTTCACCCAAGGGTGATATCTCAACTAAGCGGCATATGCAGGAAAAAGCTATGACCCAGGCGCAAACACTTAGCATAGACCCGCTGCCTGACGATACACTTTTGACGAGAGCATCGGACATTTTAGGCTTATTATCTAAGTAGACCCTTTTAGCATATATGTTGTCCTCCTCAAAAGTAAACCTTGATAAAATCCCAACAATCAATACTGTCAAAATCAGAGAAGTATATATTATCACGCCTATCTTTTTTGAGCCGAGCATATAAAAGCCCACTGAGCTAATCGCAAAGGCAGGCCCCGGATTTACGCAAAAAAGCAAAAGTCTTTTTGACTGAGATAAGGATATTTCACCTTTTTCATATAGCTCCTTTGTCATTTTGCCCCCTATGGGATATCCACCGATTAAAGACAAAAGTATGACGCTAAAGCATTTCCCCGGTAAACCAAAAATAAATGCAGTGGCTTTTGAAAAGAGCTTTTCAAAAATACCTGTTATATTAAGATTAATAATAAGCGAGGAAACTATCATAAAGGGATACAATGAGGGTATGAGAGTTCCAAGACAAATATCTATGCCGTCGCTAATGCCTTGACCTGCCGTCTCCGGAAAGCGCAGGAGCATAAAGGATATTAGAAGTATTATAAACACCTCTATAAGATATTTTAGATATAGTGTGTACTTGTTATATAAATCCCTTTTAAGCTCATTCGCAGTTTTCATTGTCAGTCACCCCAATAGATTAATATTTCATAAGGTTAAGTATTATACTCCTTTTTGCGGCATAAAATATGACGAAAGGTGTGATAGAGTTGCAAAAGGGATTAAAAAAGGTGGCTGAGTTTGCCAAAGAGGAGTTTTCCGACTACCTTATGCCTC
Organism: uncultured Faecalibacterium sp.; assembly: GCA_964504475.1. GTDB lineage: Bacteria > Bacillota > Clostridia > Oscillospirales > Acutalibacteraceae > UBA6857. The sequence continues at coordinate 18,054 of CAZDEL010000025.1, read as the reverse complement.
ATATTATTTTTAACTCTTGCAAAGAAGCACTTGTTGAGGGCAGCAAGGGAATATTAGAATATAACAAGGAAAAGGTGCGCCTTAATTGTGGTAAATGTATATTAAAGTTTTGCGGAGATAATTTGTGCATTAGAGCGCTTAACACCGAGGAAATAATTATTACAGGCGAAATTGTGCAATTTGAGTTTTGCAATATATAATCAGGGAGAAAAGGCATGAAATTTATAGATTTGTTTAGAGCTATAAAGGGCTTTGTCACCTTTGAGGTATGTGGAGGCTTCACTGAAAGGTTTATTAATCTTTGTACTCAAAAGCGCATAGGCATTTTTGATGTTAGATACATAAATTCCCATATTGAGGCTAAAATAGCACCTAAAAGCTTTGGAAAACTTCGCAGTGTCGCAAGGAAAACAGGTGTTAAAATCAATGTGATAAATAAATCCGGCATACCTTTTATTATATTGCGAAACCGCCACAGAGTGGGGCTTATGGCAGGGACGATATTCTTTGTCCTTTTTATGCTTATAATGAACCGATTTTTGTGGTGCATGGACTCCTCGGGGAGTGAAAAATATAGCAAAGAGCAAATAATTGAGGCGGCACAGTCAATAGGTATAAAGCCCGGTGTCTTTTTGCCAAGCTTTGACGAAAAGAAGGCAGCAAGGGAGATATATAAATATTTTGACGGAGAATTGTCATGGGTGAGTGTTAATATTAAAGGGAGCATGGCATTTATAGAGGTTAGAGACACTAAGGTGCCCCAAAGCATAGAGGACGAAAGCCCATGTAACATTATTGCTGATTTTGACGGTGTGATATTATCCGATGAGACTTTGTCGGGAATAAAAAATATCAGCAAAGGCAACGCTGTTAAAAAGGGAGATTTATTAATAAGCGGAGTGATTGAAAATGAAGATTCCTCGACAGTGTATTATAAGGCAAAGGGTATATTTACTGCCACACATAAAGCTTCATATGAGACTGAGACTTCCTATGATAAAAAGCGTTTCACTTATAAAAATAGCCAAAGCTATATTTGCCTTCACTTATTTGGAGTTAATATCCCAATTAAGCTCAAAAGTATGCCTGAAGATAATTGTGACATTTTTTCTTATACCTTTTATCTCAGGTTCGCCAATATAAATTTGCCCTTTGGCTTTACGAGAGTCTTTGGCGTGGAGTATGATAAAACCCTCACTAAAAAGCATGACGGATATATTTTCACCTGCGGCGAGTACAGCGAAGGCACATATGAAAAATATAAAAACACAAATATTTTGTCTTACAGCTTAAAGATTAATGACAAAGCTTCCTTCATTTCAATAAGGGGTGACTACGATTGCATTGACTTTATAGGCATAGAACAGCCAATTTTAACAGAAAATATGGAAAGATGATAAAAAAATATAAAAAAGGTCTTCACATTTTTAAAGAAATGTGCTAAAATTTATTGAATATTGATTTAAGATAATGTGTAATTATCATAAAAAACAAAGAGGTGCAAACTATTTGACTGAGCAATCATTCAGTATAGACAGAATGGAACACGCATTAAGCTTGTTCGGTTCTTTTGATGAAAACATCAAGCTAATCGAAAAGGAGTTTAGCGTGTCGGTTATTAGCAGAGCCGGAGAAATCAAAATCAAGGGCGACGAAGAAAATGTCTATAAAGCTAAGAGAGTTATTAATAATTTGCTTGAGCTGCTAAACAGTGGCGAGAGTCTTAATGAGCAAAACATTAGATATGTTATCAGCCTTGTCAAAGAGGGCAGTGATGAAAAGCTGACCTCACTGTCAGGGGATTGCATTTGTATTAGCGCAAAGGGCAAGCCGATTAAGGCTAAGACCTTAGGTCAGAAAAAATATGTTGAGGCAATAAGAGATAACACTGTTGTTATTGGCGTCGGCCCTGCCGGTACCGGTAAGACATATCTTGCCGTTGCCTTGGCAGTGAGTGCCTTTAGAGCGAAGCAGGTCAACAGGATAATCTTAACACGACCTGCTGTTGAAGCCGGCGAAAAATTAGGCTTTTTGCCCGGTGATTTGCAGCAAAAGGTTGACCCGTATTTAAGACCGTTATATGACGCTCTTTTTGATATGCTTGGCGCAGAGAGCTTTCAGCGCTATCAAGAGAGGGGAAACATCGAGGTCGCACCTTTGGCATATATGCGTGGCAGAACCCTTGATGACAGCTTTATAATTTTAGATGAGGCTCAAAACACAACGCCTGAGCAAATGAAAATGTTTTTGACTCGTTTGGGCTTTGGCTCAAAGATAGTTGTCACAGGTGATATCACTCAAATAGATTTGCCCGATGGCAAAAAATCCGGCCTTGTTGAGGTAATAAAAATACTTAAAAATGTGGATGATATCAAAACTGTAAAATTCAGCGAAAAGGATGTCGTAAGACATAAGCTGGTGCAGGATATTATTAAAGCTTATGATAAATATGAGGAGGCAAAGAAAAGAAAATGAAGGATAGAATTAAAGTAATAATTTCAGATGAACAAAATGCAATGAAGCTCCCAAGGGGTATTCGTATGTTAATTAGACGCTGCTGCAATGCTGTGCTTACCACTGAGGATTTTAAGGGCGCAGCAGAAATCAGCGTGACAATAGTTGACGATGAAATGATTCACGCTCTCAACTTAAAGCACAGAGGAATTGATAAAGCTACAGATGTTCTTTCTTTCCCTCTTGGCATTAATGGCGAATATGATATAAATAATGACACAGGCGCACAAATGCTCGGTGATATAGTTATATCCATTGAGCACGCTGTGAAGCAAGCCGAGCTTTACGGTCACTCTATTAATAGAGAGGTGGCCTTCCTTACTGTACACTCAATGCTTCACCTTTTAGGATATGACCATGAGCCCGGTGGACTGGAGCTTGTAAGAATGAGAGAAAAAGAAGAAGCTGTTTTAACTCAGCTTGGTCTTGTCAGAAACGGAAGCTATTATACAACAGAGGAATAATATACATAAATGAGTTACTATAAAAAGCTGTTTATGAGTTTTGTCTATGCCTTCAGGGGCATTTTCACCACCATAAAAACCGAGAGAAACCTTAGAATACATCTTACTTGCCTATGCTATATGTTTGGCTTTTTGTGCTTTACTGACTGGTTTGTGCTCACAAAAACCCAATGGGCTATATTGCTTTTAGCCTCAGGCGCTGTTATTGCAGGGGAAATTGTCAACACGGCAATTGAAAACGTTGTTGACTTAGCGAGTGAGGAGCACACTGAGTTTGGCAAAATCGCAAAGGATGCCGCTGCCGGTGCAGTTCTTGTCAGCGCAATAACCGCCGTAGCAGTGGGCGTGGTGATTTTATTTCAAGTTGACGCTTTTAAAGCAATGTTCGCTTATTTTAAAGCAAATCCTATAATGTTGATTCTCTTTTTACTTAGCGCAATTCCTGCCACTTTGTTTATCTTTTTAGGGGTACCATTTACCTCGGGAGGTAAAAATGAGTGAGAGATTTTATCGCACGCAAATGCTAATAGGAACGGACGCACTTAAAAAGCTCGAAAACAGCCGAGTTGCTGTCTTTGGTGTTGGCGGTGTTGGCGGCTATGTTGCCGAGTCACTTGCGAGAGCAGGTGTTGGTACCATTGACCTTATTGATAATGACACAGTGAGTCTTAGCAATATTAACCGTCAAATAATTGCGCTTTCCTCCAGTGTCGGAAGATTAAAGACTGAAGTGATGAGAGAGCGAATATTAGATATTAACCCCGAGGCGAAAGTAAATGAATTTAACACCTTTGTCTTACCGGAAAATATAAATGACTTTGACTTTTCAAAATACGACTATGTGGTTGATGCAATTGACACTGTTAGCGGAAAGCTTGCCATTATTGAAAAGGCATACAGCGAGGGAGTGAAGGTTATTTCTTCTATGGGTACAGGAAACAAGCTTGACCCAACTAAGTTTGAAATAGCCGATATATATAAAACCAGCGTTTGCCCTCTTGCAAGAGTTATGCGCTATGAACTTAAAAAAAGAGGAGTAAAAAAGCTAAAGGTTTTATATTCTAAGCAAGAGCCGATTAAGCCCAAAAGCCCTGCTCTCAACGAAAAGGGCAAGGCTGTTCCCGGAAGTATATCATTTGTACCCTCTACCGCCGGTCTTATTATTGGTGGCGAGGTTATAAAGGATTTAATAGGCGAGGGATAAGATGATAAGCTCTTTAATTTGGTACAAATAAACTAAATTTGTTGCAGTTCTACTTGAAGTAGAGCTGCTTTTTTATGCGGTAGAGCTACTTTTTATATAGTAGGGTGACAAAAGTAAATTTTGGGTGTATGCTAAAATCATGAATCAAAAGAAAATAAGGAGTGATTTCATGAAAACATTAGACAGAGTGGTTTTGCCAAAATATTCTAAAATGGAAGAAGTGCTAAACTGCGTAACCCACGGCCTTGGCATACCAATGGCCATAGTGTTTTGCATTATGTTTATGCTAAAGCCCATAACACCAACAGGTGTTGCAGGTGCATTGATTTTTGTTCTTTCAACCTTAGTGCTTTATGGCTGCTCCATGACTTACCATTTACTTCCGGCTTCGTCAGCTAAAAAGGCTATGCGACTCGTTGATCACAGTGCTATTTTTATTATGGTTATGGGCACTGTTCTTTCCGTTAATATTATTTGCGTTTTCCCTTACAGTAAGGCATTTTCTCTTGTGGATGCCTTTATAAGCTTGTCGCTTAGCATTTTAGGCATAGCTCTTACCTTTGTCGATCAGGAAAAGTATAAAAAGGTTCAGCTCGTTTTATATGTTGTTGTGGGCGCAACCTTTCTTGCAATTTTATATCCAATAGTAAAGTATAATGAGAATGCACCTAAGCTTATAGCAATGCTTTTTATAGGTGCAGTGGTTTATCTCATTGGCATGGCTCTTTATATAGTCGGCAAGAAGAAAATGTATTTTCACAGCATTTTCCATGTTTTTGTTTTGGCCGGTACTATAATCCATTTTGCCGCAATATACGATATCTTATAATGGGAAAGAAAAGCTCTCTCATTTTACCTATGTAAATTAGTACCAAAAAACAGCAAACAAAAAAATAAGCGCAACTGTAAAATCCGGTTGCGCTTTTATGCTTTTTTAACGGAGCTTACTTTACACTTCTTTTAGTGAGCAGGCTCGCAAATAAATATATGAGAATTGTGGCAATTTGTAAAAATATACATGAGATAAAAATGTATTTTAAATTTGCCAAATCGAGGGATAGATAAATGGATAGTGCCGATGTCCAAATTACAAGAGATACGGAAATGCACCTGTATATTACCTTCCACCAAATTGAGGAAAAGACAGTCAAAACAATGCTGGCAACAGGCAAGGCATAAATAAAGGAGTAGTGTGCAAATCTATTCCAGCCGTCAACATTTTTCATCACGAGGAAGAAAACCGATGCAATGAAAAATATGCCAAAAATCGATATAAGTGGAACAAATAGCTTAGTGGGGGAGCTCTTTTTCAGCTGCTTAAACTCACCAACGCTAATATCCTCATCATTTGAAATTAAACTATCAATGCTCACAGCAAAAAAATCGGCAATGACATAAAGTGTATATGAGTCGGGAACTGACTCGCCTCGTTCCCATTTTGATATGGCCTTGTCGCTATAGTTTAGCTCGTTTGCCAGCTCTAATTGTGTTAAGCCTCTTTGTTTTCTGAGCATATTCAGCTTAACACCAAAATTCTTTCTAAATTCGTTTTCGTTTATCATGATAACTCCGGTTAAATATATTTTTGGCTTTCTTTTACTGCTAACTCGTCACAGCGCTCATTTTCAGGATGACCGGCGTGACCCTTGACCCATGTAATAGTCACATTATGCTTATGTATAAGAGAGAGCAGCTCATCCCAAAGCTCAGGATTTAATGCAGGCTTTTTATCTTTTTTTCGCCATGAGTTTGCTTTCCAGCTTTCAGCCCAGCCAAGGTTGATGCCGTTAGCAACATATTGAGAGTCGGTTACAACAGTGACATCACACTTTTCCTTTAGTGCTTTAAGCCCCTCAATGACTGCGGTAAGCTCCATACGGTTGTTAGTTGTGTTTGCTTCGCCGCCGCTTAGCTCTTTTCTTCTTCCTTGATAGTCGAGGATAGTACCCCAACCGCCTGCGCCCGGATTGCCTGAGCAAGCGCCGTCTGTATATATAGTAACCTTTTTCATTTTGTATCTCCCTTTGACTTTTGATTATTTTAACATATACTATGATTTTTATCAACTTAAATTATGTTAAAATTTTTTTATTGGTCAAAAGCTCTTGATTTATTTTTACTTGGGTGTATAATATTTTTGATAAAAGGAAAGGACTGAAAAACCATGGAAAAAAATGTTACTATATTCGATCATCCTTTGATACTTCATAAGCTGTCAATCCTTCGTGATAAAAACACATCTTCAAAGGACTTTAGAGCTTTAGTATCTGAAATTGCAACTCTCATGTGCTATGAGGCAACAAGAGATCTTCCTACTGAGGAGATCGAAATTGAAACCCCAATTTGCAAAACAAAGGTTAAGCATTTGGCAGGTAAGAAAATGGCTATCGTTCCTATTTTAAGAGCCGGCCTTGGAATGGTCGAGGGCATTAGCACTCTCGTTCCCGCTGCTCGTATAGGACATATTGGACTTTATCGTGATGAGGAAACTCTCAAGCCTGTTGAGTATTATTGCAAGCTTCCTAAGGATATTGGCGAAAGAGATGTTTTTGTTGTTGACCCAATGCTTGCAACAGGCGGCTCAGGCATTGACGCTGTTTCACAAATTAAGCTGAGAAATCCTCGTTCAATTAAGTTTATGTGCATTATTGCTGCACCTGAGGGAATAGAGGCATTTACAAAGGCTCATCCCGATGTACCGGTTTACTGTGCTGCTCTTGATGAAAAGCTCAATGACAAGGGTTATATTGTACCCGGTCTTGGTGATGCCGGCGACAGAATTTTTGGTACAAAATAAAATATTTTTAATGGGCGGAGGAGATTGTGCTGATATGTAAGGTCTCCCCGCCGATTTTATTTTGCAATTAGACTTTATGTTCCTTTAAAACACTTGACTTATTAAAAAGTTTATGCTAAAATCAAGCCTATAGATTTAATTGCTATGACCAAGAGGAGTAGTAGGTTTTCTTTTCCAGAGAAAAGGCGGTTGGTGTGAGCCTTTAAACGAAAGCTTATGAAGGTAGCTTGTGAGCATCGGGAAGAACGGCAAAAAGCTAATTAGACCCCGGCGTATATCTGCGTTAAGGATAATGAGTGCAGCATTTCGGTGCTGAATTCAGGTGGTACCGCGAGACAAAGCTCGTCCTGAAATATGGATTGAGCTTTTTTTATTTTGTAATTATTTAATTAATATATTGAGGTGAAAGAAATGGCAAAAGAACTTGCTAAGCAATACGATCCCAAAAATGTTGAAGATCGTATTTACAAAACCTGGCTTGACGGAAAGTATTTCCACGCTGAGGTTGACGAAAAGAAAAAGCCCTATACAATTGTAATTCCCCCACCAAATATTACAGGTCAGCTTCATATGGGTCATGCCCTTGATAACACCCTCCAGGATATTCTTATCCGTTTTAGGAGAATGCAAGGCTACGACACACTTTGGCTTCCCGGCACTGACCACGCATCAATTGCAACAGAGGCTAAGATAGTTGAGGCTATGAGAGCCGAGGGCATTTCAAAAGAGGATATTGGCAGAGAAGGCTTCCTTAAAAGAGCTTGGGAATGGAAAGCGCAATACGGCGGCAGAATTATTGAACAGCTCAAGAAAATGGGCTCATCCTGCGACTGGGATAGAGAACGCTTTACTCTTGATGAAGGCTGCTCAAAGGCCGTTAAAGAGGTTTTCGTAAACCTTTATGAAAAAGGCCTTATTTACCGTGGCGAGAGAATGATCAACTGGTGTACCCACTGTAAAACATCAATATCCGACGCTGAGGTTGAGCACGAGGAAAAAGACGGCAATTATTGGCATTTAAGATATCCCTTTGCTGATGGTACCGGCTACATTGAGGTTGCAACAACGCGTCCTGAGACAATTCCCGGTGATACCGGCGTTGCAGTTCACCCTGATGATGAGAGATATAAGGATGTTGTCGGCAAGACAGTTATTATCCCTGTTATTGGCAGAGAAATTCCCATTGTTGCCGATTCATATGCAAAAATGGATAAGGGAACTGGTGCTGTTAAAATCACACCGGCACACGACCCAAATGACTTTGAGGTTGGTTTAAGATGCAATCTTCCCATTATTAATGTAATGACAGATGACGGCTTTATGAATGAAGATGCAGGCAAATATGCCGGCATGGATCTTATGCAGTGTCGTAAGGCTATTGTTGCCGATATGGAGCAGGCAGGCGCACTCGTTAAAATCGAGCCGACTAAGCATGAGGTTGGTACTTGCTACCGTTGTCACACAAGTGTTGAGCCTCGTGTTTCAAAGCAGTGGTTCGTAAAAATGGAGCCTCTTGCAAAGCCTGCAATTGATGTTGTTCGTCAAGGCAAGGTTAAGTTTATCCCTGAGCGCTTTGATAAGACTTATTATAACTGGATGGAAAATATTCGTGACTGGTGTATTTCTCGTCAGCTTTGGTGGGGACACAGAATCCCTGCATGGTACTGCGACGAGTGTGGCGAAATCACTGTATCAAAGGAAGTGCCCACAAAATGCTGCAAGTGTGGCTGTGAAAAGCTCACACAAGACCCCGACACCCTTGACACATGGTTCTCATCAGCACTTTGGCCCTTCTCAACTCTCGGCTGGCCTGATAAGACACCGGAGCTTATGCACTATTATCCCACAAGCACTCTTGTAACAGGCTATGATATTATCTTCTTCTGGGTTGCAAGAATGATTTTCTCCGCTTGTGAGCAAATGGGCGAAGTACCCTTTGACACTGTATTTATTCACGGTATCGTTCGTGACGAGCTTGGCAGAAAAATGTCAAAGTCACTCGGTAACGGTATAGACCCTCTTGTAGTTATTGAGCAGTACGGCGCTGACGCTCTCAGACTTACTCTTGCAACAGGTAACAGCCCCGGAAATGATATGCGTTACAGTGAGAAAAAGGTCGAGGCTTCAAGAAACTTCTGCAATAAAATTTGGAACGCTGCAAGATTTATCCTTATGAATCTTCCCGAGGACGAGGCAGCTCCACACATTTCGGAAAATTTAGCACTTGAAGACAAGTGGATACTTTCACAGTACAACAGACTCACTAAGGAAGTCACAGACAACCTTGATAAGTTTGAGCTTGGTGTTGCTGTTCAAAAGCTTTACGACTTCATTTGGGATGTATTCTGTGATTGGTACATTGAGCTTGCTAAGATAAGATTGCAAAAGGGTGGCGATGAGGCTGCAACAGCAAGAGCAGTTCTCGTTTATGTTATGAGCGAAACCTTAAAGCTCCTTCATCCCTTTATGCCTTTCATCACCGAGGAAATTTGGCTTACACTTCCTCACGATGGCGAAACAATTATGAAATCTCAGTGGCCTGAGTTTAACGACGAGCTTGTTTTCACCGATGACGAAAACAAAATGAATGTAATCATGGACGCTATCAGAGCTATTCGTAACAGACGCGGTGAGATGAATGTTCCACCTTCAAGAAAGGCTCATGTGTACATTGCCACAGAAAAGAAGGATATCTTCTCACTTTCCGCTGTGTTTATGCAAAAGCTTGCCTCCGCTTTAGAGGTAACTGTAGGCGACAGCTTTAACATTGACGGCAGTGTCAGCATTGTAACAGCAGACGCAAAGATTTACATTCCTATGGGCGATTTAGTTGACTTTGAAGCAGAGAGAAAGAGACTGCTCAAGGAAAGAGAAACCGCAGAAAAGAAGCTGTCTCAAATCAACGGCAAGCTTTCAAATCCCGGCTTCCTGGCTAAAGCACCTCAAAATGTTATTGACAATCAAAAAGCCGATGCAGAAAAGCTCACAGAAAAGATTAAGATGATTGACGAGAGCCTTGCATCGTTACAGTAATAAAAACTACTCCCTTTTGGCCCGTATGCCATTAGGGAGTTCTTTCTTTTGCATTTTATAGCATAAAGCATTGACAAAGTAATACTGTGGTATTATAATATTAAATAGTGATACTACAGTATTAGTTAGAGGTGTAGGAAATGAATAAGGACTTAATTATATATCACGGCTCTCAGCATATAGTTGAAAAGCCAAAATTCGGTATAGGTAAGACATATAATGATTACGGTCAAGGCTTTTATTGCACTGAAAGCGTTGAACTCGCAAAGGAATGGGCTTGTCCTATAAAAAATGACGGATATGCAAATAAATATGTTTTACACAGCGAAGGACTTAATTTTATGCACCTGACAAAGGGTGAATTTAACATTCTTAATTGGCTTGCGATTTTATTAAATAACAGAAGGTTTGACATTACATCTCCAATAGGCAGTAGTGCAAGAGAGTTTATTATTTCACATTATTTGCCTGAGACTAATGATGTTGATGTGATGATAGGCTACCGTGCCGATGATTCTTATTTTTCATTTGCTGAGGATTTTGTTAATAATACAATCTCATTGCGAGATTTAAGCCTTGCCATGAGATTGGGCACTCTGGGTGAGCAGGTGGTTTTACTTTCACAGCGTTCCTTTGATAGAATTGAATTTTTAGAGTATGAGACTGCCGAGTATAAAGAACACTATTTTAAAAGAGCCAATAGAGACAATAAAGCCAGAGCTTCATATGTAAACCATAAGAAAAATCTAACTGAGCTTACAAATGATATTTTTATCCTTGATATTATAAGGGAGGATATGAGAAATGACGACCCACGCTTACAGCAAAATTTATTTGAATAAAGCTTCTCGTGCAGTGGGCAATATGCTCCATGAGGCAGTGTATAGCTATAACAAAGATGGCAACGACTTTTTAAAACGCTTTATTCAGTCGGGCTTGGCTGAAGAAATCGAAATGGGAAGCCCAAAATATATAGCAGGAAAAAGCGGTATCGAGTTGTTTGCTGAAGTTGAAGAACGCACCTTAGGTGAAAGCATAGATATTAAAGTTACGCAGGCTTATGATAAAAGTGACGCATATTGGGTAGGGTGGATATTGACCCATTATCAGTGGTACTCAGGCAGAAGCTTTGAAAGCCTCCTTGATACAATTCCCTTTGATGAATTACTCGGGCTTTATTCTACACTTCATGAAGCTGATGTGAATAAAAGCTTTGAGGTTTTTGATGAGCATTTTAACATTGGTGAAAGCAAGCTCAAAAAAATAAGAACACAATGTGGTTTAACTCAGCAGGCTCTTTCAAATGCATCAGGCATCTCAATTAATACAATCAGAGCTTATGAAAGAAAAAGCAAAGACCTTAATAAGGCTCGGCTTGATATTACAATGCGACTATCTAACGCTCTAAAATGCAAAATATCAGATTTGATTCAATAAACTTTCCCCGCAACAATTTGTAGCGGGGATTTTCTAATCGTTTTTTATTGCTTTTTAAATATAGCTATGCTAATATGTAACTGAAAAGGGGGAGATGACATGAGATCATAAGAAAGCATATTATTTTAAGGAGTGATAATTGAAAACAAAAAAGTATAATATATTTTCCCTTGTCAGTTTGTTGATTGTTGCTATTCATTTTATAGGCAACTCAATAGTGTATAGGCTGGGGTCAATATTCAGCGGTCTTGCTTTAGAAATATACATTGCGATTTCAAATGTATTTTTAATGATAGATTTATGCACTTGGCATATGTATAGCTTTTTTTGTGGTAACAAGCTTTATCGTTAAAGTGTTTTGCTCTGTAATAAAAAATAAAACTTAGTGCTTATGAGATAATCAATGTGATTTTGCATTTTATATTTTCTACAGTAAGCTTTTATGAAATTTGGTTTATATTTGAAAATAGCTTTTAAGAGGTGAAGTTTTATGAGAATAAAGATTTTCCCTATGATATGTTACATAATAGGCTGGATTTATCCATTGTGCGTTAGCGTTTATTTAATTTTAGATAGATTTTTCAGTGTTAAAACAAAGCTTATGGGGTCTTTTGATTTTGGTAACGATTCTATAATGGGCTATGTTTTCCTATCTATGATAATCGGATTCATAACATTTCTCGCTTATTTTATTTTTGTTAAAGTAAAATTGAAGACTCATTGGAGCTTTTATTTAACTCTTTTAAATATTCCTATTAATATACTTTCAGTTTATGCCGGCTTTTACGAATATGAATTTCCAAATCTTAGCTTTATTATTGCACTGCTTTCACTTGCGATGTTCATATTTACTGTTACAGTGACCTTTAAGGGTACAGCAGAAAAAGAAGGATAAAAATTTTGGACAGGTTCATTTCGAGCCTGTCCGTTTATTTTTTAAAATTTGTCGTGGTATTTTATGTAGTTAACAATGAAGCCTATAATAAGCCAAAGAAGTATTATAGGTAAAAAGATTATCACGCCGAGAATAAGACCGACTACAACACCAAGACCCTTTTTACTCTTGATAAAATGGGGCTTAGTTAAATCCTTAGGTGGCAAGTCTTCCCATAAATTAAGCACTGCTTTTTCGTCGCAAATGCCACTGTTATATAAAAGCGGCTCAACGAGGCTTTGCACTGACTCAGCACCCTTTAAGATTTTGCCTATCTTTATGCCGAAAACAGCAAGTATGCTGTCAATAATGGCGAGTATACCCATTGTGATTTTATAGTGGGCTGTGTCAGGGGAGTAGGGACTGTCACCGCCGTAAAGATTGGCCACAAGTGACACAATGAAATTTACGACGCTCTCATCCTTTATGCTTTGCCAATCGGCTTTTTTGAGGCCGGTTTCCTTTTTGCAAAGGGGAGCGAGCATACCGATTGTCAGCTTGTTAAGAAGGAAAGCGAAGGGCTTAATTAACCAGCCGATTTTATATATAAGCTCCTCTTTGACGCTAAAGGATGTTGCCATTCTTGCGAACTCAGGTATATCAGTACCGGCCTTGTGAATAACTCGTCTTATCATGCCGAAAAACTTATCCTCAAGGTGGTCTTTAACCTTTACATCATTGATTTTGCAATCAACATCAATTGATTTGACATCAATTTTACCTTCTGCGGGCATAAATGTCACCTGACGGAATGTGGCAGGGTACCCGACAGCACCGGCTGTTGTAATGTCATAGAAAATCTTGCCTGAGTCAGTGTACTTATAGGAAATATCCTGCATATGAGTGTGACCTGTAAACATGAAGTTTAGACCCATAACAGTAAATTCATCTATTCTCTTTTCAGCTTCACCCATAATATTGTTGCCGCCGATTATTTTATAAAAGGGTGAAGGGGAGAGCATGGGGTGGTGAGTCATCGGTATAATAAATTGACCGTTCTTCTTAGCATCTTCGATTTGCTCTGTTATCCACTCGAAGCAATCATCGGAGAAGCCACTTGCACCTTTGAGGTTTTTGTCATCATTTAAGGCTAAGAGTCTGTAGCCGTCACAAAGCTGCACCACATAGGACATACTTTGTCTATGTACTGATATAGCTTCGTCCGGACCAAACTCACGGTACATATCAAAAAGCTCTTCTCTTTTTGTACCCTCAACCTGTTTTCTTTCCTCACCGTCATAGCAGTAGGTAAGGCCGTCATCGTTAAAGTCGTGGGTGGCGGTTATAACATATACTCTTTTGCTTTTGCTTTTAAGTGAGCGCAAAAGCTTTATAACACCCTCGTGGCTTGGCTTTTCGGCCTTGTTTGTTGTGTCACCGCTGACAAGCACAATATCCGTATCGTCCTTTGCGAGCTGCTCCATAAGGCTTTCGAGAATCTCTTTGCTGTAATACATCTCGTTTGAGGATGTGACATTAGCCTTGTCAAAGGCTTTGCCCTCACAGCCCATTTCCCTTGCGTAGTAGTGAATGTCGGAAATAATATTCACCTTTAAGGGCTTGATATTTTCATACATTGCTTATTTCTCCTTTATTATAAGTGTGTGGGTTTCTTTGTAGCCACTGTTAAGAGTAAATTCGAGACAGCCGTCAATGCTGTTAAACTCCACATTTTTTCCGTCAAGAGTGGCGGTATAATTTTTGCCCTCGGTCATAACTGCGAGCAAAATGAAGCTACTGTTTTTGCCGTAGTAGGTAAAGCTAATCTCAGCTTCGGTATTCGTAGAGTTAAAGCTCGTCTTTTCGAGATAGGTGTCAAAGCCCACATTGACGGTACTCGGTGAATAGTAGGCCTTTGTCCACATGTTTATTGGGGTTGACAGACCGCCAAAGTTATGGAACCAGCCGCCACAGCCGGTGACAGTGTTCACCATCTCAAAGGTGTAATAGGTGTCATCGACCTCTCTTTTCCAAATATCAAGAGCCATATGAGCTATATCTCTTGCGATATCGCCCCTGCCTAAGTCAAGCATACTCTTAAATATAAACCACTGATGTGGGAACCAAATATTGCCATTCCAATAGCCATTGACCTTATAGTACCCTGCCGACATATCAACGGCACTAATACCAAAGGGGGAGTGCATTTCCTTTTCATTTGTCAAGTGAGAGATAATTTTTTCCTTTTGGTTGTCATCACAAACGCCTGCAATAATAGGATAAATGCCGTCAAGGCCCTTGTTAAGGTTTTCCTTTTCAGGTGTTGTGAAAATCTCAGTTGGCTCATAATTTTCATCGTGAAGCACATAGCTGTAGTAGCCGCTGTCATTATCCCACGAGTATTTATTTAAGGCATCAGTTAGCCTTTCTATATCCTGCTTGTACTCTGCCGCATCATTTTCCAGACCTAATTTATTAGCCATAATGCTAAGGATTTTGCCAAAGCGTATGACCTGAGATGTGGAGATAACCGGTGCTGCCTTATCACGAAGGGATTGCTTCATCATTGCAACCTGAGCCGGATAGTCATCCATGCCACTTGACGAATAGAAATAATCATAGGTTGTTAAAAGACCGCTTTTAAATTTTCCTGTCGTTGAGCCTCTTATTTTGCCTGCAAGGAAGCGGTAATAAAGCCTTGCTCTGGGATAAAATGAAAGCAAATGCTCCTTGTCATTGGCTTTTTGCAGCATCTCGTAAAGCTGATATATTTGCACAGGCACAGGTGAGCCGTGGTGCAAAAAGGCATAATCGGGGTTGCTTTCATCACTTAAATATGTATCTATTATATATTCGGCAAATTTAGGTGCAATTTCATTCATGCCAAGACCTATAAAGCCGGAATCCCATGTGTAAAGACAATCCCAACGCTTGCCGGGTGTGTGGTGGATTATGTACTCACCGTGCTTGTAAATGGGATAGACAACATTTGTCATCACCGTTGCCGCAAGGATTTGATTGCTAAGCTTGTACTTTTCACCTGAGGGGTTAAGCTTAATATCTATTGCCGTTGCCTTAGCCGAAAGATAGATGTCTTCATATTCCTTTTCGGTTAAATATGAAGCTTCACCCTTTGAAATGACTGCGTATTGAATCTTTTTGCAATTAGGCTCAATGAAAATAGTGTGGCTTATTGCGTTGTGGAAAAAGCCTTCATCACTGTGCTTGCGTTTAAAAGCACCTGTAAAGCTCTCTGTTACATCATCAAAGGTTTCGTCAGCGTTTGACAGTCTTGCTGTCATGCAGTCTTCCAGTGCGCCTGTTTCAATCTCTCTAAAGCGTGTGTTGTCGTCAAAGACACGAAGTCTATAATCACCTTTAATTCCATCATATTTGAGGGTGGTAAGATAGCCCTTGTCACACTTTGCATTTTCGATTTTTGGCATAAATGAGGTGGGGCAGGACTCAATGAGTATTCTATCCTTATCCTTTTGATTTATAATAGCGAAAAAGTCGAACTCTACTGCACCTGTACCACAAGAAATAAGCTCAAGGGTAAATAAGCCCTTTTTCACATTTCCGAGGAAAATATATTTAAGAGCCAATTCATCACACGGTGAGAAGATTTCCTCTTTGCCGTTAATATTAAAGGTTGCAGCCTTGTCGCTATTAGTATAGTATACACCTACTTGCTTGCCTTGCTCATAATAGATGTCACTTGTTCGGTATCTTATGGCAAGAACAGCGTCATCAATATCTTGATTAACATTGACCGTATACTTTACTCTGTCACCCTTTTGTGCGCCAAATGGCTCAATGACTCTGTGGGGCATATGCCATTTTTCTGCTCTGTCGCCAAGACCCTTGCCGCCAACAAAGCTTTTGTCTAAAAATTCACCTTTTTTTCTGCCGTCGGCATTTTGCTCGTCCCAGGGGCGGGGAGTAGCGTAAATATACTCATGGTACTCAAGCGCGTCCCAATAAAGGCAGCCCTGTGGCAAAGACACCTCAGTGTAAGAATCCTGAGGGTACTCAATAGACGAAAAATAATTGACAACGCAGTTTTTGATAATATCGGTGTTGTTGACAATTTCTGTTCTAACAAGTATACTGTTGTCAGTGAGCTTTGTGTATGACACATCGGCAAAAGCCTTATCCTTCCACTGTAAATCATATCTATAGCTGTAAAAGGAATAATCTTCATTGCAAAGCCAAGGGTGATATGCGCTGGGCAGTGTGACATTGGGAACCTTAATGTCAAAAGCACTAATTGCAGGTGCCACACTTAAGTCAAAGCGTATGCCACTATATTTTTCGTGTTCAGCAATATTAGATATGCCGGCATACTTCTTTGAGAAGGGTCCCCAGCCCCAAAAATACCTATTTTTATTGTTCATAAGACGTACCTCGTTCTTCGGCTATATATTTATAATGACAGAGGAATTATACAATATATTGTGATTTTATGCAACTCGTTTTCACTCAAAATACAAATATTGTTTAAAAAATCGTCTAAATTCACCTTCTTTCAAATTTTTTGATTAAAAATAGTAAAAAAATTTGTATTTCTTCAAAAAATCACTTGCAATTTCATAAACATGGTGCTATAATCTTGTAGAACTTAAAATTATTTAGGAGGTCGAATCTCATGAAAAAGGTTTTAGCCGTTTTACTTTCGGTTATGATGCTTTTCGGAGCTCTCTCATTCAGTTCATCAGCAGAAAGTGCAAGCATGTATTTCCAAGGCGAAAGTCCTCTTGTTAACCCACTTACACAGGCAATTGTTACATTTGACCTTGCAGGCGGTACAATGAAGAATGGCGTTTGGGTTTACAACACAACCAAGTCAGGCTTTGAGTGGGTTGAGAATTTTAGCGGTGCTACATATATCATGCTCCCTCAAAACGATCCTTTGGCTATGCAACCAGGTACTTACATCACACTTCCCGTTGTTACTGCTCCCACAGGCTATCAGTTTGACGGCTGGTACTGCTATGGTATAGGCGGTGACCGTACCCAGGGTAACACATATGCTGCAAACAGCGCATATTGTATTCCTAATGGAACAGCTGGTCAGATTATTGAGTTCAGAGCTGCGTACAGCCCTGCAACAATTGAGCCTGATACTATGGAAACCGTTATGGGTATCCTTATTAAGGTATTTGGTACAATCGTTGGTCTCCTTTTCTTAGGCGATGAATCTAACCCTGCTGAAGCTGGTATGGCAATGATGGAGAAACTCCTCGGCAGCATTATGGGCTAATCTATTGAACATTAAAGCCATCCATTGGGTGGCTTTATTTTTTGGCATTATAAAGCATGATGCCTTGAGATTTATGACTTAATTGATATATAATTGGAGGTAGCATGGAAAGAGAAGAAATATTTGTACCTTTAATGACTTGGCTAATAGGTGCATCACGCATTGGTGGAAAGTATAATTGCTACACAGGCTCAAGGGGCACTGACCCCTCGCTTGGTATGCTTGGCAAAAAGACCTTCAACTATCGCATTTGGCTGGAAATGGAAGATGAACACGAGCTTTTAAAGGCAGCTGTTTATTATGGCAATAAGTGCTTTGAGTGTCAAAATGAGGATGATATTGAGTTTAAAACCTATGAGGCTGAGGAAGAAAGCCGTGACGAGCTAAAGCAATGGCTTGAAGAAAGATGCAGCGCTTATCTTGATGAATAATATAGTATATTATTTTTTTATTTTGGCATAATTTATA
>CAZDEL010000024.1:0-26352 GCA_964504475.1 uncultured Faecalibacterium sp. | reverse complement strand
GGGGAGCACTGACCTTCCCTTCATCGCCACCCTACCCCGTACCAAAACCACAAACATTAAACCTATCAGCGTCCATTATAAAAGGGGAACTACCTTTTAGCAGCTCCCCTTTTTTATTTTTTTGCTTATTTAACTTCCTTCGCTAAATCCTCATAAGCACTCATGAGAGTAGTAGCTGTGTTTTCACCTAATGAAAGTGTCTCATGATAGTGACCAAATGCAAGGCACATGCAATAATCGTTGTCAGGTATTATATAACCTACAGCGTCATTTGCCAAGCCAAAGACCACTACATCATCACCGAAAATCTGTCTAATGGTCTTGCCCTTAAATGCCTCACCGCTAATGCTGCTCTCGCCTGTCAATGAGCTACCGCCAAGTAAAAGGTCTGCACAAAGCTCACCCGGTGCAAAAGCAACCTTAAGGCTCTTGCCAATTTCCATGTAGCCTATCTCTGTTGTCACTGAGTAGTCGCCGCCCTTAGTAGTCTTAACAATATAGTTCACTACACCAAGCTTGCCTGCTGCCTTTATAACAGGGTTAGTAACAGGCACTTCAACTGTTTTAAGCTTGAGATTTAATATAGGCTCTACACTCTCCTGCTTTGCCGGTACCCAACCCTCGTACCAAGGAGTATAGTCGCAGCCCTCTGTCTTTTCAGCTGAGAAATTAAGGCTCATAAGATAGTCATCTGCCTCAATTTCCTGCTGTGTCATAGTCATACCAAGAACCATCTTGCCTATTTCTGTGCCATAATTGTCTGCAATCTCACGACGGGAGTCACTCTTAACATCAACTCTATCTATATATATACCTGCTATTGCACCGTTAAAGAACATAAAGTTATATCCGGCATTGTTAATAGTCTCACCTATATAATAGATATAGTCGCCTGATACACCGTGACCCTTAACCGGATCATTTTCTGTTGCAAGACCAACAACATCGGCATGAGCTGACATATTAAGGATAATTGTCGGGCGTGACTTCTCATTGTCAGGTGTGAAGGTGAGTCGTCTAAGCTCAGTGTCCATAGCGTCTGCTGATGGTCTGTTTTTATTGTTAAAGTAGTTGTCTCCTACATCCTTTGCGGCATAGGTCATTGTACCCTTTTCCATGTTGGTAACAGCCTTTTTAATTGTGGCTGCAACAGTGCTGTAAAGGAAGCTCATATACTCCGGGTCTGTACCCTGTTCAGTAGTACCAATGCCGGTAAAGGCGGTGAAAATATTTTTAGGCCACTTGCGGAATATCTCAGTCCAAAGACCTTGTGTGTCAATGCCTGAGTGAGTGTGAGTGGCAAAAATATTAATTGAGCTAATACCATTTTCCTTAGCAAAATCTGCGAGCATACCTCTTATGATTCTAATGTCGCCGTTTGCCATGCCTATGGAGTCGATTGTGGCAAAAACAGACTTGCCTCTGCCTGAGCCGTCATCTAAGGCAATAACACGCACTCTCATGTCGTCGAGGATTTCACGCACATCATTTGTGAAAAGGTTTTGCTCACTAATGAAGCCGCCAAGATAAAGGTTATACTTTTCGTCCTGCCAGTCCTCAGGCACTAAGCTTGCCTGCGCCTGACCCAATGACCATGCTGCACCTGGCTTTGCCTCGGAGATAAACTCACCGGTACCGCTATAAAAATTGTCGTAGGAATATTTGTCTTCGCTGACAAATTTGTCGTTTTCCCTCATAAAGTGGTTGAGAACTGAAACGAATCCGTCAAAGACTGTGCCCAAGGCTTTTGCTAAAAACTGGGTTGCAGGCTCATTTGCGGCCTCAAAGTCAATTGCCCCAACGGACAGTGTTGTGCATGAGAAAAGCATTATCACAGCTAAAATCAATGCAAGTGCTTTCTTTTTCATGTTTTTTCCTCCTTACGGCTGTTTTTTGGCAAAACAAAAACCGTTTAATATATCACCATAATAATGACACATTTAAGCGGTTTTATATTTCCATAAGGATAATTTGTTTCTATTTTGTTAAATTTATTTGTTTTTTTGGGTACTCTGCCGAAAAAATAAGGCTCGTAACCTGTGTTTATGCTAACACCATTATCTTCCAAAGGTGCTCTCTTTTATAATTATCATTCTCACATCAGTGAGTCCGGCAGGATAAGTCTCCTGAATGTTAGAGCTGCATATTACAGTTATCTTCTTCCCGTAAAAGGTGTCGGCTGTGTAATCCACAACATAAGCGCCATCCTCAACGACAACTATATCATCACTATAGTTAAAGCAATATTGCTTATCCTCATCATCACTTACAGTGAGAAGGCTGCCTGACATACTCGTCACTAAGCCTGTTATTTCTATTTCTCCTTCCTTAAGTGATGTGTCAGCCCTGTTTTCCTTTTTTGTGCAGGAAGCAAAGCTCAAAGCTAAAATCATAACCAACAAAATTGATAAAGTCTTTTTCATCAAAAAATCACCTCTGTCAAAATATTAGGCTAAAATCTTGACAAAGGTGTTTCATATATATTAATTTTTTTACTTCTTAGTTAAATATCACTGCACCGCTTGCATAAGCAGCGAAGACGCTTGATAAAAATAGAGCAGCTGAAATAATAATTGCTGTCAATCTTGATAGTCTTCTCATTGCCTGAGCCTCCTTTCCTAATTTTATTATAATACACCAATTTGTTACTATGTCAAGGCAAAAGGGCTTTTGTTTACTATTTCTTTATTCCTGAGACATTAATTTAATAATCTCGCCAAAATAAATTTTTACAAAAAATCTCAATTGTGCCCTATAAATGAGCAAAAAGCCCTTGCAATAAAAACAATAATATTGTATACTAAATAAGTATGTAAAGTGGGAAAGTATCTCACTTAATCTGAAAAACACGGAGGAATAACCGATGGCAGAAATCGAAAAGAGTAACAGTTTTATCTCTATGGAACATGATATTCTGAAGTTCTGGGAAGAAAATAACTGCTATGAAATGCGTAAAGAAAAGAATAAGGGTAAGGAGCGTTTCCGCTTTATTGACGGCCCTATTACCGCTAATAATCCCATGGGCATCCACCACGCCTGGGGTCGTACCCTTAAAGACACCTTTATAAGATATAAATCCATGAGAGGATATGATTGCCGCTGTCAAAACGGCTTTGACTCTCAAGGTCTTTGGGTTGAGGTCGGTGTTGAAAGAGACCTTGGCTTTGAAAGTAAAAAGGACATTGAGGAATACGGCATTGACAAATTCACTAAAAAGTGCGTTGACAGAGTTAAGCAATATTCAGGTGTTATCACTGAGCAGTCAAAGAGACTCGGTCAGTGGATGCAGTGGGATAACTCCTACTACACCAACACAGATAAAAACATCACAAGCATTTGGCACTTCCTTAAAACCTGCGACAACAACGGCTGGATTCAAAGAGAGTATAAGCCAATGCCTTGGTGCCCTCGTTGCGGCACATCACTTTCAGAGCATGAGATGACAGGCTCATATAAGACTGTAACTCATAACTCAGTTTTCTTCAAGCTCCCCGTTGAGGGTCTTGACAGCAAAATCATTGTATGGACAACTACACCATGGACTCTCTCATCAAATGTTGCTTTGGCAGTTAACCCTGATATTGACTATGTTGAGGTTAAGGTTAAGAGCGATGAGCAGACTCTTATTTTAGCTAAAAATGCTATTAAATATCTCGGTGAGGACAAGCTTGAGGTTCTTCGTGCATTTAAGGGCGAGGAGCTTGTTGGCAAAAAGTATGAAACCTGCTTCCCGGAGCTGCCTGCACAGCAGGGCTTTGAGCACAAGATAGTAGCATGGGAGGATGTTGACGCTGAGGAAGGTACAGGCGTTGTTCACATTGCCCCGGGCTGCGGTGCTGAGGATAATGAGCTTGGTAAGAGATTAGGTCTTCCCGAAATTATGCCTGTTGATGATGTTGGTGTTTTCCTTGACGGCTTCGGCTTCTTCTCAGGCAAAAACAGCAAGGAAATTGCCGATGAGGTCTTTGACGAGCTTAAAAAGAGAAACAAGCTCTATCTCGTAAAGCCTCACGAGCACAGCTATCCCATTTGCTGGAGATGTAAAGAGGAGCTTATTTATCGTCTTGTACCATCATGGTTTATCACAACCGATGAGCTTAAGCCTCGCCTTATTAAAAATGCTATGAGCGTTAAGTGGGAGCCTGAGTCAAACGGCAAGAGAATGATTGACTGGCTCAATAACATGGGTAACTGGAATATTTCCCGTAAGCGTTATTATGGTATGCCCCTGCCCTTCTATGTATGTCAAGACTGTGGCAATGTTCATGTAGTCGGCTCAATTGCCGAGCTTAAGGAGCTTGCTGTTGACCCAGCAAAGGTTGACGCTCTGCCTGAGCTTCACAGACCTTGGATTGATGAAATTGAAATTAAATGTCCTAAGTGCGGAAAGAATGTAAAGCGTATCACCGATGTTGGTGACGTATGGCTTGATGCCGGTATCGTTCCCTTCTCAACAACAGGCTATTTTGACGATAAAGAGGAGTGGAGAAAGAACTATCCCGCTGAGTGGATTGTTGAAATGCGTGAGCAGGTTCGTCTTTGGTTCTACTCAATGCTCTTTATGTCAACGGTACTCGAAGACAGAGCACCATATGAAAGAGTCCTTTGCCACTCAAGCGTTATCCAGGAAAACGGTCAAAAGTTCTCTAAGACCGGCTTCATGATTCGCTTTGACGAGGCAGCTGAGAAAATCGGTGCTGACACTGTTCGTTATCTCTATGCAGGCGCACCTGTTGCAAATGATGTTCGCTTTGGCTTTAACCTTGGTGACGAGGCAAGAAGAAAGCTTCTCTCCTTCTGGAATATTTACACCTTCTTTGAGACCTATGCTAAAATTGACAAGCCAAACTTTGAGGGCTATACACCTGATAAGAGTGCTATGACTATCACTGACAAGTGGCTTGTAATCAGAACTAACGACTTCATTAAAAAGGCAACAGCTCAAATGGATGACTATAAGGCATATAATGTCATTAAAGAGTTTGAGATTTTCACAGACGATATTTCCAACTGGTATATTAGAACTAACCGCCGTCGTTTCTGGAAGACAGGTGACGAGAGCGATAAGATGATAGCTTATTGGACTCTTTATAACGCTCTTGCAGCCTGCGTTAAGGTTATGGCTCCCATAATCCCATTTATGACCGAGAGCATTTGGCAAAACCTTATTCGCAGAGTTATGCCTTCATCAGAGTTCTCCGTTCACATCAGTGATTGGCCTGTGCCTCTTGAGGGCTTTGAGGATGACGGTATAATTGAGCAGACAGCCTTCGCTCGTGAGATTATCGCAACAGCTATGAGACTTCGTAACGAGCATCAAATCAAGGTTCGTCAGCCTCTTAATAAGCTTTATGTTTGCTGCGACGATAACAAGAGTGATGAGATAAAGATTTATGAAAAGAACATCCTTGATGAGCTTAACATTAAGTCTCTTGAATATATCACAGATAAGAGCGTACTTGAAGACAGCTACTTAACCGTTAACTTTAAGGTTGCCGGTGCTGTGCTCAAGCAAAATGTCAATAAGATGAAGCTCGCTCTTGAAAACGCTTCAGCAGAAGAAATGGCAATGTACACTCAAAAGGCAAAGAATGGGGAAAAGGTCCTTGTAAACGGCTTTGAGGAGGCTTATGACAGCTCAATCTTCTCCGTTATGTCAAAGACAAAGAGCGGCATCGTCTCAGCTGAGTGTCAAGGCGGCACAGTTATCGCTCTTGATGTTGTACTCACTGACGCACTTATTAAGGAAGGTACTCTTCGTGATATTATCCGTCAATGCCAGCTTATCCGTAAGGAGGCAGGCTACGAGGTTGAGCAGAGAGTTGTCATGGCAATTTCATCTGACAGCGACTTTGTTATCTCTTGCCTTGAGGACAACAAGGATTATATGATGCAGGAGCTTTTAGCAGACGACATCATCATTGGCGGTACTATTGAAGCTGACCTTATAAAGACAGTTTCAGCCGCAGACAGTGATGTAACTCTTGCAGTTAAAAAAGCGTAAAAAATAGTTTTCAACCCACAGCTCCACCTGTGGGTTGAGTAAAATTTAAAGGGAATCTCTATACTATTATATATATGTAAATTTTCGGCAAAAAAAGACAAGCTCTATACTATTATATATGTGTTTTGTTTTGTCTATGAGAAAGGAAAAAAACTATGGCTAATGATAAAAAAATGGTCGAGGATATCACTTCCATGGAGGAAGACTTTGCCAAGTGGTACACCGACATTGTAAAGAAAGCTGAGCTTATTGAGTACACAAGTGTAAAGGGCTGCATGGTTATACGCCCCTACGGTTATGCAATTTGGGAAAACATCCAAAAAATACTCGACGGTATGTTTAAAGCAACAGGACATGAAAATGTTTGTATGCCCATGTTTATCCCTGAAAGCCTTTTGCAAAAGGAAAAGGATCATGTTGAGGGCTTCGCTCCAGAGGTTGCCTGGGTGACTCACGGCGGCAGCGAAAAGCTTGAAGAAAGACTTTGCGTTCGCCCCACATCAGAGACACTTTTCTGTGAGCACTATGCTAATATAATCCACTCCCACAGAGACCTGCCTAAGCTCTATAACCAATGGGTTAGCGTTGTTCGCTGGGAAAAGACCACCCGCCCCTTCCTTCGTTCAAGAGAGTTCCTTTGGCAGGAGGGTCACACTATCCACGCAACAGCTGAGGAGGCTATCGCCGAGACAGAGAAGATGCTCAATGTCTATGCTGATTTCTGTGAGCAGTACCTTGCCATCCCTGTTGTAAAGGGCAAGAAAACTGAAAGTGATAAGTTTGCCGGCGCAGTTTCAACCTACGCTATTGAGGCGCTCATGCATGACGGCAAGGCACTTCAAGCAGGCACATCACACTATTTTGGTGACGGCTTTGCTAAGGCATTTAATATCCAATATCAAAGCAAGGAAAACAAGCTGGAATATCCCCATCAGACCTCTTGGGGCATGACCACAAGACTTATTGGCGCAATTATTATGACTCACGGTGACAATAACGGTCTTGTACTCCCACCGGCTGTCGCTCCCATTCAGGCAGTTATTATCCCTGTTGCACAGCACAAACCCGGCGTACTTGAAAAAGCAAATGAGCTTAAAGCCACTCTTGAAGCAGCAGGCATAAGAGTTAAGCTTGACGACAGCAACAACTCTGCCGGCTGGAAGTATTCGGAATATGAAATGAAGGGTGTACCCGTTCGTATTGAAATAGGACCTCGCGACATTGAAAACGGAGAATGTGTGCTTGTAACTCGCCACAACAGAGAAAAGAGTGTGGCTAAGCTCGACTGCCTCGCTGACACTGTAAAGGCTAAGCTCAAAGAGGTTAGAGACGGCATTTATAATAAGGCTCTCGAAAACAGAGAAAACAGAACCTACTCTTGCACAAGCCTTGACGAGATTAACGCTGTGCTCAATGAAAAGGGCGACGGCTTTATTAAGGCAATGTGGTGCGGAAAAGAGGAATGTGAGGACAAAATTAAGGAAATTACAGGCGTTGGCTCACGTTGTATCCCATTAAATCAAGAGGTAATTTCAGACAAATGTGTCTGCTGCGGCGAAAAAGCAGAGCATTTAGTTTACTGGGGTAAAGCATATTAAGGATTTTTTGTCAAATAAGCTCTTATGATTGTGCAGTTTGCATAATTTTAAGAGCTTTTTTTGTGCTGTTTGCCTAAAAAATAGCAAAAAACCGGAGTTTGTGGGATTTTTGTAGTTTTTAACTAAATTTTAAGTATGAATTTGTGATTTTTATTAAGTTTTACCTAAAATTCCTTTTTATTGTTCCGATGCCGCATTTTCATTTTGGCATAAAAGCCCTCCAAAATCGCATAAAACTTGACAATTTTGTCATAAATAGATATAATACCCGATGTTGCCTATATGAAATGAGTAAAAAAGCTCTCAGAAATGAAAGCTTCAGGTGGCGTAGATGACGATAATGACATGCATCTGCAAGGTCAGAGACCGATCATAGCATTTAGTTAGACCAGTGTTAAACAATTAAAATTAAGAAAGAAAGAGTATTGTGCTATGAAATCAGGTCTATGCAAATATAAAGTGTATGTCCTTCTTTCTTTATCAAAGTCGTCTCGTTACTAATGTCGAAAAGTATTATGAGTTAACACGAGAAACACTCATAATCCGGCTCATTCAATTTTCCACGCTTTTCGACAAAGAAAATATCAGAGGTGATAAATATGAAAAAGGCTTTAATGAAAGTTGTTCTCATTGCAATGACTCTTATTACCCTACTCACAGTTATACCACTCTCAGCAAGCGCAAGCACAAGCAACAAAACACAAGTTTTCTCGTATCTTACAAAGGAATTAGGATTTAACTCGGCAGCAGCCTGCGGTATTATGGCTAACATCGAAAAGGAATCCAACTTCAAATCAACAACTGTTATTCGAGACAGCAACGGTCTTCTTTCCGGCGGACTTTGTATGTGGAATGGTGCTCGTTTAACAAGCCTTAAAAATTTCTGCAACAAAAGAGGATATAACTACCTTTCCGTCACAGGTCAGCTTGAGTACCTTGAGCATGAGCTGAAAAACGGCTATAAAAAGGTTTATAACTATCTTAAAAACGTTGCCAACTCATCAAGCGGAGCTTATAACGCTGCATATTATTGGTGTTATTATTTCGAGGTTCCTGCTAACAGAGCTTCCCAGGCAAGAAAAAGAGGCAGCAGTGCATCAGGCACATATTGGAATACCTACGGTAACAAGACCTTGACAAAGCCCACATTGAGCTTTTCAAATGACAAGACTGCCTACAGTGCCGACTCCACTATTACATTTAAGTGGACTTCAGCAGGTAAAAACGCAGACACCTATAAGCTCTATCTCGCTGAGAAGGACGCAAAGACAGGTAAATACGATTGGACAAATGCAAAGATTTACACAACGACCTCTTTAAGCCAAAAGGTCAGTGCCTCAAAGTATGGCACAGGCTATTACAGTGCTTATGTCAGAGCTTTAAATACAGCTACTAACACATCAAAGAGCAGTAACTATTTGACATTCACCATCGGCTGTGTCAAGCATGACTATAAGAGCACAGTAACTAAGGAGCCTACCTTAACAAAAACAGGCACAAGCACTCTCACCTGTAAGGTTTGTGGCAAAAAGACAACGCAGACTATACCTGAGATTGACTATAAGACTATAGGCAATTACAGGATGACCACTCCTACAATTGACTCAAGAGATGCTAAATCCATAACCCTTAAATGGAACGAATATGATGGCGCTAAGGGTTATAACATCTATGTTAGAGAAAATAACAAGTGGGTAAAGGTTGGCTCAACAGAAAAGACCACATTCACTGTGGAAAATCTTGAACCGGCAACTGAGTATCAATTCGCAATTAAGGCATATATAACCTATAAGGGCGAAGAATACGCCACTTATTGCAGCAAATCCTATATCACATCCACTGAGACTGAGCCTGTAACTCTTTTATATGTTATAAGCAAAGACCCGGGCTGTGCAAAGCTCAAGTGGACTACTGAAGAAAAGGCAACCGGATATGCTGTTTATACATCAGCAGATGGCAAAACATGGGATAAGGCTCGTGTTATAAATGAAAACGACACAAGCTACACTCTCGAAGGCCTAAAGTCCGGTGAAACCTGCTACTTTAAGGTCGCTGCCATATTAAGAACAGACAGCTATGTTATTTACAGTGCTTCGTCAAATAAGCTGAGCATTACAATTAAAGACTAAAATTAAAGGCTTCCTTGGAGTTTAATCTGCCAAAGAAGCCTTTGTTTTATGCCTTTGCTTAAAGTCAAGGAGAGTGAGCACTGTGACCTATGGGCTTTTTCTTTTGTACTCCCCTTCACTGCACCTCTCGCCTGAAATTCAGGCAAAGCTGTTGCTTTAAGGCTTTTGTCATATTTTGTACCACCCCTCGCCAAAAATGCGTAAAAACTAAAAATTAAAGGCTTCCTTGGAGTTTAATCTACCAAAGAAGCCTTTGTTTATTACATTTTATTAAGCATCAAGGTGCTTTTTAATCTCGAAGATATCTATTGCACCAACAGGGCAAGCATTGTGACACTCGCCACAGCCTATGCACTTATCGTAATCAACCTTAGCGCAGAAGTTTTCCACCTTAACTGCACCCTCAGGACAGGCTTTTACGCACTTCATACAGCCTATGCAGCCGGCCTTGCACTGTTTTCGCGTCTGTGCGCCCTTATCGCGGTTTTTGCACAGTACGGCGGCTTTAGCCACATCTAAGGGGAAAAGGTCTATAAGGTGCCTTGGACACTCTTTTATGCACATCTTGCAAGCACGACACTTATCCGGATTGATTCTTGCAACACCGTCGCAAATAAATATTGCTTCATAAGGGCAAGCCTTAACACAATCGCCAAAGCCAATGCAGCCGTAAACGCAATCCTTAGGGCCGCCAAAAAGCTGAGTTGCGATTTTGCACGACTTAACGCCGCTGTATTCCAGCTTTTCGCCCACATTAACATTGTTGCCCTGACACATGACCGCTGCCACTTGTGGTACTATTTCACCGGCATCAAGACCTAAAATCTCGCCTATCGCCTTAGCAGTGTCATTGCCGCCGGGTACGCAAAGGTTGCACTCTTTGGTTTCGCCCTTTGCAAGAGCACCTGCGTAGCCGTCACAGCCTGTGTAGCCGCAAGCACCGCAGTTTGCACCGGGGAGGCACTCACGCACCTTTGTTTCTGTCTCGTCCACCGGTACCGCAAAGAAGATCGAGGCAACGGCAAGGCCTAAGCCTGCGATAAGACCGATAACCGCAACTATAACAACCGCTATAATAATCGAATTCATATCCTATTGCCTCCTTCTTAACCGAAAATATTTTCAACGATGCCTGTAAAGCCTAAGAATGACACAGACACTAAAGATGCTGCCACCAATGTAATGGGAAGACCCTGCATAAACTTTGGTATATCGCAGCTGTCAAGTCTCTCTCTAACACCGGCAAACATTACCATAGCCAGCATAAAGCCTAAACCGCCACCGACGGAGCTAAACATTGACTGAGCAAAGTTATAGCCGTTATCAACATTGAGGATAACAACACCGAGAACTGCACAGTTTGTGGTGATAAGGGGAAGGTAAATGCCAAGAGCGTTATAAAGAGTGGGGATATACTTCTTGAGGATTATCTCGACGAGCTGAACCAGTGCAGCAATGACGAGAATGAAAACTATTGTTTGAAGATACTCAAGGTCAAACTTTACAAGAAGATACTTATTAATAGGATAGGTTACAGCTGTTGAAAGAGCCATAACGAAGATAACTGCCGCACTCATGCCCACTGCGGTGTTAAGCTTTTTTGAAACACCAAGGAAGGGGCATATGCCAAGGAATTTGGCAAGGACAAAGTTTTGAGTAAGTATAGCCGTTAAAAGAATTGATACAAGCTCTTTTGTCATGACTTTGATACCTCCTCTTTTTTATTAAGAGCACAGGACGCTGCCATGGGACAAGCCTCACAGCCTCTAAGCTCTGCTCTTTTCTTACCCTTCTTCTCAGCGAGTCTGTTAACAGTTGCCATGAGCACACCGAAAACAAAGAAGCCGCCGGGAGGAAGAATGAATATAAGCATGGGGTTTTCTGACAGGAAGGGGATGCTGTTGCCAAGGAAGGAGCCTGCGCCGAGTATCTCACGCACACTGCCCATGAGGAAAAGTGCTGCTGTAAAGCCGATACCCATGCCAAGGCCGTCAACGGCTGAGGCAAGGACAGGATTTTTACTTGCAAAGGCCTCAGCTCTGCCAAGGATAATGCAGTTAACAACTATAAGAGGAAGATAAACACCAAGCTGCTCATCAAGAGACGGCAGGAAGGCTTTAACCACCATTTGCACTATTGTAACAAATGAAGCGATAATAACAATATATGCCGGTATTCTTACCTTATCGGGGATAACCTTTCTAAGGGCAGAGATTGCCATATTTGAGCAAACAAGAACCACAGATGCGGCAAGACCCATGCCTATAGCACTCTCAACAGAGGTTGTTGTCGCAAGGGTTGGGCAAGTGCCGAGTACCAAACGCAAAACAGGATTTTCAGCTATGATACCCTTTGTCAGCTCTTTACCTAATGATTTCTTTTCAGCCATTATTTAGCACCTCCCATGACTTGAGTGTAGGCTGCTGTTGCTGCATTGACAGCTGAGGTGACAGCCTTTGAGGTTATTGTGGCAGCGGTGATAGCCTGCACATTTTGACCCTCGTTAGAGTTTTTATCCACTGTTAATGTGCCTGATTTGCCAACGAAGCGTGACTTAAATTCAGGCTTGACTGAGTTTGCACCAAGACCGGGAGTCTCACTGTGGGAAAGTATCTCAATACCTGTTATAGTACCTTGAGAGTCGAGACCAATCATAACGGAGACTGTGCCGCCATAGCCCTTTGCACCTGATGTGAACACATAACCCACAGTTTCGCCTGCCTCGTTTTTGCCCTCACAATAGGTAAGACCCTCGCCTAAATCAGTGACATCGGTAAACTCCTTGCCTTCGGGGAGAACTAACATACGGCTTGCCTTTTCAGTTTCAACAGCGTTAAGTGCAATCTTTTCCTTGGTGACATTATTTGTCACAGCTAAAAGAGTTGTGGAAACGAGACAAATTATAAGCAGTGCAACTGTAGGAATAAGAATATCCTTTAGCTTAAAGTTTTTCATGCCTTTTGTGCCTCCTTTTCCTTTTTCTCCTTAACAGAGCCGAAGGGCTTTGGAGTGGTGAGATTTTCAATGTGTGGTACGAGGATATTCATAAGGATAATTGAGAATGACACACCCTCGGGAAGTGAACCGAAAATCCTTATGACAGAGGTTATAAGTCCGCAGCCAATGCCGAAAATAACCTTGCCCTTTTTATTTATAGGTGAGGTGGAGTAATCTGTTGCCATAAAGAAAGCACCAAGCATAAGTCCGCCGCCTAAAAGCTCATATGCCACAAATTGGAGGTTAAATGAGCCTGCAAAGAGCATACATACTGCCACAGTACCAATAAAGCAAAGTGGAATTATGGGAGAGATGACCTTTCTGAGTATAAGGTAAATTCCGCCGCAAATAAGAGCTATGGAGCAAACCTCACCCATTGAGCCACCGTGATTGCCAACGAGCATTTGTGTAAGTGTAGGCAAAGCATCACTAACCGCTGACACATCTCCGCCTTGCACATTCGCCAAGGTTGCCATAGGTGTTGCAGCTGTCACTGCGTCGGCACTCCATGTGTTTCCAAAGGGCACGACCCATTTAGCCATAGCCGTCGGGAAGGAGGTCATAAGTATGATTCTCGCTGTCATTGCAGGGTTAACGAAGTTTTGACCAATGCCGCCAAACATTTGCTTAACGACCACAATAGCTATAAGTGAGCCTATAGCCGCCATCCAAAAGGGCATTGTTGCAGGC
Organism: uncultured Faecalibacterium sp.; assembly: GCA_964504475.1. Lineage (GTDB taxonomy): Bacteria > Bacillota > Clostridia > Oscillospirales > Acutalibacteraceae > UBA6857. The sequence continues at coordinate 12,934 of CAZDEL010000024.1, read as the reverse complement.
AGGTTAAAGGCTAAGATTATACCTGTTACCACTGCGCTGAGATCGCCTATGGTGTTAGGTCTTTTCATAATTTTTCTTGCCAATGCCTCAAACAGGACGCATGAGCAAACGCACACACCTGTGAGCACCAAAGCTCTAAAGCCAAAGTAGACAACACTCATTACAAGAGCCGGCATAAGGGAGATTATAACATCAAGCATAATTCCCGTTGTTGTTTCATTTGAGCGCACATGAGGTGATGCGCTGACTGTCAATTTTTTTGCCATTATTTTGCACTCTCCTCTCTGAGCACCTGCTTGGCAAGTCTCATATATTGCACAAGGGGTCTGCCTGACGGGCAAGCATAGGCGCATGAGCCACACTCCATGCAGACATTGACACCAATGGATTTAAGTCTGTCTGTGTCCTTAATCTTAGCGAAACGCTCAATAAGCGTTGGCATAAGACTCATGGGGCAAACATCAACACATCTTCCGCAGCGTATGCAGTCTCTTTCCTTTTTAATGACATCCTTATTATCAGCGAAGGCAAGAAGGGCATTATTTTGCTTGCAAATAGGTGCGTCGGTGTCGCATATAGCTATACCCATCATAGGGCCGCCTGAGATTATCTTTCTAGGCTCTAATTTAAAGCCGCCGCAAAAATCAATAATATCACCTATGTTAGTTCCTATTGGTACTCTAAGGTTTTTGGGATTTCTTATAGCGTCACCGTCAACGGTTATGGTTCTGCTAACAAGAGGCTTGCCTGTTTTGGCATATCTTGCTATAAAGGCTACAGATGCCACATTCATAACCACACAGCCCACATCTGCGGGGAGCTTTCCCGGTGGCACCTTTCTGCCTGTGGCAGAGAGCACCATCATTTTTTCTGCACCTTGAGGGTACCTGGAACGAAGGGTCATAAGCTTTATAGTGTCACCTGCGTCATTGTCACGGTCAGCTATTTCCTTCATTATCTTAAAGACCTTAGGCTTGTTATCCTCAATTGCGATAATAACCTGCTTAAAACCTAAAATGTCTCTTAAAAGCTCAACACCCTTTAAAACATTTTCAGCATTTTCTATGCACTCACGATAGTCAACTGTTATGTAAGGCTCACACTCAGCTGCGTTAATAATAAGCGTGTCAATTTCCTTATCCTCGGGAATATTAAGCTTAACATGTGACGGGAAGCCTGCTCCGCCAAGACCCACTAAGCCTGACTCACGCACAGCAGCGCAAAGCTCCTTTTTGTTGGTTATCACCGGCGGCTTAATGCCCTCATATTCACGCATTTCACCGTCACTTTCAATGGTGACACCCTTTGTTACTATACCGTTGGCGAGCTTAATGTCGCCTACAGCCGTGACTATGCCCGATATTGTGGCATGAATAGGTGCAGACACATATTTGTCTGTGTCACCTATTTTTTGACCAACTGCCACTGTGTCGCCCACCTTGACGAGGACATCACAGGGTGCGCCTATGTGCTGCTGCATGGACAGCACTACCTTTTCAGGCACGGGCATTCTCTCAGTCGGACTCTCGGCTGTGTTTTTGTTGTGTGACACACTAACACCGCCACGACCTTGTCTGACAGCTGAGAGCACGCCTACAACCTTCTCTTTCATGTTTTCAACCCCTTTTATTTTAGCGGACAGCTTTTGCCGCTGTTTTTTTATTATTAAGACTGCCTATTGACTTTATCCTGGGCATTATAACAAGAAGAATACTTCCTGTCACTGTGCCTGTAATAAGAGAAAAAATAAGCAGATACTTACCATAATTAAATAGCTCTATTGTGCCGGATATAATGCAAGCACCTATGAGCTGACCTAAGTTGTGCATAATTGCACCGGATATTCCTATGCCGAGAAAGGAAAAAATTTTTCCCTCAAGCTTTATCAATATGCAAATAAGAGCGGTGCTCAATATTCCACCGCAAAAGCTCATAAAGGAAGCTGTCACTCCCCTTGTGATAAGAGCAAAGACCACCTTAACAAGAGTTATGCACATTGCGCCGCCAATGCCACCATAGCAGGCAACAAGCATAGTCACTATATTTGACAGACCCGGCTTTGCGCCCACAGGCAAAAAGGGAATGTCGGGAATAAGGATATTTTCCGCAAAGCTTAGCACTAATGCCAAAGCACTCATTAAGCCCAAAAGGGCAACCTTATTTGTCTTCATCATCTGTCACCTTAATATGTCACACCGTCCGGTGCTTTCCCTTTAGTGCTTTTTATGCTGACAACCACTCTTTGTGGTACACATGCCATAGCGTCGCCTTTTTTTGTCATTTTGCCTCTTTTTATGCAAAGACCGTCATCACACTCAGATGACAAAAAGGTGACTCCATCCTTCTCTATAAGCAGCTCACATGAGGCAATATTTATGCTATAGCTTTTTTGAACACCGCTAAGGTCGATTTCCTCCACCATTTCACCGTCGAGATAAATCTCCGCTCTAAGGGAGTCGCCGCCTGAAAAGCTGCCCATAAACAGCAGCACTATCAATATAATAACGCCTAAAATTAAAACAATATCGCCCTTAGTTACCTTGCCTAATATGGTTTTATCAATACTCAAAATCTATATCTCCCACCACGGAAACATTAAGCTCACTATCCACAAATATTGCCGAAGCGTTATATTTTTCCAGCAAGGTCTTGCTTTTTTCCTCGCCTAATATAAAGCATGCTGTGGAGAGAGCGTCTGATAATATTCCGCTGTCGCAAACCACTGTGACGCTAATGACTCCGCTTTCGGCAGGGTACCCTAAGGTGGCATCAATAATGTGATGATAACGCTTGCCGTCTTGCTCAAAGTATCTTTCATAATCCCCTGAGGTTGACACAAAGCCCTCATCTAAGGATATAATGCCTAAATATTCGTTTTCGTTCCTTGGGTGCTTTACGGCAATGCGCCACTTGTCGCCCTTTTTGTTATAGCTGCCATATGCCACAATGCTGCCGCCAACGCTGACAACTGCGCCCTTTATGTCACTTGCTTTAAGATAGGTCATCACATTGTCGCAGGCTGCGCCCTTGCCCACTGCACCTAAATCTAAATATGTGCCGCTTTTTACTGCCACACTGTCACCGTTAAGGCTGATTTTTCCACTGCCAACATTTTTGATTTGAGCGTCTATTTCCTCTTTTTTCGGTACGCGCTGAGAGTCCTCGCCTATATTCCAAAGCCTTGTCACGCCGCCGATTGTCACATCAAAAACTCCGCCGCAGTCATTTGTCACCTGAAGGCACTTATCTATTATATTGGCAATCTGCTTAGACTTCACTGTCTTGCCTGAGTTTATCTCAGACACCTTAGAGGTCTGCTCACGCCATGATATCTCATCATCGAGGGAATTTATCAGCAGATTTATCTTATCTATATGCTTCGCACTGCCCTCACCATAAAGCTTTTGTGAGACTATAGTGCCCATTGCAACTGTGTTTTTTTCGCTGCAATCATATCTTTTTTCCCTGTTATAATTCCAAAAATAAAGAGCTGTCAGCAAAGCTACACACATAACCGCCGCAACTACAATTATAATTTTCTTCTTATTTTTCATCGGCAAATCTCCCAAAATAGCATGGTATATTTAACATTATATAGTAAATATCACCCTTAGTCTTTATATTTTATACCATAACGACAGAATTTTCAAGTCCATTGAAATAAAACTTGCATTATGAAAGCAAATTTGTTATAATTAACCAAAATACAACTATAAAATTTAGCAGGAGACTAAAAAGATGGATTTTAACATTAAGATTCCCGTCAATGTAATAAGCGGTAAAGGCTGCATTTCCGGCCACTCAGATATCCTTAGAAAGTATGGCAAAAAGTGCATTATTGTAACAGGCGGTAAAAGCTCACGACTTTGCGGTGCATTAAACGCAATTGAGATGGCTTTGAAGGAAGAAAAGATAACCTACACTATATATGATAAAATCGGCCCTAACCCGAGACTTGACCACTGTCATGAGGCCGGTGCATTGGCAAGAGACTTTGGTGCTCAGTTTGTTATTGGCGTAGGTGGCGGCTCACCGATTGACGCAGCTAAGGCTGTTGCTATTTATGCCACTAACCCAACCTTCGAGATGGAGGATATTTACGGCTGTGACGAAAACACCAAAAACAAGGCTTTGCCTATTGTTGTCGTTGGCACAACAGCAGGCACAGGCAGTGAGGTCGGAAGAATCAGCGTTTTAACGAACCCGAAAACAGGCAGAAAAAAGAGTATTGCCTATGATGACACATATCCTGCTGTTGCCTTTGCCGACAGCACCTTTACAGAGTCAATGCCTTACTCTGTTACAGTTTCCACCGCTCTTGATGCTTTGGCACACGCAATTGAGTGCTATATGTCCGTTAAGTGCTCCGATATCCCCACAATGTTTGACGAGAAGGGCATGGCTCTTATTTGGGAGGGTCTTAAATATCTTCATGAGACAAAAGAGGTTCCAGATTCAGCCCTTCGTGAAAAGCTTTATTACGGCTCATTGTACGCGGGTATAGCCTTGGCATATTGCGGCACAGCCTTCCCCCACCCCTTAGGCTATGTTTTAACTGAGAACTACGGCATATCTCACGGCAAGGCATGCACCACCTTCATGGGCGAGTTTATTGACAGAGCAGCTATTTATTGCCCTGAAAAGACAAAGCGTGTCTTTGAGGTCTTAGGCACAGATGCCGACACCTTTAAAAAGGTCGTTGCAGAGCTTACCGGTACGACAGACATAGTCATGACAAAGGAAGAAGCCGAGGCTATTTGCGAGAGATATAACACTGCCCCCGCTAACTTCATTTTCTCACCGGGCGGCTTTACAAAAGAGGACGCACTTAAAATTTTCATGGACAAGTTTGTGAAATAATCCGTAAAACAAAATGAAGCTAAAAAAGACGACTTTGATTTTCTCAGAGTCGTCTTAAATATTAGTCATAGTTCTCTCCACACCAATTGCTAATTGCACATTGCTAATTGCTAATTGCTTCGCACAACAGCGTTGCCGCCACAGTGCCATCTGCCGCCGCAGTAGTGAGCTGACGAACTGATTTTTTGCGGCAGTCCCCTGCCACATATATGCCGTCCTTTACTTTGCAATTTTCGTCACACTCCACATAGCCGTAAGCGTCAAGGGGCAATATGTCCGCAAACTCCTTAGTTGCCGGCTCTTGACCAATTGCAAGGAAAAGGCCATTAACATTAATGCTTCTTTCTTCGTCTGTCTTTTTGTTTTTCACTGTCACACTTTTTATTATAGGTGAAGCCGCAGCCGAAACTAAGACGCTGTCAAAAATAATTTCAACATTTTCCTTTTCCATAAGCTTTTTAGTCAAGGTCTTCTCGGCACTAAAATAGTCTCGCCTGTGAAGAAGATAAACCTTAGAGCAAATATCGCTGAGATACAGTGCGTCCTGCACTGCTGTGTTGCCGCCGCCGACAACCATGACCTCACGATTTTTAAAAAAGTTGCCGTCACACACAGCGCAATAGGAAAGTCCTCTGCCTATAAGTGAGTCCTCATTTTCCAGACCTGATTTTCTTGCCTTTGCGCCCATGGCAAATATAACACCCTTTGCCTCGTACTCACCCTTATTAGTGGTGACTTTTTTTATTTTGCCGTCAGTGACTCCTGTCACCTTCTCATTTTTAAACTCACAGCCAAAGCTTTTAGCCTGTGAATGTAATATCATTGAAAGCTCAGCACCGCTTACAGATAAGATTCCCGGATAATTTTCCACCTCATGACTTTGACTGATTTGACCACCATATGCCTTTTCTTCAAATAAAACTACACTTTTTCCTGTTCTCAGGGCATATACTGCTGATGTGAGGCCTGCAATGCCACCACCGATTATAATTATATCTGTCATTTTTTCACCTGCTTTTAATACTTTACACCTTTTATTTTACCACAACAAGTGAAAAAATAACATAATGGAGAAAAACTTTTTTAAAACTATAAATAAATGAGACTTTTATGTGGAATTTTCATTTTGATTATGCTATAATAAATCAGTATATACTTTACAATGTGGCACTATGCACATTTTCATTAAGATGTAATTTTAGAAAGGAAGTTGGTCTATTTGTTTAAAACAATCGACTCACTTAATATAAACTACCTTGAGCAAGGCGAGGGCGAGCTTGTGGTGCTCCTGCACGGCTGGGGAAGTAATATCACACTGTTTAATCACACTGTCAGCGTACTGTCAAAAAAATATAAGGTTGTGGCTATGGATATGCCCGGCTTTGGCGAGAGCGATGAACCAAAGGAGCCTTGGTGCGTTGACGATTATGTTGACTTTGTGCTAAAATTTTTAGAGGATTATAAGCCCAAAAAGCTGTCACTTTTAGGTCACTCCTTTGGCGGCAGAGTTATAATAAAAATGTGCTCGAGAGCTTTGCCCTTTGAAATTGACAAAATTATCCTTGTTGACTCAGCAGGTGTCAAGCCTAAAAAGACCTTTAAGCAAAAGGCAAAGCAGAGCATTTATAAGGCAACAAAAAATATTTATTCCTCATCTGCGGTGCAAAAAATGTTCCCCGACGCTTTGGAAAATCTCAGGCGCAAAAACGGCTCAGCTGACTATAACGCCGCTTCGCCTATAATGAGACAGACCCTTGTCAAGGTTGTCAATGAGGACTTAACTGAGCTTATGCCCAATGTAAAAGCACCCACCCTTCTCATTTGGGGCAGCCTTGATGATGCCACACCCCTGTCTGACGCAAAGCTTATGGAAAAGCTCATGCCGGAAGCCGGACTTGTAACCTTTGAGGGCGCAGGTCACTATAGCTTTTTGCAATGTCAGGCTCAATACGGCAGGGTACTTGCAAGCTTTATGAAAATCGATTTATAATTATTTGAAAGGATATTTTTTATGACTACGGCTTTGATTTTTATTTCAATGGCACTGTTTTTTGTCTCTATGGCAATGTCCCTAATTGACTCGGTGCATTTTTTCCAGCTTAACTCCTATCGCTTTGACACCCACACAAAATGGATAAAGGAAAACACAGCTAAATATCTTCCACACAGCCTTATATCTGTTTTGGCTCTCATTGTGGTACTCATTTCAGCTTCCCCTATATTTAAAGGTATCTGCCTTTCAGTGCTTTTCCTTATTGCTATCCCTGTGGAAAAGCCTAAAAAAGCAAAAAAGCCTTTGGTTTACACACCGAGAGTTAAGCGTATGCTTTTCACTACAGCTATCCTCACACTTATTTTCCTTGTGCCAACCACAATAAAGAGCATTTCATTTTCCCATGAAAGCTATGCTTATTTTACGATGGCAGTTATTTACGCCCTTTCACCTGTTATAATTTTAGTCTCCAACCTTATTAATAAGCCTATGGAGCTTGGCATAAACAGGCACTACACCAATGACGCAAAGAGAATGCTAAAAGCCTGCCCCGACCTTAAAATTATCGGCATCACAGGCAGCTATGGCAAAACCAGCGTCAAATATTATCTCACAACCCTTCTTAAATCAAAATATAATGTGCTTATGACCCCCGAAAGCTATAACACACCTATGGGCGTTGTTAAAACCATAAGAGGCTCACTTAAAGCAACTCATGAGATTTTTGTGTGTGAAATGGGTGCAAAATGGGTGGGTGATATTAAGGAGCTTTGCGACATAGTTCACCCCCACCATGGCATTATCACATCAATTGGCCCTCAGCACTTAGAGTCATTTAAAACTCTTGACGCTATTAAGTCAACTAAATTTGAGCTTGCCGATGCACTCCCCGAGGGCGGTATGCTTCTTCTCAACGGTGATGACGAAAATATAGCCTCATATAAGGGAGATAGACCCTGCATAACCTATAGCCTTGAATCCGGCGATTACACAGCTTATGATATTTCCGTCTCAGAGCGTGGCACAAGCTTTACAGTTAAAGCTCCCGACGGTGAAACTCAGGAGTTTTCAACAAAGCTTATAGGCCGACACAATGTGCTTAATATTGTGGGTGCTATTGCTATGAGCCATAAAATGGGCATTGAGCTTAAAGAGCTTCGCTCACCTGTCAGAAAATTAGAGGGTGTGCCACACAGACTCCAGCTCAGTGATAAGGGCAATATGGCTATTATTGATGACGCATATAACTCAAATCCCAGCGGTACTAAGGCAGCTCTTGAAGCTCTTTCCTTGTTTAACGGCTATAAGATACTTGTCACCCCGGGCATGGTGGAGCTTGGTGAAAAGCAAGACGAGCTTAACCGTGAGTTTGGTCAAAATGCAGCCTCGGTGTGCGATTATGTTGTCCTCGTCGGAGCAAAGCAGGCAGTACCAATAAAAGCAGGACTGCTTGACAAAAATTACGATGAGAGTAAAATATATGTCGCTTCCAATATTGGCGAAGCCTTAAATCATGTTTATGCGTTAAACTCAAAGGGTCTTAAAAAGATAGTTCTTCTTGAAAATGACCTGCCCGATAATTATTAATCTTTTAGGAAGGTGCGATATATTATGAAAATTAAAGTCGGTGTGCTCTTTGGCGGCAAAAGCGTAGAGCACGAAATTTCAGTTATCTCAGCTATTCAGGCAATTGGATATCTTGACAAGAGTAAGTATGATGTTATACCCATATACATAACTAAAAACAATGAGTTTTATGTGGGGGAAAATGTAGGCAAAATTGAATCCTATACGGATATTAATTCCCTTATTAAATCCTCTCAGCGTGTTATTATGGTCTGGGACGAAAATAAGCTCAAGCTTATAAAGTACCCTCAAAAGATGCTCTCAAAGGGATATGTTGACTATATTGATGTGGCTTTCCCCATAGTTCACGGCACAAATGTTGAGGACGGTACTTTACAGGGCTACCTTCACATGATGAATATTCCCTATGTCGGCTGTGATGTGCTCTCCTCCTCAGTTGGCATGGATAAGTATGTTATGAAAACAGTGCTTAAGGATAACGGTGTGCCCGTGCTCGATTGCAAATGCTATACATCTAATGTTTATGACGAAAACGAAGACGCTATAGTTGAAGAAATCGAAAGTGCCATAGGCTATCCTGTTATTGTAAAGCCTGTCAACCTTGGCTCATCAATAGGCATTTCAAAGGCGGAGAATCGCACAGAGCTTTACGACTCTCTTGAGACTGCTTTTCAGTACGCAGGCAAGGTGCTTGTTGAGACGGCAGTGCAAAACCTTAAAGAGATTAACTGCTCTGTTTTGGGCGACTATGAAAGCGCAGAAGCCTCAGAGTGTGAGGAGCCTATTTCGAGTGATAAAATCCTCACCTTCGCAGAGAAATATATCGGTGACGGCAGTGCTAAGGGCGCAAAAGGCGGTGCTAAGGGCGGCGCAAAGGCATCGGGCAGCAAGGGTATGGCTACTCTTAAAAGAAAAATCCCCGCTGACATCACAAGCGAGCAAAGACAGACTATTCGTGAGCTTGCTGTGAAGGCCTTTAAGTGCCTTGGCTGTAGCGGTGTGTCAAGAATCGACTTTATGATGGACACTAAAACAGGTAATATTTGGCTCAATGAGATAAACACAATCCCCGGCTCACTTTCATTTTATCTTTGGGAGCCTATTGGTGTAAAGTATTCTCAGCTTCTTGACAAGATGATATCTCTTGCTCTCAAGCGTGAGCGTGAAAGCGAAAACATCACCTACACCTTTGACTCCAATGTTTTGCAAGGCGTAAAGCTTGGCGGCGGTACAAAGGGAGCAAAGGGCACAAAAATGTAATAGCTTTGCTTTTTTGGCGGCAGATTGCAAAAACAGTCTGCTGTCTTTTTTATTTGTCACAATGCCCAAATTAAGACCGTCTTATCTGTCAAAAATACCCAAAATTTTTCATATTATCTCTAAACAGTGGTATTGCTTTTTGATTTATGCTATAATTTGTAATTGGTATAATTGGTCTTTTGTCCATATATACCAATTGAAAATTAAAGCCGAGGAGGAAAAATTTTGACACAAAAAATTAAAAACATCCTTTCCGATTTTTCACAGTATTGGAACATTCCAATGCCGGGAAGGTACATGACCTTTAAGGAGATTGCTGCTTACTCCGGTGGCGGTATAGGTGCATATATGATTATCACCTTGGCCACAGCTTGTTTGCTTGCAACCACTAACACCCTTCTTTCAAGCACCTTGGGCATAGACCCAACTGATATGTACATAATGTATGTTATCGCTATTTTGGCTAACATTCCCCTTACGGGCATCAGAGCTAACATTATCGATAACACAAGAAATAAAGCGGGTAAATACCGCCCATATATTGTCACCATGGCAATACCCACAGCTATTATTTGCGTACTCATGGTTTGGTTCCCATATGACAGCTTCGGAAAGCTTTTTGGTGACGGTGTAATCTTTGGTGAAAGTATCTCATATGTTGTTAAGTGCGCTATTGTTATGATACTTAACCTGTTCCTTCACTTCTTCTATTATTTCTTCTATGACGCATATGAAAATCTTATCCATGTTCTTTCACCTAACACTCAGGAGCGTGCCGATGTTGCATCTGTAAAGTCAGTTGTTTACTCCTTTGCTCCAACAGTTGTTAACCTTATCACTCCGATTATCGCACAAAATATCTTTAAGACAAACACCACAGATATTCGTGTTTATAGACTCCTATATCCCATTCTCGCTGTACTGGGCATACTTCTTTGCATTGTCGTTTATAAGTACACCGAGGAAAAAATCGTTCAGGCAAGAACTCACGTTGTTCAAATCAAGTTCCTTGACGCTCTCAAGGCAGTTGCAAAGAATAAGTATTTCTGGATTATCTCCCTTGCTTCATGGATAGGCTTCCTGGAGATTGCTTACAGCAATATTCTTTACTGGGTTTACAACTATGGTGGTGCCTGCTCAGGTAATCAGTACGGTCTTATTTACACAATCTACGGCAACGCTTCCCTTTGGGGTATGCTCTTAGCTCCCTTCTGTATTCGTAAATGGGGTAAAAAGGCAGTTTTAGTTGTAACAAACATTTTCAACATTGTTTTCATTCTCATGATGCTGCCCTTTACAATTCAAATTGACGGCATGACCATATGGATGATCCTTCTTTGCCTTTATCTCAACGCATTTATGGGCTCATTCGCACATATTCTCAACCCTGCTATTCAAGCTGACATTAGAGACTATCAGCAATATAAGACCGGCGAAAGAATCGACGGTATGTTCTCAGCTGTTGCAACAATAGGTCAGGTTATCGCCCTTGTTACCTCCGGTGTACTTCCCATCGTTTATGAAAAGGGCGGTATCACAAAAGAAAACGCAGCCATAGTTACCTCTAACCCAACAGTTTTAGAGCGTATGCTTGGCGATGGCAAAACTGTAGGTCAAATCCTTGCCGAGCAAGCTGCAAGCGGTCAAGACAGCTACACCAACGCTTATTCGGCTCTTTATGACCTTAATGTACTTTTGCCACTTCTTAGGGTACTTATCATTGTCGCAGCCGTTGGCGCACTTATGAATGTTATCCCCTACTTCTGGTACGACTTTAACGAGAAGAAGCAAAAATCTGTTGTTAGCGTCCTTAAAGTCCGCGCAATGTTTGAGGACTATGGCAACGGCATAAGAAACGACAAGACTCTCGTTGAGGCTATTGACATTATCAGAGAGTCAAGAGAGTTAGCTAATCAGGAAGCTATCGTACTCACAAAGGCAGACAAGAAAAATGATAAGAAGGCTTATAAGGCAGCTCTAAAGCACAACGAGGATATTGAAATCGCTAAGTTCGTTTGTGATGAGCTTGACAAGTTCTCAACAGATTATTATAAGGCAAAGCTTGAGGCCTACACTGCCGTTTATAACGCAGGCCTTAAAGGTCTTTATAATATGAAAAAGGAAGATATCCTTTCCGAGCTTTCACAGGCTAAGGCTCTCCCCAAAAACACTGAGGAAGAAAAAGAGCTTCGCAAGTTCCGCATTGAAATTGCAAAGAATAAGCTCTCAGCACACAAGGCAATAGTTAAGCATTACAAATCACTTTCAGAGTTTGTTAACCCTGATTATTCAGTTCTTGAAGCTATTTTTGAAAGAGAAGATGCTCTCGATGAGGAGTTAAAGCTTCTCTATCTTGACAAAGCTCAGGCTAAAAAGGATAAGAACACCGCTGAGGTTGCCAATATCACCGCAGCTATCGCTAACGCTAAAAACGAAAAGAAGAAGCTTCATAATGAGGAGAAGGCAGCAATGGATAAGCACGCAAACTTCTCCAACGCAGCTAAGCCTTATCTTGACGCTGAAAAGCTTATCAAGGAAAAGGCTAACCATGAGCACTTTGATGAAATTGCCGAACGATATGAAGAAGCAAAGGCAGCAACAGAGGCTCAGCGTTTAGCTCAAATTGAGGAGCAAAAGCGACTTGACGAAGAAAAGGCAGCAGCTAAAGCAGCTAAGAAGGCAGCTAAAAACCACAAATAATTAAATTAATAACAGGCTGTATAAAGAGTAGAGTACAATTTATACAGCCTGTAGTTTTTTATTGGCAGGTAAATTCTCACCCGCCTTAAAGCTCATTTATCACAGAAAAAGCTCCCACAGAAAAGTCATCTGCGGGAGCTTTATTAAGTTTTCGGTTTTATTTAAAGGCTCTGTCATACATCTTTTTCCACGCTTTAACCATGCCCTCGTTCCATATTTTTGGCATGGCAGCACAGGCGGCGGTGACCTTAGCAATGCGAACACCGCAAAGGGCAATCTTTTTAAGCAGCTTCGGGTCAGTGCAAACCTGCTTTGCCTTATTAAGCAAATCCTTTACATCAAAGCTCATAACATCACCTATGCCGGTGAAGTCTGCACCCATAGTTATTAAATCGTCAGTGAGAATACCCTTTTCAAATACATCATCAATTTCCTGTGGTGTAAGAGTGAGAAGCATAAGCTTAATGCAGGCAAGGGGCGCAAGGCTTGAGCCAAGGCTCTTATAATATCCACATTGATATTTCCAAAGAGTCT
>CAZDEL010000023.1:0-26516 GCA_964504475.1 uncultured Faecalibacterium sp. | reverse complement strand
CCCCCTCCCTCCTCCCACTTTACCACCTCGCCAGCAAGCCTAACTCCATCACCTCCTCAACACCAAAAGCCGCCCACTTGCCTCCTCGTAGGTCAGCCGCTCACTTTTCAATACCTCATCATCTTATAAAAATTCGGATACTCACGCAAAAACGCCCCCAGCGTCGTGCGCCTGCTCGACCCCGGGTCATTAATCACAAACCCGTCAGCACTCAGCTCGTCACCGCCCTTAAAGCCGGTAACCACCACCCAGTGCTGCTTGCCCGAAGGAGTCTTTGCGCCAAAAAGCACAGGCTTGCCACTTTGCACAAGAGTATAAAGCCTCTCGAGATAGCCCTTTTGATTCGTGTCCGCCACATAATCGCTTGGCCAATAGACATTGCCCGAAGAAGAATAAGTGAGTTTTCTTGACATTTCGTCAGGATAAATCACTGCGCCCCTGCGGTATGACTCCATCATGGCAATAGCCGTAGTAACGCAGCCAATTTGCCCAATGGTTTTGCCCGATGAGCCCAGCTTGACCTGCGCCCAACGGCTGTCCGTTTGCTTAAATGACGGCACATTAAGAGCGACTCTGGCATAGCTTTGACTGAGAAAATCAGAGCTGACATAGCCGATTTTGTTAGCAGAATAAAGGATTTTGCTCCACTTCTCCGTGACCGATAGCACAAACACCTTGTCGCCCTTATTAAGCGTAGCCACAACCTTATGTGCCATAGACCCGCCCGAGCGCACATTGAGTCTGCCACTTGTGACAGCCACAGTTTTAGGCGTTGCGCTCACAGCTTTTAGATAATCTTTATGGCAATAGCCATATTTTCCGTTAGAATACTCAACATATAAATAGTCGCCGCTTTGCCCCACAACAGTGACATAGCTGCCGTTTTTTATGCTTGTTATTATACCTGCGGACGCGGTAGAGTTAGCCCTGACATTTAAGTTGCCACCCGCCGTTGTAACCATGGCTGCATAGGTGGCATTTCCTGCCGTTGACTGCATCGTTACAGCAGTACACAAAAGGAAGGTCATAATTATAAAGGATAGTAATTTTTTCATTATACACCTCGTTTTTTCTTTTTATTCCCATGGGATAGCCATAGTATAGCACAGATTTTACGAGATGAGAATAAGCCAAATTTTAGTAGATACCTTCATAGTACCGAAAAAGCCAAAATAAAACTCCCCACCTCGTAATGAGATGGGGAGAGTTGTTATTTAGTTGTGACTCTAACAATCACTGCTCTTAGCCAAAGATACCGAATATCTTCTGGAAGAATTCCTTAATCTTCTGGAAGAGTCTCTGGAACCAGTTAAGGTTATCCTGAACTTGGTCTTGTGCGTGATCCTTATCTTCTTCAGGACCAATGGTCTTATCCCAAACATGTGTCAGGTTTTCCATTGTCTCTGCGATTGCGCCATAGACTGAGCCGGAGCCGTCACCGATTGCACCAAAGAGTTCCTTGAAGATCTTCTGGATGCTTGCAACATTACCAACGAGTGCGTCGCTGATAACAACTGTTAAGCCGAGACCGTGGAACAGAGCTGAAACGATGATATCGCTTGAGTTGTTCATTTCTGCCTGGTTAAACAGCTCGTTAATTGCCCATCTTACTGTCTCCTCAGCACCGCTCTTGAGATCGAAGAAGTCGATTATCCATTGAACAAGTGCCTCTCTGTTGTGTGCGTCACCGAACATATCAAACAGCCATGTGAAGATCATTGTGAGTGTATCGCCCTTATCAGCAACGATATTCTTCTGAGTCTTCTTGTGTTCAGCGTTCGGATTCTTAGCGGTGTAATCTGCATACTCGCTTGCCATCATTTCCTTCTTATAGGAGTTAGCCTTGAGTGAGCGTGAGGTGGTAACCTCTTGTGCTCTGTCGCCGCCCTGTGAAGCAAGCTCGAACCAGTTGATTTCAGGGATTCTAAAGTCGTACTTGCTTTCGCCGACTACGATGCCAAGGTCAATATCGTGGAGAAGCTTCTCAAGCTTGAGATAGTTCTCAATATTGATACCAAAGACATTCAATACTGTTACGAGAACTGTATAAATCGGAGCAATGAGGTTCTTAACTGTAAGCAGTAAGCCTTCATTTGAAAGGAAGTATGCGAAGTTAGGAAGGATACCAAGAAGTGTATCAACAGGCTTGTCAAGGATTCTGTTAACAAGATCTGCGACCTTATCAAGGATATAGCCGAGAAGTTGTGTTTCGTCCTTAGCAACAGCGTTCATGTAATTGCTCTTTGTGAGTACAGACTCAGATGAGAAGCCGAGTGCCTCGAGAAGCGGTATGATTGCATAATCGTAACCGTCGCCGCCGCCAATTTGAACGATGCCTAATACATCAAGCTTAGCGCCTGTGCTCTCACCGATAAGTAACAGCTCAAACAAATCGTTAAGAGGTGTTAAGAAGCCTGCGAGTGCACGAGTGAATTGATTTGTATTACCTGCTGAGATCTCCCAAGAAATCTTAGCTTCCTGAAGTGATGTTACATTAGACCAGTCAGGATTCTCGCCACCTGCTGCTACAGCTGCTTCAAGGTGAGCTGCAACGCCCTTAAGATAGCTTCTTGTCTGAGCAAGCTCGCTAATCTTCTTTGAGAAGGATTCAAGTGTGAGCGGAATCTCGATGCCAAGATTAAGCTCTGCGATTGTCTCAAGGATAGGTCCAACTGAGTCGCCTGCAAGCAGACCAACAATCAAGTCAATGAGCATATTAACTGTGTCATTGGAGATATATGGTGCAAGCAGATTCTTGATATTGCCTAAGCCGGCAGTGCTCAAGATGTTGTTGATAAGACTGTCGAGGTTGTTTGCAATTAGATCTGCATTTTCCTCTGTGAATGTAAGGTAAGATCTATAGTCAACACCGTTTACATTGATAGGTCTATTCTGAACAGGCTGATATGTTGTATCGCCGAGAAGACCTGCGATAAGGTCAATGATCTTTGAAGGATCTTCAACTACCTGATCGATGATGTTCTTGATTTCGTCGTCAAGCTCAACACCGAGACCTTCGAGGATCTTATCAATGTTAGTCTTACCGTTTTCGTCCTTTTCACCTATAACAACCTCAAGGAGTGTTACGAAGGTGTCAGCAGGATCGCCTACGATTGTGCTGTAGGAAGCTGCCTTATAGATATCATACTTAGGATCAAGTTTTGTCTTGCTAAAGTCAACCTTACCGTCGCCATCAGCGTCCTTACCTGCCTTGCCGGCAAGTGCCAACCAATCAAGGTTAACAGTGATGCCAAGAGACTTGCCGTCCTTGCCATTGATGCCGGAGAGAAGTCCGCTGAGAAGTGCAGCAATGTCTGAACCGTTTACAAGAACATGGATACCTGCGTCAACGCCGGGATGCTCAGTACCGAGGTACATCTTAACCATGTCGTCGTTGCCAATCTTGCCAAGGTCAACAATTATTGCGATTGGAATAATGTCGTCAACCTGAGCGATGAGTTGGTTAACAGGAGCAATGAGATTATCAATGATCGTTGTGATATCGTTGTTACCGAGTACATAGCAGAGATTTGCAAGAATGCTTGTCAGCCAGTTAATCGGATGGTCAAGGATGTCATTAATCTTTGTATTGAGCTGTGTAAGGATCGGATACAATGTGCTACCGTGGTTATTCTTAACTGCGGTGTCATATGCATCTTGTGACCAAGCGTCTACACCAAGGAGCTCAAGAAGCGGGATAATTGCGTAGTTGTAACCCATACCGCCCATGACGTTGATTTCGTCAAGAACAGAGATTGACTTACTTCTGTCATCTATCTTACCGCTCTCAAATATGCTTCTTTCTTGACCGCCCTGGAGAAGGACTGCAAGTACGCAATCGAGAGGCTCGATGAAGTCGCAAACCAGATTAATGAGATCTGAGATGCCCGTAATGCCCCAAGCGTAACCGTTGAACTCACGCTCAACTTTGGTGTTACCCTCGTCATCGGTCTTAGTTACTTCGTGGCTGTTAAGCTCCCAAACCTGAGCCCATGTGAGCTCGTCGATAGTTGTACCGGCCTTAGCAGCTGTGTCAGCGAAGAACTGATGTACCTTTGAACCGAAGTCGTTATTAGCGAATGCCTTAGGAGCAATGTCAAGGTCAGTGAGATTTGAAAGTGAATGTACATAGCCTAAGATGTCGTCAATTGTCTTAGCATCAAGACCTGAGAGAAGCTCTACGATCATGCCAACGAGCATATCGCCTATGCTGTCGTTGATGTAACCGTTAATGAGATCTCCAAGACTTGTAATTGGGTTACCGTTGGAATCCTTGAGGTTAACCAGACTGAGAATTGTCGGGATAAGTGCATCAAGGTTAGTAACGATGCTGTTGAATTGAGCGTTTGTCTCAGTTGAAGTCATTTTTACCTTATTAACAGGATCTTGGTTGTATGCCTTGTACTCAACAAGGTATTTAGCAAGAAGGTCGATAAGAAGGTTGATAACTTCTTCTTCCTTGTCAACGAGTGACATTATGATGCTATATACTTGATTTTCCTTACCCTCTGCGTCAGTTGCCTCAATCTTGAGAGCCTTGCAAAGGATGTTAAGGAAGTCTTGTGTTAAGACTGTGTCAAGGATGAAGGTTAATGTGTCACCCTTGTTTACATGCCACTTGTTAGCTTTCTCGCCAATGTCAGTAGGATCTACATAACCGGCAGGATCGTCAACCTCAATAGCAGCCTTAGACAGCTGTACGAAGAAGTCCTCAGGCAGAGCATTGATAATATATACTGTGCCGTCAGTGCCCTTGTACTCTAAGTGTGGAAGAAGTCCATTAATAAGCTCAACGAGTGTTTCGCCGTGTTCACCTGCGATACCAAGGATACCGCTGATTGTAAGCATATCACTCTTTGTGAAGGTCTTGAGAAGAGCGTCAAGCTCAGCTCTTGAAATTGTGCCTTTGAGTGCGTCTACAAGTGAGAGAACAGGTGATACAAGGTTGCTGATAAATGTTTCTACACCATTGTTAGCGATGAAGAAGCTAAGGTTACCAAGGAGAACAAGTAATGTCTCAAATGGCTTGTTGCAAAGAGTATCAACAAGTACGAATACATAGTCAATAGTCTTGCTAAGAGCGTCGATGGAGTCAGTTGCCGTTGTCCATGTTGCGCCCATTTCCTCAAGACCGAGAGCCTTGAAGAGATAGTAGATAGCGTTGGTATAACCGTCGTTACCCTTAAGAACTATGTTTTCAACACCCATGCCCTGAGCGATCTGGAGATCCTTGCCTGAAAGCAGGAATCCGAGAACACCCTCAAGAGGAGTGAGAATATCATAAAGTGCGCCAAGGAACTTATCCTTAGTATTTACGCCTGTGAAGATTGCATCGTCAACTACGATTACTTCTTCAGTCTTCTCTGCGCCGGTTGCTTCGTCGATAACAGGTTCGCCATTTTCATCAGTTACAACCTTAGTCTCAGTATGGCTGTGTGCCTTGAGTACATCAGCCCATGTGATTGCGCCGTTTTCACCGGTACCGGTTGCAGCATTGATGTAGTCTGCAAGCTGTGCATTTGCCTTAGCGAAGGCAGCAGGTGAAAGGTCAACAGGTACATTGTCAACGCTGAGAAGGTCGCTAAGAGTACCAACAAGACTCTCTGAAATGCTCTCACCGAGGAGCTTAATGAGCATATCGGTGATGGTCTTCATCATGTCGTCTGTGAATACCATGTCGTTGAGTAAGGTATCAACGATGTGCTTGAGTACAGGTGTACCCTCAGGTACATTCTTAGATGCGTCGAGGAGAGTATCCATGAGTGAGCCTTCCTCAACATTGTCACCTGCAACAAGTGGCAGGATAACAGGTACAGCCTTACCAATGAGTCTGTCAAGAGCTGCGATAGCGTCATCAGCCTTAGCTAAGTTGTAATCAATCTTACCAAGGAACTTGAAGTCAACTACACCGGGTTCGATCTCATGGTTACCTGTAAGGATAAGTACAAGAGTACCAATAAGGTTGATAATTGCATTCTTGTCGCTGAGAATATCATCAATGAGATTCTGGAGTGTAGCGTCAAGGTTAGCGTCCTTAAGGAGATCGTCAACGAGGTCCTTAATTACTGCTACGTTGCTGTCTGTGAGGATAGCGTTAAGCAGAGCAACCAAGGTGTTAGCGGGATCACCGCTGATGTTCTTGTACGGGTTAGTGTACTGTGCATCAAGAGTAACTGTTGATTTAGCATAGCTGTATACCATTGCGGAATCAGTGTAGATAATCTCGCCTGCGTCATTTCTCTTAGCCATCTGAGCTGCAAGGTCGAGCCAGTTAAGGTCAAGAGTGAGACCGAGAGGCTTACCGTTAATCTCAATACCGCTAAGGAGTGAGCCGAGAAGTCTATTCAATGAGTCAGCGCTAAGGTCGAATGTGAAGCCAACAGGAAGATCCTTCTTATTCTGATAATCGAAGTCTGCCTTGAAGTTGCCATCACCGTCAACGCCAACATACAGGCTAATCGGGTATACATCGCAAACTGCGTCGAGAAGCTCTGTTACAGGAGCTACAAGGTTGAGTACAAGAGTATTGATACCCTCTGAACCAACGAAGTAGAACAGGTTAGCAATAAGGCCGAATACCTGACTGATTGGAGCTGCAAGTATCTCGTCAACTCTTGCTACAAGTGTATCAAGGATATACTTGAGTGATGAGCCATGATACTTGGTGTCGATTTCGTCATCGTAAGTAGCCTGTGAAACAGGTTTTGCACCGAGAGCCTCAAGAAGCGGGATAATAGCGTAGTTGTAGCCGTAACCGCCGTTGATGCGGATATCTGCACGAGCTATCTTATCCTCGTCCTCAAGAGCGATAATCTGCTTACCGCTGAGGAGAACCTCGAATACGATATCAAGTGGCAGGAGAAGGTCAGCAGCGAAGTTAACAACATCCTCGAGGGTGTTAAGACCCCAATCGAAGGAGGAAACCATCTTCTTAGTCTGAACCATCTTAGCCTTAACTGTTACAGTCTTATCTGTAGCAGCTTCGCCTTCGCCTGTTGTGATTACAGTTGTCATTGTGCCGTCCTCGGCAGTTGTGACAGCGTCATCAGCGAGTGCGATTTCTATTGTTTCGGTACCGTCAACGTAGGTGTAAAGCTTAACGCCATCAGCATTAGTAGCCTGCTCCATAACCTTAGTTAAGTCATAGGTTACGGATGTAGCGCTCTCGCCTTCGCCTGTTGTGACAGTCCACTGAGTGAGTGTATCGTCGTCGCTTGTTACTGTAACTTTCTGTTCCTCAGCAGTCTCAGTTGCAGGAATTGTATAAGTGTAAGCGAATTGAGCATACTTAGCTTCTACATCAGCCCATGTCTGAGCGTCGCCAATGAATTCAGCGAGCTTAGAGCCGAACTTCGTATTTGTGAAGTCTTGCGGGTCAATGTGGAGGTCAAGGTTAGTAAGATCGTTTACATAACCGAGGATTTCGCCAAGGTCAAGGTCTGCAAGTACAGGAACAAGGAGATTCATGATCAGGTTGCCAAGATCAGCGTCCTTAAGAAGGCCGTCGATGAGAGCACCAAGGTCACTATCTGTACCAAGTAAGCCGAGTACCGTTGAAAGAAGTGCGTCAAGAGCGGTGATTGCATCAGGAAGTGCCTGCTGAACATTATCTTCATTTCCGACAAATGCCTCATAGCTTGCTGCGTCACCGGTGAGATCCTTCTGCGGGTACTGCTTATAAGTGATTGTATAATTGTCAAAGAACATGAGCAGTAAGTCAACAATTGCCATATCCTTACCGGAAAGTGAAAGGATAATGCTTGTTACATCTGCGTTTGCATTGAGCATGTTAGCGAGAATCTGAAGGAATGACTCACTAAGAACACTGTCAAGAAGGAATCTGAGTGTTTCAGCTGCGTCAACATCCCAATCAGTTGCTTCAACATCGCTGATAATCTTAGATGTAGTGAACTTATCAGCAGCAGGTGTATCAGTAGGCTTCTCGTTAATGATAGCATACTGTGACAGCTTGATGAAGAAGTCATTGCTAAGTGCGTTGATTACATCAACAACTTCGCCGGTAGCGTTGTCCTTAATTTCAAGGCCGCCAATGAGGTCATTGAGAAGCTTAATGAGGTTTGCACCGCCATTGTTGCCGATTTCAATGATTTCAGTCAGGCTCATGCCTATGAGACCCTTAAGGATACCGTCAAGTTGATTTCTCGAGATAACAGGCTCGAGGAGTTCAAGTATTGCAAAGACAGGTGAGAGGAGATTGTTAATAATCGGCTCTAAGTTGTCGTTTGCAAGGAGATAGCTAAGGCCTGCGAGAAGCTCAAGAACTGTCTCTAACGGAGCTTGTGCAAGTTTACCTACAAGGCCGTTGCTGCCAATGAGGCCATCAACGATTGCATCGATAGCGTCAGTGGAGTATTCAGCTGCAGCGAGGTCAACGCCAAGTGCCTTAAACAGCGGGATAAGTGCTTCGTTATATGCGTTGCCGCCGGGAAGACCGATTGAGCCGTCAAGAAGCTCTAATGGCTTGCCGCAAAGTATGAAGTCAAGAACAGGATTGAGCGGGCTGACAAGGTCAAGGAGAGTACCAACGAAGGTCTCCTGATTTGTTACGCCCCAGTCATATGCCTTTGCTTGTTCCTTACCATCAACTGTCTCACTGTGAGCTGCCCATACCTCTGCCCATGAGATGATCTTATCATCATCAGTGTCAGCTGCAGCGTTTACATAAGCGATGAGCTTATCATTTGTTGACTTCTGAGCGAAGGCAACAGGATTAAGGTCAACGCCAAGTACCTGCTGGAGTGTAGGTGCAAGCTCAGGAGTTAAGAAGCCGGCAAGTGCCTTAACTACTGCGTTAATTATTGTGTCAAAGTTCTCAGTTGTGAATACGAGGTCACTTAAGATGTATGATACCATACCATAGAGGCTTGTTGAGTTTTCAGCTGCGTCTAAGATTGTCTTAAGTATACCGGTTGCTGTTGAGCTATCAAGGAACTTCGGAAGAAGCTTCGGAACTTCACGAACGATAATTGCGTCAAGTCTTTCGATAGCTGTGTTAAGCTTAGCTCTGTCAGCGGCGCCGTTCTCACCTGAGAAGAAGCTGAGAGCTGCAAATACGAAGTACTGAACATCCATGTTATTGATGTCGTACTGACCACTGAGAAGGAGAACTACTGCTGCGAGAAGCTGCTGGATACCATCTGGATCGTAAAGTACGTCGTGGATAATACCAACAACATTAATCTCATTCTCGCCACCTGTGCCGTCAGGAAGGTCTGCACCCTCAAGGAGAGTTTCAACGATCTTAGCAACAGCAAGTGAGTTCTTTTCAGTGAAGATAGTCTTAATAAGTGTTGTGAAGGTGTCACATGGGTCGCCTTCGATATTGTACCATGTAGCTGGAGTACCATCAGGATTAATTTGAGCTGTTGTGTGCTTCACAACCTCACCGTCTGCAACCTTAGCCATCTGGCTTGCAAGCTTAATCCAGTCGAGGTCAAGGCTAAGACCGAGGTCTTCCTTAGTGCCATCGCCGTTAAGGTCAATTGCAAGTGAGCTAATGAGGTCTGAAAGGATAGTGCTCAAATCAGCTGCGGAAACATTGATATTAATGCCTGCGCTCATTGTTGCAACATAAGGAGCTGCGATCTTCTTAGTAGGATCAGCAGGATCCTCAACTGTGTCGAAGGTGGTCTTGAGCAACTTACCGTCAGTCTTATTAAGCTCTGACAGGTCAATTGAGATACCAATCTTGTAAACAGGTGCAATCTTTTCAAGGAGCACATTTGCGAATGAGAGAAGGTTAGCAGCAATGTTATTAATGCCGTCTGTACCAACGAAGTAGAACAGGTTAGCTAACATTCCAAGGAGAGTCTCAAGAGGTGTCTCAAGAAGCTCCTCAACCTTGCCTGTGATTGCTTTAAGGATGTAGTAGAGATGTCCGTTTGCTGCTACTTCTGTTTCGTACTCTGCCTCAGTCTTAGCGCTAATGCCAAATGCTTCAAGAAGCGGAATAATTGCGAAGTTGTAGCCTCTACCACCGGTGATGCGGATATCTTCACGATTGCCTGCATCATCATAGCTTTCGAGAATGATGATTTCGTCGCCGTCAAGAAGGAGACCGAGTATTGAATCAAGAGGATAGAGCAGGTCACAAACGAGATTTACAAGATCGTCGAAGTTGTGTGACAAATCGAGATCCCAATCGAATGTGGAGTGCATCTTTGTCTTGTGAGCTGTAACGGATACGCCGTCAACCTCAGTTGTTTCCTCAGTCTTAACGAGGGTGTAGGTCTTAGCGTCCTCACCTTCACCAACGGTGATTTCAGTGCCATCAAGGTTATCGTTATAGCTATAATAGGTTACATCCTTTGAACCGTCATTATAGGTGTATACATATTGAGTGTAGTGCTTTTCAAGCTCGCTCCATGAGATGCCGCCGTCACCGTCAAGGTCTGTTGCAGAACCAACGAAGGCTGCTAACTTAGAGCCGAACTTGCCTGTGAATGCCGCAGGATCAAGGTTAAGGTCGATGTTTGTCAAATCGGATACATAACCTAAGATCTCTGTGAGGTCAATGCTTGCAAGTACAGGTACGAGAAGGTCAACGAGAGTGTTGCCTACATCGAGACCGTCAACAAGCTCACCGAGGAGACTCTGAAGTGTGTCAACATCAAGACCGAATATACCTACAACAGCAGGGATAATCTGATCGAGAGCTGCGAGTGCTTTTTCGAGTGCCTCATTGGTCATAGGATCAATAGGTGTAACCTCTTCCTTATCAATTGGCTGACGGTTATATGGAGTATAAGTTACTGTGTAGCCAACAAGGAGTGATACGAGTATGTCAACGATGTTATCCTGCTTGCCTGCAAGACCAACAATGATTTGACCTACTGTGCTGTTTTCATCCTGATTAAGGAGGTTGCAAAGTGACTTAAGGAAGCTGTCTGTGCAAACTGTTTGAAGAACGTACATAAGTGCGTCAGCTTCATTGAATGTCCAGTCAGTTACCTTTGCTTGATCAGGCTGATAGTCATAACCAAGCTGACCTTCAGCGATTGTCTCAACTGTAGCATCGTCAATACCATATTGAGCAATCTTGAGGAAGAAGTCCTCAGGAAGGAGATTAATTGTTATCTCGTTGCCGTTGCTATCGGTGATTACGAAGCTGCCAATTAAACCGTTAAGCATTGATACAAGCTTCTCACCATGATCGCCGGCAATGTCAATAATGTTAGTAATTGTAATTGCTCTGCCATCAGGAAGCTTAGCGTTTGGTAAGAGTGACTCAAGAAGGTTGTCGATATCCTTCGTTGTTGCAATTGAATCAAGAGTCTTAAGAAGACCGAAGATAGGTGCAAGAAGTCCCTCTACTGCTTCTTCAACGCCGTCGGAAGCGATGAAATAGCTAAGTCCGATTACGATGTCAATTATTGTCTTAATAGGTGCATCAGCGAGGTTATTAACGAGGCTGAGTACGCCGTCGATGAACTCTCTAATGTACTCGATTACGTGTACATCGCCAAGCTGAGCACTTGTTCTAAGCTCAACGCCAAGAGCCTTTGCAAGAGGTACGAGTACGTTATCGTAGCCGTTGCTGCCCTTAAGTGAGAATTCTTCATAAACTAATTCGATATCCTGACCTCTGAAGAGCCAATCGAAGATAGGACCGAATGGTGCGAGTACCTCAAGAAGAAGATCAATAAATGCTGTCTTCTTATCACTTGCGGCAGCGATGCCCCAATCCTGAGTAAGAGTAGCCTTAGTCTTCTGCTCACCATTAGCGTCAAGGACTGCTGTAAGTGGGTAAGCCTTAGTCTCGCCCTTGTCGTTTACAACTACATCGTAGCTCTTAACGCCCTGCTCATCAAGGTAAACTGTGTATGTCTTTTCCTTACCGTTCTTGCTGTCTTCAGCAGGAATTGTGTAAGTGTATTCATACTGAATACCTGTCATAGCGATGTCTGACCATGATGGGTCTGCACCGAAGGATCTGATATATTCTGAAACTGCACCGGTGTGACCGAGAGCGGCATCAATAGCTTCAGCGAAGCCTGCCGGTGAAATGTCAAGATTGAGAACCTTAGTTGTAATGTCATTGACAAGCTTAAAGGTCTCGTCGTCTATGCCGCTAAGCAGAGTTACGATAAGGCTAAACAGAGTGTTGATCATGTCATCTGTGTAGAGCATTGACTCAAGTGCATAATCCAATACTCCGCCGATTGTTGCGTCGTCCTTACCTGCGAACTCGTCAACGAGATTTGTTACGATCTCAGGCATATTGTCCATACCGCCAAGGATGTTGAGAACAGGACCGATAGCGTTGTTAATAACCTTATCGAGCTTGTTAATAGCTGAGGTTACGTCATCCTTAGATACAACATCGTTTTCAGCGTAGTTATAATCGAGGCCTGCGATTGCGTCAAAGAGGATTGCAACTTGATCAACTGTGTAGTCAGATGCAAGCAGCTTAATTACTGTGTCAACAACTGTCTTAGGATCGTCGATAGCATCCTTGAGGAGAATTGCAAGGTCTGGGCTAAGGTCATAAATTGCCTTAATGTAGCCGTCCTCAGTCTTCTCCATCTTGAGTACATCAACAAGGAGTGATTCAACGAAGTCCTTAGTTATTATCATGTCAAGGAACGCGATAAGTGCGTCAGCCTGGTCAACTACGATTCTGTCACGCCATGTCTTATCGGTCGGGTTAACCTTATCATAGTTGATATCTGTCTTAGATGCCTCAGTTTTGATTGTGTCACCTTCCATAGCGAATGTGCTCTGGATGAAGGTTAACAGGTCAAAGCTAAGCTTAAGTCCGCCTGCGTACTTATCAATAACTGTTGTGATAAGCTTCTCAATTGTTGTAATGCTAAGGTCAATTGTAAGACCAACAGTTGCATTGTTCTTAGCAACGCTGTCACCCATGTAGAAGTTGATAATTGGGTTAGCTGTGGTATCCTCAGCGAAGATGTTGAGAAGGTTGATTTCAATTGCAATTGGAAGAACATCCTGTGCTGCTCTGAGAAGCTCAGTTACAGGAGCAATGAGGTTGCTCACAAGCTTAGTGAGACCGTCACCATTTGCGATTGAGTATACGAGATTTGTAACAAAGTTGATAATGAAGCTCATTGGTGCTTCAAGACCATTAGCAATATACTTAAGAAGTGTCTCAAGGATATAGCCAAGTGTGCCTTGAGTTGCAATTGTGTCTTCATATTCAGCCTGTGTCTTAATCATGCTGTTAGGTACACCGAGAGTTTCAAGAAGCGGGATAATAGCGTAGTTATAGCCTGAACCGCCCATGATGTTGATTTCCTTAAATGCGCCGATTGAGTCGCAGTTTTCAGGATTATTGTCACCACCGGCGCTCTTTGCATCATTAGTACCACCGGCAAGGAGTACCTGAAGAATGAAGTCAAGTGGCTCGAGGAATGCTGTGATAATATCAACGAACATCTCGATTTGACCGTCCATCTTGGACTTGTCGCCTGTTGCCTTAACATCGTCCATGCCCCATTTGTAGTCATAAACTACCTTAGTTGCATGCTTAGTTGTGTCATAAACAACTCTGATTTCATCTTCACCGTTAAAGAGCTTGTCGTTTTCGTCAGC
Source organism: uncultured Faecalibacterium sp. (assembly GCA_964504475.1). GTDB lineage: Bacteria > Bacillota > Clostridia > Oscillospirales > Acutalibacteraceae > UBA6857. Next base: position 12,941 of record CAZDEL010000023.1, on the reverse strand, counting down.
TGTGACAGCTGCGTCGAGGAGAACCTCTGTGTTGTCGCTTACCTTTTCGTAAACGAGCTTGTCGTCCTTAGTCTTCTGCTCATAAACCTTAGTGAGGGCATAAGCAGTGTCGTCTACAGTGTACTGAGTTGCGTCAGCGTCAGCAAGGTAAACAGTGTTAGGAACTGTCTGGCCTTCAGCGTCTGTTGACTCATAGGTGTATACATACTTAGTGTAATTAGCAACTACTTCGCTCCATGTTGTTGCAGTGCCGAAGAAGCCTTCGATTGCGTCGTTCTTCTTGTAATTCTCAACTGAGAGGTCGATAGTTTCACCGAGAACGCTTGCAACAGTGTCAAGAATTGAAGTTAAGTCGTCATTCATACCTGAGAAGATGCCTGCAAGTGCGCCAACTATCATGTTGACCATATCGTCTGTGAAGACGAGACCACCAACAAGATCCTGGAGTGAGCCAAGGCCTGTAATCTCAAATATTGGGTTAATAAGATTGTCAAGGTTCGAAATTGCTTTCTCTGTGGTTTCCTTAGATACTGAGTGGCCAACATCGTTGCCCTCTGTATCCTTTTGACCATCATAGAGAACAGGTATCTTCTTAAGTGCTGCAGCGCCTTCTTGTGCGAAGATTACTGAATACTCAACAAGATATTTAGTTGTAAGCTTCTTAAGGATATCAACAATACCGTCAACTGAATCCTCAGCTGTGAGAGCTGTTATAACATCGTTAAGGATGTTGTCAGGATCGCTTTCGTCTACTGTCAGGAACTTGCCGAGAATATCATCGGAAAGTACGAATGAGAGTAAGCCGTAAAGAGCGTGGTCACAGCCAACGATTGTTGTGAGCTTGCCGCTTGTTGCTTCAGAAGCGTCAATGAGTTTGCCGTCTTTGTCAACGAGTGAGCCGTCAGCACCGAACAGTGCGCTGTTAGCGTCAGATCTGAGTGAGTCGATAATAGTATATTCACCCATGGACTTAACAAGCTCTGTGAGCATATCCTTAGTGATTGTGAAGTCGAGACCTGTAATAACTGTGATTACATCTGCGGTCTTTTCTTCGCCGTTTTCATCAAGTATCTTACCTTCGTGGATAAGTGATTCGTCTTCTATTGTAACGGTCTTGTCACCGTTTACATATGTCTTTGTACCGTCTTCGGCAGTGATAACCTCAAAGTCCTTCTTATTCTGGATAAGGCCATTGAGCTTGTCAAGGAGCTTATCAATTTGAAGAATGCTAAGGTCAAGACCTAATGCGCCGAGAAGGTCATCTGTGCCTGTGACAGGCTCGAGAACCTTAAACAGACCGTTTGCAAGAGCAAGAACGTTGTCAACAAGGTTTGCAAGATTGTCACTGACTAAGAAGTAGAGGAGTCCCGGAAGATGATTTGCAAGGAACTGAATTGGGTCAGCTGCAAGACCATCAATAAGAGCCATAATTATGTTAACTACTGCACCGAGGATATCCTCAATATCATTGTAGCTATTGAAGGTTTCACCTGAAGGAATCTTCTTACCTGCATCAAGTGTGCCATTGAGTACATTGAGATCACCGAAGATTGCCTCAGCGAGAGCGAGGAGACCTTGGTCGTAGCCCTTTGAGCCACGAATCTCAATGAAGCCGTCACCCATGATTACGCCGGAATCTATTTCTTCTGCTCTGTCATCATCAGGTGTTTCACCATTTGCGCCGGTTGTTGTACCGTATACATCTTCAAAGTTGCCGGTGTATACGCCGTTGCTTGACAGGAGTGTCAAGGTCTTGCCTTGAAGAACGAGCTGGAGAACCTCTGCTAATGGCTCAAGGATAACTGTGAATGCCTTAATGAGTGCATCAAGCTTATCTGTTGCGCCGTCAACACCATAGGTGAGGTCAGCAGGAAGCTTAACAGCAGTCTTCTGGCTTGTTGTGTCATCAACCATATACTTGCTAAGCTTATAGGTCTTGCCACCAACTGTGTAGTCAGTGCCGGCCTTATCAGCTGAAGCGTCACCTACAGGAACTACATTACCTGCATCGTCAGTATAGGTGTAAAGATATGTCGTAGTTGCTTCGTCATACTTGTGTACCTGGTTGTAAACAGCCTTGAGTGCATAAGTATTGCCATCTATTGTAGCTGTAGTAAGACCCTTTGCGCCATAGTAGGTAGCAGTAATAGCATTACCGTCACTATCCCTTTCGCCGGTCTCATAGCTATACTCATACTTTGTGAGTGACTTCGCAACATCAGCCCATGTGGTGTTGGTACCGATAAGGCTTACGATTGCGTCAACAGCTGCTGCATATTCAGGCTTGCTGTCGAAGTGCTCTGTAATTTGAGCGAGATACTCATCAGCTGTGAGCTTATGATCACCAATCTTAATCAAGCCGAGTACCATATCGATGGTGTCGTTGCCGAGTACACCGATAAGCATCTCAAGAACGCTTGTTACAAGGTCATCATTGAGATAGGAGTTAATGAGTGCATCAAGAAGCAATCTAATAGATGTCTTGTCGCTTGTATCGGAGTTGTAGCCCTTAACTGCATTAAGGAGAGTTTCCTCAAGTGAGCCTGCCTTAGGATCCTTTATAAGAAGCGGCAGGAGTACAGGAATAGCCTCGTCAATAACAGTGTCAAGCTTACCTACAAGCTCTGAGGTGTCTTGATAGCCACTGTGGTCAATAGGTCCAAGATATGCACCATTGAGCGGGCTGTAGCTAATCTCGTAGCCCTCAAAGAGTGAAACGATAATATCTGTGATAGTAAGACCGTTGCTCTTACCACCAATGAGATTGTTAAGAATTACTGTGATAAGGTCGTTCTTTTCAAGGTTCGCATTCCAATTATCGTCGCCAACCTCATTCTTAGTGATGGTCTTAGCGAGTGCCTTAAGAAGATCCTCTGAAAGAACATTATCAAGTAAGTAAACGAGTGAATCAGCGATATCTACCTTCCAGTTACGAACTGTGTAACGAGTTGTAACGACTGTATACTTATCCTTATCGGTGAGCATATTGTAATCAGCCTGAGGCATGTAAATTGTCTCGCCGGTTGCCTTATCAACAAGCTCGTAATAAGTGATTGATGAAGAAGTATCGTTTGAAATCTCGACAGCATATTGAACATATGATGTGAAGAAGTCAGAAGGAAGAATGTTAGCAATTGTAACTGACTCGCCCTCCTCAGTCTTAATGAGAAGACCGCTGAGAAGCTTGTTAATGATGTTTACAAGGTTGCTACCGTCTCTACCTGCGATTTGGAGTATCTCTTCAAGTGTATACTCGTAATAATCATCAGATGTATCATCAACTGTGTTGTTGTCATTAAGCTTACGATTTGCCTCAACATCAGCACTAAACTTAGGCATGTAATCGCTTACAAGAGGACTGAGTAAGCCGCCGAGAAGGTCGTCAAGAAGTGCGCCTACTGCTGGCTCAGCAACATCAAGGAGTGCGAATACAGGTGAAAGGAGATTTTCAACAAATATTCTAAGTCCGTCTGATGATAAGAAGTAGCTAAGTGATGGGAGCATAGTAAGAATATACTCTATTGGTCCATTTTCAAGGTTCGTTACGATGTTAAAGATACCGTCAACTATAGCTGTGAGTGTGAGTGCTGTACCGGAAGTGTTCTCATAAGTAGCAGCAGGAACAAGAGTTCCGCCCATCTGGTCAGCTGCAAGAGCTTGAAGGAGAGGATAAAGTGCATACTCATAGCCTTCGCCACCCTTGATTGTGATAGCATCAACAGTGTTGCCATCAACAGTTGACTTAATGGAGATATCTTCACCCTTAAGCAGGAAGTCGAGAAGCGGCTCAGCGAACTTAATAAGCTCCCAAAGCTCTGAAATAAATGCGTCCTTCTTCTCTGCAAAGGTTGCCTTAGCGTCGATGCCGAAGTCATAAGTCTGGCCACCGAGCACCTTAGTGCCGGCCTGCTTATAAACAGGTGTTACATTAACTTCAGTATCAACATCGTTAATCTTAACTGTAGCCTTAGTAGCATTAGCGTCCTCGAGGTAAACTTCGCCCTTTACTTCGCCCTTAGTCCATGAGTAGAGATACTCAGTCTTTTTAGCGGTTGTCTCAGTTGCAGCAGTTACCTTAGTCTCGCGTGCAAATGTCGGCTTTGTGCCTTCGGTTGCCCAGATGATGTTGCCATCCTTATCTGTTGCGATCTTACGGTTGTAAACTGTGATAGTGGTTTCACCAACAGTTACAGTTGCACCGTCTGCGAGCTCGTCATGGCTATAGTATTCCTCAATTGCGTAAGTTGTCTTGCCTTCTGCGTCCACACTTGAAGTGATGTAGTAATACTTATAGTTGGAGTAGAAGGAAGCGATGTCTGCCCATGTGGTTGCTCTTACAGTTGCGCCGCCAACAGCTTCTTCGCCGGTACCACCGGTTGCAGTTTCTTGACGGTCTTCCATAGTACCATCAATAGCAGCTTGTAAGAATGTCTTAATAGCTGAACCGTCTGCTGCTGCCTGTGCAATAGCCTCAGGTTGCATATTGATCTCGAGAAGGTCGGAAAGTATTGGAGTGAGAGTATCAAGTGTATCGGAGATACTGTCGCCACCAAGAAGACCAACTACGAGGCCAACAAGACTTGTCATGGTCTCATCGTTAAATGCAAGGTCTTCAAGTACCTGCTCAACGATAGCCTGTAATGTCACACCTTCGTATGAGCCGTTCTTCTTAAGCTTTGCAAGAGTATCCTTGAGGATATCAACATTTTCAAGCATTGGAAGAATGTCAGGAATGAGAGCAAGTATTGCCTTGTCAAGTTTCTTAATAGCACGTCTAACCTTACGAGCTGTAAGAGTTGTGCCGTCTGTATAGGTTGTGTAATCATAGGTCTTTGCTTCGAATGACAGATACTGGATAAGCTCCTCAGTTACATCGTAGTGATAGAAGTAGTTAATAAGTACCTGAAGGATGCAATATCTGTTTTCGCCGGTAATACCGTCGATTACGGATGCGATTGTTTCGTTCTTCGGGTCAGTGAGATCAAGACCTACGAGCTCGAGAATATCGAAGATAAGTCCGTTCTCAGCGAGAACTGTCTCGGAGATGATTTGAAGAACTGTGTTAGCTCTTGTTGTAGCAACGCCTGTTACATAACGCTTACCAAGTGCGCCTGTCTCTGCGCCGAAGTAGCGCATTGTCTCAACCTTAGTTGTAGCGCAAGTCTTCTTAACGATATCATTGAAGAAGCCTGTAAGGAATGGAAGCTTAGTAACATCGTCAGTCTTGTCGTCAGGAGTACCATTGTCGTCCATAGCAAGACCCTGAATGAGCTTTTCAAGTCCGTCAGCAGTGAGGATAGCCATGATGATGTCACCGGCTGTCTCAGCTGTGTCAGGAATTGTAACTATGCCGTCAAGAAGGTCGATGAGAAGCTCGTAAATATCAAGAGCTACGAGATCGCCATCTCTGCCTGCGATTGTGTATTTCTTACCTGTGATGTCGTTAACCATGTCAACGAGAGTCACGATTGGAGCAAGAAGCTGCTCAACTGCCTGTGCTAAGCCATTTGATGCAATGAAGTAGCAAAGACTTGGGATAAGGTCAATGATTGTCTGAACAGGAGCTGCAAGGATGTGGTTGAGGATCTTAACGATGCCATTAATGAACCAATCAGCGAATGCAGCGTTGTCGAGTGCTTCAACCTCAAACTTATCCTTTTCGACTGTTACACCAAGCATCTCAACGAGAGGAATGATGAAGCGGTCATAGCCGTCACCTGCTGAAATTGTGATACCGTCAAGGATTACGAAGTCACCGCTTTCAACAAGGAGAAGCTTAAGAACAGGAACGAATGGTGTGATAATGTCAGCGAGCAGAGCCATTGCTGTGTCGAAGTCTGATACACCAAAGCTGTTTGTGCCTGTTAATTGGATAGATGTTTTATATTCGTAAACGATCTTGTCGCCGGCAGTCTTCACAACATACTTGTCTGTGAGAGGCTGCTCGTCTGCTGTAGCAGGAGTACCTGCGGTAGTGTACCACTCGTTGCCGTAGCTATCTGTTACCTTAGTGCCGTTTGCATAAACAGGGATCTTGTTGCCGTTTTTGTCGAGAGCGTACTCAGCAACAGGCTTGTTGTTTGCATCGGTCTTATAGATATAGCTGCCGTCATTTGCAACAGGAACAGTTTCTTCACCAATTGTTACAGTTTGGTCGGTGTAAGCAACCTTCTTGTTATACTTCTCATAAGCCTCAGCCCATGTGTCGCAGTCATTGAAGAACTCAGCAACTGCTGTGGAGTTAGCCTTGAAGTATTTGAGAGTAAGGTCGATTGAGTTGTCGCCTGTAAGCTCCTTAATTGTTGTAAGGAGGCTGTCAAGGTCATTGCCGCCAAACAGGTTAATAAGAAGTGCAAAGAGCTGTGTTGCAAGGCCGTTCTTAACAGTGCCGTCCTTATCGGTGGTGTCAGCAAAGAGTGAAGCGATGAGGTTTTCAACGATATCATCAATTGCTGTTGCGCCGCCAATGTCGATACCGAGGTCAACACCAAAGGTTGGGAGAAGCTCGAGTACGAGAGGAAGAACTGCTGAAACGAGGTTGTCAAGCTTCACGGGAAGCTCTTCAAGCTCTGATTCCTTGATGCCAATGCCGTCCCAATCAACTGCGGGAAGCTGGTCAACACCGTCAGGAACTACTACTCTTTGAGGAGCATACTCTACATCGTACCATGAAAGCAGGTCAATGAGAAGTCTCTCAAGAGCTGTGCCGTCCTGGAATACACCGTAAAGGAGTGCCTGAATGAGATAATCTGTGTCAAGAGTCTTATCAGGGTCAGCCTGGAGATTCTTAAGTGCCTCGTCTGAGAAGTCGTAATCGCCAAGGAAGCCTGCAAGAAGGTCACGAACGCCCTCTTGGAAGAGAACTGTCTCAAGGAAGACGAGGAGAACTGTCTCACGGTCAACATAGTATTCAACATAGTCGCCGGCTCCCTGTGTAAGAGCCTTGTCACTAACAAGGTTATCGTCTTTATTTGTATCAGTGATTTCTTCAACTACCTTGATATTAAGATCCTTAGTGCCTTCTGCGTCAACATCACGGCCTGAGTCGAACCATGCACAAGATGCAAGAACAGTGAAGATATTGCGGTTAAGGATATCAGTTATCTTGAGAGTTGTCTCGTCGTTAATCTCAATCTTAATACCGGCAAGAAGTGTCCAGATAATATCCATGAATGTGAGGTTTGATGTGTCGCCTGTAGCAGCTGTTGTAGCTGTGCCACCCTCAACGCCTGTGAGCATGATGCCTGAGTTAGAGCCCGTTGACTCAGCTAATGTGAGCTGCTGTGTCATGTACTCTGCCGCAGTATCAACAGCGGGATCACTGCTTGAGCCTGCGAGACCTTGGAGAAGGCTCTTAAGCATACCGATAAGGTCAAGGTCATAAATGTTCTTGATCAAATCAGTCAAAGCAGTTACAGGTGAAAGGAGATTTGCAACGACGATATCAAGACCGTCACTGATGAGGAATCTTGAAAGGTATGGAAGCACTGTAGTGAGGGTTGAAACAGGTCTATCACACAGTGAATCAACGAGTGCAAGAACTGCATCGAGGAGTGACTGGATAATAACCTTACCATCAGTTGTTGTTACAGCTGCTTCATAAGTTTCCTGAGTCTTATAATAATTGTCAAGGTACGCATTTCCGCTTGTATCTTTGAGGGCATGAACGCCAAGAGCTTCAATGATTGGAAGGATTACGCCTTCATAGCCGTCAAAGCCACGGAATGTAATTTCGTCATAAATTGTGAGGTTTGCACCTGTGAGGAAGACCTCAAGAACAGGTTGAAGTGGCTTAAGGATTGCCCAAAGAACATCGATGAAGTTCTGGCGTGACTGCTGAGTAGCTGCAGCCTTTTCAGCGTCGCTAATTGTGCCGTCGCCGTCATCATCTGTAGCTTCAGCTACGATGTTCCATGTTGCGCTAAACTTAACTGCGGTCTTCTGACTTGATTCGTCAGGAACCATTACAGCAGTGAGTGTGTATTCCTTAGCGGCTTCACCCTCACCGATTGTAGCAGTAGTTTTGCCGGCTTCCTTATCCTTGTATTCGAGAGGATTATCTTTAGTTGTGTCGCTCTCGAGATAATAGTTGTAGATGTAATTCTTATCAGCATCCTGCTTTTGCTTTTCGTTATAAACAGGAGTGATAGCAACATTCTGCTCAGCGCCAGTAATTTCGCCGTTACCGTCAAGGTCAATTGGAGCTGTAGCTAAACCTTCTGCACCATACCATGTAGCTGTGATAGCGTTACCGTCCTTATCAACAGCGGGTTGACCCTTGTCATCAAGTGTCTGATATGAGTAAGCATACTTGGTGTTTTCATTAGCTATTTGTGACCATGTCTTAGCTTTGCCGGTTGTACTGTCAAGGAGAAGACCCTTAAGAGTAGCGTTATTAGCAAATGCCTTAGGTGAAATGTCGATATTTGCTGCGCTCTTAAGTATATCAGTTACGATACCTACGATGTCAGTCTTGCTGTTACTGGAGCTTGCAAGAAGACCTACGAGCATACCGAGCAGGTCGTTAATCATGTCATCTGTAAAGAGCATATCTTCAAGAAGACCGTTAACTGCTGCCTTAAGGCTAATATCGTCATCAGCTGTGAATATACCGTCGAAGAGTCCGCCTTCCTTAGTAAGGTCAGCCTTAAAGAGGTTGAGGACTGTACCAACGAGTCTGTCAAGGTTATCAATTGCGTAAGATGTCTTAGCTCTTGAAATCTCTGACTCTACTACTTCGCCATTTTGAAGCTTCTGGAGAATGTCAGCATAGGTTGTTTCGGTGTCATCATCATAGAAGTCGTAATGACGTTCTTCAATATCGACGAGTGTAACCTTTGAAGCTGCCTTAACATCATAATCTGTAAACAGAGCAATGATAAGGTCAACGAGAGCATCAGGATTGTCAAAGACATTAGTCAAGAGCTCGTCAACAAGAGTTGCATCACTTGTGTTTGTGTCAGTGATATCAACACCGAGAAGTGAGCCAAGGATCTCTCTAATGTTTGTGTTTTCAAAGATGAAGTCTATGACGAACATGAAGACATCAGCTCTGTTAACTGAAAGCTGTCCGTTAACTGCGTCAATCTTGACGTAGTTCTCGTAAGCAGATGGGATGTTATGTTTTGCACTGGCTGCGTCAGTATAGCTGCCGCCAAATGGATCTGCCAAAGCAGCGATTGACTTAAGCCAGTTAGTTACTGCGTCAGCACGAAGGGTACGAGCCTGCTCAAGAACCTCAGCGTTGCCGGGGTTAGCGTCAATCATAGCCCAAGCCTCTGCCTCAGCCTCAGGATCAATGAAGTAAGTGATTGTACGCTCGAGCTTGCCCTGATCCTTAACACCAAGAAGTGAGTTAAGATCAAACTTAATGTTAGCGATAAATGAGAGAGCTGCCTGTGTGAAGGAAACATCGGACATAACAGCTTCAGAGATGGTACCATCAGGATTAATCTTGTCGTACTGTGTAAATACTTCCTGGAATGAAGACCAGTCATTTGTGCCAAGGTAGTCGATAAGACCACCACCGATGGTGTTAACATCAATCTTAACGATTGTTGACACTCTATCAGTGAGAACTGTTACAAATGTAAGCAGGTTAGTGATGATCTCATTAAGACCGTCGCCATATACGAAGTATGCGAAGGTTGGCAGAGCAGTAAGAAGTGTAGTAACAGGATATGTTGCGAGTACCTCAACGAAGAACAGGAAGTAGTTGATCATTGTTCTAAGGAACAGCTCCATATCATAACCTGCGATAGGATTGCCTTCTTCATCCCTATTCGGGCAAGCGTTGTGCATATCTCTAACGAGTCTGTTTGGTATCTCAGAAACTGTAGCGCCATAAAGTGTCTTACGCTCCGCATTAAGAGCTGCAAGCATTGATGTACCGGTCTCGTTGCCATTTTCGTCAACGAGCATGGTTGTGTCAAGATATGTGAGGATAGCGTCAAGACCAAGGCCTCTGAGTAATGGAAGGATTACGCCTTCATAGGTGTCTTGACCCTCGATATTTAATGTGTCAAAGAGCTTAATTGCCTTATTTGATGACTTACCAAAGAAGATAGCTTCAAGAATGTCACTGAGTGAGCCGATGATATCCCAAAGCTCGCCAATGAAGTATCCAACCTTCTGGTAGAAGTCGAGGCTTGTGAACGCTGTGCTTGTGAAGCCCCATGACCACTTAGCTGTGGAGGTCTCATCATAAACGGGCTTCAAGTCATACTTAACCCAGATAAAGTTGCCGTCAGCGTCTTTTTCTGTGGTTGATTGTACTGCGAAGGACTCAAGATGCTCATACTTGCTCTTGTACTCAGTCTTTTCGCCGTCATCGTCCTTATAAGTGTAAACGAACTGGTCGCCGTCTTTCGTCTGAGTATATACGCTTGAAACAAGACCCTTCTTTGGCTTTGTCAAATCGTCTTCGGTTTGAACAACGCCAGTGGTGTCGTCCTTAATAGGATCGCCGTTTACGTCTACACTGTCCTTCTGGTCGTATGCAAACTTAGGTGCGCCATTTTCGAGAACTACATTACCGTGCTCATCGTACTCATACTTCTGATAGCTATGTGCATCGTAAATGTCGCCCCATGTGAGGTCAGTTGTTGTCTCGCCAACGGTAACAGTACCATCAGCATTAACTGTGCCAGCAATGCCATATGCCATATAGCTTCTAAGGCCAGCGCCGGCATTAGCATAAAGTGTCTTAGCTGTGATGTCAATACCTGCGTCAGCTACGAGAGGCAGGAAGTCGCCTATTGAGCCACCAAATGCGCTGCAAAGCAGGTTGACAATTGTTGTCATAACGTCATCTGTGAATGCGTATTGCTCAACGAGCTTAGTAAGAATAGCATAAAGTGTAACCTCAGTGTCACCGAGTGTGTCAGCGTCAAAGCCGAGTGATGACAGGTCAAGAACACCGTTCTTCATGAGTATCTTTAAGATGTCAGGAACAGCCTTCTTGAGTACGCTATCAAGACTGTCAAGAGTATCGTTAACCTCTTTGTTGTCAAAGAGCTTATCGCCATTTTCGTCTGTTGTGATGCTCTCCCAGTTATAGCCGGTGTGCTCGATACCGTACTTAGCCATAAGCTCGCCTTGATAGTTAGCGTCAGCCATCTTCTTATAGAACATATCCACATTTGAGCCGGGAACATAATCTGTAAGAAGGTCAACTAAAATGCCAACGATAATATCAACGCCTGTGCCGTAATATTGGCCATCTTTATTTAATGTGTAACGGGTACGCTCTACGATATCAGTTACGATTTGACGAACTCTTGCTTGATCGTCAGCAGTACCAACATCAACAGCACCCTCACGCTTTGTGTACCACTCCATGAATGCGTCACCGATCATCTTAACAAGATCGTCGGACACGATGGAACGAACAAGTGTAATAAATGCCTTTGCAGGTGAACCCTTGAAGTAGGTGAATGTGGTGTAAGCCGTGTCGCCAACAACAACATTTGACTTAGCGTTTTTGTCTGCATCTGCGCCATAAACTGCAAGAGCACCAAAATCAACGAAGTTAGATACAATGATTTCAGTCTTGTCTTGACCCTCAGTCTTATCTGCATTAATAAGGCCGGAGAGAAGCTCATTTGCTACATTTTCAAGGTTCAAATATTCGTCAAGAAGTCCCTCAATGTCAAGCTCGAGTGCTCTCTCAAGAATAGGATCAATAATGTTGAGAAGTGAAAGTACGGGAGCTATAAGGTTCTTGATTGCCTGAGCAAGGTTGTTAGTCTGCTTAAACCTACCTGTTGTTGCATCAACTTCAGTTGAGTCATACATATACATAAGGTATGCAATGTTAGGCAGCTTTTCAAGAAGCACTGTAAGAGGACTTTGAAGTATACCAAGTGCACCTGTTGCAGCGTCACCAACGAGGAGTGCTCTGAGCATGGTGAACAGTGGTGCAAGAGGTGAGTTTCTGGTTTCCCAAATACCGTGACCCTTGTTGTCTTTGTCTTTCTTTTCGGTCGGAGTTGTTGAGCCATAGATAAAGTTCATGTACTGGTCGCTGCTCATGGAAGCTGTGTAATTAGTACCATGAATCTTAACGCCGCCATAACCAAATGACTCAACGATCATTGTGATTGCTGATTGATATCCCTTACCACCCTCAAGTTTCAGCTCGTCAAAGAGTGTAATATCCTGCTCGCTGAGAATGTAGGAGAAGATAGGATCAAGAGGAGTGAGAAGTGTCTCAAGTGTCTTAAAGAAGGTGTCAACCTTAGTTTCAGCTGTTGCAGTCTCATCAAAGCTAAACCATGTGATGCCGTCAACCTTTGTGACATTCTTCCACTCGAGATTTGCTACTGTTGTACCGGCATTGTCAGCGCAAGCTTCAAGCCATGCCTTAAGACCGGCGTTGCTGTCTCTAACAGCTGCCTTATAGAATGCGATAGGTCTGATATCAATATCAAAGTCTGCAAGTGCAGGAAGAAGATTTGTGATAATCTCCATTGAAAGGACATCACCTAAGAGACCTGTGTCATAAACAGGAACATATTGTGCGGGATCAGTTGTAATATTTCCGTCTGCGTCAAGATAATTCTTATCCTTATCCTGCTCATAAACCTGGTTGCCATCAGCGTCCTTCTTAAGTTCGCCTGTACCAAAGAGCATCTGAACGAGGAAGTCCATAAGATCGTTTGTTGTGATAACATCAGCAACAACGTCTGCAAGGGTGTCGCCTTCCTGAACATCCTTAAGAGGATCAAGGAGACCCTTAAGATTTTCAGGGATTACACCGTCAAGGAGATCAAGTGCAAGAGGAATAAGTGATGGAAGAAGCTCGTTAATAAGGTCGTCAATACTCTTAATAGCCTCGTTAACCTTATCGAGTTTTGCGGCGTCTGTTGTGTTGACATTTTCTTCAGCCATGTCAGCTAAAGAGTCTTCAAGATACTTACCTAATACGAAAGTACCGTCTG
>CAZDEL010000022.1:11362-27369 GCA_964504475.1 uncultured Faecalibacterium sp. | reverse complement strand
CATTATACCATAAGGAGTTCAAGGTCTCAACTTTCATTTAACTTAACAAAACGATTTTTATCTTACGGAGGTAAGTTATGGAAATTAAAAAAATTTCGGCAGGTGTTAAGCTTTGTACACATAAGACATCTCAATTTAAAACCTCTGCCGTGTCATTAAACATTATCACTCCACTTGAAGAAAGCACCGGCGAAAAAGCACTTTTAATTAATTTACTTGCAAGAACCAATAAGCTTTATCCCACCTTAGCTCTTATGAATAGGGAATTAGCTTCTCTTTACGGTGCAGTGATTTGTCCCAATGCAATAAAATTAGGTGAAGCGCAGGTGCTCACCCTTTGCTTGTTATCTATTGATGACAGATTCGCCTTGGAAAATGAAAGCATACTTAAAAAAGGTATAGAGCTTCTCATGTCCTGTCTTTTCACACCGGATATAACCCCCGACGGCTTTAAGGAAGAAAACTTAGCAAGAGAGAAGCGACTTTTGTGCGAACAAATCGACAGCGAAAATGATGATAAGATTGCTTATGCCTCAAAGCGCATGATAGAGGAAATGTGCTGCGATGAAGTATATGGAATTTCTCCCCTTGGCACTAAGGAGAAAATCGAGAGTATCACAGGCAAAGAGGTCTTTGAAGTATGGAAAAAGCTTCTTCTTTCCTGCCCAATACAAATAAATGTAACCGGCAACTTTGACGAGAATGAGATCACTAATATTATAAAGCCATATTTTGACCGTCTTGAAAGAAAGCAGGAGGATATTATTTATCCTCACACAGAGTTTATCACCGAGAGCTATGGCAGCAAAACCATAGAGGAAAAGCAAAAGGTGCAGCAGGGCAAGTTAGTTATAGGCTATAGAGCCGGCATGACCTATGATATGGATAATTTTGCAGCAATCAAAGTTATGAATTCTATTTTCGGCAGCGGCACATTTTCAAAGCTGTTTATGAATGTCAGAGAAAAAATGAGCCTTTGCTATTATTGCAGCTCCAGACTCACAAACAGCAAGGGCATTATTACAGTTCAAAGCGGTGTGGAAACAGAAAACGCCGAAAAAGCACTTCAGGCAATTAGAAATGAGCTTGACAGTGTGCGTCGTGGCGATTTCGCAGATGAAACTATTGAGGCGGCAAAGCTCAGCCTTAAAGAAACTTATCTTGGTTATAGCGACAGCGTGTTATCAATTGACAGCTGGTTTACTTCCCAGTGTCTCAGAGGTGATTTTATGACACCTGAGCAGTACATTGCCATGATAGAAAAGGTTAGCCGTGAAGAAATTATAGTTGCCGCTAATATGATAACGGAAGACACTGTCTATGTTTTACAAAGTGAAAAGGAGGCAGAATAATGAATTGTACTCTTAAAAGAAACGAGCTTTTAAATGAGCAATATTATGAAATAGACCATGACAGCGGACTTAAAATTTTTGTTATGGAAAAGCCGGAATATTCCGGTGCCTTCGCAATGTTTGGCACGAAATATGGCAGTGTTGACACCTGCTTTAAGCTTAAAGGCGATAAGGATTATATTAGCGTACCTGAGGGTATTGCCCACTTTTTAGAGCACAAGCTTTTTGAAAGCGAGGAATTAGATGCCTTCGAGCGTTTTAGTAAAACAGGAGCTAATGCCAATGCCTTTACCTCCTTTGACCGTACCTGCTATATTTTCCAATGCACAGGCTGTTTTAAAGAGAATTTAGAGATTCTCCTTGACTTTGTTAAGTCTCCCTATTTCACTGAGGAGACAGTACAAAAAGAGCAAGGCATTATCGGTCAGGAGATTAGAATGTATCAGGACAACCCTGATTGGCAGGTGCTTTTTAATCTTCTCAGAGGTATATATCACAACAACCCTGTTAGAATCGACATTGCCGGTACAATAGAGTCAATATCAAATATAAACGCCGAGCTTTTATATTCCTGCTATAACACCTTTTATAATCTTAGCAATATGGCATTGTCTGTTGCAGGCAATGTGACAAAGGACGAAGTCATTGCCATTGCGGATAAAATGCTGAAAAATGAAGACAAAAAGGAATTCCGTCAGATTATCCCCAATGAGCCTGAAAGCGTAGCGCAAGCTTATATCGAGGAAGCCTTGGGCGTTGATATTGAAAAGTTTGCCCTTGGCTTTAAGGAAAACCATGCTGAGCCTGTGAGAACGGCAAAAGAGACACTTTTAATGAATATAGCCCTTGAGGTTATTGCAGGTAGTGTTTCCCCGCTTTACTCTCGCCTCATAAACGAAGGTCTTATAAACACAAGCTTTGGTAAGGAATATTTTACCGGCAGAGGCTTCTCTCTTCCGATTTTCACCGGTGAGAGCCACAGCCCCGAAAAGGTAAAGGACGAAATAATTAAAGAGATAGACAGCATTAAAAATAAGGGCATATCAGATGATGACTTTAGTGTTGCAATTAAAAAGCTTTATGGCGCAGAGGTTAATCGCTATAATGATGTTGATGACCTCGCAGGCAATATGCTTGACAGCTACTTTAACGGCTCAGAGCTTTTTGAGAATATGACTCTTTATAAGAGCATAACAAAAGCTGAGGTTGAAAAGACAATAATAAACAGCTTTGACAAGGATAATTGCTGTCTTTCCGTAATAAAATAAGGAGAATTTAAAATGAGTAAAACACTCGTTCTTGCCGAAAAGCCATCTGTCGCAAGAGATATCGCAAGGGTACTCGGCTGCAAGCAAAAGGGCGACGGATGTATAATCGGTCAAAACTATATAATTACCTGGGCATTAGGTCATTTGGTGACACTGGCTGACCCCGATGCCTATGACGACAGATATAAGTCATGGCGACTGGAAGATTTGCCCATGCTTCCCGATAAAATGAAGCTGGTCATAATCAAGCAAACAGCAAAGCAATATAGAGCAGTTTCAGCACTTATGAAGCGTGATGATGTAAAAGACCTTGTTATCGCCACTGACGCAGGTCGTGAGGGTGAGTTAGTCGCTCGCTGGATAATGATGAAGGCTCATTGCAAAAAGCCCGCCTACCGCTTGTGGATATCATCACAAACAGACAGGGCAATTAAAGAGGGCTTTCAAAACTTAAAGCCTGCGAAGGAATATGACAATCTTTATTATTCAGCTCAGGCAAGAGCCGAGGCTGACTGGCTCGTAGGTCTTAACACGACAAGAGCTTTAACCTGTAAATATAACGCACAGCTGTCCGCCGGCAGAGTGCAAACCCCCACTCTTGCCCTCATAGTTAAGCGTGAGGAGGAAATCCTCGCCTTTAAGCCAAAGGATTATTATAGTGTACAAGCTGTCTTCAAGGGCTTTAATGCGACCTTTAGAGACAAGAATAATAACACCCGCTTTTCCGATAAGGCCTTCGCTGAAAAAATTGCCGAGGCCACAAAGGGCAAAAAGGGCACTGTGGTAAAGGTGGACAAAACAGGTAAAAAGACTCCCCCACCGGCTGCATATGACTTGACGGAGCTACAGCGTGATGCAAATAAAAAATACGGCTACAGTGCTAAGCAAACCTTATCACTTATGCAAAGCCTTTATGAGTACCATAAGGTGCTCACCTATCCTCGTACTGATTCACGCTATATAACCGACGATGTGGTTGCAACCATCCCCGAAAGGCTTAGAGCAATGGCAGTAGGCCCTTATCAGTCCTCGGCTATGAAGCTTGCGAGAAATCCCATACAGGCTAAATATATTGTCAACAATCAAAAGGTCAGCGACCACCACGCTATTATTCCCACAGAGCAAAGTCCTAACCTTTCAAAGCTTAGCTTTGAGGAAAGAAACATATATGATTTAGTTGTCAGACGCTTTATGGCGGTACTGAGTGCGCCTATGGAGTATGACGAGGTGAAGCTGCAAATTGATGTGGGTGAAAACAGCTTTTACGCAAAGGGCAAAAGCATAAAAAATGCCGGCTGGAAGGAGTTTTACGGTGCTGTAGACGAGGAGGAAGATGAAGAAGCGGAAAACCGTTCACAGCAGCTTCCCGATATTCGGCAGGGTACAAGCACAGATGTGCTGAATGTAAAAATATTAAGTGGCAAGACAAGGCCGCCGGCACGGTACACAGAGGCAACACTCCTGTCCGCAATGGAAAATCCATCAGGTCAAATTGAGGATAAAAACCTTAAAAAGGTTATAGCCACCACAAGCGGCTTGGGTACTCCTGCGACAAGAGCAGACATAATTGAAAAGCTCTTTGACAACTTCTCCATTGAGCGTGTTGGCAAGGAGATTCACCCCACAGCGAAGGGTAAGCAGCTAATTAAAATTGTGCCCCCTGACTTAAAATCCGCAGAGCTTACCGCTAAATGGGAGCAACAGCTTCAAAACATAAGCAAGGGTACTGCCAGCATGAAAACCTTTATAGGCGAAATGCGTGACTACTCAACCTCACTCGTATCCATGGTCATTGCCTCAAACGCTCAATATACCCACGACAATATGACAAAGGACAAGTGTCCGGTTTGCGGCAAATATCTCCTTGAGGTCAATGGCAAAAAGGGCAAGATGCTCATTTGTCAAGACAGAGAGTGCGGATATAGAAAGGGTCTAACCCAGGTAACTAATGCACGCTGCCCTGAGTGCCACAAAAAGATGGAGCTTAGAGGTGAGGGTGACAAAAAAATGTTCACCTGCGTTTGCGGCTATAGAGAGAGACTTTCCGACTTTAATAAGAGGCGTGAAGACAAGGGTGCAGGCAAAGCCGATGTTATGACATATATGCGAAAGCAGCAAAAACAGCAGCAAAATGACGGCGGCAATAACCCCTTCGCAGACCTGCTTAAAGGCTGGAATAGCTAAAAAATCTCTTTTTTGGCATTGTTAGATAAAATATTGTATGGTAATTTGCTCATTTTTTACCTATAAACACTTGAAAAAAATCTAATAATAATATAAAATGGCATTTGGTGTATTTTTATACTTTGGTTAAAAATTAAAAGCAATATAAGAAAGGAAAACACACATGAACGTATTAAACAAGAAATCCGTTGAAGACATTGATGTAAAGGGCAAGAAGGTTCTCGTTCGTTGCGACTTCAACGTAAAGATGGAAGATGGTGTTATCACAAGCGACAAGAGAATTGTTGCATCACTTCCCACTATCAATTATCTCCTTGAGCATGGCGCAAAGCTTATCCTTTGCTCACACCTTGGCAGACCTAAGGGCGAGTTTAAGCCTGAGTTTTCACTTGCTCCTGTTGCTGCAAGACTCAGCGAGCTTCTCGGCATCGAGGTTAAGATGGCTAAGGATGTTATCGGCGAGAGTGCAAAAGCCCTTGCTGCTGACCTTAAAGAGGGCGAAGTTCTCCTTCTTGAAAATGTTCGTTTCCACAAAGAGGAAACAAAGAACGACCCTGAGTTTTCAAAGGCTCTTGCTTCACTTGCAGAGATCTATGTTAACGACGCTTTCGGCTCAGCTCACAGAGCACACTGCTCAACAACAGGTGTTGCTGACTACCTCCCCGCAGTAGGCGGCTTCCTTATTCGTAAGGAGCTTGAATATATCGGTGGCGCACTTGAAAGCCCAAAGAGACCTTTGGTTGCTATTCTCGGCGGCGCAAAGGTAAGCGACAAAATCGGCGTTATCACAAACCTTATGGAAAAGGTTGACACTCTTATCGTTGGCGGCGGCATGGCTTACACATTCTTTGCTGCTCAAGGTCACACCGTTGGCACATCAATTTGTGAGGAAGACAAGATTGACCTTGCAAGAGAGATGATGGAAAAAGCTAAGGCTAAGGGCGTAAACTTCCTTATCCCAATTGACAACAGAGTTGGTCTTGAATATAAGGCAGACACTGAGCACAAGGTTGTTGACTCAGACGATATCCCCGACGGCTGGATGGGTCTTGACATCGGCCCTAAGACTGAAAAGCTCTTTGCAGACGCTATTAAGGGCGCAGGCACAGTTATTTGGAACGGACCTATGGGCGTTTCAGAGTGGGAAAACTTTGCTTCAGGTACTATTGCAGTGGCTACAGCTATTGCAGAAAGCGGTGCAATCTCAATCGTTGGCGGCGGCGACTCAGCAGCAGCAGTTCAAAAGCTCGGCTTTGCTGACAAGATGAGCCACATTTCAACAGGCGGCGGTGCTTCACTCGAATTCCTCGAGGGTAAGGATCTTCCCGGTGTTGTTGCTCTTAACGACAAGGACTAATATAAATATAAAAAATCAAGGAGTAATCTGAAATGAATAAAGCTACAAGAAAAGCAGTTATTGCAGGCAACTGGAAAATGAACATGACTCCCTCACAAGGTGCAGCTCTCATTAACGAAATGAAGCCTCTTGTTGCAGGTGCTGACTGTGAGGTTGTTCTCTGCGTACCATTTGTTGATATCCCCGCAGCTGTTGAGGCTGCTAAAGGCTCAAACATCAAAATCGGTGCTGAAAATGTACACTTCAAGGCTTCAGGCGCATACACAGGTGAAATCTCAGCTGATATGCTCAAGGAGCTTGGCGTTGAGTATGTTGTAATAGGCCACAGCGAAAGAAGACAATATTTTGCTGAGACAGACCAAACTGTTAACCTTCGCTCACTCGCTGCATTAAATGCAGGTCTTAAACCAATCATCTGCGTTGGTGAGACACTTGAGCAAAGAGAGCTTGGCTACACTGAGACACTTCTTAAGTTCCAGACAAAGATGGCTCTGACAAATGTAACTGCTGAACAGCTCAAGGATGTTATCATCGCTTATGAGCCTGTTTGGGCAATCGGCACAGGTGTTACAGCTACAGCTGACCAGGCAGACGAGGGTAACGGCTTCGTTCGTGCTGCTATTGCAGAGGCTTATGGTGCTGAGGCTGCTGAGGCTGTTACAGTTCAATACGGTGGCTCAATGAATGCCGGCAACGCTGCTGACCTTGTTTCAAAGGTAAATGTTGACGGTGGTCTTATTGGCGGTGCTTCACTTAAAGCAAAGGACTTCTCAGTCATTGTTGAGGCTGCTTCAAAGCAGAAATAAAACTGATTAAGAGGCTCCGGGCGAGCCTCTTTTTAGTGAGATAAATTTATTTTGTTTAGCCTTCCCTTTAATGGCAAAAATATTATTAGTCTCACTTATCTAAATAGGAAAGGATAATCACAATGAAAAAACCTGTTTTACTTTGCATTATGGACGGTTTCGGTAAAAACCCCAGCGATTACGGTAACGCTATTGTGGCCGCTGACACACCGAACCTGGATAAAATCATGAAAGAAAACCCAATGACATATATTGGCGCATCAGGCATGGATGTTGGTCTTCCTGACGGACAAATGGGTAACAGCGAGGTAGGTCACACAAATATCGGTGCAGGCCGTGTTGTTTATCAGGAGCTTACTCGTATAACAAAGTCAATTGCCGATGGCGATTTCTTCCAAAATGAGGCTCTCGTTGGCGCAGTACAAAACTGCCTTGACAACGGAACAGCACTCCACCTTATGGGACTTATGTCTGATGGCGGAGTACACTCACACAACACCCATATGCTCGCTATTGTAAAGCTCGCTAAGAAAATGGGTCTTGAAAAGGTATATGTTCACTGCTTCCTTGACGGTCGTGATGTACCACCGGCATCAGGCGCAGACTATGTTGCCGAAACTGTTAAGGCTCTTGATGAAATAGGCGTAGGTAAGGTTGCCACAGTAATGGGCAGATACTACGCAATGGACAGAGATAACCGTTGGGAGAGAGTTGGCAAGGCTTACGCTGCAATGGTTTATGGCGAAGGCAATAAGGCTGACTGCCCTGTTGAAGCAATTAAAAAGTCATATGAGACTATTGACGAGGAAGGCAAGCACCTTACAGACGAGTTTGTTATTCCCACAGTTTGCCTTGAAAATGCAACTGTTAAAGCTAACGACAGCATTATTTTCTTCAACTTCCGCCCTGACAGAGCAAGAGAAATCACAAGAACCTTTGTTGATGAAAGCTTTGACGGCTTTGAGAGAAAGAATGGCTTTTTCCCACTTTACTATGTTTGCATGACACAGTATGACGCAACTATGCCAAATGTCCATGTTGCATTTAAGCCTCAAACTCTTGAAAACACCTTCGGTGAGTACCTTGCCAAAATGGGCAAGACTCAGCTTAGAATCGCAGAAACAGAGAAGTACGCTCATGTAACCTTCTTCTTCAACGGCGGTGTTGAAAAGCAATATGACGGTGAGGACAGAATTCTTGTTGCTTCACCTAAGGTTGCAACCTATGACCTCCAGCCTGAAATGAGCGCTTATGAAGTAACAGATAAGGTTGTTGACGCTGTTAAGAGCGGCAAGTATGACGCTGTTATTCTCAACTTCGCTAACTGCGACATGGTTGGCCACACAGGTATATTTGATGCAGCTAAGGCTGCTGTTGAGGCTGTTGACAAATCCGTTGGCAAGGTTTATGACGCTGTTATGGAGATGGACGGTGTTATGCTTATAACAGCTGACCACGGCAATGCAGACAAAATGTATGAGGAAGACGGCTCACCATTTACGGCACACACCACCTTCCCTGTACCCTTTGTGGTTTGCGGCTATGATTGCACCCTGCGTGATGGTGGCAAGCTTTGCGACATTGCTCCCACAATGCTTAAGATTATGGGTCTTGAGCAGCCTGAGGAAATGACCGGCGTTAGCATTATTAAATAAATTGGCAAAAAATTTGACCTGCATTTCACTTAGATTTGCAGGTCGTTTTTTTACTTTTTATAGCACACTAAAAGCGTACCGTCCTTAACCTCAACAAAGGCTCTCTCACCAATAAACTCGTTACTCACGCCAATGGGTGTGTCTCCACGCAAAATAGCATCCTCAAGGGTGTATTTGAGATTCTTTATGGTCACTCCCCTACTCTCATCCCTCAAGGAAAAAACGGACACATAGCCATTAAGCTCTTTTTCAAGAGTGATGGAGCTATCCTTAAAGGCGGTCATTATGTTATCCCCATGGATTATCGTGCCCCTGCCGCCCTTTGAAGCAATAAATGAAAGAAGCTGAATATTTGCAATGGAGTGGTCACATCTATCTCCACCAAGAGCACCTAAGAGGACAAAATTATCGCAGCCTTTCTCGTACCCACATAGGACAGCGAGCATCATATCAGTTTCATCCTTTTCACATGGAGCGACTTTTTTATTTTCCGTGTCGGGTACTCTGCCGAGGGAGTCAAAGTCACCCACAACAAGGTCACATTCTCTGCCTAAAAGCTTCTTATATTTATATCCACCGTCAGCGCAGATTATTAAGTCCTCAGCTTTGGCGCATATTTTAGGGTCGGTAATATCTCCGGCGCCGATTATATAGCAGGTTTTCATTGTTATCATCCTTTTTAATTCTCGTCTTAGCTATTATTGTAGCATAAAATCAAGGAAAATCAAATCTTTTTTGGGCAAACTATTTACAAAATCACCTTAATCGTTTAAAATAGTTTGTAACACTACTTTAAGGAGCAACTATGAATATACAAATATACGGCACTGCCAAGTGCTTTGATACAAAAAAGGCGCAAAGATATTTTAAAGAGCGTGGCATAAAGTTTCAATTTGTTGACCTTGTGAAGTTTGGCATGAGCAAGGGTGAATTTAACTCTATTAAAACGGCTCTTAAAATGAAAACAGATGACCTCGTTAATGAAAAGAGCAAAAAGTACGACAGCAGCTTTATAAAATATCTTGCAAGCGAAGAAGCAAAGCAAGAAAAGCTTTTGGAAAATCAAGAGCTTTTTAAGACACCTATAGTCAGAAACGGCAAAAAGGCAACCTTAGGATATTGCCCCGAAATATGGAAGGAATGGGAGAAAGAATAATGGTAACTCAAGAACAAATCGACAGAATCAATGAGCTTGCAAGAAAGGCTAAAACCCCCGAGGGCTTAACCGAGGAAGAAATTAAGGAAAGAGATAAGCTCAGACGAGCCTATATTGACTCCTTTAAAGAAAGCCTTGTAGGTCAGCTGGAAAACACTTATATCATTGACGAAAAGGGCTTTAAGAAAAAGGTTCAAAGAAAAGGTAAAAAATAATAAGAGGGGGTTTCTTTAGAGTGAAGCTAAAGAGACCCCTTGATTTTTATTTTATTGTGCCTGAGTTATGCCAATCGACTCACCGTAATTGGGCTTACTCACAGGCTTTTTAGTTGGCTCAATCTCACGAAGATAGGTGTTATAAATTGTCATAGTCGAGGACAGCTCAGTTGAATAATAAACGAAGTAAAAATTGCCCTGCTTTTTTGTTAATTCGCCTTGCTTTAAATAGGTGTCACTTTTATCCAAGGAAAATTCTTCCATTAGCTTTTGGGTACTGTTTTCATCGTAGGAACAATAAGAGCGCACCACACTTTTTAGCATAGATAAAAATTCGCCGGTGTCTTTATTTATACTTTCACTTTTCTCCCCTGTTTCGCTGAGCTTTGTCACCATCAGTGAGCACTGACATATTTTCCCATCATCGCTCTCCTTTAGGGAAAGCAGTAAGTTATTATGTATAAGCTTAAAGTCTCTATTTTCATCTTTTTCAAAGGAAAAATCACAAAAGTCAATCTTATCACTTGACACCTTGTTATATTGATATATAAAGCCGCTTAAATCCATAAACTCACCTGACGAGCAGGCGCTTAGAATAATAACCAGCATTAAAGAGGATAAGAGCTTAAAATATTTCATAACATCACCCATATATGCTTATGAAAGCTAAAAGGACAATATGATAAAGCTTTCTTTTTTCCTAAAGCACCGCATATTTTTGCGTGATTATAAAATTAAAAATAATAAATGAAGCTAACTTAAAATCAAAGCTCACCTTTCTTTTTTAGGAAAAGTGAGCTTTAATATTTTAGCTAAAGTTATTAACTTAGATGCGAGCTACGCCGCTGTCTCTTGCTGCCTTAGCAACTGCTGCTGCAACTGTGGGGCCAACTCTCTCATCAAATGCTGCGGGAAGAATGTAATCAGATCTGAGCTCCTCATCGCTAATAAGTGAAGCGATAGCCTTAGCTGCTGCCATTTTCATTTCTTCGTTGATGTCGCTTGCTCTAACATCAAGAGTACCACGGAAAATGCCGGGGAAAGCAAGAACATTGTTGATTTGGTTGGGGAAGTCGCTACGGCCTGTACCAACAACAAGAGCACCTGCTGCAAGTGCCTCATCAGGCATAATCTCGGGAACAGGGTTTGCCATGGGGAATACAATAGGATCCTTAGCCATGGAGCGAATCATATCCTGAGTTACACAGCCGGGAGCGGAAACACCGATGAAAATATCAGCGCCAACAAGAGCATCAGCGAGAGTACCTGTCTTGCCTGACTTATTTGAGAAGGAAGCGAGTTCCATTTTAGCAGGATCGTTTTCGATACCCTCTCTGTTTTTGTGTACTACGCCCTTACGGTCGCACATAATAACATCCTTAATGCCCATTGCAAGGAAGAGCTTTGCAATTGCAACACCTGCTGCACCTGCGCCATTGAAAACTGCTACGCAATCTTCAATCTTCTTGCCGGAAAGTCTAAGTGAGTTAATAAGAGCAGCTGAGCAAATAACTGCTGTGCCGTGCTGGTCATCGTGGAAAATGGGGATATCTGTCTTTTCCTTGAGCTTTCTTTCAATTTCAAAGCAACGAGGTGCGCCAATATCCTCAAGGTTGATGCCGCCGAAGGAGCCTGAAATAAGAGCTATAGTGTCAACGATTGTGTCGACATCCTTTGACTTAATGCAAAGAGGGATAGCGTCAACATCGCCAAACTCCTTAAACAGAACACATTTACCTTCCATAACAGGCATACCGGCCTCAGGGCCAATGTCACCAAGACCGAGAACAGCTGTACCGTCAGTTACAACAGCGATAGTGTTCCATCTTCTTGTAAGCTCATATGATTTGTTAATGTCCTTTTGAATTTCAAGGCAGGGCTGAGCAACGCCGGGTGTGTAAGCAAGGGAAAGAGCTTCCTTATCCTTAACTGCTACTCTTGAAACAACTTCAACCTTGCCCTTCCATTCGCCGTGAAGTCTTAATGATTCTTTTGCGTAATCCATTTTTATCACCTATCTCTTTTATATATATGATTAGTTTTCCCAGGGGAATTTATACTGTGTAAGTCCTAAATCGTCACGAACCTTTGTCATTTCAGCTTGAACTGACTCATTTATTGGCACACCGCTGTCTTTTCTCTGAAGCCAAATTTCATACTCTTTTTCGCCTGCGGTGTAGATTCTATCCTGACCGGGAGCCTTCTTTGATGCTCTCATTGAGCGAAGGATGTCGCCTGTCTTCTTACGGCAAATGTCCTCACCCATAAAGTGATTTGTGTCAATAGCAATGAAGAAGTGACCGAGATGATATGGTCTGATATTGCCGTTCTCGTCCTTACCGTCAAGGTCCTTACCATATGCACCGTCTTGAAGAACTGATGAAAGGAACTCAACGAAAAGTGCAAAGCCATAGCCCTTATAGCCGCCGAGAGCTTCACCGATACCACCAAGAGTAGTAAGTGCAGCTGTGCCGCCTCTGATTTTCTTAAGAGCTACACCTGCGTCGCCCTCAACAGGGTTGCCGTCAGAGTCAATGATTGTGCCGGGATGAACAGGCTCGCCAATTCTCTCGTAATACTCAACCTTACCATTTTGTGTAATTGATGTTGCACAGTCAAAGTTAAAGTCAAATGCTTCATCAGTGGGAACACCAAGTGTGAAGGGGTTTGTACCAAACATACCCTCAACACCGAGAGTTGGAGCAACGCTGGGGCGAGCGTTTGTACCGGTCATGCCAATGCAGCCTGCCTTTGTTGCCATTGTGGTGTAATAGCCTGCGATACCATAGTGACATGAGTTGCGTACTACTACCATACCCATACCATATTTCTTAGCCTTTTCAATAGCCATGCTCATAGCTCTGTGGCCGATTACCTGACCCATACCATTGTGACCGTCAACAACTGCTGTTGTCTCAGTTTCCTTAATGATCTCAAAATTGGTTACAGGCTGCTGAATACCGGCATTGATACGGTCGATATAAACCGGCTTAAAGCGGTTACAGCCGTGTGACTCAATACCTCTCCTATCTGACTCAAGAAGTACATCAGTTACGATTTCAGCATCGTCAGCAGGTACGCCAACGCCTATAAATGCGTCTTTGATAAAGTCATGTGTTGTTTTCCAATCAAGAATTACTTTACCCATTTTAAATTCACTCCTGTGTATATAATAATATTGTTTTATATTTCAAGCCTTTTGGCTTAAATTACTCTTTATCTGCCCAATCCATAGCTCTTGTGACAGCCTTTTTCCAGCCGGCATAATATTTGTTTCTTTCTTCCAAGCTCATTTGCGGCTCAAAGACTCTGTCTATCTCACGATTTTCCTGGATATCGTCAAGACTATCCCAAACACCAACAGCAAGGCCTGCAAGATAAGCTGCACCTAAAGCTGTGGTTTCAACTGTCTTAGGTCTGTCAACCTTAGTTTGTGCCATATTTGCCTGAATTTGCATCATAATATTGCTGACACTTGCACCACCGTCAACTCTAAGGTCAGTTATGTCAATACCTGAATCGGCTTTCATTGCCTCTAAGAGGTCTGTCATTTGATAGGTTATGCTTTCCAGTACCGCACGGCAAATGTGCTTTCTGTTTACACCTCTTGTAAGACCAACGAAGCAGCCTCGTGCATACATATCCCAATAAGGTGCGCCAAGACCTGTAAATGCAGGCACAAGATAGCAGCCGTTTGCATCGGGTACCATTTCAGCTAATTCATCACATCTTCTGGGGCTATCAACGAGCTGCAGCTCATCACGAAGCCACTTAATAACTGAGCCGGCGTTAAAGGCTGAGCCTTCAATTGAATATGTGGTCTCACCGTCTAAGCTCCAAGCGACACCTGTGAGAAGGTTGTTTTTAGACACAACTCTCTTATTACCTGTGTTCATAAGCAAGAAGCAGCCTGTACCATAGGTATTTTTTGACATACCGGGGTTAAAGCAAGCCTGACCAAAAAGTGCTGAGGGCTGGTCGCCTATTGCACCGCATATTGGTACTCCTTCAAGCTCCTCAAGGCCGATAATGCCGCTTGACACCCAACCGTAGACCTTACTTGAAGGCACAGGTGTTGGCAATATGCCCATAGGTATGCCCAATTTATTGCAAAGATATTCATCCCATTGAAGCTTATCGACATCAAAAAGCATAGTTCTTGAAGCGTTGGAATAATCAGTGACGTGAGTTCTGCCACCGGTAAGGTTCCAAATGAGCCATGTTTCAACAGTACCAAAAAGAAGCTGACCTGCATCAGCGAGCGCCTTAACACCGGGCACATTGTCAATAATCCATCTGATTTTTGTTGCGGAAAAATATGCGTCAATAATAAGGCCGGTATGCTCAGTTACATAATCGCAAAATTCCTTATCCTCTTTGATTTTCTCGCACATTTCAGCAGTACGCCTACATTGCCAAACAATTGCGTTATACACAGGCTTACCTGTGGCTCTATCCCAAAGGATAGTAGTCTCACGCTGGTTAGTTATGCCAATGCCGGCGATATCCTTAGCGGAAAACTTGCCTGAGCGAAGAACAGAGGTAATTGAATTGAGCTGACTGTAAAGAATGTTAAGTGGGTCATGCTCAACCCAGCCTGCCTTAGGATAAATTTGCTCAAACTCATTTTGAGCCTTAGCGATAATGTTACCTTTTTTGTCAAAGACAATAGCTCTCGAGCTGGTAGTGCCCTGGTCAAGGGCAAGGACTAATTTTTCATTCATATTTTCATATCCTCCTTGATAAAATAAGCCATTAAAAAAGAGAATAGCACAATAACCCCTATGGGATCATCATCTATTCTCACATCTCCATAGATTTATATCTCATTAAAAAGAAATATTATGCGGGGCAGGTGGCTTTCTCCGAGCCTTACCTACATGCATATCTATTGTACTTTAAAACAGGAGATTTGTCAACAGCAAAACAGGCAAAATGGACATAAAAAACATATAAACTTACTTTAGGGCTATTTTTGAGGTACTCTGCCGAGAAGGGAAAAGGGAGATTGTTTTATTAGTTAGGCGGTTATTTTAGTAGCTCATCATATGTAGTGTTCAGCTCATCTTTAATACCACGCAATTGCACCGCATAAATATGCTGGATACCTCTTTCTATTTTAACGAGGCATTCTCTTGTCATATCCACTCCCCTTAATTGCAAGCGGATAGCAAGCTCTGTTTGACCGATTTTAGCTTCCTTTCTTATTCTTCTGATATTTTCACCGATTTTAATTTCGTCTTGTTTAATTTTGCTATCAGACATAAGCAATCACCTCAAAAAATGGACTTATTTTAGTTCTTTTTTATTGACTTTACCATTTTTTGGTGATAAGATAGGACTGAAACAAGTCCAAAATTGTTTATTTATTAAAATTGGAGGTAGAAAAACATGAAAAAAGCGAAAAAAATCTTGTGTACATTGCTGGTAGTGGTGATGTGCGTGATGAGTGTACCGATGGAAGGGGTAAAGGAAATCGACTTTAGCCGGCTCGATTTTGGGATTAGGGCAAGTGCGGAAAGTGGGGGAAAAGAACTTGCACCAAGCGGACAATGTGGTGATAATGTCACATACACATTTGATAGTAGCACAGGCAAATTAGTTTTTCGTGGTACAGGTGAGATCAAAAATACTACTTCTTACAATGATCGTGATATTAAAAGTGTTGTTATTGAAAAAGGTATAACAAGTATAGGCAATCTCGTGTTCGCAGATTGCTATAACTTAAAAAGTATAGCAATCCCCGACAGCGTAACGAGCATAAAATATATGGAATTCAGTGGTAGCAACAACTTATCAGCAATATATATAAGCGACATAGCGGCATGGTGCAATATAAGATTTATTGATTTCTATTCAAACCCACTATATTATGCTAAAAACTTATATTTGAATGGTGAACTTGTAACTGATTTGGTTATCCCTAATGGCGTAACGAGCATAGGCAATGGTGCGTTCGAAGGTTGTACCAGCTTAAAGAGCGTAACAATTCCTAACACCGCAAAAAGCATAGG
>CAZDEL010000022.1:0-11262 GCA_964504475.1 uncultured Faecalibacterium sp. | reverse complement strand
CAGAGGGTGTAACAAGTATAGGTGATAGTGCATTTAGTGCTTGCTATGCGTTGACTAATATTAATCTTCCAAATAGCTTAACATATATTGGTCACGGTGCATTTTATGCTTGTGGTTTACAAAACATCAAAATTCACGATAATATTACCGGTTTGGGTAACAATGCATTTGCTAATTGTTCAGCGCTAACAAGTGTAGAAATAGGTAAAAATGTTGCCAGTATTGGTAGTTGTGCATTTGACGGTTGCCTAAATTTAACCAAAATAGTAGTAGACAAAGACAATACAGAATATTCAAACGATGCCTATGGTGCTTTGTTTAATAAAAATAAAACTGAGCTTATTCAATATCCAATAGGCAATTCGTGCACATCATATTCACTTCCTATCACTGTAAGAACTATTGACAGTCGTGCATTTGAAGACTGTACGCAGTTAAAAGAAATCACAATTCATAAAAATGTAACTTCTATAGGAATGAGTGCTTTTTCCAATTGTAAAAATATAGATAAAGTATATATTGAAGATTTAACTGCGTGGTGCAACATTGATTTTTATAACACCACATCAAATCCATTACACGATAAATTAGGGTCATCGGATTACTATAGCGCAACATCTTTATATTTAAATGGTGAAATTGTTACTAATTTAGTAATACCGGATGATGTTACAACTATTAAGAAATTGGCATTTAATGGCGCAAGTATATTTGCTGTCACCATTAAAGGAAATGTCAGAGATATTGGCGAGTATGCATTTGGAAACTGTGAATATTTGCATAACATTACAATTGAGCCTGGGGTAACCAGCATAGGTATTGACGCATTCGTTAATACTCCTTATTATAATCATGATGAAAATTGGGAAAACGGTGTTTTATATATAGATAATTACTTAATTAGAGCGGAAATTCCGGATTCTACCACTACATACGATATTAAAACTGACACTCTGTGTATTGCCGATGGTGCATTAAGTAGTAATTCATTGGTTAATATTACAATCCCTAATAGCGTGACAAACATAGGTATGGGGGCATTTGGTGGTTGTAAAAAACTAACTAACATAACGATCCCGAGTAATGTCACAAGCATAGGCGACTATACATTTTATAATTGTAGCAGTTTAAAAAGTATCACAATTCCAGAAAACATAACAAGCATAGGCGATTGGGTGTTCTACGAGTGCACCAGCTTAACCAGCATAACTGTGGATAGTAATAACAAAAACTATTCAAGTGACAGCTATGGTGTTTTATTTAATAAAGATAAAACTGAGCTTATACAATATCCAATAGGTAATAAGAGAACAACATATTCAATTCCCGGCAGTGTAACAAGTATAGGCGAGCGTGCGTTCTGTGATTGCTTTAGCTTAACCAGCGTCACAATCGGCAACAGCGTAACAAGCATAGGCGATTGGGCGTTCCTTGATTGCTCCAGCTTAACCAATGTCACAATCGGCAACAGCGTAATAAGCATAGGCGAGTTTGCGTTCCGTAATTGCACCAGCTTAACCAGTATCACAATCCCCGACAGCGTAACAATCATAGGTTATGGTGCGTTCTATAAGTGCGCCAGCTTAACCAGTATCACAATCCCCGACAGCGTAACAAGCATAGGTGTTGCTGCGTTTGGAGATTGTACCGGCTTAACCAACGCCGCGATCGGCAATGGTGTAACAAGTATAAGTTTAGATACCTTCGGTGATTGTAGCAATTTAAACAGCGTCACGATCGGCAACGGTGTAACAACTATAATCACTGCGTTCCGTAATTGCGACAAATTAACTGATATCTACTATAATGGCACTCAAGAAGAATGGAATGCAATATCAATTGTATATTATTTAAATAAACCGCTCCTCTTAGCAACCATCCATTTCATTGATGACGAGCCCTCCCACACCCACTCCTACACCTCATCACAAATCAATCCCACCTGCACTCAACCGGGCTCAATCATCTACACCTGCTCTTGCAGTGACACCTATACCGAAACTATTAACCCCACCGGTCACTCCTTTGACGGCACAAGATGTACAAAATGTGGCTATGACCGTTCCACCGAATGTACCTGTAACTGTCACAAGGGCGGCATATCCGGCTTCTTCTTCAAGCTCATTAATTTCTTCCAAAAGCTATTTGGCAATAACAAGGTTTGCGCCTGTGGCAAGGTACACTAAAAACAATATCTCACCTTAAATAAAAATCGACAGCTGATTCCACTTCACATGACGGAATCAGCTGTCATTCTATTTATTTTTCCTCCTTTTTACTCTACTCATGCACCCTTTTTGAGTTTTAGCCTTAACTTATCGCTTATCATTGCAATAAACTCTGAATTTGTCGGCTTGCCTCTTGAGTTTTGTATGGTGTAACCAAAATATGACGAGAGCACATCAACATCGCCTCTATCCCACGCAACCTCAATGGCATGGCGTATAGCTCGCTCAACTCGCGAGGCTGTCGTTTTATTGTTTTTGGCTACGGTGGGATAAAGCACCTTTGTCACCGAGTGCATAAGCTCAGGGTCGTTTATGGACAATATTATGGACTCTCTTAAATAATGATATCCCTTTATGTGCGCCGGTACGCCGATTTGCCGCATAATATCCGATATCATTATCTCAAGGTCTGAGTCGCTTCTGCTTTGCATTTTTATGCTGCTCTCGCCCCAGCCTGCGATTTGTGCTATGCGCTCTGCCATTATTGTCAGCTCAAAGGGCTTGATAAAGCAATAATGTGCCCCTGCTGATAACAGTTCTTGCTCAAAGCGTGGGTTGTCTCCGGGAAGTATGAGTGCTATCACAGGCTTTTTCGTCAGCTTTTCATTGCTTAGCTGCTTTAATACGCCTAATGCGTCCACCCTTGGCATAAAGGCATCCATGAGCACAACATCAGGCTCATTTGCTTTTATGTACTCCACCACCTTGCTACCGTCTTTTTCTGCTCTGATAACATTGAAGCCGTAGTTCTCCAAATATTTCATTGCGTGTGTTGTGAATTCGTTTTCGTCTTGAATTGCTATTAATTTCAACTGTTCGTTCATAATAAAAGCTCCTATCGCTTTGATAATGTTGATTTAATTAACAGTGAGATATTATAACATTTTTTGTTAAATGTCAATACCCTTTTGTAAAATAATTTAGTTTTTTTACAAAAGAGCTGATTTTCCTTCTAAAACAGTGGCTTTATGTTGGAAAACCAAAAACTATCTGTTAATTTGTTTGTATTATACTCGAACAATGCAGTCGAAATATGTTGTAATAGCTCACCTAATAAAATATTTTTTAAATTTTTTTGATTTTTTTATTCTATTGTGAGTGATTTTTAACAAACATAAATAAAAAAGTACCCTGCCGATTTTTGCGGCAGAGTACCTGAAAGTAAATATTAATTATTTAATGGGAAGAACTATATCATAGCTGCTGTCGCCTGTTTCCTCAGCAACCCATGTTCCCTTTGCCATGTTTCTTGCTCTGAAGATGACTTCGTTCTCATAAACCTCAACGATATAGCCTAAACCGCTACCGTTGTATGTGCCGTCCTTGTTGTCAATTGCCAATGAAGGCACATTAATTGCGTGGATGCCATCAACATTGTTGTAGCTGTCAGGGCCAAAGCCTGAATGAAGATGTCCGGTAATAAGGAAGATGTTGTCATACTTTGAGAGAATTGCCTGAATTGCATCACTTTGTGCACCTACAGTACCTGCGTTGTTGTCAGGGCTGTTCCATGCAACCTCAACATTATGTGTCTTCTTAAGAGGCTGGTGCAGGATAACAAAGGTAGGATGTCCGTTTTCACCTGCAAGCTCACTGTCAAGCCATTGAAGCTGAGCGTCGCTAATATATGCCTCCTCAAACTCTGTCCTATCTGAGCCCATAACAACAATCTTATAGCCGTTTACTACCTCTGAGAAGTGGAAAGCGGACACGGAATTGTCATTATTGAGAGCATTTGAGAAGTTTGTAAAGGTCTTAACAGTTTGATTGTATAAACGAAGTCTGATATCATGGTTACCTGTTGCCATTATGTATCTTGTATCAAGACCTGAAAGCTTATCATAAACAAGCTGATATTCAACATTAAGACCGTTTTCGGCAATATCGCCTATGCCTAAAACTGCGTCAAACTTAACCTTTGAGTTGTGAAGATCCTCACAGCCGGCTGTGAAAACAGGATATCTGCTGAAAAGATAGTTTGAAACCTGTGGGTCAGCAATTGCAGCAAAAACTGCCTTTGCATCATCTTTACTTGTGTCGATTGGTGTTTCTGTTGAGGGAGCTACATAGCCGCCACTCAAGGCTAAAGACAGTGACATAAATACACTGAAAAGCCAATAGAAGAACTTTTGAAAAATTGTTGTCATTATCATTTCGATAATCCTCCATTTTTGTTATTTTATTATGATAATATTATCACTTCGAAAACAAAAAGTCAACAACTTTATTGCTTAATATACTTGAAAAGCAGCTTTTAATGATTTATAATAAAGTTAACAATTCCTTTAAAACGGCGGTGAAATATATGAATAAGGATGTAAAGCTAAAATATCCCATGATTTTTGTCCACGGTATGTTTGGTTGGGGTGAAAATGAGGGAATAAACAAATATCTACCCTATTGGGGTGCAACCTGCGGCAGTATAACAGAGGAAATGAAAGCTATGGGCTTGGAATGTCATGCAGCCTCAGTCGGTCCTGTCTCAAGCGCATGGGACCGTGCCTGTGAGCTTTATGCTCAACTTACAGGCACTTGGGTGGATTATGGCAAGGTACATAGCGAAAAATGCTCTCATAAGCAATTTGGCAGAAATTATAACACTCCCCTCGTTGAGGACTGGTCAGCAGAAAATAAAATCCACCTAATCGGTCACTCCTTTGGCGGCACAACAATCAGAATGCTTATGCACCTTTTGACCTATGGCGCACCTGAGGAGGTCGAGGCGAGCGGCAACAACGTGTCACCACTGTTTAAAGGCGGTAAGGGTGACTGGGTTTGCTCTCTCACTGCCATTTGCACTCCCCTTAACGGTACAGCAGCTCACGACACTGTTGTAAGATATAAGCTGCAAAACCTTTTAAGATACGGCACATATATTTATACCGGCACCTTAGGCAGAACCCCATTAAACGGTACTCTCGTTGACTTTCACCTTGAGCAGTTTGGTCTGTCAAACACTCCGGGGCAAAAGGATTCCTCACCCTTTACAGATGCCGTCAAGCGAGTCAATAAGTCAAATGACCATGTGGAATATGATATGTCACCTGAGGGTACAAAAATAATAAATGACCGCATTGAAATTACGCCTAATGTTTATTATTTTTCCTATCCATATAACTCAGTTAGGGAAACCAAAAGTGGCAAAATGCACCTTCCGTCGTATACAAAATTCCCATTTCTATCCATTACCAGTGCTTTAATGATAAAGGATATTAAAAGCCACTCCGATATTCCCGAAAGCAAGCTACAGCTTTATAATGACGGCTTAGTTGACACATTTTCGGCAACTCATCCCCACGATGAGCCTCACTGTATTTGGGAAGAAGGGGCAAAAATTAAGCCCGGTATATGGAATATTATGCCTATAACCCAAGGTGACCACGGCACTGCTATTGGCCTGTTTGAGTCAAAGGAGGTCACCACAAAGTTTTATGAGGATATGCTCCATATGCTCTATTTGACTGAGAACCCTGCCGAATAATTAAGACCACTGAAAGTCATAAAGCATCATAACAAATAAACAAATAAACCATAAGGCACAGGAAGCTTTCAAGTTCTTCCTGTGCCTTTGTTATTTTGCTGATTTTATCCCATTCCCGCATTTTTAAAGTGCAATTCCTTCATGCCCTCAACCTCGTCGCAAATAGGCTTTAAATTGCAAGTGCTGCAATCAAAATTCACACTGTTCATAACATGGTTAAGAGTTTCGGTTATTTCACCGGCTTTGACAGCGATTGACTGAATAAGAGAATAATCTACTCCGGTATCAGTTATAAACAACACTGTTACACCCTTTACGGCAGGATTTTCCTTATATTTATTAATCATAAGGTTGCCGATTTTTTGGAAGGTTATTCCGTCTTTTATTGACTTTTTTGCAACTCTGACTGCCTCTTTATAAATTCTCGATGAGGTTCGCATCATATATCCCTCGGGGAAGAGATGATACTTCACATAGTCTACCTTTCTAATAAGGTTATAGGTTTTCTGCTCGTCCTTTTCCTCATTAAGATGTAAAATAGATATCCTCGCAAAGCTGCGGTCACTTTTAATCTCATTAAGGTCATCACCAATGAGCAGCACCTTATCCTCAACCTCTTTATTTGTCACAAGGTTAAAGCTGCTGCCACTAAGCTCAAAGGCCGTGTCACGCTTCATTATGACCTGATTATAGCCCACATCAGCCCACGCTTTGTCTTTACTGTATGGGAAGTCCTTTTTAGGGAATGTATCTAACTGTGATAAAACATCGTCTATTAAAGAATTATAAAACTCCATTACAGCTTTCTATCTCTTTTCATTTTGTCATAACGATTTTCCCAAAGCCAATCATAAACCACTCTAATCAGCTTCATATCAAGGTTAAACCAATATATGACCACTGTTAAAATAAACAGGCAAAATGTAGCCACTAATATTGATATCAATGTTTTCATATCAGTTCACCTTTGCAAGGCCTTTCTGTCTTGCGTACTCTGCCGCACCGAGAGCACCCATGAGCTGTGGGTCAGTTGATAACTCAACTACCTTAATTTTAAGTACCTTTTCAATTGCCTTTTTAAGTCCATCATTTTTAGCGCAGCCACCTGTGAGAGTTATGCTGTCAGTTGCGCCTGCCTTTTTAGCCATAACAAAGCATCTTTTTGCAACTGCAAGCTGAATACCCGCAGCAATTTCATCCATGGGCTTGCCTTCACCAACGAGGGATATAACCTCACTTTCAGCGAAAACAGTACACTGAGCAGTAATGGGAATGGTATTTTTTGCGTTAAGTGACAGCTTTGAAAACTCCGGCAGTGACATTTCAAAAGCATTTGCCATTGCCTCATAAAACCTACCGGTACCGGCAGCACACTTATCGTTCATGGCAAAGTTCTTAACAGTGCCGTCAGTATCAATTGAGATGCCCTTTACATCCTGACCGCCAATGTCAATAATTGCCTTAACCTCAGGGTTAGTGACATGAACGCCCATAGCATGACAACTTATCTCAGAGATGTTTTCATCTGCAAAGGGCACTTTATTTCTGCCGTAGCCGGTACCAATAAGATATGTAAGCTCCTTAGCTGAGGAAAGACCCTCAACCTGTGAGATAGCATCATTTAAGGCAATTTCCGCACTTGCAACAGGGTTAATTTTACTCCTGTTTGTAACATCGGCAACCATTTTGCCGTTCTCATCTAAAATAACACATTTGGTGTAGGTTGAGCCTACATCACATCCGCCAAAATATTTCATAATTCAAATCTCCTTTACCAAGCTAAATCGTCTTCAAAATCTAAAAGTGAAGCGTCGAGTGGTTCCTCTTGCAAAACTGTTTGCATATATTTGTTGACCTGCTCACGCATTTCTCGTCTTGAAATAGTGCGTGGGTCCATAAGGTCTTGACGCACCCAAATAAAGTTAACGCCTCTTTCTCTTGCCTGATCGTCAAATATGCCCACAAGACCGTCCATACCCTTGCAGGAAATCTGATCATACATAATAACTGTATCAGCATTATACTCCTCAACAATGCGCCATAATTCATCAACAACATGACGATAACCGCCCTTAGTGTGCTTACGCATAATTGAGCGCTGATAGGTTTTGGCAAGGTCCTTAAGAGCCTGCTCTTTATCCTCGGTGTTAAACTCTAAATAGGAAATCATAGTCTCCATATCCATTACTACATTCATGCCCCAGCAGTTTTCCAGCCAGTTAGCAAAGGAAGTGTAATAGTTTGCAGGACAGCTCCAAACAACAGTTCTGTGTCTCATTTCCTTAGATACAGGTGTTTTCTTTTCATAAGCCTTCATCATTATTTTGTTGACCTTTTCGTCAACCTTAAGGAATCTCTTATCAACACCACCGGAAAGATTGAAATAGTAGATTCTGTAAAGCCAAAAGGCTGCGCCTGTCATTTGAGGATAGGGAGTTTTATTTATATCCCACTTTTGCAATTCGTAATCCA
Source organism: uncultured Faecalibacterium sp. (assembly GCA_964504475.1). GTDB lineage: Bacteria > Bacillota > Clostridia > Oscillospirales > Acutalibacteraceae > UBA6857. The sequence continues at coordinate 3,081 of CAZDEL010000022.1, read as the reverse complement.
GCTGCTTATTATAGTTTTTCATAGCAGCAAAGAATGCGTCCCAATCGAACTTTTCTCCTGTTTGCTTCTCTAAAAAGTCAATAAGTGACTTAACCTCATCAACAGCATATTCCTGCACATCCTCATCATCATAACGAAGCGGAATATTAAAGCAATGTGTAGGCAAATTAATTCTTCTGTCAAGGAAGGAGGAGTTCATAATAGAGCCGTCACACGGCATATTTGATGAAATCATGCAGCAACCAATTTTTGGATAATCGTCCTCAATTGCCACACCTGCCTCAGCACTGGGGAGAGGGCATACATCAGCCGGTACACCAAAGCTCTCAGTTTGCTCAAGATAGGGAGGAGTTATTTGCTGGTCAACCATTGATGACAGGAAAATAGGTATAGTTTGAAGTGGAATAGGTATAAGATTTGGGAAGCCTGCAAAAATCTCATTTGGCACAATTTCGTCCATGAGGACTATCTTCTTTGAAAGGTCGTTGCCGGGATTGATTTTTTCATCTGCAACAAATGAAGTATGTATAAGACCTGTTGCGTGCTTAACTATCATATTATAGTGGAGATGTGCCATGCGAAGATGAGGGCCACGAAGTCCTGCAACATGGCGGTCAATAAATGCCGGAGTGGTAAGATAAGATGACATCCAGCGATAATTCCACAAGCCTTTAACTGTTGACACGGGAGCTTTAAGTATCATGCCTACCATATCCTTCCATGTCACAAGCCAGCGATAATAGTCATAAGCTGTGTCCTTAACTCCACGCCACTCTCTATGCTTTAGCAAAGCAGTATGCTCTTTATATAGCTTACCATAATTATCCATTTAACTTTGCCTGCCTTTCCTTTTGGATTTTCTTAATTTCAAGGCTCTCAACAAAAGCCTGCACACGAGTACGAAGCTGACCTGAGGCAGAAGCAGTATATTGTCTGTCAACTGCCGCCGTTGGTACACCATAATCATTTGTCATAACATATGATGCCAAAGCTCTTTCATAACCCCAATATTCGCAGAATTTAAGCTGCTCATAAAGGACACCGTCTGCATGGTACTCATCGACTAATTGCTTAACATAATCTCGTCTCTCTTGGATTTTTTCGTGACTCATATATCTTGGACATTGACTGGTTTTAAGATAGTGAAGACAAATTTGTGAGAGCACATCCTTGCCTTCCTCAATGATAATCTCCTGTCTTCCGGGCAAAGCACCAAAGCAATATCTGTCAGCGACAACTAAAGCACCGCTATCCTCAATAAGTGAGGTAAAATCAGGGTCGTCCATTTCAGAGCCGACCACAACAATTTTAGCTCTATAATTTTTCTTCTCATCGGGCACTCTTGTTTTTAATTCCTCGGCAGTTTCACGCAGCGCAGGAAGGATAAGCGCCTTAGGGCAGCAATATGTAACAAGGTTTAAAATATGATATTCATATCCGGTGATGCGAGGATTTTCTTCCTTGCGATAGTCACCTATCTCTGTCATAAGACGGCAAACCTCATTATGCTCCTCAACAGCCTTTAAAAGAGCCTCATCAGATGTATCAACACCATAGACCTCACTGAGCTTATCGAGGATTTTTAGCCTTGTTTGCTTGACATAGTGCTTAAGTGTATGCTCCTCAACCTTAAAGGGCATATCGACAAAGGTTAAGAAGAATTTATCGTTATCAACTAAATTTAAAAGCTCGAAATGCTCCGCAGCTCTATTCATTTCAGAGCAGGTTTCCGAAGCTAAAAGAGCATTGAGAAAATTATAACCGCCCTCAATTGCACGCTCAAGTATTGCCTTAGAATAACCGCAAAGGAAGTTGCTCATATAATAAGTTGCAATATCCATTGAGCCTGTTCTTGGTGCTCTAAGTCTTACAGAAAAGCAATTTCCGCAATTTAAAAGCACTTCAGGGATATGATAGCAGGTGTAGCCTAAAGCAATGCCACCGTCAGCTTTAGCTTTAATGACAAGCTCGTTATTAGCTTCCTGCAAAAGTTTTTCAAATTCATAAAGATGTTTTAAATCTTTCATAGCTTTCTCCTTACAAAATTTCAAGCTCTTGTAGAGCCTTTCTTACACCCTTGACTACATTTGAGTCATCAGGGAGTGTTGTTATATTTTTACCCTCGATATCATATATTGCAAGGTTTTTGTCATTGGCAATGTACGATAAAACAGGGATATCATTAGTATTTATGTGGTCAATCACACTCTCGTCGGGAAGTCTATTCACGATTGCGCCGATTTTTTTATACATAACCAGCTCATCGGCGACGCTTTTAATAGTGGATATAACCTGAGTACCTTTTTTGCTGGCATCGGTTATAAGAAGAAGATGTGTAACCTTTTCCATAACACGACGATTAATCTGCTCGATACCGGCCTCACCGTCAATAACAACATAGTCAAAATCAGCTGAAAGTATGCTTATGACCTCTTTTAAATATGAGTTAATTTTGCAATAGCAGCCGGCACTTTCGGGTCTGCCAACAGCGATAAAAGCGAAGCCGTCAGTTTCCACTAAGGCATCAAAAATTTTATATCTTGCATCGCCTAAAAGCTCAATAGCCGCCTTTGTGTTGCCGTCCTCTACAGTTGCAACGATTTCTTTACGGATATCATCTATAGTGGTGGTTGCCTCAATACCAAGGGCAGTAGAAAGTCCAACAGCCGGGTCGGCGTCAATTGCCAATATTTTTTTATCCGGGTACGCCTGCACAAGCAGCTTAACTATAGCGGCAGAAATTGAAGTTTTACCTACACCGCCCTTGCCTGACAGGGCGATAATAGTTGCATTATTTTCCATACGAAGACTCCTATTTTTATATTTACTCAATTATATCAAAGTTCTAAGAACTTTTCAACATTAAGTGTTGCCAAAAATAATTTTTTTGTCGAAATAATGAGATAAATTTTTGGAAAAGGCAAGACTTTCACTAAGATGTTGCTATTTGGGCGGTTTGTTGTGGTGATTTTGTGGTTTTGCTGTGTGGTGTACTCTGCCGAAATGGTGAGGATGGCGGCGAAAAAGAAAGCAAGACAGCTGACTTGTAGGGTTAATACAAATCAGCTGCCTTTATTAAAA
>CAZDEL010000021.1:0-27969 GCA_964504475.1 uncultured Faecalibacterium sp. | reverse complement strand
TCACATTGATTATTTCTTCGGCTTTTTAACCTTGTTAAGCATTGCATTAATTTCAAGGATTTGCTCCTTAGTAAACTTGCCACCCATCATGGAGAAAGCGCGCTTAACTGTAAAGCCCTTTGCCATGCCATAGACATTTTTAATCATGCCCATACTAAGCTCAAAGCCTGCGACCTCAAGTCCGCCACCTTTTTTCTTGCCCTTCTTCTTTTCCTTTGGTTTATCAGGATCGGAGAAGGCATTTTTAACCTTGAGCAATATTCTAATTGCACAGATTTTGCCGCCGGTAGTTGACATAATATCGCCTATGGTGTCGTTGATTGAGTAGCGTCCGTCAGGGGTGTTAATCTCAAACCAGTTAATGACATCGCCCTCATCCTTCATTATATAGCTCTCATTGGGCTTATCCACCTTGCGGATAGTACCGCTATCCTCAAGACCGTCTGCTTTAACTGTAAGTGTAGTCTCTCCCTCATTTTTAACATTGAAATAGAAGAAGGGATATTTGCCCTTAGTCTGCTTGCCCACGCTGACACCGTTTGCAAAAAGCTCAACCTCATTGCAGTTTGAGTAAACTGTCACCTTAGTGACATCCTCAGTTCTGTCAATATATCTCTTTGAGCAAAGGTGCAATACCTTCTCGTCACTGAGCCATGCCTTATATGCGTAGAAGGAATCCTTCTTATACTTTCTGTCAAAGGTTACAAGTCCCTTATGGTTCATGCCGTTTTCGCCGCCCTCAGCACGAGCGTCAGCAGCAAAGTCAAACATATTCCACACATGAGTTGCCCAAAGATATGGTCTTTCAGCGATTTGCTTAATAAGCTCCTCATGATAATATGCTTGGTACTCCTCTGTGTAGTCGCCTTGAGTGGGGTTTGAGGTGTGCCAATTGAGAGCTTCACAGCCGTACTCACTAAGGCCAATAGGCTTGTTTGGATACTTTTTATGGAAGTCGTCAAACCACGGGCCATTCATATCTGTTGTGCCGCCGTACCAGCCAAAATAGTGGTTATATGAGAGCACATCACTAATGTGTACATACTCCGAGTCAATTGAGCACATTGTTACACTTGCAAGAGTTGTGAGTCTTGTCTTGTCCATTTTATGGCAAAGGTCATTGAGCACCTTATGATTTCTGACAAGGTCAGGGTCAGCTGCACCTGCAATAGTTATTTCATTTGACAGACCCCATACTACAATTGAGGGGTGGTTATAGTTTTGAACAATAAGCTCCTTCATTTGGCTGACAGTGTTATCAAAGCCACCGGGCATATGCTTTGAAATATAGGGAATCTCTGCCCATATAACAAGTCCCTTTTCATCGCAAAGGTCATAGAAAACCTGTGAGTGCTGATAGTGAGCAAGTCTTATTGTGTTTGCGCCCATCTCAGTTATAAGCTCGATATCCTCCTTGTGGTGCTCGGGAAGAAGCGCATTACCAATGTCAGGTCTATCCTGATGGCGTGAGACACCACGCAGTGGATATGCTTTGCCGTTGAGGAAGAAGCCCTTTTCCGGATCAATTTTAAATGTGCGGCAACCAAAGCGAGTTGATATCTCATCAATAGCCTTGCCATCTTCAATAAGTGTTGCTTTAGCGGTGTAAAGATATGGGTCTTTTAAGCCGTTCCAAAGATGGACATTTTCTATTGTAAGCTCGGCTTCATCGTCCTCGTCCTTTTCACATGAGGCAACAACCTTGCCCTCGGAGATAATCTCATACTTAACCTTACAGTCATCGTCATCCTTAATATAGGTCTTGATTTTAACTACGGCATTTTCCCCTTTAATTTCAGGTGTGACCATAATTGATGGTGAGCCGTAATAATCAAGGTCAAAATGGTTTTTGCTAACGCCGATTATGCTCACATCACGATAGATGCCGCCATAAAAGGTGAAGTCTGCATTTTGGGGATAAACCTTATCATTAGGTGAGTTGTCAACTGCCAAAACTAAAAGGTTATTATCCTTAATGTCCTTTATCTGTGCTCTAAAGGTGGAATAGCCACCGTCGTGCTCAGTGATTTTTTTGCCGTTAAAATAAACCTCACATGAGGAGTTTACACCGTCAAATTGTAAATAATGGGTCTCACCCTCGGGAAGGTCTGCTTTTTTTATTTCCTTTGCAAAATAGCAGGTGCCTCTATAATAGTCGTTACCGCCGTCTTGACCGTCCTTACCGTTCCATGTATAGGGCAGATCGAGCTTTTGCCAAGAGTCCGGAATATTACTCGGTGCTGTCTTAGCTTCTTTAGAGAAAGCCCAACCTGAGTTAATGATTTTAATATTTCTCATGGTTTCCTCCTAAAATAAAATATTCTGCCTATATATTATAGCTTAATTTCAGCACAATTTCAACCATTTATAAAATAATAGGGTGACAGAAAATTCTGCCACCACTACTTTTATTTTGAAATAGAAAAGCTGACTGTTTTGCTCTCGCCCTTAGCGAAGGTTAAATTATACACTTCATCTGACAAGGGTGATGATAGCTTTATTGTTTGTGCAATATCAGAGGTTATAGTTATTTCAGCCTCCCCCTTTGTCATATCCCATTTAAGTGAGTCAACAACTGCTCTGCTTCTTGTTCTTATGCCGCATATTTCTCCAAGGTCAAAGCCACTGTCCGGCAGCGCAGGGAGAGCTTCAATTTCACCTTTATAGGAATAAATAAGGCTCTCATTTATTATGCCCAAATAGCCTATGGCAAAGTCTGTGCAATAGCAGCTGTTTCTGTCGTAGTCATGATTTGTCATAAGTGAGTCATAATATATCCAGTGATTCATTAAGTTAACAAGTGAGTCTGTCACAGCCTTAGAGTCCTTTAGTCTTGCCGCAATAAGTGCTCTGTGAACTAAAGCATGGCTCGCCTGATTTTCGCTGTTTCTATTTGCAATTGCTTGCACACAAGCCTTTTGAAGTGCCTCATCGTTTTGAGTTTCAAACATTGGCCATACACAATAAAGGTGACTCAAATGGCGATGAAGATTATTTTCCTGAAATTCACTTGCCGCCCACTCCTTAATCGCTCCTGTCTCATCATATAGGTACACGGGAAGGTTATAATATAGCTTTTCCCAATATGCCGTGTCAGCATTTTCGTCAACACTTTTCATTATATCCATAAGCATTTCAAGGTTGCTCTTGCAAGCGCTAATATCAATTGCCGCATTTGCCACTGATGGACTCGGATAATTGGAAGGATTATTTTCCGGTGAATATGATGGAAGAATAGCATAGGCTTCGCCTTTTAGCAGCTCAGTCTTGCCCTTTTCATAATGGACATTGCCTGTAGCGTCTGTGTAATACTCAGGTGACATCATTTGATCCCAATAGTTTGCGCCCTTTAAAAGCAAGGGTAAAAGTATTTCACTTCTAAGGTCAAGATAACCCTTTTCGCTCATTGCCTCTATTTCTTTATCACTTAAATCCTCTGCTGTGAGTGAGAGCACAGATTTAAGAGAGCACATATCAAATTCATCTGTTATGGGGATTTTAACATCACCGTAGCAAAGGAGAGTTTCATATAAGGGCTGTAGCATCCACGATGTGCCGGCGTTCCAATATCTAAATGGATAGGGATAGCAGGTCTCTGTGATAACAGCCTTATCTCCGTCGGTGTTAACGGGGGCTTGTATTGCGTCTGTAAAGCCGTGAGTTGCCTTGGCATTTTCCTCCCAATCAGGCACTTGACGAAGGATAAATGAAGCATAGCCTATATAAGAGGACTCCATATTTCCCGTGTTCATTGATGAGGTTTGCAAATTCACATTGGCGTCCATTGTATATTTGCTGCCCCAGCCCGGTGCCCATTCGCCTGTCCACATACCGTATAATCTTGGTGTACTGCTACCGCCGGCACAAAGATAGGCATATCTGCCGGAATAATACACTCTCTCGGCAAGGTCAGTCTTTATATCATCTTTGAGATATTGTTCTAAGACGAGAGCTTCATTTGACTTTGTGCTATCATTATTGCCTAATTTCAGACTTACCTTATTATATTCCTCGCTAAATTTTGCCTTGTGCGGCTGCAATGCTGCGTCATAGCTAAATTTGCCGTCAAGAGTATATTTTTCAGCTACAGCTTTTACCTTTGCCTTTAATTCATCTAAAAGAGCATAGGAGTCACTTTCAGGGAAGTCATTTATGTCACCCATGTCATAGGTTCTGCCTGTGACAGCAATGAGATAGACATTGTCAGCGCCACTAATTTTAATTGTAGGGTCATTTTCCCCACAATATTGAGTGTCCCCCTTCTTAAATAAATTTTTGCTTTCTCTTTTTATTCCGCCCTCGTTAATGACATATATCACTGTAGCGTAGCCGCCGTTTTTCAGCTCACTGTTTTCATATGAGGGATAGTGGGCTACCATGGCAATGTACTCACCGTCATCACCCACTATTTTTTTATACTTCATATCAACTTCGCTGCCGTTGCCATAATTTGCGAAAGATGATATATCATCAATGGACAATGTGAGATTGACCTTTGAGCCTGTGGAGGATGAGCCAATCTTTGTTATGGTCACATCATCTATTCCGGAAGTAAAGGTAGTTCTGTTCCATGTACCCCTAATATCAGTGTATTGCACACCAACCTCGGCTGAGAGATAATCTGTGTAGCGGATATAGTTTGTCTTTGAAAGCTTACTTTGCTTAATACGAAGGGCTGCACCCGGGTGAAAAGCGTAAACATCATCATAAGATGCGTTATCGGTTATATCAAGGCTGTTTGCGATATTTTCCTTGACCTGAGCTAACTCATCTGAGGTGTCGGGGCAATATCTCACATTTTTATTTGGCATAATAAAGTGCATATTTTGGTATATAAGGCTGTCGTTGTAGGGTGAGCCGCTTGTGATAACTCCCTGCACACCGTTGCCCGAAATCATGCCCTGTCGCCATGTGTCTGTAGCATTTTTGCTGTTTTCCTTAATCTCATAATATAGCTCGGAATAGCTTGCCTTTGTCTCGTCGCTAAACAATTCCTTTGCCCAGTCAAATGTATTCACAGGTGACACCACACTTCCTATCATCTGAATCAAAGTTAAAAATATTCCTAAGAACTTATAAATAAAGCTCATATTAAATCCCCCTCATAAAGTTATTTTCGTCCTGTTGAGCCAAAGCCGCCCTCGCCTCTAATAGTGTCGTCAAGGTCAGCGGCAAAAATAAAGTTTGCTGTCACAAAGGGAGCTATAATCATTTGTGCGATTCTCTCCCCCACTTCCACCTTTTGCGGTACTCTGCCGTGATTGTGAAGTGCCACCATGACCTCTCCTCGATAGTCCGCATCAATAACTCCCACTTTATTGGCAGGGGCAAGACCTCTCTTTGATGCAAGACCGCTCCTTGCGTACACAAAACCGGCATAGCCCTCAGGAATCTCAAAGGCAAGGCCTGTTGGGATAAGCTTTGTCTCCCCCGGCTCAATTGTCACTTCCTCATCAATTGCAGCATATATGTCAGCACCGGCGGCAAATTCACTGCCGTAGGTCGGCATTTGAGCCTTTTCTCTAAGCTTTTTTATTCTAACATCGTATTTCATAATATCCTCCTTCAAGGTTTTACTAAAGCACAGTATACCACAAGTAAAAGGCAATTACAATGAAATTCTTTTTTACATGTCAAAAAACCTATAAACTGCCTTGACAAAGAGAGAATATAGTGATAATATAAATTCATTAAATATCTTCAGGGCGAGGTGCAATTCCTCACCGGTGGTTATAGCCCACGAGCCAAGCAATAGCTTAGTGCAGATTCGGTGTAATTCCGAAGCCGACGGTATAGTCCGGACGAAAGAAGAAGGAATACTATATTGAAAGTATTTTGCCCGTGGTATTGCGCCATGGGTCTTTTTATGTCCTGAAAAAGGAGAGTAATTTTTATGAAAAAGTCAAAAAATGATTCACTTATTATGATGTGCGTTGTGGCAATGCTGGGTGCTATAGCCTTTGCTTTAATACTACTTGAGTTTCCCATTGCGCCAATCCCTGCGGCGGCTCATCTCAAAATGGATTTAAGTGACATACCCGCTCTTTTCGCTGCTATTATTTATGGCCCCGGCGCCGGTGTTGTTGTTGAGTTAGTAAAAAATCTTTTAGAGTTTCTTATTAAAGGCTTTGGCACTCAAATGGGCTTTGGTAACCTTATGAATTTTATAGTGGGCTGCGCCTTTGTTGTGCCCTTTTCCTTAGTTTATCACCGCTTTAAAAGTAAAGGTAATGAGAAAAAAGGCATACTTTTTGCCGCCATCATAGGCTTTGTTTCCATTGTGGTTGTTGGCTTTGGTGCTAACTATTTAATCGCACCCTTATTTTTCAAATACTTTTTAGGTACTGTTATTGACGGTGCAACTCTTTGGGCCGCAATTGGCTCAGCAACTATTATCAATGCGGTCAAGGGTGTTATGCTAAGCTTCCTTAGTCTTCCCATAATCAATGGCATAATAAAAAGGATAAAATTTATAAGAAGATAACCTAAGAAAAATTTACAGCAGGTACTTTTAAATAGTGCCTGCTGCTTTTTTATCTTATTTTACTCTTGACTCCAATACTGTTACACTGCCCAATATTTCAATTTCGCCATAGCCTGCCGGTATAAAAAGGCTCTCGCCCTTATAAAGGGTTATGCAGGTGTCCTCATGGATAACAACTCCGTTGCCGTCAAGAGCCACAAGAGAGACAAAGGAGGTCTCATCTGATATGACCTTCGCTGACTCGCTGACATCAAGACGCTTCATTGTGAAAAGGTCACAATCAACTAAAAGAGTTTGGCAATAGCCTTCAAATGCTTCAGTCTCGCCCATGGGCTTGCCGTCAGCTTGTGATTTTTTAAGAGAAGTGACATCTAATGCCTTCTCAACATGAAGCTCTCTGGGCTTGCCGTTTTGAAGCCTGCCATAATCATAGACACGATAGGTTGTGTTTGAGTTTTGCTGAACCTCGGCTAAAAGTATACCCTTGCAAATAGCGTGGAGAGTACCGGACTCAATAAAGAAAACATCACCCTTTTTAACCTTAACTCTGTTAACATATTCCGACAAGGTGTTTTCCTCAATAGCCTTGCGAAACTCCTGCTTGGTTATGTCCTTTTTAAAGCCGTAAATAAGCTCTGAGTTTTCGTCACAGTCCATAATGTACCATGCCTCTGTCTTGCCGTACTCACCCTCAACACGCATTGCATATTCATCATCGGGGTGAACCTGAATTGACAAATCATCGTTGGCATCAATGAGCTTAATGAGCAAAGGGAAAAACTCATACTTATTGCAATTTGTGCCTAAATAGTCTTTGCCCTCATTTTTAAGAACATCGCTTAGAGTTCTGCCCTTAAACTCAGTGTTTTCGATTATGCTCTCACCGTCCGGATGGCAGGAAAGCACCCATGCCTCAGCTTGTCTGTCGGCAAAGGATACCATTTCAAACTCCTTTGATAAGCGAGTACCGCCCCAAATATTATCTTTAATCGCAGGTGTAAGCTTTAAAATTTTCATATTTTTTCACTCCTATCATAAACGGGAAATAAAATCTATATTATTTAACTAAGCTTATAAAATTATAATGATTGGTGGTTTTTATGTCAAGTACAATTTCCTTTTCTCTTATAGTCTCTTGCCTTATGGCTGCAATTTGTCTTGCTGTTTCCTATAAAAGCGGACATTTTATAAAAAGTGTTTTACTCACTGCCTTTTCCGGCATAGGTGCTCTTTTTGCCGTGAATATAATCTCTTATATTTCCGGTGTGTCAATAGCTTTAAATTACATAACCTTGTCCGTTAGCGGCATATTGGGTATACCCGGTGTAATTATGCTAATGTTTATCCATTAAAGCTTGACTCAACACCCTTTGCAATTGCCTCGGCTAAAAGCTGCTGATTGTTTGTGTCAATAAGCTTCATACACTCATTGTCATTGGTTACAAAGCCTGTCTCTATAAGGACGCTGGGGCAATCCTCAAGTCGTGTAACACTAAAGGGATAATATAGTGTGCCACCTGCAAGACTGCCGTAAACACTGCCCTGACCTGCATAAAGATTATTTTTAAACACGGACAAAAGATTAGAGTATACATTTTGTGCAAGAGCAAAGGAGAAGGGCTTGTAATAATAGACCGCCGTGCCGATTTTGCTTTTATTTGTTGATGCATTGCAATGTATGGACAGGAAAAAGTCAGGCTTAACCGCTCTAACTATTGCCTTTCTGTCCTCTAAGCTGAGACTTGTGTTGCCGCCTCTTGTGAGATAAACTGTTGCTCCTCGCTTTTCCAAAGCAAGCTTTGTGTAATAAGCTAAAGCGTAGTTGACATTGCTCTCATATACTCCACCGCTAAGACCTAAGGCTCCGGGGTCATCTCCACCGTGACCCGGGTCAAGGACTATCACTGAGCCTTTAAGAGTCTGTGGCTTATTGTGGACTGTTATAACGAGATTGCCGCTTTGGTCATATTCCACTGAGCAGCCATAATATTTGCCTGTGGCACGAAGGGGCATAGTTAATGTCACCTTGTCTGCCCCCTGCTTGAACACTGCCGAGGAAATAACGTCACTGCCCGATGCGTCAATGGTGCCTTGTACAGAAGAAGTATGATAAAAATCAAATTGAATTGCACTTGCCGTAAAGGATGTAATGTTATATGCCTTGCCATAGGCCGTATAATAGCTCTGAGGTGAATAATAAAAATCGTAGGGTATTCTCCAATTGGTTTTAAGCTTAATTGTCAATGTGCCGGCATTTGCTGTGCTCGACACTACGCTTAAAGCATTAGATGAAAGGTTTTGCTTTGCAATAAGCTGGACTGCGGATTTTTTAACCTTTCTGCCGGAAGCAAGCTCGTAAAAATAGACATTTTCTCCGTCGTCCTCATTATAAGCCTCGCTCTCGCCTGTGATATAGTCTATAGTACCATAAGGCAAGGGTGTATAATGGGGCACATAGGTGTCATCACCGGCGATTAAAGGCCATGTGTCAGCGTATGCACATGAGACAAGGCACATTTGATTTCCTGTGTAGGAATTATAGTTTTGAGTGTAGCTATTAATTGATGTTGTGGAAATTTCAGGCAAGGTTGTGGGTACAGTGTATTCATAAGCATCGTCGGGCAAGTCCGGACTGTAATTTCCAATGAAGGCGTGAGTTGTGCTCTCAGTGGTGCTTTGCTGCGCTGCGGCGGTGACACTCGCTGCGTCTGCCTGTATTGTCTCGCCACCATATGAGGCTATTATTTTAATTTGACCTAAAGCCTCAATCTCCTGCTGTGACGAGGGCATCTTAATATTTGCGGTGAAGGCTGTATAGCAAGCCTTGTCATCCTTTGCGGGCTTAGCGTCATATCTTTTAGCACCAAGCTTAACCTTTAGCTCTGCCTTAGAGTAGGCGACAATAACCACTTTGATTTTTTCATTTGGTGACACTGACAAGGTGTTTAGCGGTGAAATGAAGCTTATAAGCTCACCGCCAAAGCTATAGTCAACCTTATACTCAATTTCCTTGCCGCATTGTGAAACTATGTAGCTTTGCTTTTCTTCGTCTAAATTGAGCTGCACCTTTTTGCTACCTGTCTCACCTAAGGATAGCTTTTCCCCATCAATATAGACGGGAAACATATTAGAGCCGTATATTTCTATCTCTTTGTTAAAATCTGTGGCTGACACCGTCTCACCATTATAGCCTGTGATATTGACCTGCCTAAATGCCAACTCAGGCACTATGCCCTCGGTTATATATTCATAAACCGCTGAAAAGCTGTTTTGATAATTTTTAATCACAGCCTTATATGAGTTAAAGGCTCTTATTGACACACTGCTTAAAGCTCTAATGGAGTAAAGAGCTGACAAAGCCGAGTCGGGAGTAGCCTTTTTGTCGGCTATCTTTTTTATATCTATGCCGCAAATCATCTCAGTTTTTGCCACATCTAAAACCTTGTCCCAATATGTGAGCTTGTCTAAATCTGAAGTCTCGTCAATATCAAAATAAATGCCGTCAACACTTTTTTTATTAAACTTAACATTGTCAATATCAGGGCTTATTTTTGCGAAGACCTTGTATTTTGCCTGTGCGGCACAGACGGTCTTAATTTTTATCAGGGTGCTGTTAAGCTTGTCCACATTTAAGCTTTCGCCAAGGACTATTATGCCGCTTGTGTGCTCCATGATTTTGCTAACGCTGTTAATGGCTATATCATTTGGCACAGCACAATAGACCTTAAAGCCCATAGCTTTTAAGACCTCGCTTGACATTTCGAGCTTATTTAAGCTGTCATCTGTGATTTTGCCATCACTGTCAAGGAGATTGTTAATTTCAAGGAAAATATATGTAAAGGCTTCCTTGTCGATTTTTGCACCGGCCTTTTTAATGGTATCCTCATCCTTAAAGAATATATCTGTGCCCTCCTTGAGCCAAAGCGCATTTTGGGCATCGGGTGCTTTTTCCTTGCCTTTATTGAGTAGTAGCTCATCGGCATTTTCCTTTATGTCAGTGCCCTCAAAGACACTCTCGATTTGTCGCCTGCCTGCAAAGTGCATAAAGGTCAAGGACGCAGCCGCAGCAAGGACAAAAAGAAGTATTCCTATTATAAGATTTCTGGTTTTTGTGTTCATATTGCAATTCCTTTGTTTTATGGAAATTTATTATTATAGATAAGTTATCAAATTATTATAGCACACTTTTAAGATTAAATAGCTCTTTTGACAAAAAATTTTCAGAAAAATTTATGTATGAGCCACTATAAAGTCCGAAGCTCGTGCAGCCCTGCTTTTTAATGCACTCATATTGTCTTTTAATTATGTCGCTGTTTTCCTGCCACTCGCTTTTTCCCCTTTCGCCGGCATAGATATCCTCCTTGCCGGATTTATACAGTGCTAAAACAGGTATCAATTTATTTTTGTTTTCCCCCATAATTTCTATCCACTCAGATAATAGCTTTTCAAAGGGCAAGCTCTCATTGTCAAAGCCAAAATACAGCTGCGGCAAAATCAAATCACAATAGCCCTCCTTTTGACACCAAAGCTTCACATCGGCATAAAGCTCGTTTATATCCTTGTCAATATCTCCCCCGGGGCTAATTGAAAACATCATGTCCTCATCATAGGACTTGACAGCACTGTAAAGTGAGGCAATAAGGCTGTTTACATTTTCACGCCTCCAATCAGATAGGCTAAGCTTGCCTGAGCTTTCCCTGTAATTGTCAAAGCTTTCCTTGTCGGCAGAGTTCACATCAGAAGGATAAAAATAATCATCAATGTGTATCCCCTTAATATCATAGCCCTCCATAAGCTCCTTGACTCCGTCAATAATCAGCCTTTGCACCTTGAGACTGCTTGGATTAAAATATACTCCCGAGGGAGTCTCAATAAGCTCCTCACTGCCCTTTTTGAAGGCAAAATAGCTCCAATTGTCACCACATCTATAAGGGTTTATCCATGCGTGAATATCAATATCATAAGCCTTGGCGCAGGAAATAACGGCACTTAGCACATCAAAGTCCGCCATGCGGCAATATTCGCTCTTTGGGAAAAGCCCAGAGGTGTAAAAAGCATCACCATAGGGGCGCACCTGAACAAAGCAGTCAGTGACACCAATTTCCTTCATGCTTTCAAAAAGAGAGGAAATATACTTTTTATATGCCTTTTCGCTTTTGTTGCTGTCATTTACGGCTAACTCCATATAGCTAAGATAGGTGAAAATAAATGAGCCGTCACCACTGTCTGTCATGTTGCTTTCATATGCAGCGTTTTCGTTAAATTCAAGGTTTCCGCTGTCGCTGCTTGTCAAAAGATTGCAAGAGGAAAATGCGGCACAAAGTATAACAGTACAAAATAAAATCACAAGCCTTTTCACAATTGCGTCACCACCTTAAAGGGAAAAATAAATATATCAAAAGAAAATCCCACATCTATATCTGTGGTAAAAAAGTAAGGCCAAAGATAAGGATATGGAGCTCTTAAATAATAGCACAAATTAAAGGCAAGGTAAATAGCTAAATTATTAAGCTTTGACCTGTTAAGGAAAGAGGGAAGTAAAGGCTACGTAGTCCTGACGAATACCGTAAGGTTAGCGCCGGGAGGGGGCTCCACTAAAATCCCATTTTGAGAATGGGATTTTTCGCCGCGCTTTTCGCGGCGGGTTCAGCCCCACTAAAGTGGGACTGAACCGTGGAGCCGCCCCCGACCCACCTTCTTAATTCCTATGAGATATTTGTCTTTCGCTCTTGACATAAATGGCAAAAGGCACTAAAATATACTTAGCTTTATGTGAGGAGAATTATTTATGGCTATTAATACAATAAACAGAGCTTATACCAATGACGAGGGTATATCTAATCCGGTTATCTGCCCTAATTGCGGCAAGACAGTGGGTATGCGCCTTTTTACATCTCTTGATGTTTCCATAGTCGGAATTATATCAAAGCAGGATAAAAACCTTCCCTTTGCCGTTTGCCCTCTTTGCTCATCTGTTTTTTCCGTGGCAAAAAACTATGCCAATGAAAGAGCCGCAGGCACTACTGTTATTATGACAGAAAATGACCTGTCACCCTTAGAGAGAAAATAATGAAACCCTTTTATATCTTTATCATATACTTCGTCTTTATTTCCCTTGTCACCTTTATTGTGACTGCCCTTGATAAATATAAGGCAAAGCGGGGCAAATATAGAATCAGTGAGGCTACACTTTTCATTTTGGCTATTTTAGGCGGTGCTTTAAGCGAATATTTGACTATGCTCACTATTCGTCATAAGACACTACATAAGCGGTTTATGATTGGCTTGCCTGCTATTATAATTTTGCAGCTTGCCCTCATAATTTTTGTTTTGCTAAGGCTTTAAGGTTAATATTCGGCGGTGCTTTTTTGCACCGTCTTTATTTTTATCCGGCAGGAATAAGCATCATATCCTCACTTTTTATTACATCCTCGTCAATGCCGTTTTCACTTTTTATTGCCTGCACTGTGGTACTGTATCTTCGTGCAATATCCCAAAGCCTCTCACCCTTTGTTGGGAAGTACAAGGTCAGAGCGGCCATGTCCTTGTTATTCTTTTCTTCAAGTGCCTCAATGCTGCTGAGATACCGTATATTCTCTACTTTGTAAATCTCGGCAGCTATGGCATTTTCTGTTCTGACTTCGATTTTATCTGAGGCTATGAGCTTTGCTTCTATGCTCCTGTTAAAGCATTGCATAAAGCATTTAAGGCTGTCGCACTTTTCTTTTATCTTGCTTTCAAAGACAAAGTCCATATTCTTTTCCACATATTGAGCTACGCCCTTGCTGTCTAAATATAAAATGGAAATATTAAGTGAGCAGTCGGCCTTTATGCTGTCACCCTTGCCTGTCATTGATGAGGTGGCTTCGTTGCACCATATGTCTATTATATTTGCAATATCACCTGAGGGAATGTCTATGAGCTTTTTAACCGTCTTTTGCTGGTCAACTGTGCCCACTCGGCGCAAAAACTCACCTTCCGAATATTGGGTCTTTATTTCGTGAGATATACTGTAGCAGTCCTCTATAGTGTCACATTGTGATGCTTTAGTGCATCTTATTTCACAGGCAACCTTTGCGCCAATTTCCAACAGGCCACTATCCTGTGAGGCGGTTTTACTTTGTACACTTAAATATCTAACTCTAAGATAAATGTCGCAGCGGCTATTTTCATCAATGCCCGACACATCAATTATTTGACTTATAGGCATTGTGTGGTTAAATCTTAAAATTTTGCTGTCACTGCCATCAGTACAATAAAGCACTCGTGTGTAAAGCTGACCCTTTATAAGCAGCTTATCACTAACCGCCTTTTGCGAGTCTAAGACAGCATAGGCTGAGGTGTGAAGGATTTTTCCCGCTGTGCCATTTTCACTTGGCAGCTGAACAGTCTCACCCATGTCAAAGGTCTTTTCTTTCACCGCAATTAGCTGTTCATATGATAGCTTTGCCTTTTGACTTTGCAAGCCGCAGCCATCACATAAGGCGAGGATTTCCCTGTTTTCCCTGTCATATAAGCTAAAGCTAAGAGCAATATTTGCCTCAATGCTGACTCTGCGCTGACTTGTGGCTCGGCAGTTGACATAGTTGGTTTTTGCTGTGGCGCACACTGCCCCGTCCTGTGACAAGGTGCTTATTTTTGTCACTATGGATATTTCCTTTTGAGACTCGTAGCAGTCGATTTTATCCTTATCGCCCACATAAACCAGTCTAATATCCGCAGTGCCCGAAGCAGTGACAGTGTCAGCGTTCACAGTCACAGAGTTAATCCATGGCTGCACCATACATTTGAGTATCTTTTTAATATCGCTGCACCAATCCGGCAAGCTTATTTCCATGGGGATATTTTCCTGAGCGTTAACAGGTGAAAGCTCCTTTAAGGTGCAAAGGGTTTTCTTTTCAGATTTAAAATTCATTAATATACATCTCCTTATTTGGGGTTATCACAGAATATATATTAATTTTTCTCACCTTTTATGCGAACGCCCTTAAGCTTTAATGCGTAAAATAAACTGAGGTGATAAGCTATGTCAAATGCAATTATTCACGCAGCAGCTTTAATTTTGTCTCTTATTGGGCTTTTTGATCTTTTGTGGTACTTATTTTGCCGCCTCACCTGTGATAAAGATAGTGACGGCATATATACCGTTATTGCTGTAAAGGACACAGATAAGCTTCCCGATAAATTATACACTGCCATGGTACTGACAAAATATAAGCCTATTGGTAAGCGGGAGATTTATATTATAGACGATAAAGTGCCTTATCACACAAAGCAGCTTTGTCTCAGCTGTAGCGAAAAAATGGGAAGGATTTATTTTGTTACTTCGTCTAAGCTATGTGATATATTTGAAAAGAAGGATTGAAAGACAGTAGCTTTTGTAGTATAATGGATATTAGATTTTGTAAAGGAAAAAGCTATGAACGAGGAAATTTTTATTGAAGGCACAATAGAAAATATTGTTTACTCTAATCCGGAGAACGGCTATAGTGTTATTGACCTTGCTTATAACGGTGCTCTTGTGACAGTGGTGGGCATTATGCCCTCATGCTGCCCCGGGGAAAAGCTAAAGGTAAGGGGTCAGTGGACTAAGCACCCGTCCTTTGGCACACAGTTTAAGGCCACAGCCTGTGAAAGGTCAATGCCTAAAAGTGCCGGTGATATGCTGAGATATCTTTCCGGCGGCACTATAAAGGGAATAGGCCCTAAGATGGCGCAAAAAATTGTGGAGCGTTTTGGTGAAAACACCTTTGATGTGTTAGAGAATCATCCTGAGGATTTAGCTCAAATTAAGGGCATTTCCCACGATAAGGCAATGGAAATGTCGGAGAAATTTCGCAGCCAATTTGCTGTAAGAGAGGTCATAATAGCCCTCGAAAAGGTGGGAATGAGCTCAAGTGAGTGCCTTAGCGCATATAAGGCATATGGCACTGCCGCACCGGAGAGAATAGCCGAAAACCCATATATACTTTGTGGTGATAAAATCGGTATGCGCTTTGAAAGAGCAGATGAAATTGCTCAAAGCTTTCCCGGTGAAATTAAAAGCATTTTTCGCAAGCGCGCAGGCATACTTCACATTTTGCGTCACAATCTACGCAACGGTCACACCTGCCTTCCCAGAGAGAAGATAATCCTTCCCGCTTTAGAGCTTTTGGGTACACAAAGAGAGGAAACCCAAGCTGTCATAGACGACCTTATTGAGGATAAGGAGATGGTGGAGGATTTTTACGAGGACAAAAGCTATTTGTTTTTGCCGTATGAATATTACGATGAAAAAAGCATAGCTGACAGAATAAAGGTCATGCTACGCTTTCCGCCTGCCGAGGGGCGCACTCTCGACAAGGATATTGAAAAAATCGAGGAGCAAAAGGGCATTTCCTTTGAGGAAAAGCAAAGAGAAGCAATAAAAACCGCAGTCACAAAGGGTCTTTTAGTCCTCACCGGCGGCCCCGGCACAGGAAAGACAACGACACTTAACGGCATATTGGAGCTTTTTGAGAAGAAAAAGCTTAGGGTTATGCTTGCCGCCCCAACAGGCAGAGCCGCCATGAGAATGAGTGAAGTAACAGGCAGACAGGCTAAGACTATCCACCGCCTGCTGGAATCCGAATGGAGTGACGGTGACAAGCAGGTTTTCACACGCAATATTGAAAATCCCCTTGAAGCTGACGCTGTAATAGTTGATGAGCTGTCCATGGTTGACACCCATCTTTTTGCCGCCTTGCTAAACGCTTTGCCCCTTGGCTGCCGCCTTGTTATGGTTGGCGACTCTGACCAATTGCCGCCTGTAGGCGCAGGCAATGTTTTACATGATATTATTGAGTCAAAGCTTTTGCCCACAGTTTGCTTGACTCAGGTTTTCCGTCAGGCAATGGAGAGCTTAATTGTCACTAACGCTCATAAAATTGTGGCCGGTGAATATCCCGACCTTAGCCACAACGATAAAGACTTCTTTTTTATGCACCGCAGTGATGTGTACTCTGCCGCAGAAACAGTGTGTGAGCTTTATTCTAAGCGACTTCCAAAGGCATATAGCTATGACCCCATGACAGATATACAGATAATTTGTCCATCGAGGAAGGGCGTAACCGGTACAGTCAGTCTTAACACAGAGCTGCAAAAAATATTAAACCCTCCACATAAGGACAAGGAGGAATTAGTAAGGCAAGCTCGTGTTTTCCGTGAGGGAGACAAGGTTATGCAAATTAAAAACAACTATGATATTGTCTGGACAAAGGGCAAAGAGGTTTCCACGGGAATCTTTAACGGTGACATAGGCAAAATCATAGCTATTAACCATAACGCATCTCTTATGAAAATTAATTTTGACGGCAGGATTGCTGTTTATCCCTTTGAGAATGTGCCTGAGTTAGAATTAGCATATGCTGTCACTGTGCATAAAAGTCAAGGCAGTGAGTTTGAGGCGGTGATAATGCCTGTTTGCTCAGTCATTCCCCAGCTAAGCTATAGGAATCTTCTTTATACGGCTGTGACAAGAGCAAAGCATAGACTTATTTTAGTTGGCACACAAGCTCAAATAAACATGATGGTTGACAACGACAAAAAGACAAAACGATATTCTTTTTTAAAGTATCTGCTTTTAAGAGAGTGATAAAAAATCATCCCGACTACTTAACTCATAGTCGGGATATATTTTTGTTTTCTCGTTATATGACAAAAGGGCAAGTAAGCTTACCCTTTGTTACCATCGCATTTGAGAGTAGCGAAACACTCACTCTTAACTTTCTTGATTAGAGCCAAGAGAAGCTCACTCTTAACTTTCTCATTTAAGGGCTGAGATACACCCCTGTTAGCATTTTATGCAAAAAGATAAATTTGATACATCTACCTTTTTCATTTATATTATACGGCATATTTTCCATAAAGTCAAGAGCTTTATACGCCTTTCGTTTTTACTTTTTCACACCATATAACCCCGTACCAAAAATAAAAAATCATCCCGACTACTTAACTCATAGTCGGGATATATTTTTTAAACCATTTCAAAGAATGACTTGATTATGCTGATTATCCATGCTGCCTTTGGCTCAAATACATCAATAAGAATCTGCTCTACCTTATCGAGGATTTCAACTATATTCATTTTGCGGCCTCCTTTCTTCATGTTTTTTAGTTCAATAATGTGGATCCACTAATAATTTACTGTCAATAAATGTGCTCTTTAATCTGCTTTCTTATCTTGATTATTTTATACTATATCAAGTTTACGACCAAAATGTGTAGTTATGAACAAACTGTAAACTTTTTGAATAAAAATTAGCAGAGAAGACACAATTTGCATCTTCTCTGCGACTAAAGCTATTTAATTATTCCTTTGAAAAGCCGTAGTAAATGTCATCTGTGTAGACATTGTCCTCGTCCTTATCATGGTGTGAGTACCAAACCTGAGCGAAGAATGGGTTAACCTTAGCGATTTCATCATACTTCCAAGGCATAGGAAGACACTCAGGACACCAGTGACCGCCCTTGAGAGCAAGGTTAGGTGACATCTCAAACTCGTGACCGCAAGCACACTTCCACTTAATTGGTGTGTACATATCCTTGCCAAGCTTCTTTGAAACGCACTGACCGCCTCTGAACTCAGCAGCCTTCTTCATATCGTCAATTGTGAGAGTGTCAAATGGCTTTGACTCGTCATATCCGTGGTCAAGATAGCTCATTTGAGTCTTATCGGGGATAACAACCTCAAACTCATCCCATGTCTTAGGAATAGCATTATACTTCTCAAGTGAGCCGTAATATGCTGTGATTCTGTTTTTGATACCGTTCTTAATCCATGCCTGAGTACCGTAAAGAGGAGTGTTAGCAATTGGCTTCATCATAAACTTCTTAACAAGGCTGAGAGGAGCAAGACCTGACAGCTTATAGAAGAACTCAACTTGACCGGCAAGTCTCTTGAAGTAATCCTTAACAGGAAGATTCTCTCTAAAGTGGAGATACTCCTCAAGTACATCTGAGTCGGTGTACCATTGACCGTGGAAGTTTTGAAGAATGAACCAGTTAGGATCAAAGAGCTTCTTTGGTACATCGTCACCCTTCATGCCGATAGCATTGAGAAGGAGAACCTCAAATTCATAGTTAGTGATTCTGTATTCAGGACCTGAGCTGATGTTGTAGAATCTTCTCCAGAAGTCCTCAGGGATAAGCTCGTTGCAGACCTTAGCGCAAAGACGGCCTGAGTCCTCAACTGTTGCCCACTCGAGCACACCGTTAATGGGTACATGGAACATAATAGGATCCATGTTCTTAAGAATTGCAGGATAAAGAATACCTGTTTGACGAAGTGAAACCCAATATTTAAGACCTGACTCAGCGAGAATTGCCTCAGCCTTTGTCTTGCTGATTGCATAGTGGTCATAAACGCTGATTTGGATTGGGTCACCTGTTCTACCCCAATGAGTAGGATAGTTTCTGTCACCTGTTTGTGCAACAGTACCTATGTAAACAACCTTGACTGCGTCGGGATCTTTTTGAGCCTTGACAGCCTTTACAATGTTTTCCATTGCGGTAACGTTTGTATAAAGAGTTTTCTTTGGGAAATAGTCAGCGGCAGGTGAAACAAGTCCGCCAACGTGAAGAACGTAATCAGCACCGTTAGTTGCTTCGAGTACATCTTCATAATTTGTAAGGTCACCCCAGACAATTTTGACACTGCTGTCATTCATATAAGGAGCAAACTTTTCTCTACCGTTTTTGCTATCACGATTAAGAAGAACTATATTAAATCTGTCTCTTCTTGCGTAAAGCTCTTTAAAAGCCTGAAAGCCCATTGTTCCTGTGGAACCTGTTAAAAAGACTGTCTTTTTCATTTAATCCGACCTCTCTCTATTTTTTTAATTCAATTACATTGAACTGTACTTTTAAAGTATACAATATTACTGGTGACTATTTGTTAAAAAATCGTTAATTTGTCCGCAATATTAATATTGATTTTCTTTCGGGAATACCATGGTCATTTTTACTATTGACAAACAGAATCAAAACAGTTAAACTATATATACATTAAGCTAAAGGAAGTGAAAATTATGCCCGGAATCAACATCGGTATAGACCTCGGCACGAGTACCACAACTATTTTTGTTGAGGGCAAGGGCATCGTTTTTTCAGAGAGCACAGCTATTTGCTATGACGCTTATGACGATGATATTATCGCCGTGGGCAATATGGCAGGCGAGATGTTTGACAAAGCACCGGACTCTCTGACTATTAAAAAGCCTATGACCGCCGGCATTATTTCGGATTTTGCCGTCACCGCTCAAATTCTTTCCCACTTCCTTGAAAAGATTTGCAAAAATCATGTTTTCAGACCAAATGTTGTCATAAGCGCACCAAGCGGTGTCACTGCCCTTGAAAGAAAGGCTATCACTGAGGCCGCCTGTACAAGCGGAGCCGGCAAGGTGACAGTTGTGGATATCCCTATAATCTCGGCTTTGGGTGCAGGTCTTGATATCGACTATCCTCACGGAGTCATGGTCATTGACCTTGGTGCCGGCACAACCGATATTGCTGTTATCACTATGGGTACTGTGGCGTATAACACCTCATTAAAGGTTGGCGGCGACACTATGGACGAGGCTATAGTACAATATGTCAAGCACAATAAGGAGATTGACATAGGTCACACCACAGCTAAAAAAATCAAGCATACTGTTGGCTGTGCTCACAAAAGAGCAGAGGAAATAGAGATGATTGCCGCCGGCAAGGCGCATATAACAGGTATGCCGAAAACCTTTGAAATCAGCACCGCCCAGGTCTATGATGCCTTAAAGGATCAGGTGGATAAAATTTTCCGCGGCATTGTTGATGTACTCGAACAGGTGCCCCCTGAGCTTTACTCGGATATTTGCACCCAGGGCATACTTTTAACAGGTGGTGTAGCAAAGCTTCCCGGTCTTGACACTGAGCTGACTGAGCGTTTAGGCATCAAGGTCACAAGAGCCGCCGACCCGGAGCATTGTGCGGCAAAGGGCGCAGGATATATTCTTCGCAACATAAAAAAATTAGAGGATCACGGCTATAACTTCCGCTCAAAGGAAAGCGTGGAATAATATAAACGGTGTAGGGTACATCACCTTACACCGCCTTTTTTTATTTATAAATTTCCGCAATTTTCATTGCACGGGTTTTTATTTGCTCTCTCAAGGATTTAGGCTCTAAGACCTCTATTCTCTCGCCAAATTGCATGAGCCACGACACTAAGCCGTCACTAAGAGCGCACTTTGTCGAGATATAAAACTTTGTCTCATCGTCACCTGTTCTTATTGTGGCAGAGGTACCAAAACGGTCAATAATATCCTCGAGCATTGTGTTATCACACAGCATTTCAAGAGTTTGTGTGTCACCGCTAAACATATTAAATATTTTGCCTGAATAATCGGCAGAGTCAAAATAGCTTTTATACGGTGACACCTCGCTAAACCTTCTTGACTTTTCCTCGGATATTTCAACCTTTTTCATGCGGTCGATTCTCGTGTGCATAAGGTTGTCATATTTTGGGTTGTTGGCAACAAGATAATAGTGGTCGTTGCTCCATATCATTGCATAGGGGCTAAGGGTAAACTCCTTCTCCTGAATGACCACTTGATTTTCCTGAGTGTCAAGCTGTCTTTTTTGATAAATAAAGCTTATCTTTTTTCCCGCTTGAATTGCCCTGTTAATTATATCAATGTTATAATAAATCTCCTCATTGGAGCACTTGTGGCGCTTTTCAATATACACCTGCTTTTCGAGCATTTTTGCCTGAGAGTCAGAGCAAAGTGTGCCTATTTTTTTAATAAGCTCCTTGGTCTTTTTTTGTGTTATAAAGTTTGCCGCCTGCACAGCGTCAATTAAAAGTCGCAGCTCCGGCAGCTCAAAATCACGACTGCACACACAATAGCCAGCCTTAGGCTGTCTGACAGACAATATATCCATGCCATATTCCTTTAGTGTCTTAACATCGGAATAAATAGATTTTCTCTCACAAATTATCCCCTTGGAAACGAGCATATCATTTATATCCTCAACACTGACCGGATGCTCCTCATCACTATTTTTTTCAATATACTCCTTTATATGAAGGAGCTTCATTTTTGTGTATCCCCTATCAGCCATATTTTCACCTCTTTTTTTAAATTAAAGGGGTGCAGAAAAATAAACCGCACCCCAAAAAATCAATATGTTAATTTAGCGTTAAGAGCTTTGAGGGTATCCTCATCAATTTTAACTATCTCACGGTCATAGGACAATATGCCGTTAACCTCAAACTCAACATCGCTGACCTGAGTGTAAACTGTTGCACTCAGACCTCTTTTTATGTTGGGGATAATCTGTCTTTCGTGGAGATTTTTATAAGCCTTTGTAAGAGAAGCCTTACTGCCATACATTTGATAGCCAAAGCTCTTTTCCCAATTCCAAACATGACCCTCAATTTTTTGGCTGTAGCCGCCGTATTCACTTAAAACTATAGGTCTTCCGTCATATTTAGGCAAAATAACAGGAAGAATATATTTGTGCATACTTCTAAAGTCGCAGCCGTTTTGGTCGTACCAGCCACTTGCATGGTCAACAAAGCGTGATGGGTCTTTTTCTTTTATTGCATCACCAATGCGCTTTGCATCAAACTGACCCCAACCCTCGTTAAAGGGTACCCAGCAGCAAATTGATGTGAAGTTATAAAGAGAGTCTATAAGCTCAAAGAGCTCACTTTCAAATTGGGTTCTCCACTCAATCCTGTCTCTGTTGAAAATTTTATATGCGTTATCCTTTTTAGTGAGGTTTACTATGGGGTTGAGTACGCCGTAAACATTGGGCAGCACACCTGCGTGGAAGGTATTAAGTGCCTTGCCGCCGCTTATCATATCCTGCCATACGAGCATACCTAATCTGTCGCAGTGATAATACCATCTTGCGCTTTCGGCCTTGATGTGCTTACGAAGCATATTAAAGCCTAATTCCTTCATTTTTGCAATGTCGTAAATCATGGCCTCATCTGTCGGTGGTGTCATGCCGCCGTCTGACCAATAGCCCTGGTCAAGAAGACCCTTTTGGAAATAAGGCTCGTTGTTGAGGAAAAGTCTGTTGTAGCCCTCATACATTCCTATGCTAAACTTTCTCATGCCGAAGTAGCCCTTAACGCTGTCGGTTACTACCCCATCCTTTGAAAGCTCCAATGTAAAATCATAAAGGAAGGGGCTTTCGGGGCTCCAAAGCTTCATGTTTGGTACTGCTATAACATCATCTGATGAGATATCCTTTTCGCTGACAACATTGTCACCGTCAAAAATCTTAATTTTAAGGCTACCCTCACCGACTATGTCAGTTTTAATTGCAATAACACCCTTATCAATATCAGGTGTAGCCTTATAAGATGAAATGTAGTTTTCGCTTACAGCTTCCATCCACACTGTCTGCCAAATGCCGGAGGTTGAGGTGTACCAAAAGCCATGTGACTTGCTTGCCTGCTTGCCTCTGTTTTGCCATGACTTATCTGTCGGGTCATATACTCTGACAGTAAGTTCATTTTCGCCGTCAACGAGAGCATCTGTAATATCAATTGTGAATGGGCAATAGCCGCCTAAGTGACTGCCCACAAGCACTTTATTGATATATACCATACATTCCCAGTCAACAGCACCGAAGTGAAGAAGTATTCTCTTGCCCTTAAAGGGTTCGGGCAAGGTTATCTTCTTTCTGTACCATAAAAGTTCATCATCACTTACTCTTTTGCACACACCTGAAAGGCAGCTTTCAACTGCAAAGGGTACACGAATTTCCTCGCTAAACTCATCGCACCATTCTTCGTTATCCTTTGTTATTGCAAAATCATACATACCGTTGAGACAAACCCAGTTGTCTCTTACCATTTGCGGTCTTGGGTACTCACTATGGGGCATATCGCACATAGCCTGCTGTGCCCAGCGTGTCGTTAATGTCATCATAATATTTCCTCCTGATTTTAAACTCATTTAAGATAAGCTGTTGATACCCAGCCTGTGTAGCCATAGGTTAAATCTACAACATATACCCAGCCTGATACACCTGACTTATAGCCAATAACCTTAACGGGATAGCTTATGGGCACAAGGCCGATTATGCCGTAGTTTGTGCCGGGGCCTTTTCTGACATTAAGTCCGTTAGTGGTGTATTTGATTTGAGCTGTGTCATATTTTTTATCCGGTGATACTGTACCATTTACCACAGATGAATTTGCTGTAGGTCTTTCATTAGCTATGTAGCCTGTGCTGACCCAGCCGTAAACACCATAGCGGTTACTGTAAATATAATAGAAGCTGCCTTGCTTTGCCAAAACCTTAACATCTGCACCCTTTGATAAGCAAAGTATCTTTTCAGATGAAGAAGATGGCTTATTTCTCAAGATAACGCCCTCAGCAGTAACATAAGCTGTGTAGCTCTTTGAAAGATAGCTTGATGGCTTTTGCACCTTAACATTGTTAATGCCGTATGGGTCTTTAGTTGTGCTCGGCTTGGTGGTAGACGGCTTTGTTGTACTTGGCTTGGTGGTAGACGGTTTTGTAGTGTTTGGTTTGGTTGTGCTTGGTTTTGTTGTGCTTGGCTTTGTAGTGCTTGGTTTTGTTGTGCTTGGTTTGGTAGTAGTCGGCTTAGTTGTTGTCGGTTTGGTTGTACTCGGTTTGGTTGTTGTCGGCTTTGTTGTAGTCGGCTTTGTTGTAGTCGGCTTTGTAGTTGAAACAACACCTGAATTATCCGTCGGCTTTGTTGACTCAGTAGTAGTCGGCTTTGTGGTGGATTCCTTAGTTGTGCTTTCCTTAGTGGATTCCTCGGTTTTGCTTTCCTTGGTGGAATCCTCAGTAGCTTCCTCTGTCGAATCCTCAGTGGAATCCTCTGTTAAATCCTTTGTGGGAGCTTCGGTTGACTCATCAGTCATATCAACGGACTCGGTGGTCTCTTTATGTGCGAAAAGCTCACCTATTGTGGGGATCATATTCTTTTTAGCCGCATAAGCACAGCCAAAAAGCACAGCTATAATAACAATAGCCACTGCCAACACTGCCTCAATTTTTATGCCGTCAATATTATTTTTGTTTTTCTTTTTTCTTTTTCCGCCTTTGTTGACCTTTTTCTTTTCGTCAGGAGAAATCTTATCTAAGTTTTTCTTAGCCTGCTGCTGTCTTTCGCTCTTTTCCTGCTTTTCCTCGTCGCTTTCGTTCTTTACATAGTCGTCATACTCAGCATAGATATAGTTGCTTTCGGGTACTCTTATACCTAATTTCTCCTCTTTTTCCTCGGTGCTGTCCCCGTCAGCTTCTTCTATTGCTTCCTTGGTGACTTCTTGTGTTGCTTCTTCTACCGCTTCTTCACTTTGAGTAGGTGCTTCTTCTATAGCTTCAGCTTTTTCTTCAGTCGGTGCTTCTTCTGCCTTTTCAGCTTCCTTAGGAATATCCTGTGACTCAACCGGAGTATTAGAATATATTTCACCTGTTATTCTGTCACCCATGAGAGTTTCCGGCAAAGGGATATCCTCCATTTCGGGCAAGGAGATGTCAATTTCGTTTTCCTCTGCCTTATCAATATTGCTGTCGCTGTCTTCCTCGGCAGGGTACACCTCAGGCGCAGCATCAACTGTAGCCTCATCACCCTTAATAGGCTCAGCGGCCTCGTCAAACTCAGGCAAGCTCATAATGAACTCGACCTTTTCCTCTGTGGGGTCAGCCTCAAGCTCCTGAGCCTTCTCAGTGTTATCCTTCTTTTCATTTGTCACATTGCTTTTAAACACATTGTAAACTGACTCAACGACCTTGTCCTGTGTGCCTTCGTTTTCGTCACCTAAAGAGATAATCATTCCGCAATTTGGGCAAATCTCACTGCCCTTTTCAAGCTCATTACCGCAAAATCCACATTTCATAGTTTAATCACTCCCATATATTTCATTATCGTCATTTATAATACATCTCGAATTAGATAGATAAATCCATTTATAATATTATCATAAGGCAAGAGTTATTGCAAGGGAAAAGGAATAAAATTAAGAAAAAAAGAAGTCTATTTTTTATACCCAAAAACTAAAACCTCTCTCGCCCTGTTAGCAAAAGAGGTTTTGTAATTTTAAGCTTATATGACCCTTTACTCAATTCCACGATATCCATGCTTTTCAGCATTTCCAAGCAAATACAAGAAAGCAAAGGCCGGTATTCTGAGAAGCTTTTTGCCATTCGGTGTGTCATGTGAGCCAAAGTCTGAGGAAGATTTTGTGACAATTATTGCCGCTGACGCTTCCTCACAAAGCTCGACAATTCCATCGTCATCACCAATAGGAGCACCGTCACGATATTTGACCTCAATTAAAATTTTCTTGATATTTGGATAGTCCACCACGACATCAATTTCTTTATTCTTTTTGCCACCACGAAAATAGCCAACTGAGGTTGCAAATTGATAATAAAAAGCAGCTACATGCTTATATACTGTCGTTTCCACAACCTTTCCCATGGCAACAGGGTCTGTCAAAATAGAGTCATCCATTAATACCGCATTGCGAATAGCCGCATCAGCAATATATATCTTAGGTCTTGCCTTTAGTACCTTTTTTCCTGCCATATTAACAGGCCAACTTTGATATATAAGATTTGCACTTTCAAGATATTGGATATAGTTTTCTACCGTTGTGCGGGATACTCCGTTTAGCTCTTTTGCTATTGCTTCAATAGATACAATTTCAGACGAGACATTGCATAAATAAAGAAAAATTCTTTCAAGCTCAGTAGCATTTCTAATATTATACAAGGCCGGAAGATCTCTTTTTAAGACCTTGTCCACAACATCCTCACGCATAATCTGCTGTGCCATTAGCTCGTTGTCAGCCAATGCTAATTCGGGAAAGCCCCCAACTTGCAAATATCTAATAAAATGATTTTGCACCTTAGACAGCTGTAACATAATTTGACTGCGCTCAATTTGCGTTTTATTTAACAAAGAGGTTACTTTTAAATTTTCCGGAATATTCGGTCGCTCAACATTGAGTAGCTCACAATATTCA
This sequence comes from uncultured Faecalibacterium sp., assembly GCA_964504475.1. Classification (GTDB taxonomy): domain Bacteria; phylum Bacillota; class Clostridia; order Oscillospirales; family Acutalibacteraceae; genus UBA6857. The sequence goes on along the minus strand of CAZDEL010000021.1, from coordinate 1,471 downwards.
TAAAATGACAAGGTTGGCACCTGAATAACTGACCATCTACCTGCTCCACTTTCTCTGCTACCCTTCATAAGAGCAGGGCTTGCTGACCCTGTTGCAACCACCTTTGTATCGGGCTGTGTGTCATAAATCGTTTTCAGCCAAAGATCCCAATCCTGGGCATATTGAACCTCGTCAAAAAAGTAGTAAACATCTTGCTCGGCACAAATATTTTCATGATAACATTCCAGCACATCCTGAAACTGACTCAATTTAAGCATAGGATGATCCATAGAAATAAAGACTATCTTCTGTGGTGCAACTCCGGAATTTAACAAGCTTTCAATCATTTGATACTGTATTGTTGTCTTGCCCACTCGACGAGTTCCGGTGAGGACAACTATTCTGCGTATATCTTTTTCATTTAAACGCTTCATAGCTTCATGAAAGGCAAACCTTTTATAGGTCTTGCTCATTTTAGAGTTAACTTCGCCTGTTTTCCACCATGGATTATAAGCCATCAAGACCTTTAATATGCCATCTTTTGATATAATAGCCATCTTTAAATCACATCCTTTACTCATAGTATAGCCAAAAAATCAATCTTTGTCAAGAAAGATTACAAGTATACTTACAATCTTTTGTGCAAATAATTGATTTTTTCGCCTAAAAAGTTGCATTTTATTAACCCCCCCTCTTAATCTCTCACCAAAAAAACAGTGCCGATTCACAAAATATAACAAAAAAACATAAAAATAAAACCGCCTGACGCAATGCATCATTAGCGGTTTTTTATGTGAAAAAGCAGTATAACGGTGCGTAAATGTGGGTAAGAAAAGCGAAAAGTACACCTAATGCAATATGTTTACTATGTAGAAAGCAACCGTTATACTTTGCTCAAAAAATCATCTGCTTCTTTTCTGCTTTTGAAAATTACGACTTGCTTTTCTGCTCTGTATTTTTCGATCAACTCATATAGTTTCGGTAAAGAATTATCTGCAAAATCTTTAATAAAGCCTTCAAATTCCGGGTTCAATTCTTTTTCTATCCACGGCATATCATAACGGTCTTTTCCAAGCCGTTCAGTAGCTCCTTGTAAACAAACCTCTGTTGGCAAATCAAAGAGAATGACTGTATCACACTCTTTGAGCCGCATTTCAACTGTTCTGCCATAATTGCCGTCAATTATCCACTCGTCAGTTGCAAAAATCTCCAATATTCTTTGGTCAAATTCTTCTCTCGGAATATGAGTTTTATCGGGCTTGTGCCAGATGGCGTCAAGGTAATATAACGGCAGACCTGTGCATTTACTAAGTTTTTCTGCAAAGGTTGTTTTGCCACTTCCGGGGCATCCGATTACTATCACGCGTTTCATTTTGAATTCTCCTTTGCGGTTTTGCAAGAAGCGATCAGCATTGCTCTTAAAGATGTACATTTAGAAGAAAGCTTTTTGAATGTTTGCTCATCAATATATTTTGTTCTGTATAAGAGTTCA
>CAZDEL010000020.1:0-30617 GCA_964504475.1 uncultured Faecalibacterium sp. | reverse complement strand
GTAAGGCTGATGGTTGTGGTGCAACCTACACAGAAGATGTTAACGCACTCGGTCACAACTACGACACAACCAAGTCCGAATCTAACCTCACTCGTCCTGTTAAGCAAGCAGACGGCACATGGTCAAAGGGTTACTACACACATGTTTGTAGTCATGACGCAAGCCATACAACAAAAGAGTATGTCGATAGAGCTAACTACACCGAGTACGACAAGGCATTAGCAGACCTCAACGCTTTGCTTGCAGCCGACATCACAGACGATGCAAAGGCAAAGATCAACGAGGCTATTGACGACAGCAAGGTTGCAGATAATCTCATCACAACCGAGCAAGATAAGATTAATGCTGCTACTGTTAAACTCGAAAAGGCATTTAACGATAACAAGGGTGACCTTAAGTCATACACCGTAACATTCGTTGACGGCAACGGTACAACAATAAAGACCGAGTCAGTTATCAGCGGTGGCGCTGCTACAGCTCCTGAAACTGCAACTAAGGCAGCAGACGCAACTTATCACTACACATTCAGCGGTTGGGATAAGACCTTCACAAATGTAACATCTGCACTCACAGTTACAGCAACATTTACAAACGCAGAGCATAGCTTCAGCACTCACACCGACAAGGACGATAGTGTCCACACAGATAAGTGTGCTTGTGGTTACACAGTTGATGTTGCTCACAGCTATGATGATGGCGAAGAAACAACAGCACCTAAGTGCGAAGAAAAGGGCGTTAAGACCTACACTTGCTCACTTTGTGGCGGTACAAAGACAGAAGATGTTGCCGCACTCGGTCATAAGCTCAATAAGACCGATGCAAAGGCTGCAACATGTAAAGATACCGGTAACCAAGCTTATTGGACTTGCTCAGTATGTGGCGATGTCTTCTCAGACGCTGAAGGCACAAACAAGACAACTGTAGCTGCTATGACCACTGCTAAGAACCCTGCTAACCATACCGGTGGCACAAAGACCGAAAAAGAGAACACCGTACCCGGCACTTGTAAGACAGCTGAAACATGGGATGATGTAACTTATTGCTTAGGTTGTAGCGTCAAGATCGGCACAGAACCTAAGACCGGTGCTATAGATCCTGCTAACCACAAGAATACAGAAAGCAAACCACAACAAGATGCAACCTGTACAGACGCTGGTTACACAGAAGGCACATATTGTAAGGATTGTGAGACATGGGTAAGCGGACACGAAACAATTAACGCACTCAATCACGACTACAGCGGTACACCTGTCCTCACTCGTCCTGTTAAGCAAGCAGACGGCACATGGGTAGACGGTTACTACACCTACACCTGTAAGAACGACGCAGCTCACACTAAGACAGAGCCTGCTGAGAGAGCTGATTACACAGCTTACGACGAAGCAATCAAGAAGCTCGAAGATCTCCTCGATCAAGACATCAATGAAGAAGCTAAGGACGCAATCAAAGATGCTCTTGATGAAGCTAAAAAGCTTCCCGATAATCTTATCGATTCCGAGCAAAGCGATGTTAACAAGGCTGTTGAAGATATCAACAAGGCTATTGAAGATAACAAGGGCGCTCTTAACTTCTACACCGTAACATTCGTTGACGGCAACGGTACAACAATAAAGACCGAGTCAGTTATCAGCGGTGGCGCTGCTACAGCTCCTGAAACTGCAACTAAGGCAGCAGACGCAACTTATCACTACACATTCAGCGGTTGGGATAAGACCTTCACAAATGTAACATCTGATCTCACAGTTACAGCTCAGTTCACCGGTGCTAAGCACGACTATAAGCAAGAAGCTCATCAAGAGCCAAAATGCACAGAAGACGGTTATCATATCGAGAAGTGCGGCACTTGTGGCAAGCTCAAGAAATCAACAATCGAGGCTTCCGGTCACGATTACACCGAGACTCCTGTTGATGCAACCTGTAAGGTTAAGGCACACACCCATTATCAATGTAACAATTGCGAATATAACTATGACGGCAATTACACCGGCGCATTAGCTCCTCACCATTGGTTCGTAGTTGACCAGGGCAAGGAACCAACCTGCTCAGAGACAGGTTACACAGAGCACAGCGAGTGCCTTGTTTGCGGCGAAGAGATCAAGTCAGTTGAGCTGCCTAAGCTCCAGCATGTTGATAATGACAACAACGGCAAGTGCGACAATTGCGATGGCACAATGCTTGATGCAAACCACGCTTGCGGCTGCATCTGCCATAAGGACAGCTTCATCATGAGAATTATCTATGCTATAGCTAACTTCTTCTGGAGAATATTCAAGATTAACCGGAAGTGCTCATGTGGCAATGTACACTATTATTAATTAAAATCGAAAGGCTCCCGTTAACTCGGGGGCTTTTCCTTTTGCCTTTCTGCTTTTGTTCCTTCTCTCTTTTGTTTGTACGCGTCTACAGCTTTACGAGACAATAAAGTCTATCCCGCCCCTTTGACATAGAGCCCCAAAAGGAACACAACTAAGAGCAATGTTGTGTTTTGGCAAAAAGGATTGACTTTTAGTTTGAAATGTGTTAACATTATGTTAACAAAAGCAAAGGAGGTAAAGGATATGTTGGCAATTATAGCAGCTCTTTCAGATGTGTTTTATTTTGTAAAGAAGTTCTTTGACGATATTATTGCAAAGCTTACCGGCAAAGAGGAAGAATAAATAACTCATAGCTTATAATATAAAAGCGGCTTCTGTAAAAACAGTGGCCGCTTTTGCATATAAAGGGCAATTTAAGGCACTTACATAACGGGGAGGGAAATAACCTTAGCTTGCCGCCTACCTTTTTTAGTACCATAAAAAGGCAAAAAAATAAGCCCCCGACTTAATGCCGAGGGACTCAATGTTGGTTTTTAGTTTGTTGCGGTGTTGGCACTAATTACAGTGCTGCCGGTTTTTATAACACCGATGTAGCTCTTGCCCGGGTTAACCTTAAGCTCTGTGCCGGTCTCGTCAAAGCACACAATGCCTGACTCCTCAGAGGCCTTGACCCAAGTGATTTTTTGCGCCTTGCCCATTGAGATGTAGTAGCCTGTGCCGCCTTTCCAGTCAAGCTCAATAAGCTTGCCGCCTTTATAGTTGTGCACATCAGTTTCCAGCGCGAAGACATTGGTGTAATTAAGCTGCTTATTTGTTGCAGTGTCCATATGAGCCTTGTCGCAATGGGTTTTGTAATAGGTCTTTGTCTTAGTGTTATATTCGAATGTGCTGTAATAGTAGCCTGAGAATTTGAAATTAACCTTGTCAGCTGCAATAGTACCGGCAGCCTTAGGCGCATCTTCACTGCGGAAGTTAAAGACATTTACATCCTTGCCATCAAGATAGTCTGTGCGAATACTGTATTTTTTAAGCAGCTCCGGAATATTTTTGCCGTCAACATAGGCTGTGTGCTCACGACTATAATGCTTGAGCCTTTCAGAGTCTCTGCCAAAGACAAGGGAGTCACCGTTTTGGTTGCCGTCAAAGTAGTCAATGCCTATGCGCTTGAGAGTTGGTGTGCCAAGGGTTTCATTGCTGCCAAAGCAAAAATAAACCGCATCAAAGCCATGGGCAAATATTGGGAAGTAATAACGGCAACTTCTAACCGAGCAAATTTTCGGCACCTTAGTGTAATCACCGTAAAGAGCCATAAGTCTTGTGATTCCGCCCTCGACTAAAACCTCAAAAAGGATATCCGCATTTGATATGCCATATTGGGGGAGTGAGGCTTTAATATTATTAATCATAACAGCCACAGGGCGTTTGCCAACAGCAGCCTCATTAAAGCCGCTTTTACCTGTCAAGCGGTTATAATACACAGGCTTTACTTCCTCAGTGGTTGTTGTTTCAGTTGTACTCGTTGTAGTCTCGTCCTCAGCTTTACCCATGCAGCCGCCAAAAATCATAGAGATAATAAGGACAAGGCTAATAATAGATATGACTTTTTTCTTCATATTTTTTTTCTTTCCTTTCACATATGCTTTAATTCAATAAGTATATCACTAAATCTTCATTTTTTCAACAAAATTTGCGAATAATAGAGAGTTAGTATGTGAAATGTAAGTGAAAAATTTTTCGTTAATTTTTGTTACTTTTATATATAAGCTCAGAAAAAAATCACCACTAAAAGCCAAAAGCAAAAAGTGGTGACAAAGTATCTTTAATTTTATATGATGTTAGAGACAAAAATTTCTATGCCGATAAATATTAAAATAGCGCCGCCTAAAATGCCTGCCTTATTTGAAAGCTTAGTGCCGAATTTTTTGCCCATAACAAGACCTGCAAGACAAATGCCATAGGTGACAACAGCAATAATAAGACAGCTCACAAATGCCATTAATGCGTCATATTCCGCAATAGTGAAGCCCACTGATAAAGCGTCAATAGAGGTCGCAACACCTTGCACCATAAGTGTACCAAAGGCAATGTGGCTTTGAGTAGCTTCTTCACCTTGACTGTCTTTGTTTTTTATGCCCTCAATTAGCATTTTGCCGCCAATAAAGCAAAGTAAAATCAAAGCAATCCAAGGTATAAACTTTTGGAAAGCATTGAAATACTGTGCGAAAGTATGTACACAAACCCAGCCTATCATAGGCATAGCAAACTGGAAGGCGGCAAAAACACCTGCCATAGGCAAAAGACGACTTTTTTTCATATGAGGTTCATTTAGCCCGTTGGCAAGAGAGACGGAAAAAGCGTCCATAGCAAGCCCCACACCTAAAAGCGCACTGTTAAAGAAAAACATAAAATCCCAATTCATAAAGTTCCCTCGCAAACACAAAAAAATAAGGCACGGCCTTTGCCGTACCAACAAAACAAACAGAGGTATGACCATGTACAGCAAACAAATCTCTATACATGAGTCTCGCAATTTAAAACAAGCCAGACCTTTCAGTCAGTATGTTGACTTGTTACGCCCAAGGACGCTCGCTACTCCCTCATTGATGTTACTGAAGTATAACATAAGATAAGCCTTCTTGTCAAGTATAGTGCAGCAAAAGAGTGAAAAATGTCACTAAAATCAGCTTATTTTTATTATGGATAGAGGAAGTTGCCGTGAGAAAATGTTGAAATAATCTTTTTAGCTATTGACTAATTTTTCATTTTATGGTAATATAACTAAGCTGTTTATCAGGCAGTTTAATATGCGGATGTGGCGGAATTGGCAGACGCGTTAGATTCAGGTTCTAATGAAAGTTAATTTCATGTGGGTTCAAGTCCCGTCATCCGCACCAACATTAGCTCATAGGGTTTCCTGTGAGCTTTTAATTTTTGCTAAAACAAAGCACGACTAATATTTTAGGCGTGTGTCGTAGAGGCGGGGTGGGGCGGCTGTGCAAAAATCCCATTTGGGAATGGGATTTTTAGCCCCGGCGTAGCCGGGGCTGGTAATGCCCCACGCAGTGGGGCATTACCGCACAGCCGCCCCCGCTCCCGGGTAGCACCTTTCGGCATTCGTCAGGACAGCCTAACTCCTTCCACCAGGGCAAAACCAAACGGCACTTTTTTTCCCTTTTTCGTCACTCCACCCCTCCCTCTTGCCAACTTTCAGCTAAAAATCACACTTAGGTCTTCAAATTTAAAAATTCTTAATAAAGCTTTTGTATTTAGTTTATCTGATAGTGGTTAAATACATTCGCAATATAAAAAAGGAAGTGCTAAACCTATGAAAAAATTAACGGCTTTGTTACTTGCCCTGCTTATGATTTTTGGTGTTATGGCAATGCCTGCATCAGCAGCAAGTAATGATGAAAACATCGCAAGAATGTGGCTTTGCTCCAAAATCAACACAAAAGGCTCTGTAGATCACTTTTTCCTCTACTTTGAGAACCTGTCGAATAAACCTATTAAGGTTGGCAGATTTACAGTTCCCGTTGGTGGCACAGTAAGTGTTGGCTCCTTTGGCTCAACAGGTCCTGATGGTGGCTTTGGTGTTTATTACAATCTTGAAACTGAAAGAAATTATTATGTTGACACCCTCGCAATAGCAACTCTCTTGACACAAAGTGAGCTTGACAGCGTTAACGGCAAGATATCAAATTACAATCATTGGGATCCCATATTCAATTGCATTTATTTTGCTGTTCGTGCATGGAATGTAAGTGGCGGAAAGAAGCTCCCAATAATAATCTTCCCGTCGATTATGCGTCTTATACTTAAAAATAACGGTGCAGTGTACGAGCCATTTGACCTTTATAAAAACAATCCAAATCCTGTTTATAAGCAAAACAAGCTCCCAAGATAAAATAAACTTAGCGCAGAGGCAATTTTAAGCTTCTGCGTTATTTTTGTACTCTGCCGAAGAAATCACCTTTGTCAATTTTTATAGCTTTGCTCTATTTTAAGGGTAGTACCAAAAAAACGCACCGAAAATAAGCTCGGTGCGTTTTGTGTGTCTATTAACTTTAGCCGTAAATAAACTCCTTGATTATAGCCTTATTTTTATCTAAGTCCATTTTCAATACTTCTTGTCCGTTAATTCTTGCATTTGACCAGGTCTTATCAGCCGGTACTTGCTGCTGCTCAATGTCATAATGCATATAAACAAGTGCGCCCATACCAAGAGTTAAAAGGGAGTTTCTATCAATATTTGTGGAGATGTTAGGCAAAATCTCCTCGACAATTTTTACAAGGGTGAGGGGATTGGTTTTAGTTGCCTTATTAATAATAGCAGACAAAACCTTACGCTGTCTTTCCGTCCTGCGGAAGTCATTATCGAGATATCTTATTCGGCAATACCACATAGCAGCTCTGCCGCCAATATGATTAGTACCCTCTTTAAACTTTTTGCTGTTAACTTCCTCACGCATATATTTTGCTTCAGCGGCGGTGACATCGTGAATAGTGATGCCGCCTAAAAGGTCAACAAGGTCAATAAACGCTTCATAGTCAACCTTGACATACTCGTCAATTTTAACGCTAAAGTTATATTCAATAGTGTCCATTAAAAGCTGAGCACCACCGTAGTTATAAGCGGCATTAAGCTTAGTATTATAGCCCTTTGATGGGATATAAACATAGCTGTCACGCAAAAATGATGTTAGCTTGATTTTATGATTTTTCTTATCAATGGAAAATAAAATCATTGTATCGGAGCGTTGACCGCCTAAGCCTTCTCTTTCGTCAGAGCCAATAAAGAGTATGTTTCTGACGCTTTTGTCGCTAATGAGCTTGCTCTCGTCCATATAGGCGTTATTAGTGATGCTATCATCATAGTTAAGGCCGCCCAGGGCACTATAGCCATAAAAGAAAACACCGACAAGCAAAATCAAAACCAAAAAGACAATACCTAAGACAACCTTTGGCGCATGGTTCTTTTTCTTTTTTGCTTTTTTCTTGCCCTGTGGCACATTTTTATGGTTTGGCGCAGGGGCATTTACATTTCTTGTTGGTACTCTTGCACCTTGCGGAGTACGGCTGACTGGCTGCTGCACAGGTCTTTGAGTACCCTGCTGTGAGAGTCTTTGAGCACCTGGCTGTGTGGGCCTTGGTGTTGGCACTCGTGTGACATTGCCTGAGGTGATGCGTCTGCCTTGAGGGGAGCGTGACTGCACACCCGAGTAAATATCACGGTGCTCAGGCTTAACAGGCTCATCGTCAAAGTCGGGGATATTGACCTTAAAGTTGCCGCCGGAAAATGGTTGGCTACTGCCTTTTCTATTAAACTCAAGCTCAAAGCTTTCGTCACCGTAATCGCTGTCTAAAAAATCATCACTTACTATTCTTTTCGCTGAAGCAGGTTCTTCATCATTATGTCTTTTCTTTTTATCAGAGAAATATATGTCGTCCATAGCGAACCTCCCATATTATTCTGGTTATATTTTAACCTAAAGGGAGACAAATGGCAAGCATTTTTTCATTTCTTCACCTTTTCTTAAGGTTTAAATACGATTAATTTTACACATTAGATTTAATTATTACAATATTTTCAATTTTTCTTTATAAATCTTAATTACTTCTAAGGTTTGGAGAATATTATGTGTCAAGCAATTAAGATAAGGTGGTGATGACAATATGAAATTCAGGCATGAATATAAGCACGAAATAGGCTATTCTCAAAGGCTGATACTTTCTTCAAGACTATCTGCTGTGGCAAAAAAGGATGAGCACTCCTTAGGTGAAAGCTATGAAATCAGAAGCCTATATTTTGACAACATTAAAGACAAGGCTCTGCTGGAAAAAATCAATGGTGTTAACCTTAGAGAAAAATTTAGACTGAGATATTATAACGGTGACACATCCTTTATAGTCCTTGAAAAAAAGAGCAAGGTCAACGGTCTTTGTGCTAAAAGCAGTGTCCCCATTAGCGAAAATGAGGCAAAGAAAATTATTGACGGTGACATTGACTGGTTAGCTGAAAGTGATAATGAGCTTTTAAATGAGTTTTACTCTAAAACTAAATCTCAGCTTTTAAAGGCAAAAACAATTGTGGATTACACAAGAGAAGCCTATACTTATCCGGCAGGGAATGTGAGAGTGACCTTAGATTACAATATCCGCTCGGCAATGAAGTCAACGGATTTTTTAAATCCACAGTGTGTTACTGTGCCCGTTTGTGCAAAGACGACAGTGCTTGAAGTTAAGTGGGACGAGTTTTTACCTGATATAATTCGTGACGCTGTGCAAATAGACAACGCACGAACGGCGGCTTTTTCAAAATATGCCGCTTGCCGTATTTACGGCTAAATAAAACTAAAACAATTACAAGAAGGGAAAATTTTTACTATGACTTTTAACGACATTTTTAAATCAAGCTTTCTGGAAAACATAAGCAGCGTAAGCCTACTTGATATGGCTGTTGCCCTTATCCTTTCATTCTGCCTTGGAATGTTTATCTTTTTGGTGTATAAAAAGACATATAACGGAGTTATGTATTCATCCTCCTTTGGTGTCACATTAATTGCTTTAACAATGATAACCACGACTCTTATTCTTGCCGTCACATCTAATGTTGTCCTTTCATTAGGTATGGTAGGTGCTTTGTCTATTGTGCGTTTTAGAACGGCAATTAAAGAGCCTTTAGATATAGCCTTTTTGTTTTGGTCTATAGCAGTGGGCATAATTTTAGCCGCCGGTCTTATTCCTCTTGCTGTTGCAGGCAGTGTGCTTATTGGAGTTATACTTCTCATTTTCGTTAACAAAAAGTCTCATACTAACCCATATATAGTTGTGGTACAATGTGACGGACACGACAGCGAAACGGCAGTTAAAAAGCTCCTTGAAGAAAAGACACAAAAATGTGTTGTAAAGAGCAAAACAGCAAGTAAGGGATTACTTGAGCTTAATATGGAGATTCGCTTAAAGGATGACAACACAGATTTTGTCAACGCTCTTGCACTTTTGCCCGGTGTTAGCAGTGCCGTACTCGTTAGCTATAATGGCGATTATATGGGTTGAGGAGGTAACTCATGTCAACGCATAAAAATATTGAGGGTATTTGCGTTGTTGCCCTTGTTTTTGCTTTGATAATAACCTGCCTGTTTGCCTGCGGTGAAAGCCTCGGCATTGAAAAGGTCAAAAGGGGAGTCGGCTATGAGGCTCGACTTTTTGACACAGGCAAGGTTCACACAATAGATATCAATATGGACGACTGGGACAGCTTTATTTCTTCTTGCCAAAGTGAGGAATATACTGTGTGCGATGTCATAATTGATGGTGAAGCATATCAAAATGTGGCAATTAGGGGCAAGGGCAACACATCACTTACTAATGTTAGCTCTATGGGCAGTGAAAGATACAGCTTTAAAATTGAGTTTGACCATTATGACAGCAGTAACAGCTATTATGGTCTTGACAAGCTTAGCCTTAATAATATAATCCAGGATAACACCTATATGAAGGACTATCTAACATATAGGCTCATGAATGAATTTGGTGTTGTCTCACCTCTTTGCTCCTTTACTTATATAACCGTTGGTGGTGAGGATTGGGGTCTATATCTTGCTGTCGAGGGCGTTGAGGACGCTTTTCTTAGCCGCAATTATAACAGTGAAGGCAATCTTTATAAGCCTGACAGTATGAATTTAGGCGGTGGCAGAGGTAACGGCATAGACTTTGATTTTAGTAAATTAGATAATGATAAAGTGTGGGAAAGAGATAACAATAGCTCAGATAAAATTCAAGAGGACTTTCCATTTAAAGAAGACAACGGCAATGAAATGCCACAGCCGCCTAATATGGGTGAGATGCCAAACGCAGGTGAATTGCCCGACATGGATAATATGCCGGACATTGGCGATATAAAAGACGGCAATATCTTTTCAATGGGCGGTGGCATGGGAAGCGACGATGTTAAGCTGAAATATATTGACGACAGCATTAGCTCCTACAGCAATATTTTTGACAACGCCAAAACCGATATAACCTCAAAGGATAAGGAAAGGCTTATTAGCTCTCTAAAGTCACTTTCCGCTTATGAAAATCTTGAAGAAGTGGTAGATATTGACAAGGTCATAAGATATTTTGTGGTGCATAACTATGTTTGTAATGGCGACAGCTATACAGGCGCAATGGTACACAACTATTATCTTTATGAAAATGACGGACAACTGTCAATGATACCCTGGGATTATAATCTTGCCTTTGGTGGTTTTCAATCTTCAAGTGCCACAAGCACAGTTAATTCACCTATAGATTCACCTGTTTCCTCGGGGAGTGTTGATGACAGACCTATGATAGGCTGGATATTTTCCGATGACACCTACACTCAGGCTTATCACGAATATTTCGCTGATTTTTTAACTAATATAGATATTCAAGGCATAATAAGTCAAGCCCAAGATTTAATTTCCGCCTATGTGGAAAAGGACCCCACAAAGTTTTGCACCTACGATGAGTACCAAAAGGGAGTAGAGACTCTTAAAGAGTTTTGCCGTCTTAGAAGTGAGAGCATAAAGGGTCAGCTTGACGGCAGTGTACCATCAACGCAGCAAGGTCAAATGGACAACAGCTCCTCACTTATAGACGCTTCTTCCATAACTATTTCTCATATGGGTACCATGAGCGTGGGCGGCATAGGCGGCAAAGGCGGTACACCTATGAGCGACAGCGAGGACAATAAGCTTTCAAAGGACGATAGCGCAGAAGAAGCCGGTGACACAGCCGAAAATACCACCACGGATAATTCTTCCTTAGAGACGCAAATGCCCGACACACCGCCTGATATGCCCGCCGGTGAGCAAATGCCTACAGGTGGCGAAGACCCAATGGGTACACCGCCAAATGATAATGGCAATATGAAAGGCGAAAAGCCGATGGATATGCCGGATAAAAAGCCCGAAAGCATGGGTGGTGAAAGGAATAACATAGAGACTGATGATAAAAGTCAGCCCACTGAGGAAGGCAGCACGACTAATACTTTAGAGGAAAGCACCACACAGTCTCGTGAAGAAGGCAGCACAGGCGATAAGCAGCAGGGTCATGACAAAAGAGATGACATGATGAATGTAGGAAGAAATAATATGGAAGGTGTAGGGTATATTATTGGCTCAATTGCATTGTTGGTTTTTGGACTGATTTTTGCGATAATGTTTAAGAGAAGGAAATAAAAAACTTCATATAAAAAGGCTCTGTAGCGTACACATCACACTACAGAGCCTTTTTCCAAAAGCTATTATTCAACAATAAAGATATATTTTTCACTACTCCAAAAATCTGCTTCATATTCAAGCTCAATGCTTTCAGAATTATTTGGTACTTCAAAGTAAATTTTGATATCTGTAAGTTTTCTTCCGGCAGAAAGTGATTCATACCATGGGTCAGTATAATCCTCAACAGAATAGAATCTTTCGCATTTTGCGCCATCTGCATAACACTCGAAGCCATCAAGGACAATATCATATGAAGTAATGTTTTCAAAGTCAAAAACAGCTTCAATTACTTTATAACCTTTTTTAACATCGGCATAGGATGAATATTTTTTAAAATCAGTATTGGAGCTTTTATAATTGATTTTCACTTCGTCATTTGTAACGACGGAGCCGGGTTTTATATTTTTAGTTGCTACTTGAGAAGTTTCTGTAGAGCTGCCATCTCCTGTAAGCTCCTCGACAGTCGGCTCAGATGAGCTTGGCGTGATAATAAATATTGCCAAAACCAAAACGACTACTCCTAAGATTATCCATTTTAATTTACCTTTTTTCTTTACTTTTTCGTTTTCCATTTTGAAAACCTCCTTTAAATTGATATATCAATACTAACACATATGTGTTCAAAAGTCAAGAAAAATATTACATATGTATTCAAAAAGAACACATATGTATTAGTAAAATAGAAATTTATATCATACACTATTAATGGGAGTGATGATATGTTTGAACCTATGCTCGACTCAAAAATAGTGGGAGAAACCATAGCTGAGATTAGAAAGAAAAAGGCAATAAGTCAGGATGTGTTAAGTGGGCTTGCCGGAATTGGCAGAACTCATTTAAGCGCCATTGAAAGAGGGGAGAGAAAGCCCACCTTAGAAACGCTGTATAGGCTCTCTATTGCTTTTGAAATGAAAATGAGTGATATAGTTTTGGAGATTGAAAAAAATTTAACTTAAAACCAAAAACAGAGGTACGCACAATAGCAACCTCTGTTTTTTCTCATATAATGAGTACACCTGTAAGCCGGGTTCTGTCATTTAAGGCAGTCATCTATCCAGACTGCGAATTGCTTCGCAGTTCAAGCCACCTGTCGGTTTGCGTCCAGCTGACGAACATATCCGGTCGGTGTTGCTTCGGGTAGGGTTTACATGGCCATAAAGTCTCCTTTATGCCGGTGAGCTCTTACCTCGCCTTTCCATCCTTACCGCAAAAGCGGCGGTTTATTTCTGTTGCACTTTCCCTAAGGTCACCCTCGGCGGCCGTTAGCCGTTACCCTGCTGTGTGAAGCCCGGACTTTCCTCACGTCTCCTAAGAGACCCGCAACTGCCCAGTGTACTCCATGTTATTTTACATCAAAGCCCATATCTTGTCAAGGGTTCAAATTCCACATAAGATGAGCAAAGCTATCTTAATAAATCTTAATAAATAAAAATACCATATTTAATTGACAATCATGTCAAAAACTGATAATCTTTCTGTGACTAAAGTTAAATATACTTTTGTGGAAAGGTGAAAAAATTATGAACTTTAACATTTCAAAGGATGCACTGCTTGCAGGTGTTGAAAAAATGAACTCCTTTGGTATAAGAACCACAGGCAGCAAGGCGCACAGTGACTTTATCAATTATTTACAGGACGAGATTAAAAAATTAGGCGTTAAAATTTACTCTGACCCATTTTATTTTAGACGCTGGGAGGAAAAGAACTCCTCAATCGAAATTATTGACGGTGACGAAAATATAAATATTCCCGTTTCCTCAGCTTATCCTTATTCAGGTGAGACAACAGCTGACGGTGTAACAGAGGAATTAGTATATGTAAACGGTCTTTCCGACATTAAAAATGTTAAGGGCAAAATCGCTGTCTTTGATGTTTCAAATGTAAACTTCATTCCAAGTGAAATTGCCTTTGATAAGAGAACAAGCTACCCTGAGGATGTAGTCCTTGAATCAAAATATGAAGGACCTGTTATTACAAGCTTTGTTCAGCGCTTTAATGGCATTATCTCAAAGCTCACCGGTGCAAAGGCTGCTATTCTTATTTGGAAGGGTCTTCACGATGACATGATAGAGGGTCAATATCTTTCATTTATTATGGGATATCAAAATATGCCTATGCTTTGGGTTAACCAAACCAATGGCCAAAAGGTTATTGAGGCTGCTAAGGCACACAAAAAGGCTAAGTTTATCCTCGAGGCAAACATTGAAGAAAACGCATATACAGAGAGCTTTTATTGCATTTTACCCGGTAAAAACACCATGGAAAATGTTATCGTTAACACCCACACTGACGGTACTAACTGCGTAGAGGAAAACGGCCCAATAGCTCTTTTAGAGCTGATGAAGAATATGGTAGGTCAGTCTCTTGAAAGAAATCATATTTTCGTCTTTACAACAGGACACTTCCGTCTGCCCGTGTTTAAGGATATTCGCACAGGCTCATTCCAGTCGGCATCTCGTTGGATGGCAATGCACAGAAACCTTTGGGACGGCAAAAAGGGTCACGAAAAATGTATCGCAAACCTTACTATTGAGCACTTAGGCTGTAAGGAATGGCGTGATATCGACGGCGAATACAAATACACAGGAAAGCCTGAGGTTGAGATAGTTTACACAGGTAATAAGTATATGGATAACCTTTATCTTGAAACTGTAAAGGACAGAAAGACCGTGCGTACAATGACTCTCAGAGGACACAATGCACTTCACTTTGGTGAGGGTCAAAACTTCTTTACAATGGGTATTCCGGAAATAAGCCTTGTGCCTGCACCTTATTATCTTTGCGTTGCAAGTGAGTCTCATGAGATGGAAAAGTTTGATCCGGAGTTAATGGCAGAGCAAACTGAAACCTTCGCAAAGCTTATTGAAAAAATCGAAAAGACTAACTCGGCTTATTTTGGCAAGAGTGAATTTTATTCAATTCTCAAAGCAAACAGCGTTTCAGGTGGCTTCGACTTCTCACTTAAAGGCTTAAAGG
The DNA here is from genome assembly GCA_964504475.1 of uncultured Faecalibacterium sp. Taxonomy (GTDB): domain Bacteria; phylum Bacillota; class Clostridia; order Oscillospirales; family Acutalibacteraceae; genus UBA6857. The sequence goes on along the minus strand of CAZDEL010000020.1, from coordinate 16,078 downwards.
AAAAGGTGTTTGGATAAAACGCATTTCTTAGTAAAGAGTGAGCAGTTGTTTATTTAGTAAATATTAGGCATATAAAAATCTCCGTATGAGTGAAAGCATACGGAGATTTTTTTATTAACTATTAGCCCATAATTGATGCGATTGTATCAACAACCATCTTAAAGAAAGCCATGATTGCATCAAAAAGACTTATTGAAACTGTAAAATCAGGAGCAAATCTCAATACAGAGGGAAGACCTGTTTTCTCGTCATATCTCTCAATTTGAACTGAGTGCTTGCCCATGGTGAGATACTTAAATGGGATTTTGCATACACCGTTTTCATCGGGTGTGAGCTGAATCTTTTTGCTGCCTGAGCCCCATGTGAGGGTGTAGCCTGTTACAGCACATTCCTTTTCGACCATTTCAAAGGTTTCACTGTCAAAAACTGAGTCAATGCTTGTGAAGGAAACTTCACCGTTTGCTATATTGTCAGTGTTGATTGTGGGGTACTGCATACCTGTGTTCCATGGGTCTGCGTAGTACATAACAATTGTCTCACCACCGGAAACAGTGTATTTGCTAACACCAACATCGGGAGCTATGTCGTTAACCTTATATGACCAGCCATCCCAGCCTAAAGCTGTGTATGAGCCTGCTTCAAGGTCGTTGATGCCTTTGATGTAATCGCCGTAAATTGAGGGAACAATGGTGACGCTGAGGGTATCATCATCCTTGTCGGCTTGCTTGATAACATCTAAAACAGTGGTGCTGCCGCTAATAGCAACATCGCCATAATAGAGACAATCCTTAATTCCTTCAATACGAAGACTAACAGTTGCTTTGCCATCTGCTGCAAATGATACTACTGACATACAGCCGAAGATCATCACAAGAGCGAGAATGACACTGAGTGATTTTTTGAACATTTTCATTTTGTGTTCAATCCTTTCTTTTTTATTTTTATATAAGCCTTTTGCTATCGTGCACTATAACAAAAGGTCATTACCTTAATAAGAGTTTCCTATGTCGTCACCCATATCACAGGTGTAGGCGAAAATGATTTTGTCCCCCTGCTTAATCTCATAAGAGCTTGCGCCCACATTTGGGAAAACGCCGTTGACGCTATACATCCACCCTGAGGTAGAGCCACAATCCTTTTCATATATTTGATGTATGCCCTCTATATAATAGTTGTCAAAGGCAGGGGTATATGTATATTCAATTTGTATGCCACCTTTTTGGCAATATTTGCATTTAGCCTTGCAAGTGTTTTCCTTGCAGGCTTTTTTAATTATCTCAAAGGCGGTGTCACCGTCTTTAACCTCTATGGGAGCTTCCATTAAGATTATGCCGTCGCTTGGCACAAAGGGCTTTTTTGAGTCTTTGAGCATATTGAGGTTGTCGTTTATAGTTGTGCAAACAATTGTCACATAGCACACAGAGACTTTTTCGGTGGGCTTTGTGGTAGTAGGCTTTGTGGTAGTGACTTTTTTTGTTGTAGCAGCTGCCGTAGTTGTCTCTTTTATAGCTTTTGTGGTGGTTGGCTTTTTGCTCGTTGGTACAGGTGAGGTTGAATTTGAGCTTTGAGTGTGAGTCGTCTGAGTTGTTTGAGCCGGCTTTGTTGATAAGGGGACAGCAGTTGTAGTATATTCTGCCGTAGTGCCCGTAGTTTCAGTTGTAGTAGAAGAAGTGGTATATTCCTTTGTAGTTGTCGTCGCTTCTTCGGCAGTGGTACCCGTGGAAGAAACAGCAAGCATTGTAGTCTCGTCCGGCTTTTTTGCATCGACACAGCCGGAGAAAGTCAATATTATTAATATTAGGCATAAAATAGCATTTATCTTTTTCATTTTTACTCCAATTCAAAAACTCCGTATTTTACTCTAAGTCTCGTAAATTTCTCTGTCATGGGCTTATTTATAAAAAATAGGATAACTCCCGTGGTAACAGCATGAATTAAATTAAAGGTTAGCCCTGAAGTGTACACACTCAAAATAGCCTTTAATGTGTAGTCGCTGACCATCATTAGCACACTACAGGAGTCCACAATAAAGCCATAGACAAAAAAGCAAAGCACTGCGCCGACTACGCTGACGAGAAGGCGGTTTGTGTTATAGGGCTTTTTATAAAAAAGTACGGCGCAAAAAAATCCTGTCAGCCCCATACCCAGCATTTGAAAGGGCGTAAACATTCCTTGCCCAAAAAGAAAATTTGACACGAACATGGAAAGGCTGCCTGTTATAAAGCCCACATTAGGCCCGAAGGCAATTGCCGTGACTATAACTAAGGCGCAGGTGGGCTTCACCTGTGGAATAAAAGCCATAACCGCCCTTGAGGCAACGCAAAGAGCTATCATCATTGCTGTGAGAGCCACTTCACTTGTCTTAATCCGCCTTTTTTCAAAGAAGACGAAAAATGGTACAATAGACAAAAATATAATAATAACCGCAGGGATATAATAGCTTTGCACCTTTAAAAGCTTTAAGGAAAAAACAATTGACAGGGGTGCTAAAACCAAAAGTGCAATAAGGGAGACAAAAGTCAGCCTTGCAGATTTTTTTCGCATAAAGTCAGCACCTGCTTTCCTGTGACCGCATTGTCAAATATGCCCCTTGATATTTTGTTTGCGGCAGTGGTATAAAAATAGTTTTGCGAGAAAAAGTCGTGGCTGCTTTCCTTTAAGATACATTGTCCGTCAAAAATCATTGCACATTCGTCGCAATATTCGGCACAAAACTCTGTGTCATGTGAGACCATGACAACGCTCACGCCCCTTTGACAAAGCTCACGGATTTTTTTAGCGAAGCTTATTTTAAATAGATTATCCATGCCCTTTGTCGGCTCGTCTAAAAATATAATCTCAGGCTCACGAAGCAATACCATAGCGAGAGCTGCCCTTTGCATTTCGCCACCGCTGACATCATAGGGGTGCTTTAAAAGCAAAGGAGTGATCTCAGTAAAATCGCAAACCTCTTTTATTCGTCTGTCTCTTTCGTCTTTTGTTATGCCCGATGCCTTTAATACATATTCCAAGTCTTCCTTTATGGTGTTGCAGCCAAAGAGACTTTCGCACTCTTGCGGCAATAGGGCAAAGGAAATATTGCACTTATCTATATCCTTGCCTAAGAGCTTTATTTTGCCCCTCTTACATGGCAAAATGCCACACATTAAAGATAGTGCCGTTGTCTTGCCTGCACCGTTTGCGCCCATGAGGGCAGTGAATGAGCCGCGGTTTATTTTAAGGCTCATATTTTTTATTACATAGCCCTTGCTGTCATATGCGAAGGACACATTTTTCATTTCTACGGCAATATCATCACTTAGCTTTTTAGGGCTTTGCTCACATTTTGTGTAGGTGAGCTTACCTTCCATTGCCTTTTCTAAGGTGCTTCGCCCCCGGGCAACAGTCATTGGCTTTTCGCCTTTCAGCTTTAAAGCTGAGTGAAGCTTCATGGAAAAGGGCATAGAGCAGTTTACAAATTCATTTTCCTGCAATAATGCACTGTCTATGTCTTTGCCTTTGCAATTGCTTATAATTTTGCCGTCCTCCATAATAATAACTCTGTGAGCCAAGGGAATGAGATTTTCGAGTCTGTGCTCACTGATTATAAGGGTTATGGCATTTTCTCTGCAAAGTCTTTGAACTGTATCTAAAAAGCTACAGGCCGACATAGGGTCAAGCTGTGATGTTGGTTCGTCTAAGATAATGGCCTTTGGGTGGATAGCCACAATGCTCGCAAGGCACAAAAGCTGCTTTTGTCCGCCGGACAGCTCCGAGGTTTTGCTGTCAATGATTTTATCAAGGGCAAAGTATGTGCAAATTTCGCTGATTCTAAGGCGAATAGTCTTGCTGTCAAGACCTAAGTTTTCAAGAGCAAAGGCAAGCTCACTGCGAACGGTGTGTGTCACAGTTTGATATTGCACATTTTGCAGCATAAAGCCTATGTTTTCCGCTGAGTCTCTTTGGGTGAAGCTATCTTGACTTTTGCCAAAGAAAATAATCTCACCCTCTTTCTTGCCTCTCGGTGTCAATTCAGGCTTTAGTGCTCTTAAAAGAGTTGACTTGCCACTGCCTGACTTGCCGCAAAGGACTATAAATTCACCCTCGTTAATTTCAAGGTTAATATCCTTTAAAGCAGCTTCCTTTTCACCGGGATAGGAAAAGCTGTAATTATTTAATTTGAAGCTGACCATAGCTTTTCCTCCCTTAAATCTATAATTAGTGGTGTTAAAAGGACAAAGATTAAAAATAAAGACAATGCTATATTAAATGCACTAAGCCTTGGCAAAAGGATAACAGGGTTATAAGAGCCTTGAAGATTTGAAGCAAACACAAAGCTAAGTATAATAGCCGATAGCGTTAACAGACCTACAATTAAGTCAAACAAGACAAAGGAATAATTATTATATGAGGTTCTGCCTTTAAGCGCGTAGCCCCTTGCTGACATAGAGCTTGCTGTGTCAATGCCTCTTTCCAAAGTCCACGACACGAGTATGGAAAGTCGCCTTGCCGCACTTTTGATTTTTTTAATAAAGCTCTTGTCCTGTGATATGCCTAAGGCTTTTTCGCTTCTGATAATGCTATCACTTTGAAGCCTTATCATAGGGATAAATCGAAGCACCATAGAGATAATGAGTGCGAGCCTTGGTGAAAGCTTGCCAAAGAGAAAGATAATCTTTTCACCTGTTATTATTTCATTGAAGCTTTCAAGCCACAAAAGCATACTGCCTATTCTAAGTCCGGTTATAAAGCCGTAAAGCAGAGCTTCAAAAGTAAAGCTGTTACCGTTTTTCATAGTAAAAAGCACTGTAACACCATAGTGGCTGAAAACAGCATTAAATATAGTCACAAGTAAAATCAATGGCAAAATAAACTTAAAAATATAAGGTAAAAGCCTTTTGCCCTGTAGCTTAAACCCATAAGCTGCGGCGCAAATAAAGCACAAGGCAAGTAAAATCGGGCTACTCCAGGAAAGGGAAGCAGCAAAGGCGAAAATATAAAATATTAAGCTCGTTAGAGGGTGCAACCCCTTAAAACCTATATCCATTGCCAACGCACCTTTTTATCTGAAAATTGAAAATAATTTGTCAAAGAAAGCCTTAATCGAGGCAATGAGTCTTTGGAAAAAGGAGAGCTTTTCCATCTCTGCCTTTTGAGTTACAGCAAAGACATAGCCTGAGTCGTTTTTATAATAAATAGTGCCGTCAGAGCCGGCGGTGAGTGTGCTGATGCAATACTCACTCATGGCATCTGCGGGTGAAAACAGCTCCGATTTTATAGGTGCAGTTTGATTTTGACTATCCTCAAAAACAGTTATGCCACCGGGCTTGCCGTTATATGTAAGATAAATGTAAATTTTGGCGTTTTCATTTTCATAGCCAATGGAAACTAAGGGTGAAGCTTGAGGATAAGCTATAGTGTCACATGAGTATATTTCCTTCATGGTTGTAGCGTCTAAGACTAAAAACTTGCCTGTGCGACCACTTTGACAGCCAACATAAAGTCTATTGGAGTAAATAACAGGAGTAGCTGTCACAGCACCATATGCCTTATATGACTTCAAAGAGCTGAGAACACCTGTGGAGGAGTCCATTTTAAATCTATAGACATAGCCTGCCTTGCCGGAGGTGTAGTAGGCTTTTTCTTCGGCAGAGTACACAACACCGGAGCGGATATCACCCTTGACAGCAAGAGTTGATGCCACCTTGCCTGTACTCTTATTAAGTGCGACTATTTTGTTGCTGCCGCTGCTGCCCTCTTTGCCGTCATCCTTGCCTAAAACAACAAAGCTTTTGCTCACAGCGCAGCCTGCCCAATAAAAGCCGCCCAATGCTTTATATGTCCAAAGAGCTTTTTTGCTTTCCTTTTCCTTAGCTGTGTTTTCGTCCTTTGTGCTAAGGCAAACATAGTTGGCATATTCAGTCTCGTCATTCCAAAAGCCGGTATAAATATAGCCACTGTCATAGGTTATGGGGCAAAGAGCTTGACCGCCAAGGGGGTCAGTGTAAATCCAAAGGGATTTAAGAGTCTCATAGTCAAAGGCCTGCACTATGCCACCGTCAAGACAGACAAAAATTTTGCCACCGGCATATATGGGGGGAACAGTGGCATATATAGAGCTGCCGCTCATTTTAGTGTTGGCTATGACCTCGCCTGTAGCAGAGTTAACCTTAAAAAGATTTGTGCCCGAGGCAATAATTAAGGTGCTGCCCACAACACATGGGGGAGTAGGCGCATTTTTATAGCCGGAGCCAAACTTCTTTGAAAAAAGCAGACTGCCCGAATTTATGGGAGTTTTAGCTGTGGTTACACCGTTATAGGACTGACTGACGCTAAAGACAGGCACCGACAATGAAAATATAAGAGTCAGCACTAAAACTAAAGATAATATTTTTTTCACTAAAATCACATCCTTAAAAACAAAAAAATACCCTTTTCCTTTTGGGAAAAGAGCACACATGACTAACTAAAGCCTGTCTAAACAACAGACCTTGACACTGCCATACGCTTTCCCTCTTGCCCAAAAGCGAACATTGTCATGCTACAGCGGGCATTCCGACTTAAAAGCGACAGCTTAATTACGGTAATGGCGGTTGCCCGGGACTTTCACCCGAATTTCCCCACTGCGGCACTTGATTTACTTTTCGTGTATATTCTATCACAAACGACACATTTGTCAATGATTAAGGGCAAAAAAAGTTCATACACCACACTTTTCTTTCTTTATGTACCCGATAAAAAGAGCTAACTTTGGTTAGTCTCTCGCCGGCAAAATAAAAGGTCATCTCACTTTTCAGATGACCTTTATGCTGTTATTTACTTATATTAAGATACTCGTCGCAAAGCTCCACAATCTTTTTAGAGACTCGCTGTTTATTATACTGCTTAATCTTGTCATTTAAAAATGGGTTTGCTGCCATGCCTATAAGACCTATTAGACCGATTATTCCGCCAAGATAATAAGCGTCAAAGGTTAAGGTCAATGTAAGACCAACTCCGAAAACAAGGGTAGTGACTATGCCGGTGATAACGGAAATAATAGCGCTGGTCGAGTCTGTCTTCTTATCTAAAGCCTTGATTCTTTGTGCAAGAGATTCCTCCTCGTTGGGCTGATATTTGTTTTTTATCTCTTGTATTTCCTGCTTTTCAGTAGGTGAATATGAGTAGTAGAATGTCTTATTGTCCATTTGTGTCTCCTAAAATCTAAATATTATTTCATTGTCTCAAAGGCAACTTTACAGTGAAGGTGGTAAACTTGTCCAGCTCACTTTCAACTTGAATCTCACTGCCGGTTATGTCAATAACTCTTTTCACAAGGGCAAGACCTAAGCCGTTGCCTGCCGTTGACCTTGATGGGTCAGCTTGATAAAACTTTTCAAATATGTGCTTTCCTATCTCCTCGTTCATGCCACAGCCTGTGTTGGAGATTTTGACTACAGCCCTTCTGCCTTGCACCTTAACGCTGACAGCTATCTCGCCATTGTCACGGTTAAATTTAACTGCGTTTGACAAAATATTAGACCAAACTAAATCTAAAAGCTCTTTATCGGAATAGATAATTATGTCATCGTCAATATCCGTTTTAATTTCCAAATTTCGCTTTTCCCAGGCATCCTCAAAGTTTAGCATACACTCACAAAGCTGCTCGCCTAAGTTATATGGCTCACTCTTTGGAAAAATCTGCTGGTTTTCCAGCTTGTTAAGCTTTAGTATATTGGTTATAAGTGAGCTGAGTCTTTTTGATGAGACTGATATACTCTCGGCATATTTAATGCGCTGTTCTTCAGTTAAATATGGGTCTTGGAGCATTGTGGCATAGTTTTGAATCACAGCAAGGGGAGTTTTGATTTCATGAGACACATTTGCTATAAAGTCAGTTTTTAGTGTTTCAGTGGTGGAAAGCTCCTCGGCCATTTTATTAAAGTCCTCTATTATAACATCAAATTCATTTCTGCTTGCAATGGGGTGCAAGGGCTTTATCCTGACGGAGAAGTCACCCTTTGTGATTTTATGTGTGGCATCAAGTATTCTTTCAACGGGCTTTCCTATGCTTATTTTCCTTTTGATGGAGTCAAACAGACTAAAGAAAAAGCATAAAAACAACAGGTTAAAAAAGGTCACAACAGCTCTGTAATTTATTGTCTCGTTATTGATTACTATATCAGCGTGAGGCAGTCTTCCGTTGGAGAAAAAGAGCATGAAAGAGCAGGTGACCACAAAGCTCACAAAAATGAAGTAAAGTATAAAACGCCAAATGCTGAAAAAGGAGTAGCGTATTCTTTTGTCCTTTCGCTTATTCCTCATGGATTATCACCTTATATCCTAAGCCATGGACAGTGAGAATGTCAAAGCTCTTGCATGAAGCTAATTTGTCACGCAGCTTTGCAATATAAACATCAACGGTTCTTGGGCTTGAGGAGGTCTCCGCATCCCAAAACTCATCCATAAGCTGTGAGCGTGTGAAAGTCTTTTTGGGATAGGACAAAAGCTTATATAAGAGATTAAACTCTCTTGCGGTGAGGACTATTTCCTCGCCTGCAAGCTTTGCGGTTCTCTCGTCCATATTCATCACAAAGTCACCAACAACAAGCTTTTTGCTTGAGACTATTTTTGCACGCCTTAAAAGCGCCTGAATCCTTAAAACAAGCTCGCCTAAGTCTACGGGCTTTACCATATAGTCGTCAATGCCTGCCTCATAGCCTAATTGCTTTGAGGTGAAATCATCTCGTGCGGTGATGAAAAGTATAGGTGTCTCTTTGTCTGTTGCACGAACGCTTCTTGCAAACTCAAAGCCGTTAATGTCGGGCATCATAATATCGGAAATAATTATATCAAACACATTCTCTGACATGGCGGCATAAGCCTGCTCTGCATTGAGGCAGCCGGTGCAATAATAGCCATTTCTGTTGAGATATGAGCACACGGTGCGACCAAGGTCTTTATCGTCCTCTAAAACAAGTATTTTAAACATAATAGCCAATCCTCCCTATTTTCATTAGAATATAACATCTCATTGTTAAATAAATGTTTATATTTATTGCATAATCTCATTAAAATTGCTGCCTGTCAATATTTTTATTGACTTTGCAGCACCCCCATTATATAATTATTAAAAGAGTTTTTCAAGTAGGTGGCATGTATGTTTAATAAATATCTTTTTTGCTTTTTCACGGGAAATGAGCCGGAAAAGGAGTCTATAAATTTTGCACTAAGTGATGACGGGTACCACTATAAGCCCCTAAACGGCAATAAGCCCTTCCTTTTTAACGAAAAGGGTACTAAGGGCGTTCGTGACCCATTTTTATTTAGAGCCGAGGACGGCAGCTTTTATATTATCGGTACTGATATGCGCTCTGAAAAGGGCTGGAACTCTAATCATGCCCTTTGTGTCTGGCACAGTCTTGACCTTATAAGCTTTGAGCAATATGACAATATTGATATGCTCTCTTATGGCCTTGAGGGCACTTGTCGAGCATGGGCACCTCAGGTGCTTTACGATAAGGAAAAGGGAATGTATATGATTTATTGGGCTAACTGTCAGCACAATGAGAAGGATGACACATGGACTAACACTGTTATGTGGTACGCATATACTAAGGACTTTAAGACACTTGAGACGAAGCCTCAAATCCTTTATGCACCCGGTTGCCAAAAGGACGCAATAGACGCTGATATAATCGAAAATGACGGCACTTATTATATGTACTATAAGGACGAAAACGAAAAGTATATTTGCTATGTTTACTCCGACAAGCTCACAGGTCCATATAAAGAGCCGGAAAACAAAAATATAACAGATTTTGAGGATCAAACTGAGGGCTGCTGTATGTATAAAATTTATGACAGCGATAAATGGGTCATGATAATGGACTCCTATACTAAGGGCAGATATGTTATGCAGCAGACGAGTGACTTTGTTAATTTCAGCGCAGTTCCCGATGAAAGCTATGACTTAGACTTTTCACCGAGACACGGCTCAGTGTTAAGCATTAGTGGCGAAGAATATAATAGGCTCTCAGAGCACTTTGGGTGGTAAAATGAAGTATAAAAATGGTGCTGTTGAATTTAGCTATGATGAGCAAAATGGGCCAGTTCATGACTTTTGTGACAATATCCCATTTAAGAACTATTTATATGATGAGCCACTATCAGGGGAATATGTAAATATATTATCCTATGGCGCAGGGGAAAATGAGGACTATATAGTCAATACTCGTGCTATAAATAAAGCTATAGCCGACATGAGTGCAAAGGGCGGTGGAGTAGTTCTTGTTCCGGAAGGTACATTTACTTTTTCGAGAATAGAAATGAAAAGCAATGTCACCTTATTTATTAAGGGTACTGTTAAATGTGTGGACTATGAAACCAATAAAAACAGCGAAAGCCCTCTTGCCTTTGGCGAGATTCACGATGTGGCATCAAGGGCAAGATATGGCTTTATATATAGCGACAAGGCAGATAATATTACTATTTGCGGCGGCGGAAGAATTGACGGCAGTGGTGCTTCCTATTGCCAAAAGGCAAAATTTCCGCAGGCTATGGAGCCTCTTTCAACCTTTCATCTTAAAAGCTACATAATGAATTTCAGGGGTAGGATACGCTTTGAAAAGGAAAACAGCGGCAGGGTCAATCTCATTGAGCTAAGACATGGCAAAAATATAGATATTCACAATATTGAGCTATATGAAACCGCCTGCTGGACTTGCAATTTATTTGAGTGCGAAAATATAAGCATAAAGGACACTGTTATTAACAGCAATTTCCATGTTGCAAACTCAGACGGCTTTGATTTGAGCTGCTGTAGCAATGCCACAATAAAGCATTGCTTTGTTGCTACAGGTGATGACGGCATATGCGTTAAGGCTGACGGTGACAAAAATATAGAGAATATTTTAATAGAGGACTGTAAGGTTATGAGCCTTGCAAACTGCTTTAAAATAGGCACAACAGTTTATCGTGATGTAAAAAATGTGACTGTGAAGAATTGTGAGTTTTTCATGGATAAAACAGTGGGCGGCTACAGTGGCATATCCATACAGTCTGACTGTGGCGGCAATGTTAAAAATATCACTGTGGAAAATGTAAAAATGAAGGGTATTACATCGGCCTTTCTTTTGTGGCTCGGCAACAGAAGAAATATTAAGCCCGGCTCTTTGGAAAATGTCACGATAAAAAACATCACCGCTGAGGATGTGTCTTTGCCCTCGGCAATAACGGGAACGGTACATGAGGGCACAGTATACAAGGTTAAAAATGTCAAAATGGAAAATATAGATATTTCCTATAGAGACACAGACGAGGAAATATATATTAGAGATGGCGGTGTGGGCTATGAAGCTATGCTGGAATATCCCGAAATTACACGCCTTGGCAGTATTTATCAATTTTCCCACGAGGAAAGCCCATATTGGGAGCTGCCCGTTTATGGCCTTTATTTGAGGGACGCGTGTGAGCTTAGCATTAAAAATTTTAAGTGTAAGCCCCGCCAAGTTAACACAAGACCTTGCTTTAATTTTGTTGACAAAGACAATATTCTTTGATATAATTATCTCATCATTGAGTAAGGAGAGATGAAATATGAAAATAACAAAAAGATTATTAATTGGATTAATGTGCTTAATTATGACCTTGTCAGCCGGCACAGTTTTTGTCTCGGCAGCAAATCAGCCTAAGGCACAGCCAAAGGTTAAATCAGCGACCTCAAGCACTATAACACTGTCCTGGGGCAAAATCAATGGCGCAGGCGGCTACTATGTTTATAGGTCAGTTGACGGCAAGTGGAAAAAAATTGACGACACTAAAAAGCTTACTTATACCTTTAAGGGCTTAATTGCAAGTGAAACCTATAAGTTTGCCGTAAGACATTACACAGTAAAAAATAACAAAAAGACCCTTGCTAAAAGCTTTGGTACTGTAACAGGCAAAACAAAGGCACTTTCCAAGGTGGCAAATTTTGCTGCGATAACTAATGATGACAGCATCACTCTTAGCTGGAAAAAGCTGTCAGGCGCAACAGGCTATCGTATATATATTAAAAACGAGTCAGGTAAGTGGGAAAAGCTTGCCACTCTCGGCAGTAGTACCACAAAGTATAATGTAAAAAAGACCTCAGCGTTTAATAAGATTAATTTTAGAATAAGACCATATGCTAAAACTTCAAAGGGCATTGTTTGGGGCTCATATTCATCATGTAGTGCGCCAATTAATAAAAACACGGCACCGGTGCTTAATGTCACTTCGGTTAATGCTACAGACATCACCCTTAATTGGAACAGCGTAAAGGATGCTGAAGGATATTATATTTATTGTCTTGATGAAAATAAAAACTACAAGCTTTTAGACACCATTTATGGTGAAGATAATGTCACTTGTAAAGCTGACAATCTTAGCAGCAGCACGGAATATACCTTTATTGTCAGAGCTTTTAAGGGTGAGGCAAAGGGCCGTACAAGCGAGAGCGTTACTGCCACAACCGATAAGGCAAGCTTTGAAACCTATAGAGCCGCAAAGGTAAGTAAGCTTTTAAATAGTAAGGAGTTTTATATTGCCTATAGTGAGGAAAGTGAAACCTATGGCAAGGTCAACAGTGTTATGGCTTTAAGAATGGGTAAGCTTTATCTCAAGGAGGTTGTAAACGGCGTCTCAACAGAGTATATTTATGACACTGCAAGTGACGAAGTATATATAATTGACTCTGCCAATAAAAAGTATAGAATCCCAAGTGACAGCGAGGGATATGATGTGCTTCTTGCAGCTCTCCATGAGCATATGAAAATTGAAGGCATGGGTGAAGTGTCACCTAAGTATAAAAACGGTCAGCCTTGTGAGTGCTTTACAGAGTCAAAATATGGCAGATATATGGAGCTTAGCTTTGAAGGAAAAAGCGATGCGCTTTCACAAATCTATATAAAATATGCCGACGGCAAAGAGAGCACAATTACAGTCAGTGAGCTTAAAGAGGAAACAGACCCAAGCTTATTTGAGATTCCGGCAGGGTACACAAAAGCATAAAAGAGCATAAGCAGTGGATACACCTCCACTGCTTAAAAAACGACTCCCGAACACCTTGAATGAAGTGTTCGGGAGAATTGTTTATATGTCGTTTTTAATTAAGTCCTCAAAGCTCTCTCTTTTAACAGCCACATAGTCCTTGCCATCTCTTATCATTACAACAGGTGGGCGAGGGATACGATTATAGTTTGAAGCCATTGAGTAGTTGTAAGCGCCTGTAGTACAAACGGCTACAAGGTCACCTCTTTGAGGCTTTGGCATTTTAACATCGGGCTGTATAATATCTCCGCTTTCGCAGCAGCGACCGGCAACATCAGCCACAAAATCCTTTTCCTCATTAATACGGTTTGCTAAAAGCACTGTATATTTTGAACCGTAAAGTGCATATCGTGGGTTGTCTGTCATGCCACCGTCAATGGAGACATAATTCTTATATCCGGTGATTTCCTTTATAGTACCAACACTGTAAAGAGTCATGCCGGCATCTGCGACAATGCTCCTGCCAGGCTCCATGAGAATCTTTGGCATATCCATACCAAGACGAGCGACCTCGGACTTAATATGGCAAGCGAGCTTTTCTATGTTTGCCGGTATATCCATATATGGGTCATCCTCGGTGTAGCGTACACCAAAGCCACCGCCCATATTGAGTATCTTCATTTTAAGGCCATATTTCTTTTCTATTTCACAGGCGAAGGTGAGCATAATAGTTGCTGCGTCAAGATAAACATTGCCTTCCTCATCAAAGACCTGAGAGCCAACATGACAATGATAGCCCACTATCTCAATATTTGAAAAGCTCAAAGCCTCCTTGACAAACTCATCGGCTTGACCTGTTTCAATAGCAACGCCAAACTTCGAGTCAACCTTACCTGTTGCAACTGCGGCATAGGTGTGAGGGTCAATGCCCGGTGTTAAACGCACGATAACCTTTTGCGTAATGCCCTTCTCCTTTGCCAAAGCATTAACGGCCTTAAGCTCACACATATTGTCAGCCATAAAGTAGCCAACGCCCTTATCCATAGCTAAGGCTATATCACTGTCGGTTTTGTTATTGCCGTGGAAAAATGCTTTTTCCATAGGGAAGTCAGCACTTGCAGCGGTGTAAATTTCGCCGGGGGAGACAAGGTCAATGCCCATGCCTTCATCCTTCATAATTTCATAAATTCTCTTAAAGGATGCGGCCTTACTCGCATAAAGTGGGAGTGAGTCTTCGCCGAAAAACTCAGCCATAGCCTTTTTATAGGTGCGGCAGTTTTTGCGTATGCGCTCCTCGTCCATGAGATAAACAGGTGTGCCGTGCTTTTGAGCTAAGGCAACTGTATCAAGGCCTGCGAAGGTTAGGTGGTTGCCACTAATGGCAATATTTTCACATATCATAATTTTTTTCTTTCCTTAATATATTTTATAACAGATGTGCAATAAGCTCATCGTGATTTGCAATTGTTAAGTCAGCCGGTGCAATATCAAAGACACATTTGCAGCCGAAGTCGCCTCTGTTTGCCATGCGATAGACAGCTCTTGCAAATGCAACGAGTACACTGCCGGTGAACTCAGGGTTAGAGTCAAGGTTAAGCTTATACTCGATTACATGGCTGTGACAGTCGTCTTTGCCTGTCTTGCCGGTACGAATAACGCTGCCGCCGTGGGGAAGCTCGCTGTGATATTTTTGCATTTCATCCATGGTGATGAAGGTGACAGTGGTGTCATAGGGCTCAAAATATGCGGGCATAGTCACAATTGCCTGACGGATTTTTTCCTTATCAGCTCCGTCCTCAGCCACAACAAAGCACTCTCTTTTATGCTTTTGTCTTGCTGTGAACTCAGGTGTTTCGCCACTTCTGACCTTATCCATTGCTTCGTCTATTGGTACTGTATACTGGCGTGCATCAATAACGCCCTCAATGCGTCTTATAGCGTCGCTGTGACCCTGTGACACACCCTTGCCCCAGAAGGTATAGTCGTTGCCGTCGGGGAGGATAGCGTTAGCATAAAGTCTGTTAAGTGAGAACATACCGGGATCCCAGCCGCAGGAAATTAAAGCGGTGGTTTTGTTTTCAAGAGCCTTCTCATTAACATTGGCAAAGTGAACGGGGATTTGTGAATGGTTGTCATATGAATCAACTACGTTGAAGTTTTTAGCAAGCTCAGGTGTCATTTCAGGCAAATCAGTTGCGCTGCCGCCGCAAATAATGAGCACATCAATTTTGTCTTTCCAAGCCATAATGTCATCAGTTGACACTACGGACACATTTTCGCTTGCAATTTTAAGTGAAGATGGGTCACGTCTTGTGAAGACAGCCTCGAGGGTCATGTCGTTGTTTTTAGCTATGGCATTCTCAACGCCCTTGCCGAGATTTCCGTAACCGTAAATACCTATTTTCATAATAAACAACTCCTTTGTGTGCTATGAACAACACTTTATGATGATTTATTATAACATCTCATTTTTTTTCATGCAACTGACACCATTAACAAATTTTTAAATTTTTTGAAAAGTTAAAATATATAAATTGCTATCAAAAATTGCTATGTTTAATAGAATATTAAAATTGTGTTGATAAGTTGGGCAATAAGTTATACTATAATTCACAATATAAGAAATTATCAGGAGGCGGTATGGTATGTTTGATCCTATTACAACAATAATATTAACACTTAAAACTTTCCTTCAGCGTATTAGAGGTGTTTTTTCGATTGTTTTTGACAACTACTTTCCGCAGCCCGCTCCACCGGAGGAATGATTTAAGGCTGACGGCTTAAAATGATGCCTTAGGTGAGCCTTGCTTTTTTGGTGCATTTTTTGGTACAACAAAGGTTTTCTCAAAAAAATGAAAAAAATCCAAAAAAATTTGAAAATACCCATTGACAAACAGAAAGTTTTTTGATATAGTATACGAGTCGTTACAACAGTGACGGCAAGATGTGGGAGCATAGCTCAGCTGGGAGAGCATCTGCCTTACAAGCAGAGGGTCACAGGTTCGAGCCCTGTTGTTCCCACCACATATGGCCCGGTAGTTCAGTTGGTTAGAACGCTAGCCTGTCACGCTAGAGGTCGACGGTTCGAGCCCGTTCCGGGTCGCCATTT
>CAZDEL010000019.1:29303-31541 GCA_964504475.1 uncultured Faecalibacterium sp. | reverse complement strand
AGGATGAGGTCACCGGTTCAAATCCGGTTATCAGCTCCAAAAATTCCGTTCACGAATGTGGGCGGAATTTTTTACTTATTCACTATTCACTTTTCACTATTCACTATTTTCGTGAACGGAATTTCAGTTAATAGGTAAGAGTGAATAGTGAAGAAGTACGGAATTTCAGTTAATAAGTAAGAGTGAATAGTGAAGAAGTGTTGTAGCTTTTACAGATAATTAATAGCAAACAATTTCTGCTTTAATTTACTGAAAATTCAATGTCGGCTCAAAAGTGAAATGTGCTTCTTTATTGCGCTGCTTATTGCCTTGATTTTTTTGCGTGTTTGGTGTAAAATGTCCTTATAAAACTCAGGAGGAAAGAATTATGAAGAAAACCCAAAAAAACACAAAAACCAAAAAACCAAAAACTCTTAAACTAATCCTTGGCATCATACTTTGTGTGGCTCTTTTAGGCTGCGCTGCCTATGGCATCTACACTCAAGTGGGGGCTGTCAGGTTCGATGAGATAATCATTGACGGCGTACCGGAAAAGGCCGAAAACACAACACGAGTTATGTCTTATAATCTCAGGTGTGCCAATGATGGCGAGCAAACTATCACCAACCGCAGCAAGGTGGCTGTGGGGATAATCAAGGCATATTTGCCCGACTCCTTCGGTGTGCAGGAGTGCACTCCACGCTGGAAAAGAATCTTTAGGTCTAACCTTGGTGATAAATATGCCTGTGTCGGCAAGGCAAGAGATTTTTACGGCCCCTTCACAGAGTACAGCTGTATATATTATCTCAAAGATAAATATAACCTTATTGACAGCGGCACTTTTTGGCTTAGTGAGACTCCTTATAAGGCCTACACTAAGAGCTTCGACAGCAATTGCTATAGAGTCGCCACTTGGGTACTGCTTGAAAATAAGCAAACCGGTGAAAGGTACACCCACATTAACACCCACCTTGACCATGTCCTTGACAGCACAAGAGATGCTCAAATGAAGGTGCTCAGCGAGGAGATTATTAAAATCACAGGCGAGACACCTGTTGTCATGACCGGCGACTTTAACTCAAACGAAGGCAGCTCAGTTTACAATGTGGCTTTAGAGAGCTTTAGTGATAGCAAGTACCTTGCCAAAAATAGCGACGACGGCATTACATTTACAAAATACGGCACTATTGAGGACGAGGGTCAAGGCCCAATTGATTTTGTTTTCGTCTCAAAAAATTGTCAAGTGGAAACTTATAAAATCGTGCGTAATATAGTTCAGGGCATATATCCCTCAGACCATTGCCCTGTTGTGTCGGATATATACTTAAAGTAAAGATAATTTAATCGTAAAAAGAAGCGGCAGATAATTTATCCACCGCTTCTTTATTTTATCTTCTTTTTTTAGTACGTATCTTTTTTGTAATTGCTTGGCAGCTTAAACATTGATGCAGCCGGTGCGTCAACCACACTAATAACATCAAATGTTTCGTTGCTCTCGTCGGGATATATAATCTCTACGCAGGTCATCCTGCCGTTATAGAAGGTATAGCGCTTTGTGATGCCAACTTCCTTATCGGTGTAAGTCTCAATTACGCAGGTCTTATTAGATACATATGCAGTTTCCGCTGTGACATTTTTAGCCTCTGACATATCTAAAACTGCGGCTAAGCTCGCTATTGTGAGGGTGATATAATAAGCATCCTCTGTGGATAAGAGATAATAGGTTTTTGTCTTATCAATTATTAAATAAGCTTTACCGCTATTGAGCTGAATAAGATATTTGAAGTCGTCTATTTTATTGCTCTTGTAATCGTACACAGCACAAAGTGTGTCACCCTTAAGTGCAATTGTTATGTTAAAGTAGTTGCCGCTGTCATCTCTAATTGGGCCGAGCTTCATTGACCATTTACCGTCAGCGAAGTATCTTTTATACTTGTCAACATATTTTGCGGTGACTGCCTTTTTCGCCGTAACAACTGTGAACTTGTCACTTAGTGTACACCACTTAGTTTGACCGTCAACCTTATAATAAGCTCTGAGCCTAAAGGTGTAGCTCGTTGAAGCGTTAAGCCCTGTCACTGTGCAAGTGAGAGCTGAGGTTGTCTTAACAGCAACATATTTTTTATTTGTCGGGTCGTACTTATAAAGTCTATAGCCCTTTGCCCCTTCAACAGCCTTCCACTTGAGTGTAACAGCTGAGTTAGTGAGCGCACACCGATTTCATACTTTTGACCGCATAAAAGATCCTTTAAGTCGGCA
>CAZDEL010000019.1:0-29203 GCA_964504475.1 uncultured Faecalibacterium sp. | reverse complement strand
TGAGCGCACACCGATTTCATACTTTTGACCGCATAAAAGATCCTTTAAGTCGGCATAGGTATAATGAATCACTGTTGTCTTATATACCCATTGGTCATCAGCCTTAAGGAAGACATCATAGCCGTCAACCGCCTCGGGCACTACATCCCAATTAACAACGCAGTGACCTTCCTGTGAATATGAGTCGCAATAAAGATTAGTCGGAGCATTGGGAAGCTTAATTTCCCTCTTTGTGGTTTCCTCCGGTAAGACTGTTGTGGTCTCATCTTCGGTGGGTGCTGTGCTCTCACTATCCGAGGTTGTTGCTTCAGCTTCCGGTACTGTAGTCGCTTCGTCAGCGGGTAAGGTCGTGGTTTCTTTTTCAGCTTCCTTTGTGGTTTCCGCCACTGTGGTAGCAGTCGGCTCATTTTCATTTGTTGTCTGTGCGTTCGCAGCCAATGACACTGATGAAAAAGCCATAATACAAACGAGAATCATGGCTAATATCTTAGTCATAGATTTCATGTCGCTTTTCTCCTTAGATATTATAAATCCTTTAAGTGCTTGCTTCTGCTTGGGTGACGCAGCTTTCTTAAGGCCTTTGCTTCAATTTGTCTAATACGCTCCCTTGTGACATTAAATGCCTTACCGACTTCCTCAAGGGTTTGAGGAGTACCCTCACCCAAACCAAAACGAAGTCTGAGAACCTCGGCCTCTCTTGGTGTCAGTGTCTCGAGAACCTCATTGACCTTAGCTTTAAGGAAGGTCATTGCAGCAGCGTCAGCAGGTGAGAGTGCATCCTCGTCGGGAATGAAGTCACCTAAATGGCTATCCTCCTCCTCACCTATGGGAGTTTCAAGTGAGACAGGCTCTTGTGAAATGCGAAGGATCTCACGAACCTTATCAACACTAAGGCCTAATTCCTTGGCAATGTCCTCAGGAGTAGGCTCTTTGCCGTCACGGTGAAGAAGCATATTGCTTGCCTTTTTAACCTTGTTAATAGTCTCAACCATGTGTACGGGAATACGAATAGTTCTGCCCTGGTCAGCAATAGCCCTTGTAATAGACTGTCTTATCCACCATGTAGCATATGTGGAAAACTTAAAGCCTTTAGAGTGGTCAAACTTATCAACAGCCTTAATAAGACCTAAGTTACCCTCCTGGATAAGGTCAAGGAACATCATTCCTCTGCCCACATACTTTTTAGCAATGCTGACAACAAGACGCAAATTTGCCTTTGTGAGGATCTCTTTTGCTTCCTTGTCGTTGTTTTCTATTCTTATAGCTAACTCGATTTCTTCCTCAGGTGACAGCAGTGGTACTCTGCCGATATCCTTAAGATAAACCTTGACAGGGTCGTCTATGACGCTCTTTGCGTCTAAGGCTGTAACTGCCACAGTGTCATAATCCTTTGGCATATCAATATCAACAGTTATATCGTCAATATTATCGCCACTAAAATCGTCAACTATTTCAACGCCCTTGCTTTCGAGCTTTGAATATATTTCATCCATTTTTTCCATATCAACATCAGCCTCAACAATGACTGCGTCAATCTCAGATGAGTTGATTTTGCCATTTGCAACGCCTTTGTCAATAAGTGCTTTTAAAAGTAGTTCCCTATCATGATTATCCATAATATTACTTCCTTGCCTTTCTGAATTTGGTTTATTATAAGCTATCAATTTAAAACAGTCAACAGCTTTTAGTCACTTGCTAAGCTTTTTTATTAAATAAATTAAGAAAATCCTCGTCACTCAAATTGGCAGCAGATACACCTGTTATCTTCTTTTCCTTTGAGCTTTTTATAACATCAATACAGTCCGTGCAGGTTTTAAGAGTCGATGTCAAGTTTTCGTTTTTCTTAATTATTCTAACAAAGCAGCTCATTTGCTCAGTGCTAAGTGTCTGAGAAAAGAATGTAAGCTCTAAGCTGTCACCACTTATTATCCTGTCTCTTAGTGCGGTAAAAATCACCTTATTGTCTCCGACGGTAAAATCCTCGGGGGAAATCATTTCATTGATATGCCGCAAAAAATCAGGGTTATAATAGATACAGGCTATAAATAATTCTTCCGCTTTAATGGATTTAATATTCGTGGAATTTTTCAGTGCCGCCTTTGCGTTTTCGCTCATTGCGCTTTGCTGAATGTTTTTAAAGCGATTTTTATTTTCTATCCTGTTGTTTTTCCTGCCTATTTGCTCCACTCTTGTTAAAATTGAGCTTTTATCTACACCTAATTCCTCACTGAGTCTTGAGGAATAAATATCCTGTGCTATTTTATTTTTTGTCTTAGCGAGCACCTGAGAGGCCGCGTCAAGATATTTCATTTTGCCGTCACTTGTTTCAAGGTCAAGCTCTTTTCTGAGCCTTAAAAGCTCAAACTCAATATCATTTGCCGCACCGTCAATAAGTGTTCTTATTCTTTCAGGTCCATATTTGCGTAATATCTCATCGGGGTCTTTGCCACCACTGAGCTGAACGACTCTGGTTTTCATGCCTATTGAGTTTAGCACATCCAGTGCCCTTGCTGTTGCCTTTTGCCCTGCCTCATCATTGTCATAGCACAGCAATATCTCCTGTGCATAACGAGAAAGCAAATGCGCCATCTCACCGGTAAAGGCAGTACCAAGACAAGCAATAACATTTGTAAAGCCTGCTTGATGAAGGGTTATGGCATCCATATAGCCCTCAACTAAAATAAGGCTTTTTTCTCCTGAGTTTTTAGCAAAGTTAAGGCCAAAAACGCCAAGACTTTTTTTGTAAACAAGGGTATCTGAGCTGTTGATATATTTAGGCTTAGAGTCGTCGAGTACCCTGCCGCCAAAAGCAACCACATTGCCTCTGACATCAATAATGGGCACCATGACCCTGTTTCTAAATGCATCAAAAAAGCGTACCCTGCCGTCCTTTTCACTTTTATATGCAAGGTTGGCCTCATAAAGCTCCTCATAGGAATATCCCTTTTCTCGCATATATTTTAAAAGAGCATCCCACTTATCCGGAGCAAAGCCTAAGCCAAAGCGTGTTATAGTGCTTTTTTTCATGCCTCGTGATTTATAATAGTCAAGACCTGCCTTGCCCTCATCACTAAATAGGCACATATTAAAAAACCTTGCAGCTTCTTTATTTATTTCAAAGGTTCTCTTTCTTTTCTCTGCCATGGAGCTGTCATATCCCTCAGAGGGCATAACCATGCCGGCTCTGTCACATAAATAGCGCACCGCCTCAGTAAAGTCGAGATTTTCCGCTCGCCTTATAAAGCTAATGACCTCACCACCGGCACCGCAGCCAAAGCAATAAAAGCTTTGAGAGTCAGGATAAACTGTAAAGGAAGGTGTTTTTTCATTATGGAACGGGCACAGTCCTACAAGATTTTTACCTCGTCTTTTAAGATGAGTGTACATTGAAATAGTCTGCTCAATATCATTTCTCATTCTAAGCTCAGTTAAAAATTCCTCCGGAAATTTACCTGCCATAATTTTTCACCGCCTTTCTTATTTGCTATTCTAACTCGTAAAGCTGATTTTAGCCATTCCAGCCACTTGGAATAAAATACTCTGAGTAAATCTTAAGAGCATAGCCGTCAGTCATGCCCGCTATGTAATCAACCGCCGCTCGCTCCACTCCATCCTTCCACGCAATTGCAATATACTCATTTGGCAGCTCGTCTGGGTGACGGACAAAAAACTCATAAAGCCTTTGAATCAAATCAATTGCCTTACTCTCCTCACCCTTACAAACCGGATTGGTATAAACTCTGTCAAACATAAAATCGTGGAGTATATCAAATGCACCTTGCACATCACTGTCAAGATAAACCTCATCTCGTGTGTTATTAATAGCCGAGGTGACAAGAGTGTTTATCCTTTGACTTTTTGTCTCGCCTAAAAATCGTCTTGCCTCAATGGGGATATTGCCCTCGGATATAACTCCGCCTCTTATGGCATCATCGATATCATGGTTGATATATGCGATTTTGTCGGCAAGCTTTACTATTCTTCCCTCAAGTGTGCAAGCCTCCTCGCCTCTTGTGTGGCAAACTATGCCATTTCTCACTTCATATGTGAGATTGAGCCCCTTGCCCTTATCCTCAAGCAGGTCAACCACTCTCAGACTTTGCTGATAATGCTTAAAGCCGTCGGGAAAAACCTCATTTAAGGCTCTCTCCCCTGCATGACCGAAGGGCGTATGGCCTAAGTCGTGACCTAAAGCAATTGCCTCGGTTAAGGTCTCATTAATGCCTAAGCCCATGGCTATGGTTCTTGCTATTTGTGACACCTCTAAGGTGTGGGTAAGCCTTGTCCTATAATGGTCTGAATCAGGTGAAAGAAAAACCTGAGTCTTATGCTTTAAGCGTCTGAAGGAGCTACAATGGATTATCCTATCTCTGTCTCGCTGAAAAGCCGTTCTTACAGGACACTCAGGCTCCGGCGTAAGTCTTCCTCTTGTATTCTCACACAAAAAGCCATATTCGCTTATCATTTTTCTTTCGTTTTCCAGCGTTCGCAGTCTTATTTCTGACATGACTACACCTCCGCATTAACTATAAGTTAACCACTTTTAAACGTCTTTTTTCTTGAAAATTTCATTAGCTTAAAATGCAAAATTTAAGCCTTAAAGCAATTAAAAATGGATTATAGTAGGTATTTTTCATGCCTACATAAATATATACGCAAAAATCCTGTTTTTCCCCCTAAAAAGTGAAAAAAATTATATTTCACAGTATTTTTCGTCTATTACCTGTGAAAAGATTTTTCCTGAGGAAGCGTCTGTAAGCTTGCTGTTAAAGCCGGAGAGCTTGTCCTGCGGTATTTTAAAGGTGACCTCAACGCTGTCTGTAAAGTTAGTATCCTCAACAATGCCGCCACACTCACAAATTAAAGGCACTAATCTGCCGTAAAAGGTATAGTCTGTCTTAACCTTGACTATTTGGCACAGGGACATTGTTATGACCTGACCCGCATCAAGGGCTATTTTTGCACCGTGTGAATATGCTCTGACAAGTCCGCCGGCACCGAGCATAATGCCGCCAAAATATCTTGTTACAACAACGCAGCAATCTGTGACCTCCTGCTTAATGAGCACATCCAATGATGGGATACCGGCAGTGCCCTGAGGCTCACCGTCATCACTAAAGCGTCTAATGCCTCCCTCACGCAGAGCATAGGCATAGACATTGTGAGTGGCATCCCAATGCTTTGATTTAATTTGCGATATAAAGTCCAGCGCCTCCTGTTGAGTCTTAACGGGCTTCACATAGCCTATGAATCTTGACTTTTTCTCTATAAATTCGTCACTGCTCTCATATTTAACTGTCTTGTAGCTTGACACGATGCACACCTCCCATTAATGAAAAATAAGACGGCACACTATTGCACCGTCTACTTTTTCAAACTTATTTGTTCTTTGCAAGATTGAAACGCTTGTTGAATCTGTCAACGCGTCCGCCTGTATCTACGAGCTTCTGCTTACCTGTGAAGAACGGGTGGCAGTTTGAGCAAATATCTACACGCATATCTTTCTTTGTTGAGCCTGTTTCAATAACAGCTCCGCAAGCACATCTTACCTGAGTCTGTTCGTACTTAGGATGAATATCCTTCTGCATTGGTTTCACCTCATTTCGGTTCTTTACATTATTTAACGGATGATATTGTATCACACCACAAATCAAAAATCAACATTTTTTTGAAATTTCTTCAATTAATTTTTTCAAAGCTTCTATATAGATATTTCTTTGCCTAATTTTAAGGAGTAAAGTAGCGTTTCCTTGACCTCATATCCTGTGCAAAGAGTCAGCGCTTTTTTATATATTAACACCTGAGAAGCATATTTTTCTATAAACTCCTCCTCTTTTTCCAAAGCGTCAGTTTTATAGTCAACCACCACAAGCTTGCCATCCTCTAAAAAAGCGCAGTCGGCTATACCCTGAATCATCATCATTTCATCTGTGTAGTCGCTCAGCTGAGGATATATCTCACTTATGGGTACCTCAATAGTAAACTTCTTCTCACGCATTACCATATCACTTTTCATTATCCTGTTTAAAAGCTCACTTTTAAAGAAGCTCTCACAGGCACGAATATTAATAAGCTTAGCCTGCACTTGACTTATGACACCCTTATCGCAAAGCCTTAATATTTCATCCTTGACACTGATTTTTGCTTTTTGATAATCGGCGTACTGTATAAAAGCGTGAGTGGCAATGCCCCTTGCAGCACCGCTATAAGTGTCACCGCCAATAAATGACGGCACACCGCAGGCAAAATAATCTCTGTCAATAAACTGCTTATCTGTTTCGGAAGCGGCTCTTTTTGTCATTACACCCGATAAAGCCTCATACTTATATCTATACTCCGAGCGCTGCTTTATAAGCTCTAAAAGCTCATCGTTTACCTTGCCTAAGGCTTTAAAGTCTATGTCTTCTGCTTCTTCACCGTTGTATTCACTTAAAACCACCTTTAGGGGTACATTGCAAGGCAAAACAATGCTTTCATCTATTCCAAGCTCCTCTCGAAGCTGCCTTGCGTCAGGGTGTCTTATGAGAGTGGAGATTATCCACTCACTGTAGCTCAATGCCGTTGACACTGAATAGGCGGACAAAGCCTTTTTGCCGGCAGCTATTTTCGACGCGTACCGCTGACAGGAAGAAGCAATATTATCCTTTGCACAAACTAAAATAAGCTTTTCCCTTGCTCGTGTCATTGCAACATAAAGCACTCTCATTTCCTCGCTCATATTGTCCTTACGCAGTGACAGCTTAATCGCCTTATGACAAGCGGTGGGATATTGCCTGAAGGTATCTATCTCACGGCGCACAATGCCAAGGCCGTGCTTTTGGCTTATAACAAGGTTGTCCGTCTCGTCCATGCGGTTAAACTGTGTGGCACATGAGGCAACAAAGCACACCGGAAACTCAAGACCCTTTGACTTGTGAATAGTCATAATCTTAACGCTGTTACTCTCATTTGCCATTAAAACAGAGCCGGAAATATCTCTTTGCTTAGAGCTGAGCTTATTAATAAAGCTGATAAAGCCGGAAACTCCGCTATAGCCAAGCTCCTCATATATTGCGGCGTAGTCACCTAAAAGCATGAGATTTGCTCTTTTAGTACCGGAGGGGTCAACTGCATCAAATAAGCTGGGCAATGCCGTTTCAGTGTAAATTGTGTTTATAAGCTCTCTTACAGGCAGGCACACTCCTATACTGCGCCAATACCTTATTGTCTGCAAAAGCTTTGCCACAATAGGCGTTTCTTCATTTGCGATAAGGCAGGCATATAAGCAGCCCTCTTTATCACTTAATCTAAGCCTTGCCACATCATCGGCTGTAAAGCCGAAAACAGGTGAGAGCATAACACTTAAAAGAGGTATATCCTGCTTGGGGTTGTCTATAACTCTCAGGATATTCAGCACAAGGCCGACTTCCTTTGACTCTAAAAATTTATTTGGCACCTCAGTAAAGCAGGGCACTCCCTCGCTTCTGAATATGTCGGCATACTCTAAGCCTCTGCCGCCGCCCGTTGCCCTCATAAGCACAGCAAAGTCCTTATAGGTGACACATCTTTCCTTGTCACCATCCTTGATGGTGTATTTTTCCTCTATCATGGTTTTTATTTGCCGGGCAATATGCTTAGCCTGTGCAATATTAGTCACATTGCCGAAAAATGTGTCCATGTCATTTGTTTCAATTAAGTGAAGCTCTGTGTCCGCTTCATTTTTTTCGCTGTAGCTCGCTGTGGCAATAAGCTTTTCCTCATCGTTATAAACTATGTCACCGCACTCTCGGCTCATAATTTGAGAGAAGACAAAGTTAATTATGTCTGTCACTCCCTTGCGACTTCTAAAGTTATTGCCAAGGATTATTTTTGCAGGATAATTATTCTTTTGGCGGCTGTAGACCTCATATTTATCCTTTAGAGCTATAAATATATCGGGATTAGCCTGCCTGAAGCGATAGATGCTTTGCTTAACATCACCAACTCTAAAGAGATTGTTGTCTGATATTGCCGTAAAAATCATATCCTGTGCGGCATTGGTATCTTGATATTCGTCAATTAATATTTCCTCGAAGCTTTCCTTGAGAGAATTTGCCACCTGGGTTATTTTGAGCTCACCGTTTTCTTCCTCCACAAGCAAATTAATTGCCATATGGGTTATATCGTTAAAGTCGGCGGTTTTCTTTTCTCTTTTTAACAATTCAAAATTTTTACTGTAAAGCTTCGCACACTCAATGAGAGTGGAAATCAAGGGGCTGAAGAAGCTCATGTCGTCGGCATATTCTTCTTCACTACAGCACATGACCTCCAATAGCTTTTTCATTTCCTTTTTGACAGTCTCACGGCTTTCCTTTAGAGTCATAGCAATAAACTCGTCCTTCCTCTCAGCCGGTACTCTGCCGAGTCTTTGAGATGAGTAAGCACTGATACACTGCCTTATATTATTCCATGTGTCGCCCTTTTCGATTTTTTCTTTAACGCTTTCAATTTGAGCCTTGTCTGAGGTCACAGCGTCATAATATGCCTTTTCAAAGACCTCATCACCCTCTATATTTAAAAGCATTGAGTTTATAATATCAATGAGATAGCTTATAACTGACAATATGTGCTCTAAGATTATTTTTCCGTATACGCTGTCCTTTGCGCCTTGATTTACTTCAAAGCTGTCACAAAGACCGTCGAGCCACTTTTCGGGGAAGGGGAATGACATAGCGGCATCATAGAGCTTTTCAATTGCTTCGCACAATTTAGAGTCGTCTCGTCCGCTGAAAAGAAGCTCATTAAGGCTTTTAAAGTAGCCGTTTTCGTCATTTTTATAAAGAGTCTCCATTGTCATGTCCATAGCTTCTTTTCCTAAGAGAGCCAATTCCCCCTCATCACCTATTTTAAAATCAGGTGGGAAAGCTAAGCTTTCAAAGTTTTCCTTAACAAGGTCAAGACAAAAGCTATCAATAGTGCATATTTTTGCCGAAGCTAAAAGCATTTGCTGATTTATCAGCTTTCTGTTTGTGGGTTCCTTTCTTATAAGCTCACTAAGTGCCCCACTTATTCTTTCACGCATTTCCTTTGCCGCCGCTCTCGTAAAGGTAACAATAAGCAATTTATCTGCACTGACAGGGTTTTCGCCCTCGCTTATCATTTTTATAACGCGCTGAGTCAATACGGCTGTCTTACCCGAGCCTGCCGCCGCTGACACGAGGATATTGCCGTCAAGAGCGTCTATAGCATCTTTTTGCTCACTTGTCCATTTTTTTGTCATCTGTTTCACCTCCCATAAGCTTTTTTATACATTGGTCATGAGTCATTTTTTCAGCATAGCGCACCTTAGGCTTATCCTTTAGACAAACATCCTTATAGTCGCACCATGTGCAGGTTTCCCCTTGACCCTTGCCATATATAGGCCTTGCCTCCACTAAGCCGTCGTGAAGCCTGTCACCCATGTTTTTTATCATCTCATCGAGCATTTCGCCTAATTTTTTAAGCTGAGTCAGGGTTATAAAATTTCCTGAGGGTAAATCAGACTTTTTGTTATACTTCACAGGAAGGAATATTGCTCTTCGGCTTTTATCCATTGCTGCGGTGCTGTCAGGGTCATAGACCAGCATACCACTCATTTTGCCTGTTTGCATAGACTTTAGGGTTTTCGTTTTCTCCTCATCATATCTTTCCACATTACACGCAGACAGTCTTGCAGGAAAATACAATATACCCGCCGGTGTAATATCCTCATAGCCCTCTGTGCCGCCACGCCATATGCTTATTAAATAAAGGAGCATTTGCATATTTATGCCATAGAAAACATCACTTAAATTAAACTCCTTTATACCTGTTTTATAATCGACTATCCTAATATATCTCTTGCCGCCTAAGTCCATTTTATCCACACGGTCTATTTTGCCTATGAGCTTTACACTGCCGTCTTGCAAGGGAACATTAAAGGGCTTTACCTTTTCGTTTTTGCCTATTGACAGCTCAAAATCCCATGGCTCAAAGTCGCTGTCGTCAAACTCAGCTATGAGCCTTTGTAGCAAATGTCGCAGCACCTTTTGCATTCGTGTGTAAAGATAAGTAAAGCGCACTGTCATATCACAGCCGTCACCCATATATTTTTTCATATACTCCCCAAGCAGCTCTCTTATTTCCTCGTCTATTTCCTGTGACGAAAGAGATAAAAACTCCTTGCCCTTATGATTTCTAAGGATATTTTCCAGCACATAGTGCACCACATTGCCGCCCATAGCCGCATCAAGCTCTGCCTTTGGTCTGGGCTTTGCTTTTATTCCATACCTGCAAAAGTACATAAAGGGGCACTTATAATAGACCTCCAGCTGTGAAGCTGAAAAATACATATCCCTACCAAAAAGCTCCTTAGATATCTCCTTGTTTTTAAAGGCAAAATCCTTGTCACTGACCGCTCTTTCAAGAGCTTCAAGTCTGCCCTTATACTTTTCGTTATTTCTAAAGAACTCTTTAAGGGTTGCGATTTCGTCATCGTCATCTGACCACTTTTTTGCCATAAGCTCAAAGGCGGCTTCCTCGCTCTCAATCAGGTCATATATATCCTGCTCACAGGTGGATATCCTTTTACAGTTTGGGAAAAGCTCAATAATATCTTGGACGCACTCGCCTGCACTTAGCTTTTCGGTACCAACACAGGTGCTGTATGAAAGATAGAGCATCTGTTGCGCTGAACACAAGGTGCTGTAGCAAATGAATCTCTCCTTTAAAAGCAGCTCATTTATATCCTCACCTATTTTTGTGCCAAGTAAGGCTATTTTTTTCTTTTCCAAGGCACTGAAAAGTCCATTATCCTTTTGCTCTAAGGGGAAGACTCCGCTGTTCATTCCCACCGCGAAGACAGCCTTAGCTGATTTTGTGAGGATTCTTTCAGCGTCACAAACATAAATTTCGTCATAGCCGTCAGGGAGCTTACCTAAGGATTTGCCCGAGACTACAAGGTCAAACAGCTCATAAAAGCGTTTCATGGGTACACTTCTGTCATTTAAGGACTCGGCAAGCTCCGATAAGACAGTCATAAGCATATCCCAAACCTGCTCCTGCTCTATAGCAAGCTCACTAAGTCCTCTGTCCTGCAAGGATAAAGCATAGCTTTTAAGAGCCTCGTCCACCTTATTTTGACGAAGGTAATAATATATAATTTCGGCCGTTTCCTTGCCGTTTTTGTTTTTAAGCTTTTCACGCAAGTCTAATAACGGCTCAATGATTTTTCTTCTCGTTTCATTTATTAATGACAGTCGCTCATCGGTTTTGTCTGTTGCGCTGCTGCCAAAGCCCTCAGGGTTTCCTTCAAAATCCCGAAGCCATTTTACGCCCTTAATATCCCATGTGAAGACATAGTTTTCTATCTCGGCTATCTCGTCCTCATCTAAAAAGCAAAGCCCCGTTTTTATAAGCCTGAAAATGCTTTCGGAGTTAAAGCCCTCACTCATAATGGAAAGTAGACTTTTTACATAGCAAATTAAGGGCTGATTATTAATAGGCTGTCTTCTGTCCTCAAATATAGGCAGTGAATACTTTTTAAGTGAGCGTTTAATGCACTGCTCATATTTACCGTTTTCTCTAAAGACAACGGCAATATCTCTCATGCGATAATCTCCCATGCGTATAAGAGATTTTATCTTCCTTGCAACTGCGTCACACTCATCCTCTATGCCTTGACCCTCAATAATGCCCACCTTATCTGTCACCTTATCCCAGGGAGTAAAGGTGGCGGAATATATATTTTCCTGTAAAAAGAGCATTTCCTCGGAAAACTTACTCTCATCTCTTTCTGTTTTAATAACCTCTCCTATGCCTATTCCCTCATTGCCGGCAATGCTTCTGAGCTTTCTTGCGGTGAAATTCACGAAAGAGAAGGCGCTCGTGTCATCAGTACCCATAATATCGTCAGTGCAAAGTGACACATAAACCTCGTGGGCGTTTTTAAGCATTAGCTTAATTAGGCAAAGCTCCGGCTGAGTGAAGCTTTTAAAGCCGTCAATGACCACAGTTTTATCCTTAAAAAAGTCTGTACCAATGAGTATATCATGAACCTTCATGAGTAAATCACCATCATCAAAGTGACTTTGAGATATGATTGCATCATAGGTGCGGAAAATAAGCGCCGTCTCAGTAAGCTTTGATTTAAGAAGATTGTTTTCTGCCTTTTCACCTAATTCCTCTAACTGCTCATAGGTTATGCCGCTTTTCTTTAAGGAATCGTTTTCTTTCAGCATCTTTTGAGTGAAGGCAATTTCACTTTTATGCTTGCTGAAAAATGACAGCTTATCCTTTAGACTGTCAATGGCAACAGACATAAATATCTCTCTCATGCCCGAAGCCGCAATGGGCTGCTTTATGCCGCCATAGGTGCTAAGGGCAACATGACAAAGCCTTGAAAATGACAAGACCTCTATTTCACAGGCTATCTTTGGGCCTAAAAGGGAGAGTATCCCCCTATCTGTCTCAAAGGTGAATTGCTTAGGCACAATTATCATTGCACCCTTTCCTTTTGCAAGGCTTTGAGCTAATATCTCATGGCATTTTTTTGTCTTGCCACTGTTTTTGACACCGATAATAAAATTAAGCATAATGTCCTCCCTGAGAATTACTGAAAATATTATAACTGACTTTCTTTGCTTTTTCAATTATAAAGATTGAATTTTCCCTGCTTTTATTATATAATATTAAGTTGACAGACAATATTGGTACTCAGCAAGGAGATTTATAATAAAATGAAAACCTATCGTATACATCTTATTCGTCACGGCTTCACTCAGGATAATCTTGACGGCGTTTATTGCGGCATAACAGACACACCCCTTTGCAGCGAAGCTAAGGAGCAAATCAAAAAAATGACTGAGGATTATTCATATCCCACAGCACCTATTATTTTTTCTTCCCCATTAAAAAGGTGCCTTGAAACTGCTGAAATAATTTATCCCGACATAAAGCCCGTTGTCATTGACGGCCTTACGGAGTATAACTTTGGTGAGTTCGAGGGCAAAACAGCAGACGAGCTTCACAAAAAGCAGCCTAACTTTGAGCCGTGGCTCAAGGGCGAGCCCGGTGCAAGACCACCCTTTGGTGAGAGCAATGAGGACTTTGCCAAAAGAGTATGCACCACCTTTGAAAAAATAGTTGATGGCATTATTAAAACCGACACGCAAGACCTTGTTATCGTCACTCACGGCGGCGTTATTTCAACTATACTCGCAAACTTTGGTCTACCTGAGGCATCTGTCAGTGATTGGCTCACACCTCCCGGCTGTGGCTACACTGTCAGGGTGAGTCACTTTTTATGGATGCAGGGCAGAAAAATGGAGGTAGTAAAGGAGCTGCCCGAAATATCCGAGGAGGAAAGTCAAGGTAACTACTACGACGGCTGGGATTATTATCCCAACGATGATGACTTTGATATAAGCGAATATTTAAACGACTAAGTACAAAAAGAAAAGAGAAAATGAAATGAACATACTTGTTTTAGGCGATGTCGTAGGCACTGCCGGCTGCGAATTTGTCAGAAAGAAGCTACCCTCATTTAAAAAGCTTAAGGGCATTGATTTTACCATAGCCAATGGTGAGAACTCTGCCGCAGGCAACGGCATAACTCCCTTTTCCGCCGAGCATCTTTTTACAAGCGGAGTTGACTTTATAACAACGGGCAATCACGCTTTCAGACGCAAGGAGGCCTATGACTTTTTCGACGAGTGCAACGACATAATAAGGCCGTATAATTATCACGCCTCTAACCCCGGCAGGGGCTATGAAATAGTTGACACCGGCTTTTATAAAATCGGCATATTAAATCTCATGGGCACAATGTATATGGAAGCTTTGGAAAATCCCTTTATTGCCGCAGACAGAGCCTTAAAGGAAATGGAAAAGCAAACGAATATAATTCTCGTTGACTTTCACGCTGAGGCAACCTCAGAAAAGCAGGCGTTGGCCTTTTATCTTGACGGCAGAGTGAGCGCTTTATTTGGCACTCACACTCATGTGCTGACTAATGACGACAGAGTTTTGAGCGGCGGTACAGGGTACATAAGTGATATTGGTATGTGTGGAGTCATAAACAGCGTCTTAGGTGTTGATAAGAGCGTTGTCATTAATAAGTTTATAAACAATATGCCCACTCACTTTAATCATGCGGCAGGCGACTCAATGATAAACGGCTGCATTTTTACCATTGATGAAAAAAGCGGAAAATGCAAAGGCACTGAAGCAGTGCGCTTTGAATAGGAGAAAATTTATGAAAAAACTGATTTGTCTACTAATATGCTTTTCCCTTATTATTGGCATACTCGCAGGCTGTGGGGACAATGTCAATGATACGACCTTGGAAAACGAGACTACCACAGAGCCGGACGAAACCACCACTGCGCCGAAAATTGAAAGAAATATTAATTTAGGCTACTATAAAGATAAGTCCTTTAATCCCTTTACCACTGACAGCCCCACAAATAAAAGCCTTATGACACTGGTTTACGACTCTTTGTTTTTGCCTTGTGACGGATATACCGTTGAGCCTTTAATAGCCCTGTCCTTCACTAACAGCGACAAAATGCTCACTGTAACTCTCGACAGTGAGGCTGTTTTCTCCGACGGCAGCAGCATAACAGCTCAGGATGTGGTTTACTCCTTTAACTGTGCAAAGCAAAGCCCTCACTATAGCGGCAGACTGGAAAACTTTTCTTCCGCCTCACCAGGTGTTGACAGTGTGACCTTTACTCTTGTGACGCCTAATATTTTCTCCGAAAACTGCCTTACCTTCCCTATAGTTAAAGACGGCACAGGTGAAAAGGGTGTACCCACAGGCTCAGGCAGATATGTGCTAAAGAAAAATGACGGCGGATATATACTTGTTGCCAATGAACACAGTGTAAGACAAGAGGAAATGGCAACTAAGAAAATCTCCTTAGTGCCAATAACATCGGACAAGGGTGAGCTTTACCTTCTTCAAACAGGCGACCTTACCTACTTTTTTGATGATATGACTGACTCGGAGTATATTAAAATCAGCGCTAATACTGTTAGAGTTTCCCTTAATAATATGGTTTATCTTGGAATGAACCACAAAACCAAAATCTTAAAAAACAGCAAAATCAAGCAGGCAATTTCCTATGCGATAGACAAAAACGCAATCTGTGACTCAGCCTATAGCGGCATTGCCGGTGTTAGTGATATCCCATTTAACCCCACTTGGAAGTGTGTGTCCGGCATTAAGACACCTCAGGAGGAGTCCGGTACCATTAAGGCTGAGGAGCTTTTAGAAAGCTGCGGCTATAAATATGAGTACAACACTAACAAGTACCGCTCAAAAAATTATAACTATTTAGAGCTTACCTTGATTGTCAATAAGGAAAACGCTTCTAAGCTGAAATGCGCTCAAATTATAGCCAAAGCCCTCACAGACCTTGGCGTTAAGCTCACATTTAATAAGCTTAGCTACGAGGAGTATAAGGCCGCTTTGGCAAAGGGAGAATATGACCTTTATGTGGGAGAAATCAAGCTCACCCCCGATATGAGCCTTTCCCCATTTTTCAGCGAAGGTGCAAGTGCTAACTATGGCATAGATTTATCCGGTGCCACAGTTGCGGCATATTATGATTTTATTAGCGGCAAAATTGATATTTCAACCTTCTTGCAGGTTTTCTCTTTGGAAAAGCCCTTTATTCCCCTGCTTTTCAGAGAAGGTGTGGCTTATTACTCAAGAGAGCTGACATATGAGGACAGCATAAATGAGTACGAACCCTTCCGCAATATTTATTCATGGAGTGTGTCAAAGTGAGTTCCAATGAAATATCTCTGAAATATATAAAAGGTGTTGGCGAAAAAAGAGAGGCGCTATTAAAAAAATTAGGCATAACCTCTCTTTATGAGCTTGTGCATTTTTATCCCAGAGCATATCTTGATTTTTCTGTTTTGACTGATATATCCTCTATTGTACCCGACAGCGTGTGTGCCTTTAGTGCCGTTGTCGGCTACGACCCAATAGAGTATCGTGTAAAAAACGGCATGACCCTTTATAAGACAACAGTCACCGACGGTGTTGCCGGAGTTCACATAACCATATTTAACAGCAAATATCTTGCAGACTCTTTAAAGCAGGGTCAGGAGTATATTTTTTATGGCAAGGTCACCGCTCAAAGCGGGTCACTTGATATGTCAAACCCTGTTGTTGAGCCTTTAGATGACAACTGTGGCATGAGAGCCGTTTATCCTCTAACGGCAGGGCTAAGCTCAAAGGTCATTTCAAAAATCATGGAAAATGCCTTGAACATATACTTTGAGCAAAATCTCCCTGCACCCATTCCCGACGCTGTTCGCAGAGAATATTCTCTTGCTCACGAGCAATTCGCTTTAAGGACAGTGCATTTTCCAAAGAATAATGCCGACCTTGAAATCTCCAAAAAGAGCCTTATTTTTGAGGAGCTTCTCACCTTGCAAACAGGCATGAGAAGGCTTAAAGACCACAGAAAAAATACCCAGGCTTTAAAAATAGAAACAGACTATAGCGATGAGTTTATTTCTACTCTCCCCTTTTCCTTAACTAACGCTCAAAAAAGAGTCATAAGGGAATGTATAAGTGACATGACAAGCGGCAAGCCCATGAATAGACTTATTCAAGGCGATGTAGGCAGCGGTAAAACTGTAGTTGCGGCCTGTCTTATTTATACGGCGGCAAAAAACAATATCCAAAGTGCCCTTATGGCTCCCACGGAAATTTTAGCGAACCAGCACTATGAGACACTTTTAAAGCTGACTGAGGGCACAAATATAAAAATAGAGCTATTGACCGGCTCTATGACACCAAAAAAGAAAAAGGAAGCTAAGCAGCGTCTTAGTGATGGCACATCTCTTTTGGCCGTTGGCACTCACGCTCTTTTAAGTGAGGACACTGTCTTTAGCAATTTAGGTCTGATTATCACCGACGAGCAGCACCGCTTCGGTGTCAATCAAAGAGGGATATTATCCTCAAAGGGCAATAACCCTCACACCCTTGTTATGAGTGCCACTCCCATTCCTCGTACTCTTTCACTGATTATATATGGCGAGCTTGATGTTAGCATAATAGACGAGCTGCCAAAGGGCAGGCAAAAAATATCCACCTATTGCGTGGACTCCTCATATAGAAAAAGAATATATGCTTTTATTAAAAAGCACCTGGATATGGGGCTTCAAGCATATATTGTTTGCCCTGCTGTTGACGAGAGTGAAAACGATGTTGCCTCGGCTGTTGAATACTCCAAAGAGCTTAGTGAAAAGGAGTTCTCCGGCTATAAGGTTGGCTTACTCCACGGCAAAATGAAGGGCAAGGATAAGGACAAGGTCATGTCGGGCTTTTCCTCAGGCGACATACAGCTACTCGTATCAACCACAGTTATAGAGGTGGGGGTCGATGTGCCCAATGCCGCCATTATGGTCATAGAGAACGCTGAAAGCTTTGGTCTGTCACAGCTTCACCAGCTCCGCGGCAGAGTCGGCAGAGGCAGCGCAAAGTCATATTGCGTACTAATAAGCGACAACGGCAGTGACAGTGTCCGCTCTCGACTTGGAGTAATGTGCAAAACCAATGACGGCTTCGCAATAGCCGATAAGGATTTGGAGCTTAGAGGCCCCGGTGACTTCTTTGGCGAGAGACAGCGCGGCTTGCCTGAGCTTAAAATTGCATCACTGACTGAAAATATGGATGTGGTGCGTCAATCGGCTTTAGCTGCACAAGCTATTTTAAAGGACGACCCTTTATTAAAAAAAGAGGAAAACAAAGGCCTGAGACTTGCTGTCAAGCGTCTTTTCGGCAATAAAAATAAACCTATTAGCTTTAACTGAGAAAGGATAATTATTATGGAAAAAATAGCAAGCTTTACAATTGATCACACAATTTTACCAAAGGGTATGTATCTTTCAAGAACTGATGCAAACACTATAACCTATGACATAAGGTCAAGACGACCCAATGTTGAGCAGGTCATGACAAATGGCGCAATACACACCTTAGAGCACCTTTTTGCAACCTATGTCAGAAACTCCAATGTATCGGATAAAATCGTCTATTTTGGCCCTATGGGTTGCAGAACAGGCTTTTACTTTATCACTCTTGACACACTGTCAAAAAAAGATGCAATAGAGCTGACTAAAAACGCACTTCGCTTTTGCGCTGATTTTGAGGGCGAAGTTCCCGGCGTTTCCCCTGAGGAATGTGGTAACTATCGTGACCACAATTTGTGTGGGGCAAAAAAAGAGGCAGAGCTTATGTGCGAGGTGCTCAAAAACTGGTGTGAGGAAGATTTAATTTACCCCACAAAATAATCGACATCAAATTTAAGGAAATGAGGTGAGAGCTGTGGAGAAGGACTTTTTTGGTGAATATATACCGGAAAAGATAGAATATAAAAAATACGACGGATTAGATGCCGCCGAGTTTGTTATACCCACTGAGATAAATTTATCCTTTAAGCAAAAGGAAAACCATAGCTTTTCACTTATTGATGCCTTAAATACTTTTCTTGATTTCGCTGAGAGCCTTGGTGAGTTTTATGTAAAGCTCTTTAGTAAAATAGTCCTCACTATCCTACCCTTTATACTTTTTCCAATAAAATTAGTTTTTCGTCTTATTAAAGGAATATATATATCCACGCAAAAGTTGCGTGATAAATCCCTTAGACAAAGGCTAAATTCCACCTCCACCTTTCACAGAGACCTAAAGCATTTAAGGCTAATGACTCTAAAGCAGGAGGACGAAAACAAAACCGCCTATTTTATAAAGGGCTTAAAGGGATATATTATAAACTATCTTCCGGAGGAAAAGGAAATATTAAGGCGAGCTTTAAGCTACGCTTTTCCTATTTTTATCATTGGCGTTTTAGCCTTAGTCTTCCTGTCACAAAGCGGCAAGGTCTTCGCATTAAAGGTTATGTATGGCGATGAAACTGTAGGATATATTGAAAACCAGGAAACCTATGAGGACACAAGAGATATAATCTCGGCAATGCTATCTGACGACAAGGAATACAGTGAGCTTTTATCGGGCATATCCTTCTCCTTAGAGAGAGTCGAGCCGGCTAAGCTTAGCAATGCCGACATGATTAGCGAGGCTGTACTCGCCCACGCTGAGCACACATATAAAAGAGCCTGCGGCATTTATATAGACGGTGAGTTTTTGTGTGCAATAGACAATGAGAGTGATGCTCTCAGCGTATTCAGCTCTCTGCTTGAGCCATATGAAAAAAATGCTGACAGCAACACTACTGTAAGCTTCGTTGAGGAAATAGAGTATGTGCAGGGCTATTATTCCGAAAACAGTGACGCTCTTTGGGATAGTGCCCGACTTAAAGCCTATCTCACCGCAGACACCTCACCTGTCAGAGTTAAGGTGATGAAAACAAAAACCAGAACGGAAGTCCTCAAATATGAAACAGTAAAGAAAAACTCCTCAACTCTTTATAAGGGTACCAAAAAGACGACACAAAAGGGTAAGAACGGCAAGGTAAAAATCACAGAGCTTGTCACCTATATCGACTCTAAAAAGGCCTATACAGGTGTTGTCTCACAGGTTGTCATTAAGCAGCCCACCGATGAGATTATCCTCATAGGAACAAAAGCCAACTCCTCCGCCTCATCATACACCCCATCAAGGAGCTTTATTTGGCCAACGAGGGGCGCAAATGCTATTTCATCTCGTTTCGGCTATAGAAGTGCGAGTATTTCCGGTTGGTCATTCCACGGCGGCATTGATATAGTCCTCGGCTATGGTAGCTCGGCGGGCATACCCGTTGTTGCCTCCGCTTCCGGTACTGTAGTCACAGCCTATAGCGGCTGGCGAGGCTACGGTCACACAGTGGTCATAGACCACGGCAATGGCATAAAAACACGCTACGCTCATATGTACCCCGGCTCTATAACCGTAAGAGTGGGGCAAAAGGTCTATCAGGGGCAACAAATCGGACGCATTGGCTCAACAGGCAACTCAACAGGCCCTCACTTACATTTTGAGGTGCTTGTGGGCGGCAACAAGGTCAACCCATTGCCATATATAAGTTAATTTAAAAGGGTCTTTAAGGTGGCAACACTAAAGATCCTTTTTACTTTTTGCATTAAAGACCAATTATTTTTTATATTTGTCTTGACAAAGGAAAAAAGTGGGATATAATATATATTAGCACTCAGGTGTGTCGAGTGCTAAAAATTAGCAATACCAATTTAAGGAGTAATAATCATGGACAAACGACAGTTTAAAGCAGAAAGTAAAAAACTCATGGATATGATGATTAACTCAATCTATACCCATAAAGACATTTTCCTCAGAGAGCTTATATCAAATGCGAGTGACGCACTTGATAAGCGATATTATAATGCTATGGCAAACGGCGAGAGCGGCATCGACAGAAGCGAATATAAAATCACCCTTGCCGCTGACAAGGAAAATCGTACACTCACAATAAGCGATAACGGCTGTGGCATGAGTGAAGATGAGCTGGAAAACAACCTTGGTACTATAGCAAAAAGTGGCTCATACGACTTTAAAAATGACCTCGAAAAGGAAAGCGATGTTGAAATTATCGGTCAATTTGGTGTTGGCTTTTACTCGGCATTTATGGTCAGTGACAAGGTCAGCGTTTTGTCAAAGCCTCACGGCAGCGACAAGGCTTATCTTTGGGAAAGCGAAGGCGTTGACGGCTACACAATAACCGAAGCTCAAAAGGACGAGCCGGGCACAGTTATCACCCTTAAAATTAAGGACAACACTGAAAATGAAAACTACGACCAATATCTTGACCAATATACTCTTAAGGATATCGTAGGCAAATATTCAGACTACATTCGCTACCCCATTATGATGGAGATGACGACCACATCACTTAAAGAGGGCACGGAGGATGAGTACGAGACTGTAAGTGAGGATACTCAGCTTAACTCTATGGTACCTCTTTGGAGAAAATCAAAGAGCGAAATTAAAAAAGAGGAATACGACGAATTTTATCAATCAAAATTCTATGACTTCCAGGCTCCTCTTAAAACTATCCACTCTAAGACTGAGGGTCAAATATCATATGATGCCTTGCTTTATATCCCCTCACACGCTCCCTTTGATTTCTACTCAAAGGATTATGAAAAGGGCTTACAGCTTTACTCTAACGGCGTTATGATTATGGATAAGTGCAGCGAGCTTCTCCCTGACTATTTTAGCTTTGTTAAGGGTCTTGTGGACTCTGCTGACCTCTCACTTAATATTTCAAGAGAAACTCTCCAGCATGACCATATACTTAAAATAATTGCCAAAAACATTGAAAAGAAGCTTAAAAATGAGCTTATTAAGCTGCTTAAAGACAATCGTGAGGATTATATCAAATTCTACGAGACCTTTGGTGTACAGCTTAAATATGGCGTTTACAGCGACTATGGTGCTCACAAGGAGTCACTTCAAGACTTAATTATGTTCTACTCCTCAAGCGAAAAGAAGCTTGTAACTCTCAGCGAATATGTTGACAGAATGAAGGAAGATCAAAAGACTATTTATTACGCTTGCGGTGAAACAGTGGATAAAATTGATATGCTGCCTCAAAGCGAAGCTGTTAAGGGCAAAGGCTATGAGATACTTTACCTTACAGATGATGTTGACGAGTTTGCACTTCAGATGCTGGTACAATATAAGGAGAAGACCTTTACTAACATTTGTGCCGGCAATCTCGACTTAGATGATGAGGCCGAAAAAGAGGCTATTAACAAGGAAAACGAGGACACCAAGGAGCTTCGTACCTTCCTTAAAGAAAGCATTGGTGACGCTGTTAGTGAGGTGCGCTTCACCACTAAGCTGCAAAACCACCCTGTTTGCCTGACAAGTGAGGGTATGCTCTCACTGGAAATGGAAAAGGTGCTCTCGGCAATGCCCGGCTCAAAGGGCGCAAAGGCCACTCTCGTCTTAGAGATAAACAAAAATCACCCCATAGCCGAAAAAATCAAGAGCCTTTATGACACCGATAAGGACACTGCCGCAAAATATGCAAAGATACTTTACGCACAAGGCTGTCTTATTGCGGGCAAGGCTATTGACTCACCCACTGAGCTTTGCGATATGATTTGCGAGCTAATGTAAAATATTAACTGTAACCCCTTGACAAATCCTCGTTATAGTGATATATATTAGTCTGTAAATACACAAGCACTGAAAGGAGCGAAACAGAAATGATTTATGTCTGTGACGTATGCGGATGGGAATACGACGAAAACGAAGGCTTCTCTGAGTTTGAAATCGAGCCTGAAACAGCGTTTGAGGACCTACCTGACGATTTTGAGTGTCCTCGTTGTGCAGCAGGAAAAGAAAGCTTTTCGCTCTGCGAATAAACTTAAGCAGTGTAGGTTTGTCCGAACCCGATTTGTTTCGGATAAACAAACGCATCTATCGTTTTAATTTAAGCGGCGGTTTCATTTTGATTCCGCCGTGTTTTTATTTTGTTGTACCTTGCCATAGAAGGGAAGAAAGAGCCGAAAAACGGTAAGCTTTGTGTATGAAAAAAGCACCCGATTAAAGGTGCTGAAATGAGCTGTTGAGTGTTACTGCCCAATGGAGTTACGCCACCACTAAAATTTAAAACCGCAAAGACTTTCATCTCTGCGGTAAAAATATTAATGTTTAGCTTTAGCTTATTCTATGTTTTCGGCTGTGTCTTTGTCTTTATTGTCAATGGTGTTTTCCTGTCCTCTGTAAACAATAAACTTGCTGTAAAGGAACTCAAGGACAAAGTTTGCAGCCATGGTTAAAGCGAGTACAATATACTCATTGACGCCCTTGCTTGCTGCCATGTTGCCAAGCCAGGTTGACAGTGGTGTGAAGAAAAGATAAAACACAAATATCTTTGCCATTGCCACGGGCACATTTGCTGTTGAGCGGAATGTGAAACGACGGTTAAAGGTGAAGTTCCACAAAATGGATAATATCAAAGCCGTGAGATAAGCCGGCCAATAGGTAAGCTTTGCAACCTCATTTAAAAGGACGAATGTCACGGTCTCGATAACGCCTGCTGAAATGGAAAATAAGGCGAATTTGACTGCTTGTAATACATTGCTTTTGTTCATGTTTTTGCCTCCTCTTTTTTTACCTTTAGGTTTATCACCATTATACTCTCCTTTTTTGGAAAAATCAAGTGGCATATAAGCCTATGTGTAAAAAACTTAAAAAAATCCCTTGACAACAATATTATTCAGTGCTATAATCCACTTAACATAAGAATATTACTGGGGGTGCTGATTATATCGGCTGAGATCATACCCATGACCTGATTCGGATAATACCGACGTAGGCTAAGTAAAACGCTCTGAAATTCATGCACCATCCTTATTGGAGTGGTGCTTTTTTATTCCTCTGCCGGCGAGGAGAGCCATGAACCGCAGGAAAATTCCTATGTTAATATTTTTACATAAGGAGTGTCAATATTATGACAGCGAGTATCGCAATTCAAGTTTTACCACAAACAGACAGTGAGGAGGAGCTTATCCGCATCGTGGATGAGGTTATCGCTTATATCGCTTCCTCAGGTCTTAACTATTATGTTGGTCCCTTTGAAACAACTATCGAGGGCGACAGCTATGACCAGCTCATGGAAATAGCAGCCAACTGCCAAAAGGTTGCAATTAAGGCAGGCTGCGAAAGCGTCAGCGCATATATTAAGGTTGTTTATAAGCCTGAAGGTGAGGTTTTAACCATTGACAAAAAGGTTTCAAAGCATCACAAGTAAAATCGCGCCTGCAATTTCACTGCTTATAGTGTTTTTCCTGTGGCTTTTCCTTTCTGAGGGTGAGATAGTACCGACTTATATGCTCCCCTCACCCTTAGATGTCATAAAAGCTTTTATCGCTGACTTTGACATACTCATGTCTCACAGCGTGATAACCTTGCAGGAGGCATTATACGGTCTGTTTATTGGTACTGCCCTTGCCTTTGTCATTGCGGTTTTAATGGATCGCTTCGACTTTCTTTACAAGGCATTGTACCCTATACTCGTTATCACTCAAACAATACCCACCATTGCAATTGCTCCCCTTTTAGTTTTGTGGATGGGCTTTTCAATGGCACCTAAAATTACTCTTGTGGTACTGACCACCTTTTTCCCAATCACAATATCCCTGCTCGATGGCTTTAAAAGTGCAGATAAGGATAGTATAAACCTTATTAGAAGCATGGGCGGTGGAAATTTTAAGATTTTCCGCTATATAAAATTGCCCCATGCGACAGAGCAGTTCTTTTCCGGACTCAAGGTTTCCGCTTCCTATAGCGTTGTGGGTGCGGTTATATCAGAGTGGCTCGGTGGCTTTGAGGGTCTTGGTGTATATATGACGAGAGTTAAAAAGGCATATGCCTTTGACAAAATGTTTGCGGTGATTATCCTTGTGTCTTTAGTCAGTCTTGCTCTTATGGGAGTAGTTGCATTACTTAAAAATCTTGCTATGCCCTATAAGAGAAGAAAGTAAAAGAAAGGATTTTCGGTATGAAAAAATTAATTGCTATTACACTTTCACTCCTTCTTCTTTTTTGTCTTGCGGCTTGTTCGGACTCTGCCGACAAGGATAGCGACTTGAAGGAGATAACCCTGTGCCTTGACTGGACACCTAACACAAACCATACAGGCTTTTATGTGGCAGATAAATTAGGCTATTATGAGCAAGCGGGAATTAAACTGACAATAGTTCAGCCACCTGAAAACGGTGCAGAAATGGTGACCTCGGCAGGTCAGTCACAGTTTGGCATTTCCGCTCAGGACTCTCTTGCAGCTAACTTTGCCTCGGATGAGCCTCTTAACATCACCACTGTTGCGACTATTTTGCAGCACAACACCTCCGGCATAATCTCTCGTGACTGTGCCACACCTAAGGACTTAGAGGGCAAACGCTACTCCACATGGGATAGCCCCACTGATAAGGCTATAATAAAAAGGGTCATGGAAAATGACGGCGGTGACTTTTCAAAGGTTACTCTTATACCAAATGTCACATCAAATGAGGCTATGGCTCTTAAAAATAATGACACCGATGCAGTGTGGATATACTACGCATGGAGTGGCATTAACGCTGAGCTTTCAGGCATGGACTTTGAATATTTTGACTTTGGCGAGCTTGACAGCGTCTTTGATTTTTACACACCTGTCATCATTGCCAACAATGATTTTCTTAAAAATGACCCTGAGACTGCAAAAGCCTTCCTTGCCGCCACAGCAAAGGGATATGAGTACGCTATAGAAAACCCGGAAACAGCGGCACATATCTTAATTAAGGGCGACACCACCGGCTCTCTTATAGGCTCTGAGGAGCTTGTAATTGAAAGCCAAAAGTGGATAAGCGAAAAGTATATTGACGACGCTGACTCATGGGGTGTTATTGACCCGAAGCGTTGGGATAACTTTTACACATGGCTTAGCGACGAAAACCTTGTTGAAAAACCAATCTCTCCCGGCACAGGCTTTACAAATGACTATCTTTCATAAAAGGGATTACTTATGGAAAAATTAAAAGCAGATAACATAACCGTTTGTTTTGACGGCACAAAAATAATTGAAGATGTGAGCATAACCTTAAATCAAGGTGAGATAGTTTCCCTTTTAGGTGTTAGCGGCAGTGGCAAGACTACACTTTTTAATGCCCTTGCAGGTCTTAATCCTCCCGAGTGCGGCAGGGTACTTTTAGACGGTGAAGACATAACAGGCAAATGCGGCAAAATGAGCTATATGCACCAAAAGGATTTGCTGCTACCCTACTACACTGTCCTTGACAATGTGGCTCTCCCCTTAATTATTAAGGGTACTCCCAAAAAAGCAGCAAGAGAAAAGGCAAAGGAGCATTTCGAGTTTTTTGGTCTTAAAGGCACTGAGAAGAAATATCCACATCAGCTGTCAGGCGGAATGAAACAGCGAGCAGCCTTTCTTCGCACCTATCT
The DNA here is from genome assembly GCA_964504475.1 of uncultured Faecalibacterium sp. Taxonomy (GTDB): domain Bacteria; phylum Bacillota; class Clostridia; order Oscillospirales; family Acutalibacteraceae; genus UBA6857. The sequence goes on along the minus strand of CAZDEL010000019.1, from coordinate 3,297 downwards.
TGCCTCAGATGGTGTTGCCCTGCTTGACGAGCCCTTCAGTGCCCTTGACACCATAACTAAAAATGCTGTTCATCAATGGTACTTAGACATAATGAAAAAAATAGAGCTATCCTCTCTTATGGTCACTCACGACATTGATGAGGCCATTTTGCTCTCGGACAGAATCTATATTCTTTCGGGCAAGCCCGGCAAAATCATTGGAGAATTCACTGTAGAGCTGCCAAAACCAAGAAATAACGCTCTTTTAATGACCGATGAGTTTCTATCCTTCAAGCGTAAAATCGTGGAAAAAATAGCCATTTTTCCTTAAATTTAACACATGTTCACCCTCATAATTATTGCACACTGTGGCAAAATAATGAGGGTGATTTTTTATGCTTGAAAACCAAAAAAGCAGCTTTCCTTACGACAATCCTTTTAGATTTGACAAAATTGACGATTATATCTACGACAGATATAACTCAATTAGAAGCAGAAAAAGAAGGATTCAAGAGGAAATGAGGGAAGAAAAAGAGAAAAAGTAAATACTTTTTAGGCGGTGAGTTTAGTCTTTCCGCCTAAATTATTTTATCCCTCAAAGATTGAAAAAGATAAAAAGCTGTGCTATTATATTATAAGCATTTTTATTAAGTAGGGGTTATTATGGCAAAGGATAAAGGATTGAAGACAAACGCTATGCGTATTCTCGATAAAAAGAAAATCCCGTATAAGGTCAACTATTATCAATGTGAGGAGTTTATTGACGGCATACACATTGCGGATATGCTCTCACAAAGCTATGACATGACCTTTAAGACTCTTGTGGCAGTGGGCAAAAGCGGTGAAAACTACGTTTTTGTCTTGCCTATAGACAAAGAGGTTGACTTAAAAAAGGCAGCAAAGGCTGTGGGCGAAAAAAGTGTGGAGCTTTTACATGTCAAGGATATTAAGGCTGTTACAGGGTACATAAGAGGCGGCTGCACACCTATAGGCATGAAAAAGCAATTTAAAACAGTTATCCATCAAAGCATTTTAGATTTTGAGGAGATAATTATAAGCGGTGGTGCTTTGGGAGTGCAGCTGTTTATCTCACCTAAAAATCTTATAGATGCCATCTCAGCTAAAACTTGTGACATAATTTTTGAGGAAAATTCTTGAAATCACAGTTCATATGGTATATAATGAAAACATCTTGAATAGGAGGAATTTGTTATGAACGAAGTATTTGAAAGCTTTGAAACAGCATTCTGGAAATTCTGGAATTTACTTTATGCTTACCTTTGTGAGCTTTTAGGCGGCGAGGTTAACCCTGATTGGCTCGCTCCATTGCCCAAGGAATAATATTAAGTGAATAAAGGCTATTAAAGGGCTTCTTTCAGATGTTATTCAAAAGAAGCCCTTTAAAAGCGACTAAATTAATGCACTAACCCTATTTCTCTTTATTTTTATGGGAGGACTTATGATAAAGGAATATCTTGAAATTGGCAAAATAACCTCGACTCACGGCATTAAAGGTGAGATGCGTGTTCAGCCATGGTGCGACAGCCCGGAATATATGAAAAAGTTTAAAACGCTATATCTCGATAAAAAAGGTGAAAAGCCCATTAGCGTTTCCTCAAGAGCAAACGGTGCTATGGTCATTATGAAAATACAAGGTGTTGACACTGTTGAGGCAGCGGCAGAGTACCGAAACAAAATAGTGTATATGAAAAGAAGTGACGCAAAGCTCCCTGAGGGCACTTGGTTTATCCAGGAGCTTATTGATTGCACTGTCGTTGACGCTGATGACGAGACTAAAATATACGGCACTATAAGCGATGTGTCTCAAACAGGGGCAAACGATGTTTGGCATATTAAGCAAGGCGACAAGGAATATCTTATTCCGGCTATTCCCCATGTTGTCATTGACACAGATGTGGTTAAGGGTGTTATTAAAATTCGCCCATTGAAAGGAATATTTGACGATGAGAATTGATATACTTACCCTCTTTCCTGAGATGTGTGAGGCCGTTTTAGGCGAAAGCATAATAGGCAGAAGCAGGCAAGCCGGCCTTGTAGAAATTAACTGCCGACAAATAAGAGACTACACCCTTGACAAGCACAAAAGAGTTGACGATACTCCATACGGTGGAGGAATGGGAATGATAATGCAGGTGCAGCCCATATATGATTGCTATATGAGCCTTTGTCAAGAGATTGGAAAACGCCCTCACCTAATATATATGTCACCTCAGGGCAAAACACTCACCCAGTCAAGAGTCAAGGAGCTTTCTAAGCTTGAGAACATTGCCATTCTCTGCGGCCATTATGAAGGCATTGACGAGAGAGTCATTGAGGAAATCGTTGACGAAGAAATCTCTATTGGTGACTATGTGCTCACAGGCGGTGAGCTTCCGGCATTGGTTTTGGCAGACAGCATTTCAAGGATGCTCCCCGGGGTACTTCCCAACGAGGAGGCCTTTAGCGACGAGAGTCATTACAGCTCACTTTTAGAGCACCCTCAATATACCAGACCCTACGAGTGGCACGGGCAAGCTGTTCCGGATATACTGTTATCGGGGCACCATGCAAACATAAGCAATTGGAAGCGCCAACAAAGCCTTATGAGAACTTATCTTAGAAGACCTGATATGCTATCTAAAGCCCAGCTGACTAAAAAGGACATAGAGTTTTTGAGAGAGTTTAAGCAGCAGCAGGAAATGAAAGACACCACTCAAAACGACAATTAAAGAGTAAATGTGTACTATTGCAGCTGAAAATTGTGCATAGTGTCTTGAACGGCAAAAAATTTATGGTAAAAATGCACAAATTTAGTCTTCGGTTTTTGTCGATGTTTAGGCTTGCAACCAAAAAGTTTTAAACTCCCGTTTTGGCATTGACGAAGCCCGATTAAACGGTTATAATATATTAGAATTTAATCTCAAAAAACGACCAAATTTATATGTGTGGGAGATATTGATATGTTTGTTAAAGATGTAAAAGTTCAGAATCAGGTTGGTCTTCACGCTCGTCCTGCTACATTCTTTATCCAGAAAGCAAATGAATTTAAGTCATCAATCTGGGTTGAGAAGGAAGAAAGAAGAGTAAACGCTAAGAGCTTACTCGGCGTTCTTTCACTTGGCATTATGGGTGGCACAGACATTCGCATCATCGCAGGCGGCCCCGATGAGGAGCAGGCTGTTGAGGAGCTTGTAAGACTCGTTGAGTCAGGCTTCACAGAGTAAGAAAAACCTAATTCGGCACACTCGGTTTTCGAGTGTGTCTTTTACTTTTGTGTTTTACTTTAGCCGGCTGAGAGATAGTTTAATAAAGGATAAA
>CAZDEL010000018.1:22772-33207 GCA_964504475.1 uncultured Faecalibacterium sp. | reverse complement strand
ACAACACAAAATCACCTGTCCCCTTTGTGTCCCCAACCCCCGTCCCCGAAAAATCCGCATAATAATATGTTTGATGATTTGATTGATTCTTGTCCACTCAATTTTTCAAGCATCCAATTGGTACTACATACACGCCATCTTTGCGGCGGTATGCCCAGTTGCCGGTACCTGTCAAAACCATGAGGAAAGAGGGAGGGTTCATTTTACCGGTATCAATCTTAGCTTCCATTGACTTTAAGCTTTTTGCGCCATCCTCAATCAGCTTATCACCACCGAGCTTGATTTCAATAAGACCATACTTGCCATTTCTCAAATGGATAACCGCATCACATTCTTGTCCGTCTTTATCTCGATAGTGATAAACGCTACCATTGAGTGCATCAGCAAAAACACGAAGGTCTCTTACGCACAGAGTTTCAAAAAGAAAGCCAAAGGTATTAAGGTCATTTAATAAGTCATTGGGGCCAACACCCAAAGCTGCCACCGCAATGGACGGGTCAATATAGTACCGAGTATCCGATGAGCGTATAGCAGTTTTTGAGCGAAGATTTGGATTCCAAGCCGGCATATCCTCAACAACAAAGATTTTACGCAGTGCATTCACATAAGATGCAACAGTTTCCTCACTAATTGGCCTTTCGTCATTTGCAGCAATATCTTGTGCAAGCACAGTGTTCGCTACTTGACTGCCTTGATTTCTTGCATATGAGCGCATAAGGCGTTTAACTCTTTCCGGATTCTTTTGTACATCATCTGCCCGATTAATATCTGAATGAACAACAGCGTCATAATAATCCATTCTCTGATCTAAAGCGATTTCATCACGCATATCCACCGCTTGCGGCCAGCCACCACGGCACACAAGGAAAGCCAAACGGTCAATAGTTAAATTAGATTCACCGTCAATATCCGTCACACCATCAAACAAATCCTTTAAGCTGACTTCACCCACCGAATCACCTGATTCATACAAGCTCATGGGTCTCATAGTCAGCCAAGTGAAGCGACCGGTTCCGGAGTGTGTGATCTCCTTTGTGTCAGCAGGCACAGCAGAGCCGGTGAGTATAAACTGCCCAAGCTCACCACGGTGATCAACCTCAAAGCGTATAGCATCCCAAAGCTTTGGGGCAAGCTGCCACTCATCTATAAGCCTCGGCGTTGCGCCTTTTAATAGGCGTTTGGGATTTAGCTCAGACATAGTTATATTTTGCTCCTTGTTTTCCGGATCGTCCATATATAAAACGCTTGCGGCGAGCTGTTCGGCGGTTGTGGTTTTACCACACCACTTAGGCCCTTCAATCAATACCGCGCCCTTGCCTTCCAGCTTCCTTTTCAAAATATCATCGGCAATTCTTTTTCTATAGTTTTTCATCGGTAACACCTAATTTCCATCTATGTTATCTGTATTATACCCTATAATTTTAAGTTTTACAAGATTTTTCCGACGATTGGCGAAATATTTTTCCGACGATTGGCGATAAATTTTTCCGATACTTGGCGAAAAATTTTTCCGACGATTGGCGAAAGCCCCTTATTACACCCCATCTCACATATAAATAGCGACGCTTGCGTCGTAAGTTCGAGGTGAAAAAGCTATTTTCCCGTCCTATTTTTCCTCTCCCCCACATATACATTACCCAAGGGGGAATTGTATATGCAAAGCAATTTAGACAGAGCCGTCATGCTCGGGAATTACATAGCTAAAACCAATGCCACTGTTCGCCAATGTGCCAAAGAGTTTGGTGTGAGCAAGTCAACTGTCCACGAGGATGTCACAAGGCGACTGGGCAGCGCAGACAAAGAGCTTTTCGCCTCTGTTCGGTGCGTACTGGAAAAAAACAAAAGTGAGAGACATCTCAGAGGCGGTGAAGCGACTCGCCGCAAATATATTATGGAAAAGGAAAGTGCCACCCGAAAATGAGTGGCACTTCTTTATTTATTTCAGGGTCACTATGGTGACGCCGCTTTCACCTTCGCCATAAACTCCCAAACGAAAGCTCTTGACAAATGGACTTTTACGCAAATGCTCCTGTATGCCCTTTCTCAGCACACCTGTACCCTTGCCGTGAATGACCGTCAGCTCACCCAGACCTAATCTCAAGCATTGATCGATATACCTGTCAAGCTCCACTGTGCCTTCCTCAACATTCATGCCCCTAAGGTCGCAGCGAGTTTGCGCTTCACTGCCGGGAGCAAATATATGCTCGTTTTTGTTTGGTACGCTTCGACTTTTTGCCTGTGGTTTACTTTTCTTTTCCACAAGACGCAGATTCTTTTCCGGAGTACGCATTTTCATTATTCCGGCGAGAACCTCATAGTTGCCCTTTTTATCCTTGAGGGCTGTCACTGTCGCTGTCTTACCTATGTCGCAAAGAAGAACCTCGTCACCAATTTTAAGCGGTCTTGGCAGTTCATATTTTTCATCGGGCAGCCCGGAGGACACTATAGGGTTAGTTATATCGTCAAACTCGGCATAGCCTTTTTTCATAAGCTGCTTGGCTTTTCTTGCCATTTCGCTTTTATCTTTGACTGATTCGCTCTCTTTCCTCAGCTTTTCTATCTCAGCCATAAATGCCGCCGCACTGCGTTTTGCCTGCTCAACTATCCTAATAGCCTGACTTTGTGCCTTTTCCAGCTCCTTCTCTCTAAGCTTTTCAACGCTGTCTTTATATTCCTTGGCTTCTCTTTTTTCCTTTTCAGCCTGCTGCTTTAATTCCTCGGCTTTTGCCTTTTCCTGCTCAAATTGCTGACGGCTGCTTTCGAGAGACTCAATAACCTTCTCAAAATGTGCACTCTCACTTGACACAAGAGATTTTGCTCTTTCTATTATATTGTCATCCATTCCCAATCTTAATGATATGGCAAAAGCATTAGAGCGGCCGGGAGTACCAATAAGGAGTCTATATGTGGGTTTAAGTGATGACACATCAAATTCACATGAGCCGTTTTCCACTCCGGGAGTCTCTAAGGCATAGGCTTTCAGCTCCGCATAGTGAGTTGTCGCTGCTATTTTAGCTCCCTTTTCTCCTATTTTTTCCAGTATTGCTATAGCAAGTGCCGCACCCTCAATAGGGTCAGTGCCGGCGCCTAACTCGTCAATGAGCACGAGACTGTTTTCGTCAGCCTTTTCTATTATATCTATGATATTCACCATGTGTGATGAAAATGTGGAAAGGCTCTGCTCAATGCTTTGCTCATCGCCAATATCTGCCAAAACATTGTCAAAAACCGATATCTCACTTTGATCCGCCACAGGAATCATAAGTCCGCACATAGTCATAAGGCTCATTAAGCCTAAGGTTTTAATTGAAACAGTTTTGCCACCTGTGTTAGGGCCTGTTATTATAAGGGTGTCAAAATCGCCACCGAGTCTAATATCAGTTGCCACAACCTTTTTAGGGTCAATAAGAGGATGTCTTGCCTTTTTAAGATTTATTATCCCCTTGTCATTTATTATGGGTACTGCCGCCTTCATCTCATAAGCGAGCTTTGCTTTAGCAAAAATAAGATTCAGCTCCACAGCACATTCATAAGAGGCCTTTATGCCCTCATAAAATCCACCTGCCTCGGCGGAAAGCTCGTATAAAATACGCTCAATTTCGTCGCGTTCCTTGCTTTGCAAAACCTTGATCTCGTTATTTGCCTCGACAACACCTGTCGGCTCAATAAACACCGTTGCGCCGCTTGATGATGTGTCGTGTACAAGGCCGCTTATCTCACCCTTGTGCTCAACCTTAACAGGCACAACATATCTGCCGCCACGCATTGTGACGATTGACTCACGCAAATACTTTTGATAGTGAGGGGATTTTGTCATTTTATCAAGATGGTCTCTGATTTTTGACGATGCCGCACGGATTTTGCGCCTTATATTATAAAGCTCCGGTGAAGCGTTGTCACTCATCTCGTCTTCGCTGATAATGGCATTGGTTATTTTATCCTCTAAAAATTTGTTTGGTGCAAGAGTATAAAAAAATGTGTCAATTGAGGTGACAATGCCGCTGTTTCTGTCCTTCCACTCGCTTAGTGAGCGTATAACACGCAGCACCTCGGCTATATCCAAAAGCTCACGCATATTAAGGGTACTGCCTGCGTTGGCTCTGGAAAGTGAGTTGTTGACATTTTTTAGCCCACCAAAGGAGGGTGCACCAAATTTTGCCATTAACATATGAGCATCGGCTGTTTGTGAAATTAAATTGTTAACTATATGTATATTGCTTTGGGGCTGTAAATGCTCTGCCTCATATTTTGCGTCCTCGCAGGATGTAAATTCCCCAAGGCGCACTAAAATTTTAGGCAGCTCCAAAGCTGCGTAATGCTTATTCATTTGTGTTCATCTCCTTTAGAGAACTAATCTGACATCATATTGTAAAATTCTAAGGTTTTATATTTTCGGCCGGTTATATTTTTTAGATATCCCTCACAGGCACTTTGCAAAAGTGTCATGCTCTCTTGAGGCAGCACAAAGCTAAATATCTTAGCCGAATCGGAAAAGCAAATGTGTCTCATAGCCGTCACTACACCAAGAGGCAGCTTTATCGTCCTTTCAAGGGGCTTACAGCTCTCACAAAAAAGCTCACCGCTGAAGGTGCTGAAATACATATTTTCGCTTTCATAGCAGCCGCAAGCGGCGCAGGCAACGACGCCCGGCATATAGCCCGCCATACAAAGCATACGCATTTCCAGCACCGACTTAATATGTCTCGGACTTTTCTTTCCCTTAACTAAAAGATATAGGCTGTTTAACAGTAAAGATAAATACTCCCCTGCCTGCTCCTCTCTGGGTGACAGCTCATATGTAAGCTCAGCGAAATACTGAGCTAAGCTTAATTTTACTATGTCACTTCTTAAAGAAAAGAAAACCTCCTTAGCTGTAGCCTCTCTTACAATATATATACCCTTTTGAGTTTTATTAATAAGAAAATCCGAGTAGCATAAAAGACCTGTGGAGGAAACATTTTTATTTTTAGGGTTTCTCGCTCCGTTAGCGAAAGCTTTAATTATGCCACGCTCTCGAGTGAGGACAGTGACTATCCTGTCCTGCTCCCCTGTCGCACCCTCTCTGATTACAATACCATCGGTTTTGAAGGTCATACTCGGTTTTCCTTTCTCCTTGACAAGTGGCATCATTAGTCATTCTGCTGTGATAAATCCTCATATAGCTCATTGGAAAGCTCCGTTAAATTAGACTCATCCTTATCATATAAGCCACTTGCCTCAGCTTTTTTATATCTTAGATAATCCTTTACGCTACCTGTTTTTAAGAAAACCTCCCACAGTTCCCCTTTAGTCATTGTCATCACCTCAAAGCAAATTATAGTTATATCATTTGCAAAAATAAGGGAAAGTAAACGAGAAAAAACAGGTTCTGTTTTGTTCACAAAAAATCACATGAAAATTTGTGCACTTTTAAATGTATAATCAATCAAGGCCAAAATTATGGATTAGGCCCTCTCTGTTACGCCAATCGTCTTTGACCTTGACCCAGCACTGTAAATTTATCCTACAGTCGAAAAACTTTTCCATGTCCTGTCGTGCATAGGTTGATATTCTTTTAAGGGTTGCACCCTTTTTGCCGATTATAATACCCTTATGGCTTTCCTTTTCACAATAGATAGTTGCCTCAACATCCATAAGGTCAGTGTCACTGCGCTCACGCATTTTTTCAATAGCCACAGCTATTCCGTGGGGAATCTCCTTATCTAAAAGACGCAGCATTTTTTCTCTTATTATTTCCGAGGCGATAACTCTCTCCGGCTGGTCAGTCAAGGTGTCATCGGGGAAGAAGTGCTCTGAAGGCTGGGCTAAATTAACAAGCTCCTTTGTCAGCGCATCGAGTCCGTCACTTTTAACTGCCGACACAGGCACTATTGCCTCAAAGTTATATTCCTTTGTCAGCTCTAAGATTCTTTTCATAATGACGCTCTTATCACTGACTGTGTCTATTTTATTAATTGCTAAAACAACAGGCATTTTTTCCTGCTTAAACTTTTCGATAAGCTCCTTTTCTGTCTGTTTAAGCTCGCCCTCAGGCTCGATAACAAAAAGGCAAGCGTCCACACCTGAAATGCTGTCTGCAACAGCCTTTACCATTTTTTCACCAAGCTTTGTTTTAGGCTTGTGAAAGCCGGGAGTGTCAGTGAAAACAAGCTGAGTTTCATTTAAGGTGAGCACACCCATTATTCTTGTTCTTGTGGTTTGTGGTTTATCTGATACAATTGCAATTTTTTGGCCGAGTAAACGGTTTAATATAGATGATTTGCCAACATTTGGCTTTCCTACAATTGCAATAAACGCTGTTTTATTTTCTGTCATTTTCTTACCTCTTTTTTGGTTTAATACTCACCCTGCTCGTTATATAATATAAAGCTCGTGTAGCCACTTTTTTTCATGCTTCTTATATAAGAGTAGGAATACTCTGTCATGTCTATTATAGGCACAATTGTCTTGTTTGGATATTGAGCTGCAATAGACGAATACATAGACAGTACCGACACAAAATCAGTCTTTTTATCCACAGATATGCTAATTGGTCTGTCACCTGTGTCAACTGCAACACCATAGGTGGAAATATCCGACATTGAGCCGTAATATATGCTGTCGTTGCCGCTGACAGCATCACTGGCACTTTGTGAAAAAAGTATAATTGCGTTTTCCGGCAAACTGCCCTTAATGCTATTGATAACACTTTTAAGCGTAGCATTTCTATTGCTTTCGTTTTTCTCGCCGGGATATGTCGCTCCGCTTATATTTTCTCCACCGGGAAATTGCAAGGACTCAAGAATAAAGGCATTTATTCCAAAGGCATTTATTTCCTTTGCAATAGCACAAAGGTAGTTCCTCACTCTTTTTGAGTAGGGATTAAGCCATGCCTTGCCACCGTTGTCGTCGCTGCCGTCAAGCCAGTTAACATCTGTATCCATATACTTGACCGCTAACTCGGGGTTAGTGTTTGCTACGGCAGGGTCCTCAAAGCAATAAAGCTTTGCCACAACAGCAATATGTGCATTTGAAAAGATAGTGAGAGCCTGACGCACTGTGTCATTGTCATATAAGGCAGACTTTGCACCTATAGCATTTTCTTGCAAAGAGGAATATGCCAATTTGCCCTCGTGGGTTTTAAAGTCAATAACTACGCTGTTGCAATTTCTCCTTTTGACCTGCTTTGTGACATCCTTAATATAGCTGTCATCGCCTAAGCGACTGACGGGCACATATAACGCCTTTATGCCCTGCTGCAACAATGTGTCATACTCGCTATAGGACGCAGGACTTTGCTGTGTGTCGTCAACCTCTTTATATGATATACCAAGCATTAGACTGACAGCAAAATATGACAGACAAGCCAAAACTAAAAAGCATACCGTATATAAAGCAGCTTTTCTCACCTGCTTTTTATTTATTGACTTTTTGCTGCGCTCAATTCTTACAAAGCCCTGTGGATACTCCCTGGAAAAGGTGTAATAGCTTTTTCTTACACGCAGCTTATCATTTTTTGTAAATACCTTCTTTTTTCTGTGCATTATTCGTTCCTTATTCGTGGTAAAATTTGTTCGTTGATTTAAGTGGGCAAAGGGTGTATCATTACCTTATACTCAAATAAAAGGAGAACAGAAGTGAAAATATCTCTTGTATCAGATAACATAACCGTCATTGAGCTCTCCCCTGAGGAAATGACACAATATGATTTTGCCTTTGAAAAGAGCGACTATTCCTCGCCTCACACAAGGCGTGTCCTTTGGTCTATAATAGATGATGCCTCACGCATAACAGGCAAGACCGTAGAGGTGTCTAAGGGGCTTGAAATAGACTTTTTGCCCGATGTAAAGGGCGGTGGTCTATTAATAATCTGTCAAGGCAAGGACGAAAATATTAAAGGACGCTCACTTAGTGACACCGTTATTTTACAGTGTGGAAATATGGATTCCCTTATAGATTTTGCCGGCAGTACCCCAAAGCAGCTAAAAAACGAGTGGTCATCTTTATATGAAAGTGGGGGCACTTACCGCCTGATTATAAAATCCAAATCGGAGCTTTTTTACTATTTAGCTAAGGAATTTTATCTTATGGAGAGCTGTGAGCCTCACTGCCTTGAAAGCACCTTAGAACTTTGGCAATGTCTTATTGACGCCAATGCCTTAAAAATACTTGGCGGCACTGCTTCTGAGTAGTGATATCGTCTCTTTGGGGTCGTCGCTGCCAAAAATTGCAGAGCCTGCAACGAGTACATTAGCACCGGCCTTAGCAGCTGTCTCAACAGTTTTAAGTGAGATGCCGCCGTCAACCTGAACATCAATATCAACGCCTTGTCTTGCACACTCCTGACGAAGTGCGGTGATTTTCGGCATCATATCCTCCATAAAGCTTTGACCGCCAAAGCCCGGCTCAACTGTCATAACAAGAACCATGCCAAGCTTATGAAGATAAGGATAAACCTTATCGATAGGTGTACCCGGCTTGACGGCTAAAGCGGCAATTTTGCCACTGTCTCTAATAAGGTCGATCGTCTCGTCAATGGGCGAATCGCTCTCCACATGAAAGCAAATGACATCAGCTCCGGCACTAATAAAGTCGGGGATATATTTTTTGGGGTCGCTTATCATCAAATGCACATCAAAAACCAAATCAGAGCATTTTCTAAGGCACTTGACAAGTGGTGCGCCCAAAGTAATATTAGGCACAAAGTGGCCGTCCATAACATCAATATGAAGCCAATCAGCTCCGGCGTTTTTCATATTTTCAAATTCCTGACCCATTTTCGAGTAGTCACATGAGAGAATTGACGGTGAAATTTTAATCATAGCTTTTACCTCCGCCTTTCGGCAATATATACTGATAACATTATAGCAATATAGTGCTTAAAAATCAAGGAAGTGGGGCATTTCAGATTAAATTTTTCGTCTTTGGGTTGGCTTTTTGGGGTACGCGGGGAAGATATAAAAAAACAGAAAGCAACTTGCCGCCAAAGAAAAAGACAGACACCTTCATGTCACACAACACAAAAGCATCTGCCACTTTTATTTTAACTTAGAAAATCACTCGTCTTTTTTAGTTTTCTCCTCTTGCTGCTTATCATTGTCAGACTTTTTTTGATTGTCAATTAGAGTATCTAACCTTTTAATCACCATAGAAAAGCCTGTAATGCAAACTGCCGCCAAACCAACAAGCACAGCGCACATTCCCTCAAGGCCAATAAGGTTTGATATAACAAGTCCTATCCAACCGGCAAATAAAAAAATTATTATAAATAATACTGCTATCATATTTTGGTTGAGCCGACATGATTATTCGGCCGTTCCTCCTGTTTTTTATTTTTCTCGATAAGCTTAATATTCACTTGAAAATTGCCACATTGGTATCACCTTATTTTTATAATATTAGGCATTTACCTTTTAATTTCAATATAGCAACAACGCAGTTAAAAGTCAAGAGCGGAAAATACTTTGTACTTTCCGCCTAAACACACTTTTTTTATTGTATTTTAACTTTTGTTATCTAATGGCTTAAAACTTAAACTGTCTTCGTTCTTAATTTAGACATTAGTTGTGAAAGATACGTTTATTTCTTCCTTTTCCTTCGCTTTTTCAACACTATGATCAAAACAATTGCCAAAACAACAAGTGGAATTAAAATTAAAGCTATAGTTTTTAGTATTTCATAATTATGGGAATACTTTATTTCTATGCCGTCGTTATAGTTTTCTGTCTCGATAGGCGAGGTAGCTAACAAATTAAACACCATAGAACCACCTATAATATTTTTAAAGGCCTTTAAGTCTGTCCAATGACCTAAACTGTCTAAGTTTAATCGTGCCAATGCCTTATATGAGTTGGAAACTACCCAGCTATCTGCTTGGTTGTCTTTATAGTAATCCTCAGCATAAAATGAACCACCATAAACAAAAAGTTCTTGATCCCAGTTGATACCGATAAAGTCTTCATCTCTTATAAGCGGTGCTTTGTCAAGCCATTCCCAATAAACACATACCGCTTCACCGATTATATTGTCTGTTTTCTCATCTTTAATTTTTGCGGTAACACTTTTAATAATAATATTTGAATTATCGGTATCGGCTTTCGTTTCATAATCCACATTTAAAATTTCTTTGTCCGATATAAATGAAACAATGTTTTTTAAAGTTGAATCTGTAACCGAATTCAAAAATTCTTCCGGATAGCCACATGATAAAAGATAATCGAAATAGTTTATTTCTTCAATTCCACTTTCTTTGCGTATGACTTCAGCCATTCTTTCAATCATTTCATCGCTTAAATTGTCAATATAAGCTTGCGAAAAACCATTATCTAAAAGGAGATCATAATTCTCGTTTTTGCTTGCTGCAAAGCTATTAAACATAAACATTATGGTCAAGTAAACAGTCAACAAGACGATACCAAACTTTCTAAAAAAAAGTTTCATTTCAAATCACCACCTA
>CAZDEL010000018.1:21472-22672 GCA_964504475.1 uncultured Faecalibacterium sp. | reverse complement strand
CTTTTTTATGATATTATTTGAATACAATCATTCATAACGCATATAAGCAAAAACTTATATGCAACACCCGCAGAATTTCAAACCATATCTTACCTCAAGAAATATTAGCTTTCTCATAATATCCTCCTTACTTTATTAATCAGGCAACTAATTCATCATTTGCCTTTCACTAATATAGTCTTTGGAAATTCAAGATCTTACAAAATAATTTGAGCTAAATATTTCAATTGATTTTTAAATATGAGCTTCTTTGTTTATTTGATAGTCTTTGCAAATTCCATTGCATCGTCTAATTCCAATGGAACTAAAATCAAATAGATTGACAATCCGTCCCTATAAGTAATCGTTGTGCTGCCATTTTGAGTAAAGCAGAATACACTTGTGTTTCCTACTTGCAACATTTTAATGTCACTTGTAACATGAAGAAAGTCATCGTCCTCCACCATTTTTTCCGTTGCGTATTGTCTTATATATATATAGCCTTTTTTACTTTTATATTTAAACGATATGTTTGAACATGTTATTAATTTACCTGATTCATACTCAGCTTTTGTTATTTCGTATTCGTCCAAAAAAATCGCCTCAGGCAACAGTACCTTATCAAACCCATTATCGGCTAATTCCTTAGCGAGTTCTGTTTCAAGAAGCTGATATTCTGCGGCTTCACCATAAATTTTATCAAAGTTAATACGAACATAATCATTATATAACTCAACAATACCGTCAAAAAGCTTTATATCAAAAACACTTCCTGCTGCTGTCAATGTGCAAATAAACAGCACTGAAATTATAGCCGCAATAGCAATCAATCTTTTAAATCTAAGTCTTACACGTTTTTTATTTGGCTCACCTTTACCTTTCTTTTCCGGTGTGGACAAGGCTTTCTCATCAAGGTAGTTTAAAGGTAGTTTAATTTATTTAAACAATACTCAATAAGCTCCGTGTCCATTTCTTCTTCGCTTTTTTCCATTTCATCATCAATTAATTTGTTTAGTCTTTCTTCTAATGAGCCGTCAAGAGATTTGTCACCCATAAAGGCTAAAAATTCTTTATCTGTCAGCATCACTTTTTACCTCCTAATTATATAGTCTGTGAAATTCAGATTTCTTACAAAAAAATTTTTATTCATCGAGAACTTTTTTAATAAGCATTTGAGCTTTTTGTTTTAATCTGAATAGCTTTTGATAAATATTATTCTCA
>CAZDEL010000018.1:0-21372 GCA_964504475.1 uncultured Faecalibacterium sp. | reverse complement strand
TTCGTCTTTTCCTCATTCGGCAGAGTACCAAATGGCAAAAAGACAAAACTAAAATAAAAAACTCCCCCATCCTTTTGGACGGGGGATATTTTTTAGTCGATTTCAACAGAAATCTTTGTGTCGTTTCTGTTTGCAGTTGCACGCATTACGGTTCTGATAGCTTTTGCAATTCTGCCCTGCTTACCAATAACTCTACCCATATCATCCTGAGCAACATGAAGGTGATATACAATCACACCCTCTTCGTTAATGTCGTCAACGTCAACAGTCACCTTATCCGGTTCATTAACTAAACCGCCGGCAATTGATATAAGTAAATCCTTCAAAGTGTGTTCCTCCAAAAATTATTTAACGATGTCGCACTTTTTAAGAAGAACCTTAACTGTGTCAGTAGGCTGTGCACCGTTTGCAATCCACTTCTGAGCCTTCTCAGCATCAATCTTGATCTCTGCCGGTTCCTTCATTGGGTTGTAGTAGCCGATTTCTTCAATGAAACGACCATCACGGGGATATCTTGAATCTGCTACAACTACACGATAGAAAGGAGCCTTTTTTGCACCCATGCGACGAAGTCTGATTTTTACTGCCATTTTGAATAACCTCCAAATTTAATATAATAATTTAATATTTTAACACTTTCGTGCTGTTAACTTGTTTTTAGAAGCCTAAGCCATTCATGCCGTTCATACCACCCGGAGGCATCATACCCGGCATATTTTTCATGCGCTTCTTCATCTTCTTGGAAGATTTGCCATTCATTTGCTTAAACATCTTTTGCATTTGTCTGTACTGCGTGAGAAGTCTGTTTACATCCTCAACCTGCATACCCGCACCTGCTGCTATGCGGCGTTTTCTTGAGGGGTTAATAATATCCGGCTTCTCTCTTTCCTTTGGTGTCATTGAAAGAATAAGAGCTTGAACACGGTCAAATTGTCTTTCGTCAACCTCAACCTCATCAATCTTTCTTCCGATACCGGGAATCATCTTTAATAAATCCTTAATCGAACCCATTTTACGCACCTGCTGAAGCTGGTCTAAAAGGTCGTTTAAGTCAAATTTGTTTTTCCTGAGCTTTTCTTCAAGCTCCTTTGCTTTCTTTTCGTCAAGCTCCTGCTCTGCTTTTTCAATAAGAGAGAGCATATCACCCATGCCAAGGATACGAGATGCCATTCTGTCCGGGTGGAAAACGTCAAGATCACCTAATTTTTCGCCCGTACCAACAAACTTAATAGGCTTGCCTGTAACTGCTCTTGCTGACAAGGCAGCACCGCCTCGAGTGTCACCGTCAAGCTTTGTCAAAAGAAGACCGTCAATGCCCAATGCATCGTTAAATGAAGTCGCAACATTAACTGCGTCCTGACCTGTCATTGAGTCAACAACAAGCATTATCTCGTGAGGATGAACCTCGCTTTTAATATTCTTAAGCTCATTCATCAGCTCCTCGTCAACATGAAGACGACCCGCTGTGTCAAGGAAAACATAATCATTGCCATGATCCTTCGCATAGGAAACTGCCTGTCTTGCAATATCAACGGGGTTTATTTGACCCAGCTGGAAAACAGGCACTCCTGCCTTTTCGCCCACAACCTCAAGCTGCTTAATAGCCGCAGGTCTGTAAACGTCACAGGCAACAAGTAACGGTCTGTGTCCTTGATTTTTGAGCATAAGAGCAAGCTTTGCACTGTGGGTAGTTTTACCGCTACCCTGCAAACCGCACATCATAACCACCGTGGGTGGATGGTTTGCGGTGTTAAGTCTTGATTTTGTGCCGCCCATGAGGTTGGTAAGCTCCTCATTAACGATTTTTATAACCATCTGTGAGGGAGTGAGACTTTCCATAACCTTTGCGCCTATTGCACGCTCTGTTACGGTTTTGGTGAAGTCCTTAGCTACCTTGTAGTTAACATCGGCCTCAAGCAGAGCCAGACGAACTTCTCTCATGGCTTCCTTTACATCGCCCTCAGTAAGTGAACCCTTACTTCTAAGCTTTTTAAAGGCGGCTTCCAGTCTGTCTGAAAGACCTTCAAATGCCATTAAATCACCTTATTCGCTAATTATTTGTGTCAGTGCGGAAATCCTTGCCGTGGCATCGTTTATCTCTCTTGATAAAACAGTGCGGCGGTTAACCTCGTCAATAAGCTTTGTCAACTCGCTTATTTCCTCAAGACCCTTTCTGGTCTTTTCCAGTCGTGCATGAAGGCCTAAATTTTCCTCAAAAAGGAAAAGCTGAGACTCGGCACGCTTTATTGCATCACGAACGCCTTGTCTTGTTATGCCTTCGTTTTCGGCTATTTCCGCAAGTGAGAGGTCATCGTTATAATAGTAGCTGATAAAATCCTGTTGCTTTTTTGTAAGCATATTTCCGTAAATATCAAAAAGGATAATTACATCAAGATCCTTAGCCATTTTTCCTTCCTCCTCACTTAGGTGTAAAGACTTTTAACTTTACAGCTTGGTTATTATACTAAATCCATGTGTAAATGTCAATAGCTTTACAGATATTTTTTGTGTATGAAAGAAATAATTTTCTGACTCAGCCCACTTTCAAGGGAATTACACTTGACAGCAGGGGCATAATTTAATATAATTGTATACTGACAGTTTATGTAAAAATCTCATTTATGAAAGGAAGATATATATGGCACAGGAAATTTTGCTCACCTCCGCCGGTCTTAAAGAGCTTGAGACAGAGCTTGAGGATTTAAAGGTAAGAGGTCGTCAGGAAATCAAAGAAAAAATACAGGTTGCTCTTTCATTCGGTGACTTATCAGAGAACAGCGAATATGAAGAAGCAAGAAACGATCAGGGTAAGCTTGAAGCTCGTATTAGTGAAATTGAGGGTATTCTCTCAATGGCTAAGGTAATCGATGAAGATGCTCTTAGCACAGATATTATACAAATGGGCTCAAAGGTTACTATTAAGGATGTTGAATACGGCGACATTTACAAGTACCAAATAATCTCATCAACCTCCACATCAAAGGACAAGGGTGCTGATTATCTCACAAGTGACGAGTCACCTGTTGCAAAGGCTCTTATTGGTCACGCTGTTGGTGATATTGTTGAAGTTGAGGCACCTATTGGCGTTATCAAGTATGAGGTTGTGGAAATCACAAAGTAATCCCCGAAAGGAAGTAAATATATGTCAGAAGAAAAGAATGTAGCTCTTCCCGATGAGGAAGTACAACAGGATGTCAATGAGCTTCGTCAAATCCGTGTTGAAAAGCTCCGTGCTATGCAGGCAGCAGGTAAAGACCCATTTACAATAACAACAGCTGACCAGCAAGCGCACACTGCCGAGCTTATTAAGCAGTTTGAGGCTTTAGAGAAGTACAACGAAGAAAATAACATAGCAGATGAGGACAAGGAAGTTATTAACACCTCAATTTGCGGCCGTATCATGGCTTGGCGTGATATGGGTAAGGCAAACTTTATTGTTGTTGAGGATAAAACAGGCAAGCTCCAGGTTTATGTTCGCATTAACGATATAGGCGAGGAAAGCTTTGCTGAGTTTAAAAAGTGGGATATTGGTGATATCGTTGAGGTTAAGGGCTTTATTTTCAGAACAAGACGCGGTGAAATTTCACTTCACGCTAAGGAGATAAGGCTGCTCACTAAGTCACTTCTCCCCTTACCTGAGAAGTTCCACGGTCTTACTAATACTGAGACAAGGTACCGCCAGCGTTATCTTGACCTTATTGTTAACCCTGAGGTTAAGGATACCTTTATAAAGCGCTCACAAATCATTAAGGAAATCAGAAACTTCCTTGACGGCAGAGACTTTATTGAGGTTGAGACTCCAATGCTTGTGTCAAATGCAGGCGGTGCGGCAGCAAGACCCTTTGAGACTCATTACAACGCTCTCAATGAGGATGTTAAGCTGAGAATTTCCCTTGAGCTTTATCTTAAAAGACTCATTGTCGGCGGTATGGAAAGAGTGTATGAAATCGGCAGAGTTTTCCGCAACGAGGGTGTTGACACAAGACACAACCCTGAGTTTACTCTCATGGAGCTTTATCAAGCTTACACAGATTATGAGGGTATGATGGAGCTTACAGAGAGTATGTTCCGCCATGTTGCAAATAAAGTATGCGGCAGTGCGGTCATCAGCTATAATGGCACTGTAATCGACATGGAGAAGCCCTTTGCGAGAATCACAATGATTGACGCTATCAAGGAGCATGCCGGTGTTGATTTTAACGAGATCACCACAGACGAGCAGGCTAAAAAGGTCGCTGACGAGCATCATGTTGAGTATGAAAAGCATCACAAGAGAGGCGATATTATTAACCTTTTCTTTGAGGAATTCTGCGAAGACAAGATGATTCAGCCCACCTTTGTTTGTGACCACCCTGTTGAGGTGTCACCTTTGACAAAGAAAAAGCCCGGCTCAAATGGACTTGTTGAGCGTTTCGAGCTTTATATTTATGGCAGAGAGATGTGCAACGCTTACTCAGAGCTTAATGACCCCATTGACCAAAGAGAGCGTTTCAAGGCTCAAGAGGAGCTTTTTGCCAACGGTGATGAGGAGGCTAACCACACAGATGAGGACTTCCTCGCTGCTTTGGAATATGGTATGCCACCAACAGGCGGTATAGGCTACGGCATTGACCGTCTTGCAATGCTGCTGACTGACTCACAGGGAATAAGAGATGTATTGCTGTTCCCGACAATGAAAAGCATAGATTAATATTAACACCCCACATTGGTTTTGCCTGTGGGGTGTTTTCGTGTACTCTGCCGAGGGGGTGAGGTTGGTGGGTGTTATTTTATTTTGCATGAAACAGCTGAGCTGAAGCTACTGTAAATATAGTTGTAAATTTTTATAGGAAAGTTTTTTGTGTTCCCCACCTACAACTTCACACTGCGAAAAAAGCTGCCCCAAAAAGTGAGGCAGCCTTATTTATTTAATTTATCACATCGTGCACAGATTTTGCATTTTTATGCTTTAGCTTGCTCCTCTGAGGATTTCTTTGCTTTGAAATAAGAGCTAAGTGAGTTAACAACGATTATCACACCAAGAATCATAAGCAAGATTGCAATGATAAGCTGTAAGCCCTCAACAAGGAAGGTTGCGCTGCCTGCTGAAATTGCTTTAATAAGTGAGATGGTACGCTGAACTAATGCTGTACCTGTTACGCAAAGCATAATGATAAGTGGTGGGAAGAGCATTTTGTTGCTTCTGCCTGTAACCTTCATAAATACACAAAGTGTTACCAATACCAAAGCTGAAAGTAACTGGTTTGCTGAGCCGAAAAGTGGCCAAATGTTTGCATAGCCAACCTTAGTAAGGATAAATGCCATAGCTAAGGTGAGCACTGTTGAAAAATACTTATTGCAAAGAATCTTTCTCCAAGTTGGTGCATTTTTCATATCGTCAACTGAGAACAGCTCTTGGAAGCTCATTCTACCGATACGAGCAACTGCGTCAAGGCTTGTAAGAGCCAAAGCAGAAACACACATGGTCATAAAGCATTGTGCAATATATGACGGAATACCAAACATCTCTAAGAAGCCGGCAACACCGGTCGAGAAGATTTGGAAAGGAGTACCAACAGCGGGAGTTCCGTCTGTTGCAGCAGCTGCACCGGCAACGCAAAGTGCAATTATTGCAAGAAGGCTTTCCAGTACCATAGCACCATAACCGACCTTTAACATATCTTTCTCGTTGCTGATAGTTTTTGATGATGTACCGGAGGAAACAAGACTGTGGAAGCCTGAAACAGCACCACAAGCAACTGTTACAAACAAAATCGGGAACAAATCACCAAGGCTATCATTTGTAAATCCTGTAAATGCAGGTAAATTCATTGTGGGATGAGCAACAATAAGGCCTAAAACTGCACCTACTATCATACCGACAAACATATATGTTGTCATAATATCTCGTGGCTGCTTTAAGATCCACATTGGCACAACAGCAGCGAAGAAGATATATGCGAAGGTGATATATGCCCAAGTGTCCTTGCCGGCAGTGATAGGCAACATCATACCTATTGCCAATGATGCGACAGTAAATACTAGACCTAATACTGTGCTTTTCCAGCCGGTGAGATTAAACTTTTTAACAATAAAGCCAAGCAAAACAGCAAAAGCCATAAATAAAAGTGAGATAGTGCCTGCTGCACCGTTTGTTTTAGCTGCGGCTGATAAAACAGCTGCACCTGTTTCATCGATAGTAAATGCGTTGAATGTACCTGCAACCATATCGGCAAAAGCAGCAATTACAAGCAAGGTAAATAACCAACAGAAAACCAAGAAAACCTTTCTGCCAAACTTACCTATATACTTTTCAATAAGCATACCCATTGATTTACCTTCATTTTTAACGCTTGCATAAAGCGCACCGAAGTCAGTAACAGCACCGAAGAAAATGCCGCCAATAAGTATCCATAATAATACAGGTACCCAACCAAATACAGCTGCTTGAATAGCGCCTGTTACAGGGCCTGCACCTGCAATAGATGAGAATTGATGGCTAAATACGCTCCAACCATTTGCGGGGACATAATCTTGACCATCGTTTTTTTCTGTGGCAGGTGTTTTGGCTTTAGGGTCAATTCCCCACTTTTTAGCAAGCCAACGACCATAAAAGGTATATGCCGCTATTAACAGCACTGCCGCAACAAGAACAATAACTAATGTGTTCACAATTGATCGCTTCCTTTTTAATAAAAAATAATCTATAAATAAGACCTTTACAAAAATATCACCGTGCACAAGCGAATTTTGCAATTGTCTTATATCAAAATAAAGCACAGTAAAAACAAAAAAGCCTTCGATCTCTTTGTTGTCTTACTATCTAACAAAGAGACGAAAGCAAAAATATAACCTCCGCGGTACCACTCTTTTTTGCCCCTATAAAGGGCACACTCAGGTGCTATAACACCTTATCTCTATTACGGGAGTTCCCGTCTGCAATTACTTTTAAGATTTTCGTCGCAGCCACTCCATGGCGAGCTTCAGCACTTCGCTTTAATGTCTCACACCGACCGACATCTCTCTGACAAAGCTTAAAATACCTACTTTTCCACTTCACAGTGTTTAATCATGTTCAGCTATTATAGCCCTGTGCTTTTTTCTTGTCAATATTTTTTCGGAAAATAAGCGCAAAAAAACGCATAAAGCTTCTGTATTTTTACAAAAAAACGAATAAATATTCTATGCTTTCATGTGCTTAATGGGATATATTAAAGGAATTAGAAAGAGGATTTGATTAAAAGTAAAAACAAGCAGTGGAGACTCGTGCTTTTGTGGCTTTGTTGTACTCTGCCGAGGGGGTAAGGTTGGTGGAGGGAAAAGTATTCCAATCGGTAAAATTAAATAATAGTCTCTGTATTTTATAAAGAAAAGCTTTGATTTCATAGAAAGCTTAATAAATTTAATTCTATCGATCAATTTTTTCACCTTCCTCACCTCCTCTTTTAAAATGTCATTTTCCCTCCAACATCATTACTAAAACTATAATAACATTTTAAAAAGTGCGTGCCAAGGCTTATGACATCAATAAAAGTTATATTTTGTCGTTTTATAGTTGTATACTTATATTGTTGGAGGTGTTGGCATGAATACTGAATTTGTCCGTGAACGCATAACACAATTAAGATTGCAAAAGGGTGTGTCCGAATATAAAATGAGCTATGACTTAGGTCATAGCAGAGGTTATATTAATAATATTTCTTCCGGCAAAACCTTGCCTTCTATGGCAGAGTTTTTTGCAATTTGTGAGTATTTTGGCATAACTCCCATTGAGTTTTTTAATAAAGAGATTATTAACCCTCGCCTTCTAAATGATACCGTCCTTTGCCTTGAAAAGCTCTCCGAGGACGATTTGAAGTTAATCAATGCCACTGTTAAAAGATTGCTGAAATAGCCCTTTTTGCCCTCATTTTCATGCTTGAAGCTTACTGCATCTCACATTGGCGGTCAGCACCCTCACCTCAGCTCCAACCTTCCCCGCGTACCAACACAAAAAGCAGAGCCGCATTTAGCTCTGCTTTTCTTAATTTATTTGATTATTCGCCCTTCATACCAAGGAGCTTTGCCTTGCCGTCATAAACAGCCTGGCTAACCTTGATTGAATCTGTGATTGCTGCGTTAATATCGTCCTCAGTTGCACCAAGCTCAACAGCATACTTTCTGTCGATGAAAAGGTTGATATCCATGATATCAGCAAGTCCGTCAACATCAAGACCGCTCTCAATGCCCTTTGCAGCATATTCCTTCTTAACGCCGCCAAGACCCATACGCATCATCCATGGAGGAATGCTGATGATCTTACGGTTGTTGCCCATGCCTCTTGCAGCATAAACAATCTTGAGGAATTCCTTCCAAGTCTGGTTGTACATGCTAATTGGCCATGCCTTTGCGCCCTTTGACTTCTCAGCTGCACCAACGATAACCTGACCAACCTGACGAACTGTAAGCATTGCTGTACCACCGCCCGGATACATGGTGCAAGGAAGCTTATCCATCATCTTGATTTGCTCAATAAGGATAACCCAAACAGGCTTTCTGCCCGGCTGTGTGCCGAAAATATAGGGAAGCTCAAGAACGGAAACGTCGAAATTCTCATCAGCAAATGAGAAAGCAGCCTCCTCTTGATCAATACGGCTTCTAATGTACGGGTGCTTTTCTGTAAGCTTCATCTCAGGTCTTTGCTTTGCAAGATATGAGAAGTATGAGCCTAAAATAACAGCATTCTTCATGCCGACTTCCTTACAAATAGGAAGGATTCTCTTAAGGGGAGCGATGTTGTACTTGTAGTATGCATCGTATACAGGTGCAGGGAACTCAACTCTCTCGTCAATACCTGCTGCAAAAACAAAGCAATCATATCCCTCAAGCATTGCCTTGATTTCCTCGTCTGACTTCTCATAGATGTTGCAAAACTCAAGCTCCATTGCTTCGGGAATAGGTGCGCCTTCCGGAAGTGGTGGTAAAGCAACACTCTTTACCTCATGTCCTCTCTCAAGGAAAATTCTTGCAGCTTCACAGCCAAGAAGTCCTGTGCCGCCAATCATAAAAACTTTCATAATATCAAGCCTTTCTTTTTTTATTACCCATCTATTTTACATTATTCAACAAAGATACTCAATATGGGTTTGTTAATATTTTGTTAAATTTGTTCTTTTGAGGGTTTTTTTCTGCATATTAAAGCAACATTTTTTTAATATTTTCCATTCTTTTCTCGGTACTCTGCCGAAATAACAACTACTGTTTTGTTTATCTTCCTTTTAGTGTGTTTATTCTACGGCATAAAAACTATACTATTAGTTATAGTTCCATACCAATAAAGGAGATGCACCGTGAAACTTAATTCCGTTGGGAAATATATTAGAGAGTATCGTATTAAAAATAATCTACGACAGGAAGATTTAGCTGAAAAGACTAACCTCAGCACTAACTATATAGGCATGATTGAGCGTGGCGAAAAGATCCCATCTCTTGAAACCTTAATAACACTGGTCAATGCCCTTGGCGTTTCAGCAGATGTTGTTTTGGCAGATGAGCTTTTGTGTGGCTACACAGTTAAATGCTCTATATTAAACGAAAAGCTAAGTAAGCTCTCACCTGAGGATAGAGATACAATTTTTGATGTTATTGATACTCTAATCAAACATTCTAAACAAATTTCGCCCTAAAAATAGAAAAAAATATATTTTTTCAAAAAATTACAAAATTTATTTTTTCTTTCGACAGCTTCCGCCATTTAATGCGCTTTCACGCCTATATAATATAAACCGTTGGTTATAACAAAAAAACCAACAGTTATAGTGAAAGGAATGAAAGTCATGAAAGTTTTTAATCAAGTGGCAAAAATCAACAATGTAACACCGGAAAAAGTGAGAGATGAAATCACATTGGCTTTGACCTTAGCATATCAAAGCTCAGACCCAAACACTAAGGCAACCTTAGCTAAGCTTTTCCCTGATGGGAATATTCCCACACCCGAACAGGCCGTTACCGCTTTAGTTAGGTTTTCAAGGCAAAAGATGCTTGAGGGCGCATAAGGTCATTGTCTTTTGCCAATGAGACAGGGCGAAAAATAATTAAAATAAGGGTTTCCCTTGACAAAAGTCAAAGGAAGCCCTTTAGGTTTTGGAAAAATTATTCAACTAACTTTTTAGCTATCCTTCTTATATCAAAGTTAGGCTCAACAATAAAGCTTGTTAATTTTCTTACAGGCTTACTTGCCAAAATAAAGCTAAGAGGTATGCCCATAAAGCAATATGCACCTAAGAGATAATTATTTGTCAGCACAGATAAAACATCATACTTTGCATCTATGCCACGAAGGGTAATAACTATAAACAGATGCAGCACATAAACATATGATGAGTAAGTGCCAATATATGAGAAGAAGCACTTTTTAACAGGTGATACACCCATGATAACGAAGAAAGAGATAAAGCCAACAGCATATCTTGCTATATTCTCTAAGAAAGCATATCTAATGCGTATACCGGCCTCATCTGCAACATATTTATATCTCCTATTCATACAAAGCAGACTGAAGGAAATATCATCGTTATACTTAAAGACAATATATGCCGTAAGTATAAGGGCTATAACACTTAATATGCGGAACCAAGTCTTCTTACAAAACTCAAACTTCATGCCAAAGGTATAGTAGCCGAAAAGGAAGTATGGGAAGTAGGTGAAAACTCTGTAAAGGCCGCCAAATAAGTTGCCCGGAATAAAGCCAACACCTAAGCCCACAATAAGTGCCGCAGGGAAAAGCCACTTAAATTTCACTAAGTGCGGTGCAACTAAGCAATAAACTGCAAGGGTAAGGAAGTACC
Organism: uncultured Faecalibacterium sp.; assembly: GCA_964504475.1. Lineage (GTDB taxonomy): Bacteria > Bacillota > Clostridia > Oscillospirales > Acutalibacteraceae > UBA6857. The sequence goes on along the minus strand of CAZDEL010000018.1, from coordinate 10,567 downwards.
ACAAGCCAAAAAGAGGATTTATAAATGTAAACTTAGAGGAATCTCCATAGCCTAATGCCGACTTAATTATAAGCATAATGCCCTCAGCGCAAATATAGGGCACTATTATTTTATTTATGACAGATATCCAGTCACCGTTGTCAATTCTTCTTTTTGCAAAGCGGCCTGAGATTATCATAAAAACAGGCATATGATAAACAAATATAAATTTTTGGATTCCTACGACCCAATCTGTGCTTGTGCTGAATATTCCGTTTGCGAAATGACCTACAACAACGGAAATAATGAGGATTGCTTTCGCATTGTCAAACCAAGAATCTCTTTGCTTTACAAGAGGTGATGGATTTTTGGCAATTGTTGCCGAATGTGACATGATCAATTCTCCTTTAATTCTTAAAAATAATTTTATAGCATTGTCGAAATGCTATACTTATTATACATATAACGAAAATTTTGTCAAGGAGACTCACATATGCACATTCCCTCATCAAATTCCCAGCTAATAGATATAGAAGAATTTTACTCCTGCCTTGAAAAAAGCGAAAAGCAAGACCATATAAGATATAACACTCAGCAATGGCTTTATGTGCCCAATGATTACAAGGAGTACCGTTATATCTTAGGCACAAAGGGTGACAACCCACTTATTTGCATTGGCATAAACCCCTCTACGGCTGCTCCGGACAATTTAGACAACACACTTAAATCCGTTGAAAGAATTGCAAAGGGCAACGGCTACGACAGCTTTATTATGTTTAATGTCTACGCCCAAAGAGCCACAAGGCCTGACGATATGGACAAGGAGCTAAACCTCTTATTACATAAAGAAAACATGAAGGCATTTGAGTATATTCTTTCTCTTTATAAAAGTGAAAAGCCCTCTGTTTGGGCTGCTTGGGGTACTATTGTAGAGATGCGGCCTTATTTAAAGCAGTGCCTTCGAGATATGGTTGATATCTCATATAAATATGATGCTAAATGGTTTTCGTCGGGGGCGATATCAAAAAAGGGGCATCCTCACCATCCCCTGTACCTGAAAAAGGACAGTAGCCTTGATGAGTTTGACATGGAAAAGTATCTTAGCATATTGAGCTGAGTTATTGACTTGACAGGAGAAAAATTGTATAATTAATGAAACACATGAGAAAATGGAGGAAACGGAAATGGCTTATTTATCAGACATTGAAATTGCACAGCAGTGCAAAATGAAACACATCACTGAAATTGCTAAAAGTGCCGGTGTAGAAGAATATATCGAGCAATATGGCAATTATAAGGCAAAAATTGATCTTTCCCTTTTATCTGACTCAAAGGATAAGCCCGACGGAAAATTAGTGCTTGTTACTGCTATCACACCAACTCCTGCCGGTGAAGGCAAAACCACAACAACAATCGGTCTTGCTGACGCTATGAAGGGTCTTGGCAAAAAGGTTGCTGTTGCACTGCGTGAGCCGTCATTAGGCCCTGTTTTTGGCATTAAGGGCGGTGCTGCCGGCGGTGGCTATGCTCAGGTTGTGCCTATGGAGGATATTAACTTACATTTTACAGGCGACTTCCACGCTATAACAAGCGCAAACAATCTCCTCGCTGCCATGATAGACAATCATATTCAGCAGGGAAACACCCTTGGTATTGATGTCAGACGCATCACCTGGAAGCGTTGCCTTGATATGAACGACAGACAGCTTCGCTTTATCACTGACGGTCTCGGCGGCAAAATCAACGGCACTCCTCGTGAGGACGGCTTTGATATAACAGTTGCAAGTGAGGTCATGGCTGTGCTTTGCCTCGCAAGCTCCATCACTGACCTTAAAAATAGACTTTCACGCATTGTCATTGGCTATAACTTTAAGGACGAGCCTGTCACCTGTGGTGATATTGGTGCAGCCGGCGCAATGACAGCTCTTTTAAAGGACGCACTTAAGCCTAATCTTGTTCAGACTCTTGAGGGTACTCCTGCCTTTGTTCATGGCGGCCCCTTTGCTAATATAGCTCACGGCTGCAACTCTGTCATTGCCACAAAGACTGCTCTTAAAATGGGCGACTACGCTATAACTGAGGCCGGCTTTGGCGCAGACTTAGGTGCTGAAAAGTTCCTTGATATTAAGTGCCGCATGGCAGGCATTAATCCCTCGGCTGTTGTTATGGTTGCAACTATCCGTGCTCTTAAAATGCACGGTGGCCTTGACAAGACTCAATTAGGCGAAGAAAACCTTGAGGCTCTTGAGGGCGGTATTCCAAACCTTTTGCGTCATGTATCAAATATTAAAAATGTATATAAGCTCCCCTGTGTTGTTGCAGTTAACCGTTTCCCAACAGACACAGATAAGGAGATAGATTTTGTCATTGAAAAGTGCAAGGCCTTAGGCGTAAATGTTTGCCTGTCAACAGTTTGGGCAGACGGCGGCAAAGGCGGCGAAGATTTAGCTAAAGAGGTTATTCGCCTTTGTGACGAGGAAAGCAATAAAGACTTTACCTTCGCATATGACACAAATGACTCTATTGAAAAGAAAATAAGTGACATAGTCACAAAGATTTACGGTGGCGACGGTGTTGCCTTCACACCGGGAGCTAAAAAGCAGCTAATGAAGCTCACTGATATGGGCTTTGGCAATTTGCCTGTTTGCGTTGCAAAGACACAATATAGCTTTTCCGACGACCCGAAGAAGCTTGGTGCTCCGGAGCATTTTACAGTAACGGTTAAAAATGTCAAGGTCAGTGCAGGTGCAGGCTTTATAGTGGTACTCACAGGCGATATTATGACAATGCCGGGTCTGCCTAAGGTTCCGGCAGCAATGAAGATTGATGTGGATGAAAACGGCAAGATTACGGGACTGTTTTAATCAAATAAAGTATAGGCGGCATAAGGCGTTGAGCTTTATGCCGCTTTGATTTATAATTTTAAAACACACAAAGAAATCTATTAGAGTAAATCTCTAAATGTAAAATTTTATCTAACAGTGTATGCAAACTTTTCTCCACCATTTAATTCTATTGTTAAAACTAAAGAATTATCTGATGTTTCCACTTCTTCAGGGCAATCAATCAAATAATGTACACCCAAAGTTTGAAGCGGATCTAATGAAGTAATATTAGCATATGTAAAATCACCGCTGGTATCAGTTACGATATTAAAGCCGTTGTATTCATAACCATCGTTATAGTTAGCTGTTACAGAATAAATTTCATCGCATAAAACACCTTGCTTTTTCAAGTTCTTTACGGAAGCGTTCACATAAATATAAACCTGTCCATTATCTGCTGGATAATGAGAGTAATATGTCGGTGGGTTATCAGGCTTTGCATCATAGGTCAGTTCAACCTTATTCAGCGTAAACTCAAAGCTGTCTGTGGTTATAGTTTCTCCTATAGATATTTTTTCAATCTCTTTTTTGTTAGACTTGGTTGTTTCCTCTGTAGATTCAACTTCCTGTTGTTCGGTTGTGTTGTCTGTGTTTGTTGGCTGATTAGCTGAACAAGCACAAAGCAGCAAACAAAAGCTACATATTAAAACCATTAATACAATTTTTTTCACAATTAAAACTCCTTTACTTTTCGATATTAATCTGGTTTGCCTTGCCACATTTTGGCCTTTTTACAAATGCTCCTTTCTAAAGTCTCACACAATTAAAAATGCGTGGCAACTTAAACCATTGCCACGCATAAAAACGAGGCTAGATTTAATGTTACCACACATTTCTTCTTCAATATAACACACAAACAAAGCAATATTATATTATGAGCCTGCGTTTTTAACAAAACACACTTTGCTTTGTTTGCGATAAAAAAGCAGTAGCACGAAGTAGACATTCACCAAGAATGTCTCGTTTGTGTTATTAAATTTAGAAGAAAAAATATGTGGTAGTAGAATTGTATCACCTATCTTCAAAAAAGTCAACATAAATATATAAATATTATTTCCTCGGCGGCATAAGCAAAAAATACACTACACACTTTTCCCGCGTACCACACAAAAAAGCAGAGACCACCGTCCCTGCTTTTCGTTTTATCCTATTTGTCTTTTACACTGTTGCTACACACTCAACCTCACAAAGCACACCCTTAGGAAGTGCCTTAACAGCCACACAGCTTCTTGCCGGTGCTGAGGTGATATATTTTGCATAAACCTCGTTAAACGCTGCAAAATCGCCCATATCGGCAATAAAACAGGTGGTCTTTACCACATTGTCAAAGCTTGTGCCGGCTTCTTCAAGAACAGCCTTTAAGTTAACCATAACCTGCTGAGCCTGAGAAGCTATGTCCTCACCCTCAACATCGCCTGTGGCAGGGTTAATGGGGATTTGACCTGAGGTGAAAAGAAAGCCGTTTGCCATTATAGCCTGTGAATATGGGCCAATAGCGGCCGGTGCTTTGTCTGTTGAAATTTTCTTAAGCATAATTTACATCTCCTTATAATTTATATTTATAGGCTGAACCAATAAATTTTAAACCAATGTCTTAATAAACTGCTGTGCAGCTCTTGGTGAGCGACTACCCTTTGCCAAAGCGAAGGCCTCTGCCTTCAAATCAAGCTCCTTATCATCAAGACCCAGCTTCTCTTTTTTAGCAAGCTCGTGGACTATATCGAGATAAAGCTGCTTGTTTGGCTTGGAAAAATAAACCACAAGTCCAAAGCGGTCTGATAAGGAAAGCAGCTCCTGAACAGTGTCGCTGTGGTGGATATCATCCTCATAACCTCTCTCAGAGAAGCGCTCCTTAACAATGTGGCGACGGTTACTCGTTGCGTAAATCACCGCATTTGATGCCTTAGCTGATGCCGAGCCTTCTAAGGCGGCTTTCAGCATACTAAAGCAGTCGTCATTTTTGTTAAAGGACAAGTCGTCAATAAAAATGATAAACTTCAATGGGTTATCCGCAATCCTGCCCATAACATGAGACAGGGAAAAAAGCTGATCCTTTCTGATTTCAATGAGCCTTACACCCTCGTCAAAAAATGCGTTTGCAACTGCCTTGACAGTGGATGATTTACCCGTACCGGCATCACCGCAAAGCAGCACATTTTGAGCGTATCTGCCCTCAGTTAAAGCCTTAGTGTTTTCCACCACCATTTGCCTTTCCTTATCGTAGCCTATAAAGCTGTCAAAGGATATATCGTCTGCGGCCTCAACTGCAACAATTTCTCCGTTCTCGACTCTAAACATACCTGCCGCAGCAAATATTCCATAGCCATAGCGGTCAATGTGTTTGAGCCTTTCATGGTACACTGCCGAAAAATCAACCTTTTCGTTTTCAAATTCAGGGATATAGCCCTCGCAATTTTCAAAAAGCATATTAGGTGTCAAGGTGGTAAGATAAGAGAACATCTCCAGCTCCTTTTCTGCGTTATGCTTAATAGCAGCTGACACCTCTTTGTTTTTAGCCACTGAGGTGATATATATATTTTCGTCCTCACAAACCGCCTTTTTTAAAAAAGCGGAAAAGGAGCCGTTATATTCACCAAGGCAGCTGACAAACTCACCGTAAAGGCTAAGCTTTTCATATTCCCTTTCGCTTTTTAAAAAGCTTAAAAATGCCGCCATTTCTTTTTTTGCGAGCACTCCTCTGAAAACACTAAGTGCAGATAAGGAACAAGCAAGCGCTTTTTGATTAAATATCATTTTATTATTTGAACTCATTTATTATCGCACCCTTATCAGCTGAGCTTACAGCGGCAGCATAGCGTGCAAGATAGCCCTTAACATCGGTTTTAACCTTAATAGGCATAGTCTTTTTACGCTTTTCAATTTCTTCGTCACTGACTTTAAGCTCTATTTTATACTCAGGAATGTTAATTGATATTATGTCGCCATCCTTGACATAGGCAATAAGTCCGCCTCTGACAGCCTCAGGTGACACATGACCTATAGATGCTCCCCTTGTTGCCCCTGAGAAGCGTCCGTCGGTAATAAGTGCAACATCCTTATCAAGACCCATGCCCGCAATAGCCGATGTAGGTGAAAGCATTTCTCTCATGCCGGGGCCACCTGACGGGCCTTCATAGCGAATAACAACCACATCACCCTTGACGATTTTGCCATCATATATGGCGGCAATGCAATCTTCCTCACTGTCAAAGACCTTTGCAGGGCCTTCATGCACTAACATTTCATCAGCTACGGCACTTCTTTTAACAACACAGCCGTTAGGTGCAATATTGCCCCTGAGCACTGCTATACCGCCTGTTTTTGAGTAGGGATTTTCGGACGTTCTTATAACACTTGTATCTTTGTTAACTGCGCTTTCGATATTTTCACCAAGGGTCTTGCCTGTGCAGGTCATAACATCGGTGTCAATAAGGCCTAACTTTGCAATCTCCTTGAGCACAGCGTAAATGCCACCGGCCTCGTTTAAGTCCTCCATATATGTGTGACCTGCCGGAGCGAGATGACAAATATTAGGTGTCTTTTCGCTTATCTCGTTGACCATGTCAAGGTCAAAGCTAATGCCGCACTCATTGGCAATTGCCGGCAAATGTAGCATGCTGTTTGTGCTGCAGCCTATAGCCATATCTGCGGTAACAGCGTTTTTAATTGCCTTCTCTGTCATAATATCACGAGGTCTTATATTCTTTTTAACAAGCTCCATAATTTGCATACCGGCATGCTTTGCAAGCTCAATTCTTGCAGAGTACACTGCCGGAATAGTGCCGTTGCCGCTAAGACCCATGCCAAGCACCTCAGTTAAGCAGTTCATGGAGTTAGCTGTGTACATACCTGAGCATGAGCCACAGGTGGGGCAGGTGTTTTCTTCACAAATACGAAGCTGATTTTCGTCTATTTTGCCTGCCTTATATGCGCCAACAGCCTCAAACATACTTGAAAGGCTTGTCTTTTTGCCGTCAACTCTACCGGCGAGCATTGGGCCGCCTGAGACAAAAATCGTGGGAATATTAAGTCTTGCCGCAGCCATAAGAAGGCCGGGCACATTTTTATCGCAGTTGGGAATCATAACGAGTCCGTCAAAGCCGTGAGCCATGACCATTGCCTCTGTTGAGTCAGCAATAAGATCTCTTGTTACAAGGGAATACTTCATTCCTGTGTGACCCATTGCAATGCCGTCACAAACGGTTATTGCTGGGAAAACTATGGGAGTACCACCGGCCATAGCAACACCAAGCTTTACAGCATCGGCGATTTTATCAAGATTAATGTGACCGGGCACTATCTCATTAAATGAGCTGACAATGCCTATGAGAGGGCGTGACTGCTCCTGCTTTGTCAAGCCTAAGGCATGGTAGAGACTGCGGTGTGGGGCATTATTAAAGCCGTCAACTATTGTGTCTTTAATCATTTTTACTTTCCTCCTTGCGGGAAGCTTATTTATATTTGCCAAAGGCTGCTACAAAAAAGCAGCAGCCTTATTAAATCAGTTATTAATGAGCTTGTCCTCGTCGCTCCATGAGTAGAGCTTACGGATTTCCTTGCCGACAACCTCACTGGGATGCTCAGCTGCAAGCTTTCTCATAGCACCAAAGTGTACCTGTGAGCCGGCATCTGACATATCAAGAAGGAACTCCTTAGCGAATGTGCCGTCTTGAATATCCTTAAGCACCTTCTTCATAGCCTTCTTAGTATCCTCTGTGATGATTTTCGGGCCTGTGATATAGTCACCGTACTCTGCCGTATTGGAAATTGAGTATCTCATGCCCTCGAAGCCGCTTTGATAAATAAGGTCAACAATAAGCTTCATTTCGTGAATACACTCGAAGTATGCGTTTCTTGGGTCGTAGCCTGCCTCTGTGAGAGTCTCAAAGCCGGCTTGCATAAGAGCACAAACACCGCCGCAAAGAACAGCCTGCTCACCGAAAAGGTCAGTTTCTGTCTCTGTTCTAAAGGTTGTCTCAAGAACACCTGCACGAGCGCCGCCAATACCGAGAGCATAAGCGAGAGCGATTTCAAGAGCGTCACCTGTTGCGTCTTGCTCAATAGCAACAAGACATGGAACACCCTTGCCTGCTTGATATTCACTTCTTACAGTGTGACCGGGGCCTTTTGGAGCTATCATAACAACATTAACATTTTTGGGAGGCTTAATGCAACCAAAGTGAATATTAAAGCCGTGTGCAAAAGCCAGGGTCTTGCCCTCAGTGAGGTGTGGCTCAATGCTTTCCTTATAAAGCTTAGCCTGCTTTTCGTCGTTAATAAGAATCATGATCATATCTGCATTTTTTGCTGCATCTGCTGCTGTCATAACCTTAAGGCCTTGACTCTCGGCCTTTGCCCAGCTTTTGCTGCCCTCATAAAGGCCGACGATAACATCAACGCCTGAATCCTTAAGGTTAAGTGCGTGAGCATGACCTTGTGAACCATATCCGATAATAGCAACTGTTTTTCCGTTTAACTTAGCAAGGTTGCAATCCTGCTGATAATAAATATTTTGCATTATAAAGTCTCCTTTAATAAATTATTCCTGATTTATCATTGTGTCTGTGCCGCGCTCAATAGCTACTATACCTGTTCGGCACATTTCAAGTATGCCCAAGGGCATCATTATTTTGATGAAGGCATCAAGCTTTAAGGGCTCACCTGTCAGCTCAACGCTCATAACATCCGTTGAATAGTCGATAATTTTAGCACGATATATTTCAGCCGCCGCCATAATTTCAGCTCTGGTTTCAGGTGAGTTTTTCACCTTTAAGAGCATAAGCTCTCTTTTAACTGTCACATCATCGTCAAGAACCTTGACCTTTTTGACATTGTAGAGCTTTTTCATTTGGCTGACAAATTGATTTTTCGTGTTTTCGTCACCGCTTATGGTTATTGTTATTCTTGAGTAATTAGGGTCTTCAATGGTACTAACGGTCAAAGCGTCAATATTAAAGGCACGACGAGTAAACATATTTGTCACTCGCATGAGCACACCCGGCTTATTATCAACAATAACAGCTATAACAAATTTGCTCATATCACTCTCCCCTTTCCTTTGAAACAATGATATCATCTACTGAGCCTCCCGGGGGAAGCATGGGGAGAACAAACTCATCCTTGTTAATCAGTACCTCAATAACATAGGTGCCATCACCCTTTGATGCCTCACTAAAGGCAGCGGAAAACTCCTCGGGAGTCTCGCAACGAAGGCCCTTAGCACCAAAGGCATCGGCTAACTTTAAAAAATCTGTCTTTCTGCTGAGCACAGTGTTAGAGTACCTCTCGCCAAAGAAAAGAGTCTGCCACTGTCTAACCATTCCCAGCACGCCGTTATTTAACAGCACAATTGTCAAAGGAAGATTATATGAAACTGCTGTTGCAAGCTCATTAAGGTTCATGCCAAAGGAGCCATCACCGGTAATAAGCACAGCTCGTTCCTTCTTTGCCACAGCCGCACCTATTGCAGCGCCCATGCCGTAGCCCATTGTGCCTAAACCGCCACTTGATATGAAGGTTCTGTTTTTATTAAATTTAAGATATTGAGCTGCCCACATTTGGTGCTGACCAACATCTGTTGCAATAACAGTGGTGTCCTTTTTAATATCATTGATTATATCAAAGACCTGCTTAGGTGTCATGGGCACATTAGAGCTTTGGGCTGCCTTTTTTTCAATAGAGGCTTCCTCATTTTTTAGCTGCTCTATACGCTCTTGCCATTGAGGTCTTGGGTTCTCATTCACTAAGTCGCAAATTCTTTCAAGGGAATCCTTAAGGTCACCGTGAACACCAACATCAACGCCCACATTTTTATTAAACTCCGATATATCCACATCAAGCTGGATAAATTGAGTGTTTTTGACATATTTAGCTGTGTTGCCTGTGGCTCTGTCACTAAAGCGCACACCAATACCAATTACTAAATCTGCCTCTTTATTAGCTATTGAGGAAGCATAGTGACCATGCATACCCTGCATACCTAAAAATCTATCATATTCTGTCGGCATTGATGATATTCCCATAAAGGTGCAACCAATATAGCCGCCTATTTTTTCAGCGAAGGCCATGACCTGCTCAGCCATATCCTGACCTAAAACACCGCCACCTATATAAATGTACGGTCTTTCGCTATCGTTAATAAGCTCGGCTGCTTGCTTTATGTAAATATCCTTGGCAATTTTATTTTTAAACGGCTCAACGCAAGGTTCCTTTTCATACTCAGTTGAAGCTATTTGCACATCCTTTGGGATATCCACGAGCACCGGACCGGGTCTTCCGCTTTTTGCAATGCGAAAAGCCTCTCTTAAGGTGTCGGCAAGGTCCTTAACATCGCTGACAAAATAGTTATGCTTTGTAATAGGCAGGGTTATGCCTGTAATATCAATTTCCTGAAAAGAGTCTCGACCGATTAACGGTGTGGGCACGTTGCCTGTAATAGCCACCATGGGCACTGAGTCAAGCATTGCCGTTGCTATGCCGGTGACGAGATTAGTTGCGCCGGGGCCGGAGGTTGCAATAACCACACCGACCTTGCCTGTGCTTCTTGCGTAACCGTCTGCTGCATGAGATGCGCCCTGCTCATGGGCGGTGAGGACATGATTTATTCTGCCCTGAGCCTTGTAAAGTGAGTCATAGATATTAAGCACCTGACCGCCGGGGTAGCCGAAAACATCGGTAACGCCCTGCTCGATAAGGGTCTCTAT
>CAZDEL010000017.1:0-34945 GCA_964504475.1 uncultured Faecalibacterium sp. | reverse complement strand
GCAACGCCATGGCTAAAAATTCCATTCCTGAATGGAATTTTTGCACAGCCGCCCCTCTCCCGACTAAACCTTCCGGCATTCGTCAGGACTCTCTGACTCCTTCCACCTCGTCAACCCCAAAAGCCACTCACTTTCCCAACTCGTCAGTTAACCTAACTCCTTTCTCCCCATAAATCCAAAAAGCACTCTTTTCTTCCTTCAACCAATAGCTCGCCCTCAGGCGAAATTAGCTCAAAAAAAGCACACCCCACAGCGTGCTCTTTTCAATCAATCAATTTATTCCCCTAATAAGCTCCTCATAAAAATCTATGCTCTTAAGGAAATCATCTACGCTAAGCTTTTCATTTGCGCCATGAACCGAAGCAAATTGCTTGTTGTCAAGGCTAAACGCACCAAAGCGATAAATCTCCTTGCATATATGCTTAAAGGATCTTGAATCCGTATATGCGTCAAGGATAAACGGTGACACAGCAACCTCAGGGAAGACCTTATTTATAACCGACTCAATATATGAGAAGGACTTAGTCTTATGGTCGGACACTGATGGAGGATTCATAACATTGTCATATTCAATCTCCACTGTGTCGCCAAGGACATTTTTAATGTTGGCAAGCATTGCTTCAAAGCTGTCGTGTGGTGCTATTCTCAGCTTAATTGTAGCTGTTGCTGTTTCCGGAATTTTTCCGTTTTCGCCCACTGCATCAATTGAGGTTATTGCATAGGAGCTTCTTACCATACCTGCTGATTGCTCATTGCCTTGCAGGAACTTTTTAACAACAGGCTTAAACAGTGACAGGTTTTTAAGCACAACATTAAGTGGTGCGTCAGCGTACTCACCGAAGTTAGTCAGCATAGTCTCAAGAGTAGGTGTGAGCTGAGCCGGCATAGGTGACTTTGCCAATTTAGCTAAGGCATCAACTAATTTTTCACTTGCCTTTGGCTTGCTTGTTTTAATCTTAACAGTTGCCCAGCCCTTTTCACAAACACCAACCATTGCAAAGGGCTTTGTTATGCCGGCGAAAACCTCTCTCATAATTGCGCCGCCCTCGTCAAGGACAAACCAAGGTCTTATGCCGTTATCCTTAAACCATTGAGCTGCCATATCGGCGGTTTTGCCTGCAACCTCCTCACAGTTACTTGCAAGGAAATAAATATCTCTTTCAGGTGTGAAGCCCTCTTTAGCGAGTCTATCCATAGCTTCAAGTATGCCTGTGAAAACACATTTATTGTCAATTGAGCCTCTGCCCCAAACAAAGCCATCGTGAACCTCTGCCTCAAATGCAGGGTGTTCCCAATCCTGACCCTCATCGGACACAACATCATAGTGACCCATGAGAATAACAGGCTGCAAGCTTTCCTTTTTGCCCTTCCAACGAAGAAGTATGCCATATTCGTTTATCATTTGCAACTCACTTGCGCCAAAAGCGGCAGGGTACATCTGCTCAAGCATAGGAACAAAGGAATCGAAAACCTCTTTGTCAACATTGCCGTCCTTATCTGAGATTGTCTTTGCTCTTATTATTCTCTGGAAATTTTCCAAAGATTTTTGATTTTCCTTAGTCATTTGTTTCTCCTCCAAAAATAATACTGACCCTATTATAGCATGAAATTTATTTTTTTCCACTGTTTTCTTTAAAAATAACAGTAAATGTGCTGCCGACACCCTCGGTGCTTTGTGCAAAGACCTCTGCGCCATGCAAAAGTGCAATTTGCTTTACCATGGGAAGACCTAAGCCACTACAGCCGTCCTCTCTGGAGCGAGCCTTATCCACACGGAAAAATCTCAGCCAAATCTTTTGCAGATTTTCCTGTGAGATGCCAATGCCGTTATCCTCCACAATGAGCTTAATATTTTCCTTGTCCTTTTTCAGTGACACCTTCACATAGCCGCCATTTTTGCCATAGCGAACAGCGTTGCTTATAAGATTTTCGCAAAGCCTTGCAATGAGACAAACATCCATATTCATAGTGATATCCGGTGTGATATCCGTCAAGATTTTTATTCCCTTTTCCTGTACTCTGCCGATATCCTCACACACGCTCTCCACAAGCAGGCTTAGATTTTCCTCACACATATCAAGCTGCACATTGCCCTGCTCTATTTTAGTAAAATTAAGCAGCTGGGAAATTAGCTTTTGCATAGATTGTGCCTGCTTATATATAGTCTCAAAGCTCTCTTTCACATCATCTGTTAGGTTATCCTCTGACAGCTGATACTCACTTTCTGCAAGGATCACCGCCACAGGAGTACGCAGCTCATGAGACGCATCACCGGTAAACTGCTTTTGTGCCATAAAGGAGTCCGCCAATCGGGAGAACATTTTATTAAAGTTCTGTGCCAAAGACTTAATATCCGGGTCACCATAGGCTGTGTCTATTTGCCTTGTTAAATCATCTGCGCTTTGAGTTGCTGTGGCAGTTTCATTGAGCTGCTTTAAAGGCTCTAAGGCTTTTTTAGCTATTCTGTCACCAAAAATAGTGCCCATAGCTATAAGCACAGGTAAAATCAGCAGTGCCAGCTTAGTTATGGTGTTCCATATATCGTCCTCATTGTTAGCCTTCATTATACCTCTTATCCAAATATCATCATAGGCCTTTTGAGATGAGTAAAACTCTAATTCATACATGGGAATATCATAATATTCATACTCCTTTGCCATAATGAGAGAAGCTGTGTCTGCGCTCACTCCACTGTGCTCGAGAGCCAGCTCATAAGCCTGTCTATAGGTTATATTGCACTCCTCACCGTAGATGTCAAGCTCACCCTCAAAGGAAGTGAAGCTGTCTATAGCTTCACTCTCGCAGGAGAAGACCTCACCTGTCTCACCGTTGATTTTATATTCATACTTGGAAAACTCAATTAAAGTGTCATAAATAAACCACTTGTTGTTGCCGAAATAGTCAGATTTAATGCCGCCGCCTTCGAGCTTTTCGTCTATCTCAACACCCTCGGGATAGCTACCGCTTATTATGCTGCCGTCAGCCGAGTACACAATAACACTAACTCCGTCATTATAAAAGGCAAAGTCCGACTCAATATCCAGCAGCCCATTTTCCACCTCAATTTCATCTATATTTCTTTCCACATTTCTTATGAGGTTTTCTTGGGTTTTGGCATGCTGTGCATTTCTACCCATAAAGCTTATAAGCACAATTAAAAGCAGAGATAAAAAGCATATGAGCAGGGTATACCACATATTTATCCTGAATCTCAAGGATTTTTTCTTAAGCATCTTCCATCACCTTTAGCACATAGCCTGCGCCCCTAACTGTGTGAATAAGCTTATTATCAAAGTCGTCATCTATCTTTTTTCTAAGATATCTTATGTAAACATCTATAACATTGGTACCGCCGGCATAGTCATAATTCCACACGCTGTTTTCTATTTTTTCTCGTGACATAACTATTCCTGCGTTTCTGATTAGGCACTCTAAAATAGCAAACTCCTTTGAGGACAGGTCTATTTTTTTCCCTGACCTTATGACCTCACGGCTTTTAAGGTTGACGCTTAAATCTCCAACAGTGTAAATATTTGTGCTGTTGCCTGAGTGCTTTCTCGTTATCATGCGTACTCTTGCAGCAAGCTCCTCAAAGGAAAAGGGCTTTGTCAAATAATCGTTAGCCCCACTGTCAAGACCGAAAACCTTATCCTCAATTTCACTTTTTGCCGTCAGGAAAATAACCGGTGTGTCATCTCCCTGCTTTCTCATTTTTTCCAGCACCTCAAAGCCGCTGAGCTTTGGCATCATAACATCTAAAACTATGGCATCATATTTAGCTCCGGCAAGATAGTCAAAGACACTCTCACCGTCAAAGCAGCTGTCAACGCTATAGCCTGCTTTTGTGAACTGTTTAACGAGGACTCTGTTTAAAGCTTTTTCATCCTCTGCTATAAGTAATCTCATATTTCCACCGCCTTTTCATTTTATTCTATCATATTTTTCATTAAAGCTCCATTAAAAAAGAAAAAAATACGGCAACCGAAAAGATTGCCGCAAATTTTAAATTAATCAAAAAAGTGACTTGATGAAATCAAAGAACTTTTGAATAAGGTCTGTTATATCCTCCCAGAACATGAAAAGTGACCAATCGGGCATTGGATTATCTACTACCTCATATGTATTCATACTTTTTTCCTCCTTTGTTATTATGCTTTCATTATATACCATAGTTTTTCCCTTGTCAATGAGTAAAGGGAGCATTTTTTTGCTTTAGTGCTTAAAATAGTCCTAAAACCTATGTTTAATATAAGTCATAAAAGGAACACAGTCAAACCGGCTATGCCAATAAGACACAATAGCATCTTATTGGCTACCTCACTATGCTTGTGGAAAATCAAATTTACTACTAAATTATTCCAGCTCAAAAGCGCCGGTATAAAGCTGATAATATTTGCCCTTCTTTGCTATAAGGTCGTCGTGAGTGCCACGCTCAATGATAACACCGTGCTCGAGTACCATAATAACATCTGAGTTGCAAACAGTGGAAAGTCTGTGAGCGATAACAAAAACTGTTCTGCCCTTCATAAGTGCGTCCATACCCTTTGAAACTAAGGACTCGGTTCTCGTATCAATTGATGATGTAGCCTCGTCAAGAATCATAACCGGTGGGTCTGCAACGGCTGCTCTCGCAATTGACAAAAGCTGTCTTTGACCCTGGGAAAGATTTGCTCCGTTGCCTGTGAGCATTGTGTTATAGCCATCGGGCAAGCGGCTGATAAATGAGTGGGCATTGGCAAGCTTTGCCGCCTCAATAACCTGCTCATCTGTTGCCTCAAGATTGCCATATCGGATATTTTCCATTACAGTACCGGTAAACAAATTGGTGTCTTGCAAAACTATGCCCAGGGAGCGACGAAGGTCAGCCTTTTTAATCTTATTTATATTTATGCCGTCATAGCGTATTTTGCCGTCGGCAAGGTCATAAAAGCGGTTAATAAGGTTTGTGATAGTCGTCTTGCCTGCACCTGTTGCGCCAACAAAGGCCACCTTTTGACCCGGCTCTGCATAAAGAGTTATATTGTGAAGGACAATCTTTTCCTCGTTATAGCCGAAGTCAACATCATAAAATCTAACCTCACCTTGAAGCTTAGTATAGGTTGTGCTGCCGTCCTCATGGGGATGCTTCCATGCCCAAAGACCTGTGTGCTCGGGAGTCTCCACGATATTGCCCTCGGAGTCATATTTTGCGTTGACGAGAGTGACATAGCCCTCATCTGTTTCGCTTTCCTCGTCAAGAAGCTCAAATATTCTCTTTGCGCCTGCCATAGCCATAACAACTGAGTTAAGCTGCTGAGATATCTGGTTTATAGGCATGGTGAAGCTCTTTGAAAGCTGTAAAAATGATGCCACTGTACCGGCGGAGGCTGCAAAAATTGAAAGGAAGCCACTTTGAGGTATACCGCCTGCTGTGGTGAGTACCGCAAGACAACAACCAATGATTGCAACAATGACATATTGCAAGTGACCTAAGTTGTTGTTAATAGGGCCTAACATATTGACATATTTGTTGGCTGCAAAGGCATTGCCGTAAAGCTCCTCATTAAGCTCGTCAAAGTCTTCCTTAGCCTTTTCCTCATGACAGAAAACCTTTATGACCTTCTGTCCTGTTATCATTTCCTCTATATAGCCGTTTACATTACCAATGGACTGCTGCTGCTTGACAAAATATCTGCCTGACCTGCCGGCAATTTTGCCTGTGAAAACCATCATAATGCAAATGCAAACTATAACCACAAAGGTAAGTGGTATACTCTGTGACACCATGGCCGTAAAGGTGGAAACAATAGTGACAGCCGAAGAAATAACCTGAGGGATAGTCTGGCTTATCATTTGACGCAAAGTGTCAATATCATTGGTGTAACGGCTCATTATGTCACCGTGACTGTGAGTGTCAAAATATTTTATAGGCAAGGTCTGCATATGGGTGAAAACCTCATCACGCACATTCCTTAAAACGCCCTGTGAAACGATAACCATTATCCTGTTATATGTGAAGGTTGAAACTATGCCCACAAGGAAAACGCATGCCATTTTAAGCAGCATTGTAAGCAGCTCACTGAAATCATCACTGCCGCTTGAAAGCATTGGCTCAATATATTCGTCAATGAGATCCCCTAAAAACAGTGAGGAAAAAACATTAGCTATACTGGAAAGGAAAATACAAATTACAACTAAGAGCATGAGAAACTTATATTTTGTTCCCACATAGCTGAAAACTCTTTTGAGCACCTTAAAGTCCATCTTTTGACCGGGGATTCTCATTGCTGCTCCCCTTCCGCCCGGACGAGGTGGTGGATTGAGATTTACATTTTTCTTGCTTTCATTACTCATTTTCCTCTCCTCCTTTCACCTGTGAATAATAGACCTCTTTATAAATATCGCTATTTTTCATAAGCTCATCATGTGTACCGAAGGCTGTAACCTCACCGCCGTCAAGGACGATAATTTTATCAGCATCCTGAATTGACGAAATACGCTGTGCAATAATTATCTTTGTGGTCTCTGGGATAAACTTCCTGAATGCGGCTCTGATAAGTGAGTCTGTCTTTGTGTCAACAGCACTGGTTGAGTCGTCTAAAATAAGAATCTTAGGCTTTTTAAGAAGGGAACGGGCAATACAAATTCTCTGCTTTTGACCGCCTGAGACATTTGTGCCCCCTTGCTCAATATATGTGTCATAGCCTTCGGGCATTTCCATAATAAATGAGTGTGCCTGAGAGAGCTTACACGCTTCAATCATTTCTTCATCTGTTGCATTTTCATTGCCCCAACGAAGATTATCCTTAATTGTGCCTGAGAAAAGGACATTTTTTTGAAGCACAACGGCAACCTCATTTCTAAGGGACTCAATATCATAATCCCTGACATCTATGCCACCCACTTTTAAAGTACCCTCAGTGACATCATAAAGACGAGGTATGAGCTGAACAAAGGAGGTCTTTGATGAGCCGGTTGAGCCGATAATGCCTATTGTCTCACCACTTTTAATTGAGATGTTAACATTTTTAAGGCAAAGCTTATCCTTATTTTTAGAGTAGCTAAAGCCAACATTTTGGAAATCAATGCTGCCGTCAGGGACAGTCATTACAGGGTTTTCGGGATTATGAAGGTCGCTCTTTTCATTTAAGACCTCACAAACTCTTTCGCCTGATGCCTTTGACATGGTGAGCATGACAAATATCATTGAAAGCATCATAAGAGTGGAAAGTATTTGCATTGTGTAGGTGATAACGCTGAAAAGGTCGCCTGTTGTCATCTCAGTGCCGGAGGTTGAAACTATAAGCCTTGCGCCAAACCAGGCAATGAGGAGCATACAAAGATATGCGCTAAATTGCATAGTGGGAGCGTTAAAGGCAAGTATGCCCTCAGCTTTTTTGGTGTCGGAATAAATTTGGTTTGAGACACCCATAAACTTTTCTTCTTCCTTTTCCTCTCTGACAAAGGATTTTACAACTCTAATGCCGTGGAGGTTTTCGTTGACAACATTATTGAGCTTGTCATAGGTCTTAAACACACGCCTGAATATAGGGTGAGCGTGTGAGACAATAAGATAAAGAGCCACAGCCAAAAACGGTATAACGCAAAGGAAAATCACGCTGACCTTGGCATTAATGCTAAAGGTCATAACAAGGGAGAAAATAAGCATTGACGGTGAACGAACAGCAATTCTTATTATCATTTGATATGAGTTTTGCAGGTTTGTTACGTCCGTTGTCAGTCTTGTTACAAGGCTGGAGGTGGAAAACTTATCAATATTACTAAAGGAAAAGTTTTGCACATTATAGTACATATCATGTCTGAGATTTTTAGCAAAGCCTGCGCTTGCCTTAGCTGCATTGGTACCGGAAGCGACACCGCTTAACAGGCTGAGTACACAAAGGAAAACAAGGAAGATGCCTGTTTTGATAACATAATTTATATCCTCCTTATAAATGCCGTTGTCAATAAGCTTGCCCATAATAAGCGGAATGAAAACCTCCAGGAAAACCTCAATGGCTACAAATATAGGCGAAAGAATTGACGGGAGCTTGTATTCCCTTATGCATTTGCTGAGTCGTTTAATCATAATTTGTATCAGTCCTTTCTAAATTATTACAGATTTTATCAAGCACATTATAAAATGTCTTTAGCTCCTCATCACTTATGCCCTGACGCATAGTGAGCTCAAGCCTTTCAAAGTTGTCGTCGATTTTGTTTTGAATCTCAACTGCCTTATCAGTTAGAGTTATTTTTTTGAGCCTTGCATCATATGGTACGCTCTCTCTTTTAATAAGGCCGTTTTTCTCCATAAGAGACAGGATATTGCTGGCGGTGGAGCGTCTAATGTCAAACTCCTGCTCTAAATCTCTTTGGAAAATGTCACGGTCCTTATTGCTGTAAAAATAGCCCACTGCCCAGCCGTGTGTTCCCGTCATCTTATCCACATACAGCTTATTAGTGTCACTGTCGATATAGCGTTTAACCATCCTTGAAGCACGATGAAGCTCAAAACCAAGTCTTCTGTCCTTCATGGCTACCTCCAAAAATAATATTTGTTAGCTTGCGGACTGTTAGCCGCCTAACATTTTCAGTATTATACAACTCAAAAAATTTATTGTCAACAGCATTTTAGCACAAAAGTGTAAATTAACTTTAAAAAATCAAGAATATTAACACCGTTAAATAAATTTAAGGTTATTTTAGGTTAGACTCTGTAATATATAAAACCGCAATGTTATATTTGGTAAAATTAAACAACAAATCCGTTATTTTCGACAAATTGACAGATTTGCTATTGTGCACTTTTATAATTCTTAATACTTTTTTAATTGATAATGGCAATAGAATGTGCTATATTATTTAACACCATTAAATAATTGTAAAGGAGGCTGCCTATGCAAAGGGAAAAGTTAGCACAGCAAATACTAAGCACCTTTGACAGCATAAACACCGAAAGCATTATGAAAAAGTTTAAGCTGTCACTCAAGGGCGAAAACCTGCTTTTAATGATGCTCAATGATTTAGGCGGCAGCAGTACCCCGGGAAAATTAGTTGAGCGTCTTGATTTTACAGGAGCGAGACTTTCGGCAATAATCAAGTCTCTTGAGCACAAGGGTCTTGTTGAAAGAAAAAAGCATTTTGCTGACAAGCGAAGCAATATTGTTGCTCTGACTGAAAAGGGCAGAGATTATTATAACGCTCTGCGTGAGGAAATAGTCGGCAATGCCCTGACTATTATTGAGCAGCTTGGGGAAAATGATGTGTGCGAATTTCTCAGAATAACAAAAAAATTAGCCGAGATAGCAAATGACACATCTGACAATAATATAAAAAATGAGGTGAAGAAACAGAATGCTTAACAAAATGAAAAAGCCCATTGGCATAATTTGCGTTTTAATGATAGTTATTATGAGCCTTTCTCCGGCGGCCTTTGCGGCGGTGTCCTATCCTCAGGGCGTGGAAAAGCAGCAGGTGCAGTCGGCTATACCAAAGCTTGACAAGGCGATTGCAAACCTCATTGAGGGCACTGAAAACAAATCTCTCAATGAGCTGGTAATATCTGAAATTTGCACTGACGAGGCTTTGTCGGCGCTCACCGTTTCCATATATAAGATGATAGAGGAAAACGCTGAGAGCCTGTCGTCCATTGGTCTTAAGGTGAGTGTAGCTGATGTTGCGGCAGTGCTGGGCGACTATCCTCAGGTGCAAAAAAAGCTTAGCTCATATAGCAAGTGGAGTGAAGTCTCCCTCGAAAAGGTGAGCTGGGGCGTAAAGACAAAGAATGACTTTATAAATGGTACCGCTCAGGTCATGTCTCCCTTTAACGAGCTTTTATATATGCTTCTTTGCTCGGGAACATATAAAATCAACTCCGTTGTGGGTCTTGAGGGTGCAAACGGCTATGAGACTGCTATTATCCCCACTCTCAAAGCCTTAGGCTGCAAGAGCTACACAGACAGCGGCACATTTTATGCCAACGCTAAAGCCAATAAAAACGCTATGCTTCAAAGCATACTCGGTGATGTTTTCACCTTCCTTCAGTGGGTACTGGATAAGCCCTGCGAAAGACTTACACAGATTCTCCCCTCAATAGCCTACTACTTTAATAACGGTGGCTTTGACAAGGCGGTGGCAACTCTCATAGAGCCTTTGAGACTTCAGCTGTTTAACATTTCCACATTTATTAAGGTTGAGACTATTCTTTCATTTATACAGGACAGCGAGTCCTTCACTGTCAATGTTGACCTTAACAGCATTTTAGGCAGCACAGGCTTAAATATGGCAGAGCTTGACCTTGACACCTTAGCCTCCTGCGGTACTGTCAGCGGTGACACTGTAATTGCAGACGAGGCCGACTGCTTCACTGTGCTTTTAAGATGGCTCATTGAGACAATAAAGCTCAATAAAGACAGCATGGGCGATATGTTGGGCTCAGAAAACAGCGAGGAAATGACAAAGCTTATGGACACTTTGCTGTCAAAAAGCACCGATGAGCTTTTCGAGCTTTTCATCTCTATTTTATCTCAAAGCGAGGGCACAACTCTGGAGTACACATGGACATTTGGCGAGTTTACACCGACTAATGTTACTTACACTCCTAACCTGGGCGCAGAAAAATATCAAAGAGTTATTGACGGCGCAGACGAGCTTATTAATGAGTTTATCGCTGAGGGTGGCGAAAGCAAAACAGTTCGTGAGGCTTTAGCACCAAAGATTTACTCAAACTCACTTATCACTGAGCTTGCCAAAGGCATTTACGGCTTATTTGAGAGTGAGGACATGAAAATGTTAGGGGAAATAATCGGCCTTAATGTTTCACCGTCTACTCTCTCGTCAAAGCTCCCCTCAGGCTTTTCCTCAGCTAAATATACTCTTTCACGCACATCAAAATGGAGCAAGATAAAGTCCGTAAATTGGGGCTTTAAGGACGGCGACAAGGACGGCTTTAAAAAGGCTGTTTGTGCTGTACTCTCACCCTTGGAGGATTTATTGACCATGCTTCTTGCCGAGGGCAAAATCAGCATCTTAGACTCAATTGATATTTACGGCTCAAACGGCTACAACACAGCGGTTATCCCCATTTTAGAGGCTATAGGCTGCAGCGCAGATAAAATAGCAACCTATGACCAATTTAAGCTGTCAGCACAAAAGGGCGAGGGAATAGAAAGCATTGTTGATTCTTTACTGTCACTTGTTGAAAGAATCCTTGACAGACCTGTTTTCACTGTCACCGAGCTGCTTCCAAACCTTTTATGGTTTATTGATTGCGGCGGCTTAAACACAGCAATAGAAAATCTCCTTTATCCCTTCACTGAGCTTTTAGACAAGCTTGGCATGGGCGATATGCTTGATATGTCATCGCTCACAGATGAGTTAGATATGGAAAAGCTCATGGGAGAGATGATGGGCGACAATGATTTAGGCATCGATCTTAGTACCATTGATATAAATAAGCTTATGACCTTGGGCACCTTAGTCACTGTGGAAAGCAAACGCACCTTAAACTCACAGCCTGTGACAATATCCTATATTAAAGCAGACCAGCCTGCAATAGCTCTTACAGCCCTTCGCTTTATAGCTGAGATGATGAAAACTCCGGGCAATGAAAGCATGGTATCGGGCTTTATGGGCTCAGGCGATAACGATATGTTCTCTAACTTCTCAAGCGGCATAGGTGATGAGATTGCGGCAATGAGCGTTGATGAGACTGTTGAGTGGCTTTACAAAATCTTCTTCAGAGAGAGAGCCACAGTCCAAACGAAGCCCGAGACAGATTATCTGCCCACTATAATCTACACTCCCCCAAAGGATTATACGGACTATGTTGGAATATTATTAATGTTTTTGTTCCTTGCGGCAGGCGAAGTTATAGTCATATTAAAAAGAAAAAAGATTGCGTCTTATCTTGAAGATATGAAAATCAGACGACAAAATAATAAAACAGCTAATCTCCAGGAGGTGTAAGGGATGCTCATATTAAAAAATATAGTTAAAGATTATGTGACAGGTGACACCACCGTCAGAGCACTCAGTGATGTCAGCATCAATTTTAGAGAAAGTGAATTTGTTTCAATCCTCGGTCCCTCAGGCTGCGGTAAAACAACTATGCTTAACATTATAGGCGGTCTTGACAGATACACAAGCGGTGACCTTATGATCAACGGCAAGTCAACTAAGACCTTCACAGATGAAAACTGGGACACCTATAGAAACCACTCCATAGGCTTCGTCTTCCAAAGCTACAATCTTATTCCTCACCAGACAGTTTTGGCAAATGTTGAGCTTGCCTTAACTTTATCAGGTGTCTCAAAAAAGGAAAGACGAGAAAGAGCTATTGAAGCTCTTAAAAAGGTTGGCCTTGAAAAGCAAATAAACAAAAGACCTAACCAAATGTCCGGCGGTCAAATGCAAAGAGTTGCCATTGCCAGAGCACTTATAAATAACCCTGATATTTTGCTCGCTGACGAGCCTACAGGTGCTCTTGACAGTGAGACAAGCGTTCAGATAATGGAGCTGCTCAAGGAGATATCTAAGGATAAGCTTATTATCATGGTAACTCATAATCCCGAGCTTGCTTATGAGTATTCAAGCCGAATCATCAAGTGCGTAGATGGTACCGTAATAGACGACTCAAACCCCTTTGAGCCTCAAAAAGAGGACTACGAAACAGAAAAAGCCAAATTAGAGGCAGAAAAGAAAAAAGGCAAGAAGCCCTCAATGAGCCTAACAACCGCCTTTGGTCTTAGTATGCGAAACTTAGCAACTAAAAAGGCAAGAACCTTCCTTACAGCCTTTGCCGGCTCAATTGGTATTATAGGCATCGCCCTTGTTCTTGCGCTTTCAACAGGTATTCAAAACTATGTTGACAAGGTTCAAAACGACACACTTATGGCCTACCCTATGTCCGTCGAAAGAGAAGCAGTTGACACAGACAGCATGATGAACGCAGTCATGGGCATGGGCGAAGAAATGATGGACTCAAGCAATGTCCTCGACAAGGTCTATGTCAACGATATGTTTACAGAGCTTATTAACACCTTTATCGCTCAGTCCTCATCAAATAACATAAAGAGCTTTAAAAAGTATATTGATGACAACTGGGATACTATGAGTGAGCTTTGCAACGATATCCAGTTTAAATACTCCACTCCCCTTAACATATATAAGGCTGATACCTCAGAGGGTGTCGTTCAGGTAAACCCAAACACAGCCATGGCCGATATGAGCAACAACATGATGGCCGGAATGGAAAACTTTATGTCATCATCAATGATGGACGCTTGGACAGAGCTTATAGGTGATGATGAGGTTATATCAAGACAGTACGACATAATTTACGGCAGACTTCCTCAGGATAAGAATGAGGTTGTGCTCATGGTTGACGGCAACAACGAAATCAACGAGCTTGTCCTTTACGCTCTCGGTATCAAAGACCAAAGTCAGCTCACATCAAATATTATGGGCGCACTTTCAGGCTCAGGTGAAATGGAAAGTGCTGAAAGAGAGTCCTATAGCTATGAAGATATTTGCAACATGAAGTTTAAGCTTGTGCTCAACTGCGACTATATGGTCAAGGATGAGGAAACAGGACTTTGGAGCGACAGAAGCTCAAACCTCGCCTATGTTAAAAAGCTCATTGAAAACGGCCTTGAAATCAACATTGTAGGTATCATAAGACCTGACGAGGACAATGTTCTTTCTGTTGGTACAGGCGGCATCGGCTACACCACAGAGCTTATGGACTACGCTTTACAGTACACAGAAAACTCACAGGTAGTTAAAGAGCAATTAGCCGACACAACTAAGGATGTCATTTCAGGACTCGAATTTATGGAGCTTTCAGTTAATGACTTCGACCTTGTTGACATTGACATGAGCCTTATTAATATGGACTATCTTGACATCTCACCCTTCATGAGCATGGCAGGTGACATCGACCTTTCAGAGATAGATATTATGGATATGTCCTCATTGTTTAACTTCGGTGACATGAGCGACTTGCAAAAGAAGCTTATGGAGGGCTATCTCAATGACGAGCAGGTTCTCGCATTAAAGCAGGCATATATTGACACAATTAATGCAGAGTGCTCATATGACAACACTATGGAGATTTTAGGCTATCAGCCTAAGGACACACCTACATCAATTTACTTCTATCCAAAGAGCTTTGAGACAAAAGAGCAGCTCAATGAGATGATAGATTATTACAATGAAAAAGTGACAAATGACGGTCATCCCGAGTACGAAATAAGCCCAACAGATGCTATTGGTGTGCTTCTTTCATCAGTTACAAAGATAATTGATATTGTCACCTATGTTCTCGTTATGTTTGTTGCAATTTCCCTTGTTGTTTCCTCAATTATGATAGGCATTATCACCTATATTTCAGTTCTTGAAAGAACAAAGGAAATCGGTATACTCAGAAGTATCGGCGCATCAAAGGGCGATGTTTCAAGTGTGTTTAACGCTGAGACTATAATTGTGGGCTTGGCGGCAGGCGTCTTAGGTATAGGCTGTACACTGCTTTTAGAGTTACCTATTAACTTCCTGCTCGACTATCTCACTAACACAGGTGCGGCAGCAGAGCTTCCTGTAGCATCGGCAATAATCCTTATTTGCATAAGCGTCGGTCTTACATTTATCGCAGGTCTTGTACCATCATCACTTGCAGCTAAAAAAGACCCCGTTGAGGCACTTAGAACAGAATAAAACCTTAGGGGCTGTCTTCGGGCAGCCTCTTTCATATTTATTGGCGGCTTTCTTTTTTGCCGCCATTGTTTTTATCGGTTTAAAATTTTGACCAAAGATAAAAGGCTTATCATCTCTATTTTAATCATTTTTTCGGTTGACTTTCCTTGACTAAATATAGTATAATAACTTCTATAGAAAATGTTTCAATTTTCATTAAAGTTCCCTTGAGAATCAGGAGGTGGGTCAAGCAAATGGATAAAGGCGACAGTAAACCTAAAGGGTGTAATATTATATTTGTGCAGACCTGCCTTGGCGTAATTTAAAATTTTCTTCTCCGACAGGTCTACAGAAGAAAGTCGGTGAAAAACATGAATGAAAATTATTTTGGCGGCCTTTATAAGCTGCTGGCAAAAAATCAACTCAAACAGTTGAAGGAAGAACTCTCAGACATGGCATATCCCGATATCGCTGAGTTTATCATGGATTTAGAGGATGATGCCCTCGCTGTTAAAATCTTCCGCATACTCTCAAAGGATATTTCCGCAGATGTCTTTGCTTATCTTGAGCCTGACAGACAAAGCGTTATTGTCTCGTCTATAACCGACAGCGAAATTGCTCGACTTATGGACGATTTGTTTCTTGACGATGCCGTTGACTTTCTCGAGGAGGTACCGGCAAACATCGTAAGAAGGGTGCTCGCTAACACTGACGCTCAAACCCGTGAGCTTATTAACCGCTTCCTTAAGTACCCCGAAAACTCAGCGGGAAGTGTCATGACCATTGAGATGGTTGAGCTTCACGACAGATTAACTGTGGCAGAGGCAATTAAAAGCATTAGGCGCACAGGTGTGGATAAGGAGACTATTTATACCTGCTATGTCATTGATGATAAGCGTCACCTTGTTGGTACTCTGCCGCTGAAGCGACTGCTGCTAAATGAGGAAGACACTCTCATCACAGATATCATGAGTGATGACGACCGCCTGGTCTATGTTAGAACCATGGACGACCAGGAGGAGGTTGCTTCCTTAGTTAAAAAATATGACCTTTTGTCAATCCCTGTTGTGGACACTGAAAACAGACTCGTCGGTATTATCACCATTGACGATATCGTGGATATTATCGAGGAGGAAACCACAGAAGACTTTGAAAAGATGGCTTCGCTTGTTCCCTCAGATGATGGCTATCTTAAAACCAGCATTTTCTCCCACGCTAAAAACCGTATTGGTTGGCTTTTAGTGCTGCTTTTCCTGTCAACCTTCACAGGTCAAATAATCGAGGGCTTTGAGACTCAGCTTGCAACTATCGCAGGTCTCACCGCTTGTATTCCCATGCTTATGGGTACGGGCGGTAACTCAGGTAACCAGGCATCAACTCTTATAATCCGTGGTCTTGCCCTTGGCGAGATTAAGCTAAAGGATTTTTTCAAGGTGGTCTGGAAGGAAATAAGAGTCTCACTTTTAGTCGGCATTATTTTAGGTGTGGCAAACTATGGACGAATGTTAGCTCTCAGAGCTATTACAGGTGACGATGTCACAGACAGCGTAATTTTAGTTGTCTCATTAAGTGTTGTTGCCGTTGTCATTGTCTCAAAGACCATAGGCTGCTCACTGCCCATAATTGCAAAAGCTCTAAAGCTTGACCCGGCGCTTATGGCAGGGCCTATGATAACCACCCTTGTGGACGCAATTTCACTTTTAGTTTACTTTGGCTTTGCAAACCTTATTATCACAGGTTGATTTTTAAGTTAAGCTAAAATTAAGCTTTCAGGTATAGCATAGGCTATATGTGCTTTTTCTACTTTATAAATTTGGACGGGAGTCCTTTTAAAGGGCTCCCATTGCCATATATAATTCATTTTCAGATTGGAGTGTTGTCTTTTGACTAAACGATTTCTGTCCTACACCAAGGGATACCGTTTTTTGACAATCATCTGCCCCTTTATGATTTTTCTCGATGTTATAATTGAGATAGAGATTCCAAAGGCAATGGGTAGAGTTGTGGATATCCTTCTTATGTTTAGTGCACCCGGTGCAGACCATACAGCTATTCAAGCTGACCTTGTAAAAAATGTCCTTGAGATGCTTTTGCTTTGTGCTTGTACTCTTGTTGTGGGCTATATAGCCTCACGCTGCTCATCAATTGCAAGCATGGGCTTTGGTGCAAATTTAAGAAGAGAGCTTTTCAACAAGATTCAGGACTTATCCTTTGACAATATCGACAAGCTTAAAATATCCTCACTTATCACCAGAATGACAAGTGATGTCTCAATGGTGCAAAATGTTTATAAAAACACTATTGTCACCTTTATCAAAGGCCCATTTATGCTTATAACCGCACTCGTTTATGCTATTAATATAAGCCGTGACCTTTCTGTTATTTTCTATTTTGCATTGCCGGCAATCGTTATTATCATCATTATAATGGGCTATCTTGCTGTGCCCTTGTTTAAGCAAATGTTAGAGAAGACAGATAAGTTTAACGGTGTATTAAGAGGAAATATTAACGGCATTAGAGTTGTCAAGTCCTTTGTTAGAGAGGATTATGAAAAAGAAAAGTTTGAAAAAGCAAACGATGCTGTTATGCAAATGAATGTCAGAGCACAAAAGTTAGTGCTTTACATAACTCCGGCTATAACAGTTGTTATATATGCCTGCATGATATTCTCCATGTGGCGAGGCAGTGAGCTTATTTTAAGTGGCACAGGTGATTTGACAGTGGGTGATATGACCACCTTCGTCTCATATATCACACAGGTGCTCTCATCTGTTATGACTGTTTTACTTGTGTTTGTCAGCATGATTATGGCAAAGGCTTCCATTGGCAGAATCGGAGAAATTTTCTCCCAAGAGCCATCAATAAGCGATAAGGACGCAGATAAGAGTGCCATTCCCGCTGACGGCAGCATTGAGTTTAAAAATGTCTCATTTAAATATGACAGCTCGGCTGTAAAAAATATCCTCGAGGATATTAACATTAAAATTAACTCCGGTGAGACTATAGGCATTATCGGCGGCACAGGCTCGTCAAAGTCAACTCTCGTCCAGCTTATTCCCCGTCTATATGAGGCAAGCGAGGGTGAGGTCATTTTTGGCGGCAGAAATGTTAAGGACTACACATTGGAAAACCTTAGAAAAAATATTTCCGTTGTCTTGCAGCAAAACATACTTTTCTCAGGCACTATCATGGATAACATTCGCTGGGGCGATTTCTCCGCAAGTGATGAGGAGGTTTATGAAGCTGCTAAGGCTGCTCAGGCTCACGACTTTATCTCTGAGTTTGAAAAGGGCTATGACACTGAGCTGGGTCACGGTGGCAACACTGTCTCAGGCGGACAAAAACAGCGTCTTTGCATTGCAAGAGCCTTGCTGAAAAAATCAAAGGTGCTCATTCTCGACGACTCAACAAGTGCCGTTGACACAGCAACCGACGCTAAAATAAGAATGTCTCTCAGAAGTGAAAAATATAAGGACTTGACTAAAATAATTATCGCTCAGCGTATCACATCTATTATGGACGCTGACAGAATAATCGTCCTTGAAGACGGCAAAATCGTGGGTATGGGCACTCACGAGGAGCTTGCAAAGAACAATGAGGTTTATCACGAGATCTTTGTTTCTCAGCAGGAAGGAGTGTTGGCACAATGAACAAAGCTTCCTTAAACGAAGAAAATAAAGAGCAGCTCACTGAAAGAGCCTCTGAAGAAGAAGTGCTTGAAAAAGACTGTGCACAGGAAGGCATGGAAAGCACAGAAAAAGAAAGCAAGAAAAAGAAAAAAGCTAAAAGGTCTTCCAAGGCTAAAAAGTCTAAGATCCCGGAAAATGAAACTGAGGAAGAAAGAAAAGAGCGAGAGAAAAAGGAAGAACAAAAGAAAAAGCAAAAGCCAAAGGATATAAAGGAAGCGACTAAGAGACTTCTTAAATATATCACTCAATATAAGGGTCTTCTTGTTCTCGTTGCAATTCTTGTAGTTGCCACAACTGTTGTGAGCGTCCTCTCCTCTTTGGCAATGTACCCGGTAAACAGTGCCCTCGAAAACTATATCGCCGGCACTCTTGCCCCATCTGAGGCTATGTCCACGATAATAAAATGGCTCATTATCATGGCAATCGGCTACATGGTGTCAGCATTTTTCAATTTCCTTTACTCAAGGATAATGCTGTATATCTCATCTGTAACCATGAAAAATATGCGCCGTGACCTGTTTAACCATTTACAGGGTCTTCCCTTGGAGTATTTTGACAAGAGAAAAACCGGCGAGATTATGAGCCGCTTTACAAATGATGTCAGCCGTGTCAACGACCTTATTGGCAGCTCCTTCCCCACACTTATATCCTCAACTATTCAGGCTATAATGACTATCACCATTATGATAGTTTTCTCATGGAAGCTCACCCTCACTATAACCGTGGCAATTGTGCTTATGTTTATGGTGGTCATATTTATCACCGGCAAATGCTCACCCTTATTTAAGGCTCAGCAAAAGGCAATCGGTGAGGTCAACGGCTTCACTGAGGAATATATTAAGGGCATAAAGGTGGTTCAGCTTTTCTCACAGGAAAAGAAAACC
Source organism: uncultured Faecalibacterium sp. (assembly GCA_964504475.1). GTDB lineage: Bacteria > Bacillota > Clostridia > Oscillospirales > Acutalibacteraceae > UBA6857. The sequence goes on along the minus strand of CAZDEL010000017.1, from coordinate 15,702 downwards.
AAAGAGGCATTTAATGAGCTTAACGAAAACTATCGTAAAATAGGCGTTAAGGCAAATATTATCGGCGGCTTTATGTCACCGCTTATGTCAATGATTACACGAGTTAACTACGCTATTTGCGTTTTCTATGGTGCAAGACTTGTTATGGCAGGTGAGATGGATGTTGCAAAGCTTATTAACTATCTTAGCTATGCAAAGAGCTACGCTTCACCTATTGCATCAATTGCAAGCACATATAGCTCCCTTGTTTCGGCTCTTGCAGGTGCAGAGCGAGTCTTTGAGGTTTTAGACACACCTAATGAGACTGACGAGGGCAGAGTCACCCTTGTGCGCCTTATTAAAAACGCCTTGGGCGAAAACGAAGAAACCACCTCACCGGAAGGCAAATTTAACTGGAAGGTGCCCACACAGTCAGGCTTCGAATATGTGCCTGTCAAGGGCAACATTGAGGTTAAGGATGTGTCCTTCTCATATGTTGAGGGTACACCTGTACTCAAAAACATTAACATTAGTGCAAAGAGCGGTCAAAAGGTTGCTTTTGTTGGCTCAACAGGTGCCGGCAAGACCACTATCACTAACCTTATTAACCGCTTCTATGAGATTAATGAGGGTCAAATCACCTATGACGGCATTGACATTAAGGATATTAAAAAGGATGACCTTCGCTCCTCAATGGCAATGGTGCTCCAGGACACTAAGCTTTTCACCGGCACTATAGCCGACAATATCCGCTATGGCAAGTTAGATGCAACTGACGAGGAAGTGGAAAAAGCCGCAAAAATCGCTAATGCACACACCTTTATTGAAAAGCTCCCTGACGCATATGAAACTGAAATAAAGGCAGATGCCGCTAATATTAGTACAGGTCAGGCGCAGCTTATTAATATTGCGAGAGCCGCCATTGCAGGCGCTCCCCTTCTTATCCTTGATGAGGCAACCTCAAGCGTTGACACGAGAACGGAGCGACTCATTGAAGTTGGTATGGACAAGATAATGGAAGACAGAACTGTTTTGGTTATCGCCCACAGACTCTCAACGGTTAGAAACTCCGAGGATATCGTCGTGCTCGAAAACGGTGAAATCATAGAGGAAGGCGACCATCAAGCTCTTATTGACAAGGGCGGAAAATATTATCAGCTTTACACAGGTAAGGTTGAAATGGATTAAGTAAAGCTTAAAAAGCAGGAAGCTCAATTTGAAAGCTCCCTGCTTTTATTTTGTCTTATTTTTTTAGTGCCTTTAGCGGGTCAATGCACTCCCCGTTTTTGACAGTCTCAAAGTGCAAGTGGCTCTCCTGCTCACTCTCACAGGGTATGTCACCTAATTTGCCTATAAGCTGACCCTTTTTCACCACATCGTCAATGCCCACTGCCGTGCCCTGCTCAATGCCGCAATATCGAGCTATAAAATCACCGTGGTCAACCTCAATGACATATCCATAGGACGGGTCAATAATGACCTTAGTCACCTTGCCGTCACCCACTGCGACAACATCACTGCCCTTTTCTCCGAGAAAATCAATGGCAGGGTGAATTCGCCAATCCTCCATTGTCTCGTCATAGACGGCTCTCAAAGCAAACTCCTTGCCTATTTTATCGCCAAAGGGATAAATATATGAGGCGTTGGAAAAGGTCTCACTCGCCTTTTGAGTTGTGCTCTCAATTTCCTTTGAGCTGTTTTGGGTGTCACTTTTTGTGGTACGCGCCCCAGTGGTGGCTGTAGCGGTAGTCTTAGTCTCCACCTTTTTAGTGTCATCTCTTGGGTCTAAGACATCCTTTTTATTTTTTTGCACCTGCTCGTTTACACTTTCCTTAACAGTTGTTGGCACATCAAGGTCCTCAATTAGCTTCATGCTTGAGGAGTAAACAAAGCCGATTGCGGCAATTATCAAAGCCAGACTCACTGCCGCCGTAACATAAAAGCCCTTGCCCGAAGACAGCTTTTCAATTAGGTTTTTCTTTTTCATATATCTTCCACCGTTTCATACAATGATACTTTTATTATTATACAAAGACTAAGATTTATGCAGGGCAAAAATTTTTTACAAAAAAAGACAAAAAGCAAGAACAAATGTTTGCATTTTACAAAATATTATGCTATAATGGTCATGAAAACGAACATTTGTGTTCTTTATTGGCGATTTATGTCAAAATATTTTATTATAGAAAGGCGGTTTTATTATGCGTGAGCCTCTCACCGAAAACCAAACCTTAATACTAAACTATCTTAAGGAGCGCTCAGGCGATGTGCCACCAAGCGTCAGAGAGATTTGTCAAGCTGTGGGTCTTCGCTCCACCTCATCAGTGCAGGCGAACCTTAACGCTCTTGAGGAAAAAGGCTATATAGAGCGTGACCCAATGCACAAAAGATCTATACGCATCACAGGCAGAGCGGAAAATGTTATGCATGTTCCCCTTTTAGGTGTGGTAACAGCAGGTCTTCCCATACTCGCAACAGAGCAGGTGGAGTGCTATCTCCCCTTTAACGCACCTCATATATCATCTGATAAGGAGATGTTCGCCCTTCGTGTCAGAGGTGAGAGTATGTTAAACGCAGGCATATTTGACGGTGACATTATCTATGTTGAGCGTACCCCTGTGGCTCGCAACGGAGATATAGTTGTTGCCCTTATTGAGGATGAGGCTACTGTTAAGACCTTTTATAAGGAAAACGGTCACTTCCGCTTGCAGCCTGAAAATGACAGCTTTGACCCGATTATTGTGGATGAGCTGATTATTTTAGGCAAGGTTGTGGCATTGACGAGATATTTTTAAGCTTTGGTAAATTGCTGACAGTATTTAGATTCATCGATGAAATGAGGTATGGCTTATGAGTAGTCGTGATATAATTAAAGAAATTCTCGGTTATTGTGATGAAAACATTACTGATTATTCTTATTATGAAGCGGGCACCTATGCCTATAAGAATGAAATTGAAAGCTGGATAGAAATATTTAAGAATAGAAGTACCGCTAATATGGTTGCCGCATGCCTTGAATATAAACACAAAGAAAGCGGAATCAAATATAAAAAGCCAAAATGTGAAGCTATGGCTGAATATTTTGATGCAAAATCCGAATATGCTGAGAAGCAATATAAAGCGTATATCGAAAAGCTTGACGCAATGGAAGCTTCCGTTATGAACGAAGATTGAAGGTATAATTAAATAAAGTAAGGACAGGTGATACTCTAAGATGTCATCTGTCCTCTTTTTATCCTATAGCCTTCCCACCTCGGCAGAGTACAAACCAACCAACACAAATGCACCTAAGTTAAACAATTTTGACCTTATGCACAAAAAGTAAATAACCCCCTTTTTTAGTTGACTTTTAGCGAAGATATGTGATATACTTTGAGTGTACTTAGTTACTGTATAAATGTATATTTTTTCCCTTGAAACTGACGGTTTTAGTGGAGCACCACATGGATCAAGGGCTATAATTTGCCGACCGTCTGGGCTACTTGCAAGGGATATCCTTGTTTAAGTGTGCCCTTTTTTATTTTGTCAAAAAAACTCTTTTCTCAGGAGGATATATATAATGAAAAAAGTTGCAATCATTATGGGAAGTGACAGTGATTTACCTGTTGTTTCAAAGGCTGCTGACACCTTAAAGCAGTTTGGTGTGCCATATGAGCTTCACATTTATTCTGCTCATCGTACCCCTGCCGAGGCTAAAGCATTTAGCGAAAGTGCAAGAGATAACGGCTTCGGCTGCATTATAGCTGCCGCCGGTATGGCAGCTCACTTAGCAGGTGCTATTGCTGCAAACACAACACTCCCTGTTATAGGCATTCCCATGAAATCAAAATATCTCGACGGTATTGATGCCCTTCTTTCAACAGTGCAAATGCCCTCAGGCATACCCGTTGCCACTGTTGCTATTGACGGAGCTGTCAATGCCGCCTTGTTGTCAATTGAAATACTCGCCGTGTCAGACGAGACATTAGCTAAAAAGCTGCAAGACAAGAGAAATGCTGACACTGAGGTGGTACTTCAAAAAAATGCGGCAGCAGAAAAGCAATACAATTTCTAATTTAATTTGGAGGTATAATTATGGGAGGCTTTTTCGGTGCAACATCTAAAAGAGATGTTGTTCTGGATGTTTTTTTCGGCACTGACTATCACTCACATCTGGGCACTCGCCGTGGCGGTATGGCTGCGGTAAACAGTGACAAAGGCTTTCAGCGCGATATTCACAACATTGAAAATTCACCCTTTAGAACAAAATTTGCAGGCATAACCGAGGAAATGCAAGGCAATGCCTGTATAGGCTCAATTAGCGACAGTGACGCTCAGCCTATTCTCATTCGCTCAAACTTAGGCGTTTATGCCATAGCGACTATTGGAATTATTAACAACTCAGAGCAGCTGATTAATGATTATCTTAAAGATAGCGGTGGTCACTTTACAGCTATGACCGGCGGCAAAATCAACTCCACAGAGCTTGCCGCAGCCCTCATTAATCAAAAGGCAACCTTTGAGGACGGCATACGCTTTTGCCAGGAAAAAATCGAAGGCTCTTTGTCTTTGATTATACTTAAAAATGACGGCAGCATTATTGCCGCAAGAGACCGCTTTGGTCGTACCCCCGTTGTCTTAGGCAAGGACGAGGACGGTCACTGCGTCTCCTTCGAGTCCTTTGCTTTTGAGAAGTTGGATTATGAATTTGTCAAGGAGTTAGGCCCGGGTGAAATTGACCTGTTGACCCCCGAAAAAGTAGAGGTCTTAAAGCCCGCATTGCCTAAGATGAAAATATGCTCCTTCCTTTGGACATATTATGGCTATCCCAACTCAATATATGAGGGTGTCAATGTTGAGGTCATGAGAACGCGTAATGGTGAAATCATGGCTCGAGACGAAAAAGCCGCCGAGAAAAGCTCGGATATAGACTTTGTCAGCGGTGTTCCCGACTCAGGCACACCTCACGCAATAGGCTTTGCCAACGAAAGCCACATCCCATTTGCAAGACCCTTTATTAAATATACTCCCACATGGCCCAGAAGCTTTATGCCCACCAACCAAAAGGAGCGCAATAAAGTGGCAAGAATGAAAATGATTCCTGTTCACGAGCTTATCCAGGGCAAAAAGCTATTGTTTGTTGATGATAGCATTGTCAGAGGCACTCAACTTAGAGAGACTGTTGAGTTCCTTTACAGTCACGGCGCAAAGCAGGTGCATATGAGAAGTGCCTGCCCACCGATTATGTATAGCTGTAAATATCTCAACTTCTCAAGAGGCAACTCTGACAGAGACCTTATCGCCAGAAAGACTATCCTTGAGCTTGAAGGCGAAGAAGGCGAAAAGCACATTGAGGAATATGCTGATGCCTCAACTCAAAGAGGTAAGGCTATGCTCAACTCCATTTGTAATAAATTAGGCTTCCAGTCTCTTGGCTATCAAAGCCTTGCAGGTCTTATTGAGGCTATCGGTCTTCCCGAGGATTGCCTTTGCACCTATTGCTGGAACGGTAAAGAATAAAAATATATTAACAATTGAAAGGAACGGGTATATAAAATGAAAAATTCCCAATCACAGTCCTACGCTGCTGCAGGCGTTGATATCACAGCCGGCTATAAGGCAGTTGAACTTATGAAACAGCATATTATGAGAACTATGACAAAGGGAGTCTGCTCAGATGTTGGCGGCTTCGGCGGTCTGTTTGAGCTTGACACCGAGGGCATGGATAAGCCTGTCCTCGTCTCAGGTACTGACGGCGTTGGCACAAAGCTTAAAATAGCCTTCCTTATGGATAAGCATGACACTGTGGGCATTGACTGCGTTGCCATGTGCGTCAACGATATTATTTGCTGTGGCGCAAAGCCCCTTTTCTTCCTTGACTATATTGCTTGTGGCAAAAATGTGCCTGAAAAAATCGCTCAAATAGTTGCAGGTGTTGCAGAAGGCTGTGTTCAGTCAGGCGCAGCTCTTATAGGCGGTGAAACAGCTGAGATGCCCGGCTTTTATCCTGTAGATGAATATGACCTTGCCGGCTTTAGCGTTGGTGTTGTTGATAAGAAAAAAATCCTTGACAACTCGAAGGTTCAAGAGGGTGATGTTATTATCGCTCTGCCTTCAAGCGGTGTTCACTCAAACGGCTTCTCTCTTGTAAGAAAGGTCTTTGACATTGAAAACTGTGACCTTAAATCACCTCGTGCCGAGCTTGGTGGCAAGAGCCTTGGTGAGACACTTCTCACACCGACTAAAATTTATGTCAAGAGTATGTGCGCTTTATTTGAGCAGGTAACTGTCAAGGCAGTGTCACATATTACAGGCGGCGGCTTTTATGAGAATATCCCCAGAAGCCTTCCCGACGGCTTTGGTGCTAAGATTAAAAGAAGTGATGTTAAGGTTCTTCCCATATTTGACCTTATTGCAAAGACAGGCAATATCCCCGAAAGAGATATGTTTAACACCTTTAATATGGGCGTTGGCATGAGCGTTGTTGTGTCTAAAGAGGATGCCGAGAAGGCTCTTGATATACTCAAAGCTAACGGTGAGGACGCATATATTTTAGGTGAAATTATTAAATCCGAAGACAAGGTAACAATTATCTGAGAGGAGATGTAACCTTGAATAAAGCAAAAAACATTGCCGTTCTCGTCTCAGGTGGCGGCACAAATCTCCAAAGCCTCATTGATTGCCAAAAAGACGGCTATTTTGGCCGGAGTAAAATAAGTCTCGTCATTGCTTCAAAGGCGGGAGTTTATGCCTTGCAAAGAGCCGAAAATGCCGGCATTGACTCTATGGTGCTATCTAAAAAGGATTATGACAGTATAGCCGCCTACTCTAAGGCACTCACAGACACCTTAAAAAGTCACAATATTGACCTTGTTGTTTTGGCAGGCTTTCTCACTATCATTGATGAGCAGGTTTACAATGCGTACCCTAACGCAATAATAAATATCCATCCGGCTCTTATCCCATCCTTTTGCGGCAAAGGCTTTTACGGTCTTCATGTTCACGAGGCGGCACTTAAAAAGGGTGTCAAGCTCTCCGGTGCAACAGTGCATTTTGTCACACCGGAATGTGACGCAGGCCCAATAATTTTGCAAAAGGCTGTTGAGGTCAAAGAGGACGACACACCTGAAACCTTGCAAAAAAGAATAATGGAGCAGGCTGAGTGGAAAATTCTTCCAAAGGCAGTTAAGCTTTTCTGCGAGGATAAGCTGACAGTTAAAGATAATAAAGTATATATAGGAGAGTAACACAATGAAGGTTTCAACTATTAAAGATGAGCTAAATTCCCTTGCCTATCATGGCAGAGGCATTATCCTTGGCAAAAGCAAGGATGGCAAAAAAGCTGTTGCCGCATATTTTATTATGGGCAGAAGCGAAAACAGCCGTAACCGTGTTTTCGTCCTTGAGGGCGAGGAAATGCGCACTAAGGCTTTTGACGAGAGCAAAATGACCGACCCTCACCTTATAATTTATTATCCGGTGAGAGTGTTGGGAAACAAAACCATTGTGACAAATGGCGACCAAACTGACACAATTTATGAGCTTATGGATAAGCAAATGACCTTTGAGCAGGCACTTCGCACAAGAGAGTTTGAGGATGACAAGCCAAACTTCACCCCCAGAATCTCAGGCATTATCCGCCTTGACAAGGAGGGCATGAACTACGCTATGTCCATTCTTAAAAGTGCTGAGGGTGACGACAGCTCATGTGAAAGATTCACCTATGCTTACTCTAATCCTCTGCCGGGCAAAGCTAAGTTTATCCACACCTATTCATGCGACGGCAATCCCCTGCCCTCATTTGAGGGTGAGCCTAAAACCCTTGAGCTTCCCGACCTTCCAATAGATGAGTTAACAAATCTTATTTGGGAAAATCTTAACGAAGACAATAAGGTTTCACTTTTCGTCAGATATATTGACATTGACTCAGGCGAGAGCGAAACAAGAGTAGTTAATAAAAATAAATAAATTGGAGGAAAATATGAAAGAGTTTGAACTTAAATATGGCTGCAACCCTAATCAAAAGCCATCAAAGATTTATATGAACGACGGCTCTGAGCTGCCAATTGAGATTCTCTCAGGCAGACCGGGCTACATCAATTTCCTTGATGCCTTTAACTCATGGCAACTTGTCAAAGAGATAAAGGAAGCTACAGGTCTTCCCTGTGCAGCATCCTTTAAGCATGTCAGCCCCACATCTGCTGCTGTTGGTACTGTTTTACCTGAGAAGCTTAAAAAGGCTTGCTTCGTTGACGATATAGAGGGTCTCGACGACAGCCCTCTCGCTTGCGCTTATGCAAGAGCAAGAGGCACTGACAGAATGTCCTCCTTCGGTGACTGGATAGCTCTGTCAGATGTTTGCGACACAGTGACAGCAAAGCTTATTAAGCGTGAAATCTCCGACGGTGTTATTGCTCCGGGCTACACCGAGGAAGCCCTTGAAATTTTAAAGCAAAAGAGAAAGGGCAACTATAATATAGTAAAGATTGACCCGCTTTATGTACCCGCTGAAATAGAGACAAAGCAGGTCTTTGGTATCACCTTCCAGCAGGGCAGAAACAACTTCAAAATTAACGAGGAGCTTTTAAGTGAAATTGTAACAGAAAATAAGGAGCTTCCCGACAGTGCAAAAAGAGACCTTATCATTGCTCTTATTACACTTAAATATACCCAGTCAAACTCCGTTTGCTATGCCGTTGACGGTCAGGCAATCGGTGTTGGTGCCGGTCAGCAGTCAAGAATCCATTGCACTCGCCTTGCCGGTACAAAGGCAGACACATGGCATCTTCGTCAGGCTGATAAGGTGCTCAATCTCCCCTTCCTGCCAACTCTTGGCAGAGCAGACCGTGACAATGTTATTGACGGCTACATTAACAAAAATGAGGAAGATGTTTGCGCTGACGGCAATTGGGAAAAGTATTTCACAACAAAGCCTGAGCCATTTACAAAAGAGGAAATGGACGCTTACCTTTCCACTATCACAGGTGTTGCTCTTGGCTCAGATGCCTTCTTCCCCTTCTCCGACAATATCGAAAGAGCACACAGAAGCGGCGTAAGCTATATCGCTGAGCCGGGCGGCTCAATAAGAGATGACGCTGTTATAGAGTGTGCCGATAAATATAATATGGTAATGTCCTTTACCAAAATGAGACTTTTCCACCATTAATTCCACTATAAGGAGTATATGATGCTTAGCTATTTTAACGAACTTGAAAAGTACGACAAAGAGGTCTTTGCTGCCTGCGATGATGAGCTGACAAGACAGCAAACCTTTATTGAGCTTATTGCCTCAGAAAACATTGTCTCAAAGGCAGTGCTTTTAGCAGCCGGCAGTGTTTTGACCAACAAATATGCCGAGGGCTATCCGGGCAAACGCTATTATGGCGGCTGTCAATGTGTTGACCGTATTGAAGCTCTCGCTATTGAAAGGGCAAAAAAGCTCTTTGGCGCAGAGCACGCAAATGTGCAGCCCCATTCAGGCGCAAATGCAAACCTTGCTGTGTTTTTCGCATTGCTAAACCCCGGTGACACTGTCATGGGCATGAATTTATCTCAGGGCGGTCATTTGTCTCACGGCTCACCTGTTAATATCTCAGGTAAATATTGGAACATTGTGCAATATGGCGTGGACGAAGAAAGTCAAAGAATTGACTATGACAAAATGAGAGAGCTTGCCCTTGAGTGTAAGCCTAAGCTTATTGTCGCAGGTGCAAGCGCATATTCAAGAGTTATTGATTTTAAGCGTTGCCGTGAAATAGCAGACGAGGTTGGTGCATATCTCATGGTGGATATGGCTCATATAGCAGGTCTTGTTGCAGCAGGCATACATCCATCGCCTGTGCCCTATGCCCATGTTGTCACCTCAACGACTCACAAAACTCTCAGAGGCCCCAGAGGCGGTCTTATCCTTTGCACAGAGGATTTGGCAAAGAAAATAGATAAGGCTGTTTTCCCCGGAACACAAGGCGGCCCGCTTATGCACATTATTGCCGCTAAGGCCGTTGCCTTTGGTGAGGCATTAACCGATGAGTTTAAGCAATATCAAATCCAGCTGCAAAAAAATGCCGCAGCCTTTTGCGACGCACTTAAAAATGAAGGCATTGACATTGTCTCAGACGGCACAGACAACCACCTTATGCTTTTGGATTTAAGGAAGTTTAACATCTCCGGCAAGGAGCTTGAAGCAAGACTGGACGAGGTTCACATCACGGCAAATAAAAACACCATTCCCAATGACCCGGCAAGCCCATTTGTCACAAGCGGTCTTCGTGTTGGTACTGCTGCCGTGACAACAAGGGGCTTTAAAGAGGATGACATGAGGCTCATTGCAAGGTGGATTAAATTAGCCATCACCGACTTTGACGCATCTAAAACGGAAATCACAAACGGTGTTCTTTCCCTTTGCGAAAAGCACCCTGTATATAACAAATAAGAGGTGAACTCTATGAAAATTATGGTTGTTGGCGGCGGCGGTCGTGAGCACGCCATCATAAAAAAGCTTAAAGAAAATAAAAATGTTGATAAAATTTATGCCCTGCCCGGAAATGGCGGCATTGCCTTTGACGCTCAATGTGTTAACATAGGCGCAACGGATATTAAGGGCATTTGCAAATTTGCCAAAGATGAGGCAATTGACTATGCTGTTGTCGCTCCTGATGACCCATTGGTTTTAGGCGCTGTAGATGAGCTGAATAAGCTGGGTATTCCCTGCTTTGGCCCTGAAAGCAAGGCGGCAATTATTGAGGGCAGCAAGGTTTTCTCAAAAAATCTCATGAAAAAGTACGGTATTCCCACTGCTGAATATGAGGTTTTCAGCGACATGGAAAAGGCACTCGCCTATCTTGAAACTGCACCAATTCCCACTGTTATAAAGGCTGACGGTCTTGCCTTAGGCAAGGGTGTTATTATAGCCATGACAAGAGATGAGGCTAAGGCCGCTGTTAAATCCATGATGCAGGATAAGGTCTTCGGTGACAGTGGCAGCAATATTGTCATTGAGGAGTTTCTCACAGGTCCGGAGGTTTCAGTTTTGTCCTTCACTGACGGCAAGACTGTTGTGCCAATGGTGTCATCAATGGATCACAAGAGAGCCCTTGACGGTGACAAGGGTCTTAACACAGGCGGCATGGGTACTATAGCACCAAACCCCTATTATACAGATGATGTTGCAAAGGAGTGTATGGAAAAGATTTTCCTGCCCACAATTAATGCAATGAACAGCGAGGGACGCACCTTTAAGGGCTGCCTTTATTTCGGCCTTATGATAACCGAAAAAGGCCCTAAGGTCATTGAGTACAACTGCCGATTTGGCGACCCTGAGACTCAGGTTGTCCTGCCCCTTTTAGACAGTGACCTTTTAACAATCATGATGGCAACAACTAATGGCACATTAGCTCAAACCCCCGTTAAATTTAAAGATGAAAGTGCCTGCTGTGTTATTATGGCATCAAAGGGCTACCCGCAAAAATATGACAAGGGCTTTGCTATTAGTATCCCCGATGAAATTAAAGACAGTGTCTATGTGGCCGGTGCTGCCCTTAAAGATAGCACCTTGACGACAAACGGCGGCAGGGTACTGGGCGTAACAGCCATAGGAGAAAATCTTGACGAGGCTATTGACTCAGCCTATGCCAAGGTTAAAACAATAAGCTTTGAAAACGCATATTACAGAAACGATATAGGAAAAAAAGCCAAGGAGGCAAAATAAATGGTATATCGCATATTTGTTGAAAAGAAAAAGGAACTTGCTAATGAAGCAAAGGGTCTCTTAGGAGATATTAATTCTCTTTTAGGCATTAAGAGCGTCACTGACCTGCGTGTCATTAACCGCTATGATGCCGAGGATATTGAAAAGTCACTGTTTGACTATGCAGTTGAAAATGTTTTCTCTGAGCCTCAGCTTGACATAACAAGCGAAGAAATCGACACCACAGGTGCAGCAGTTTTTGCTGTTGAGCCTCTCCCCGGTCAATTTGACCAAAGAGCTGACTCAGCGGCTCAATGTATCCAGATTATCTCTCAAGGTGAAAGACCTACAGTTAAGACTGCAAAGGTTTATCTTATTTACGGTGATGTTAACGACAGTGAAATCGCTGAAATCAAAAAGTATGTTATTAACCCTGTTGAGTCAAGAGAGGCTTCACAGGAAAAATATGACACACTTAAGACAAAATATGATATCCCCACCGAGGTTGAAACTCTTGATGGATTTATTGACCTTGACGAAAATGGCCTTGCCGACTTCGTAAAGAAGTACGCTTTGGCAATGGACAATGATGATATTGCTTTTTGTCAAGACTACTTCAAAAAAGAGGGCAGAAATCCCACTATCACTGAGATTCGTATGATTGATACATATTGGTCTGACCACTGCCGTCATACCACATTCTTGACGACTATTGACAGCGTTGAGTTTGAGGACGAGCTTTTGCAAAAGACCTATGATGACTATATCGAGACAAGAAAAGCCCTTGGCAGAACAAAGCCAATTTGCCTTATGGATATTGGTACTCTTGCCGCTAAATATCTTAAATCAACAGGTCATCTTGACAAGTTAGACGAGAGTGAAGAAATTAACGCTTGCACAGTTAAAATCGAAGTCACTGTTGACGGCAAAAAAGAGCCATGGCTTCTTCTTTTCAAAAATGAAACTCACAACCACCCCACAGAGATTGAGCCCTTCGGTGGTGCGGCAACCTGCATAGGCGGTGCTATTCGTGACCCGCTTTCAGGCAGAAGCTATGTTTATGGCGCAATGCGTGTCACAGGCGCAGGCGACCCATTAAAGAGCGTTGCTGAGACTATCCCTGGCAAGCTCCCACAAAGAAAAATTGTTACCACAGCAGCAGCAGGCTACAGCTCATATGGTAACCAAATCGGTCTTGCAACCGGCATTGTTGACGAGCTTTATCATGATGGGTACACGGCTAAGAGAATGGAAATCGGTGCAGTTATCGCCGCGACTCCGGCAGAGAATGTAAGACGCGAGTGCCCTGAGGATGGAGATGTTGTTATCCTTTTAGGTGGCGCAACAGGTCGTGACGGCTGCGGTGGTGCAACAGGCTCATCAAAGTCACACACCTTAGAGAGCCTTGAAACCTGCGGTGCAGAGGTTCAAAAGGGTAACGCACCTGAGGAAAGAAAGCTTCAAAGACTTTTCAGAAACAAGGAAGCTTGCCAAATGATAAAACGCTGCAACGACTTTGGTGCAGGCGGTGTTTCCGTTGCAATAGGTGAATTGGCAGACGGTCTTGACATTGACCTTAATGCTGTGCCTAAAAAGTATGAGGGTCTTGACGGCACTGAGCTTGCCATAAGTGAAAGCCAAGAAAGAATGGCTGTTGTAATTGAAAAAGAAAATATTGAGCGTTTCCTCGAGCTTGCTAAAGAGGAAAACCTTAACGCAACTGTTGTAGCAAAGGTTAAGGATGAAAAGAGACTTACAATGTACTGGAACGGCAAGGCAATTGTTGATATTAGCCGTGACTTCCTTAACTCAAACGGTGCTGAAAAGCATATTGACATTGTTTGTCCTACTCCCCAATGCCCTAAAAAGGAAGTTGGCGGCAGCTTTAAGGATAATATGCTCTGCCTTGCAAGCGACCTTAATGTTTGCTCTAAGAGAGGTCTTAGTGAGCGTTTTGACTCAACTATTGGTGCAGGCACAGTGCTTATGCCCTTTGGTGGCAAAAACCAGCTCACACCTATTCAAGCAATGGTTCAGCTCATCTCAACTGAGAAGGGTCACACAGATGATTGCTCCTTTATGTCATGGGGCTACAACCCATATTACACAGAGAAGTCACCCTTCCACGGTGCATATATGGCTGTTGTTGAGTCTGTGTCAAAGCTTATTGCAACAGGCGCATCCTTCCAAGATGTTTACCTCACCTTCCAGGAATATTTTGAAAGACCCGGCAAGGATTCAAAGCGTTGGGGCAAGCCTTTGTCAGCTCTCTTAGGTGCATTTAAGGCTCAAAAGGATCTTAAAATTGCTGCTATTGGCGGCAAAGACTCTATGAGTGGTACCTTTGAAAATCTCGATGTACCTCCTACACTTGTTAGCTTTGCTGTCACAACAGGCAAGGTGCAGGATGTAGTATCACCTGAATTTAAGAAGTCAGGCACTAAGCTTATTAAGCTGACTCCTGAGTTTGACGATAATCATTTACCTGTAACCGAGTCACTTATTGCAACCTTTAATAAGGTCACAGAGCTGCTTAGAAGCGGTAAGGCTCTTTCATGCTATACTCCCGGCTTTGGCGGCATAGCTGAGGCAGTTATGAAAATGTGCTTTGGTAACTCCTTAGGCTTTGAATATGCTGAAAATATTAGCCTTGAGGATATTTTCTCCTATTGCTATGGCAGCTTCCTGCTTGAGGTTACAGATGATGTACACTACGGCGAGACAATAGGACAGGTTAACGACAGCGGTAAGATTACAATGGGCGGCGATTCTCTCACTCTCGCAGAGCTGTTAAGCGCGTACGAAAACAAGCTTGAAGGTGTATATAGCTGCAACATTGACCAGTCAGCATCAAAGGCAGAAAACTTCTCATTTGAGTGTAAAAATAGGAGCTTTGCTGCTATTAAGACAGCTAAACCTAAGGTTCTTATCCCTGTTTTCCCCGGCACAAACTGCGAGTTTGACTCCGCTAAGGCTATGGAAGATGCCGGCGCTGAAAGCAAGATTATTGTCATTAACAACCTTAGCGCTGAGGGTATACAAAGAAGTGTTGAGCTTTTCGCAAAGGAGCTTAAATCTTCACAAATGATTTTCATTCCCGGCGGCTTCTCAGGCGGTGACGAGCCTGACGGTAGTGGTAAATTTATCACAGCCTTCTTCCGCAACGGTGCTGTTAAGGAGCAGGTGACTGACCTTATGGACAACAGAAGCGGCCTTATTTGCGGCATTTGCAACGGCTTCCAGGCTCTCATTAAGCTTGGTTTAGTACCATATGGCAAAATCGTTGACGCAAAGGAAGATATGCCTACATTAACATTTAACACAATTGCACGCCACCAGTCACGCATTGTCAGAACAAGAATCGCATCAAATATGAGTCCATGGCTTGCTAACACCAATGTGGGTGACATTTATAATGTGCCTATTTCCCACGGTGAAGGTCGCTTCCTCAGTGATGAGAAGACCATTCGTGAGCTTGCAGCAAAAGGTCAAATCGCAACTCAATATGTTGACTTTGACGGCAACGCAACCAGTGATATCCACTTCAACCCCAACGACTCCATGTTTGCAATTGAGGGTATAACCTCACCTGACGGCAGAGTATTTGGTAAGATGGGTCACAGTGAAAGAATCGCAAATGGCCTTTATAAGAATGTTATAGGCGACTATGATATTAAGATGTTTAAGAGTGCTGTTGAGTTTTTTAAATAAAAAAAGCGTGTAAATAATAGGATAACGGCTGTACCGGAGATGGTGCAGCCGTTTGAATTTTGATGAGTGTTAATGAGTGTTTGGTACGTGAGTTCGTGGTGGAGTGGAAGGAAAAGGGAAGCCCCCCCGAAGACACTCCCCCGACAAAAATCACTTTAAAATTTACCGCAGAGAAGCCGTTAGAGAGTCCTGACGAATACCGGAAGGTGGTACCCGGGAGAGGGGCGGCTGTGCGGTTATGCCCCACGATGTGGGGCATAACCAGCCATGGCAACGCCATGGCTAAAAATCCCATTCCCGAATGGGATTTTTGCACAGCCGCCCCTCCCCGAGTGAAGTAGGCGATT
>CAZDEL010000016.1:0-36707 GCA_964504475.1 uncultured Faecalibacterium sp. | reverse complement strand
ATACATATTTAAAGGAGGAAAATTTATGAGCTTTGCAGCAGGATATGGCAAAACAAATGTTGATATGCTTTTTGCCGATATGCCTCGTTTGCCTCATGAGGGTGAGGAAATTTTTACAGATAAGTTTTCTCTTTGCCTTGGCGGTGGCGTTCCCGGTACTATGGTGACCTTGTCTCGTCTTGGCATTAAGACAAAAAATGTAACGGAGCTGTCTGAGGATATGTTCTCTGACTTTGCTTTATCTGAGTTTAAAAAAGCAGGGTGTGAGCCGATTAATGTCTATAAGGGCGACAAGGTGGCAGTTAATATAACTGCGGCGGCAATAACAAAAAATGACCGCACCTTCTGGTCATATGGCAACAGCGAAAACACAGTGGATGAGCAGCAGGTTTACGAAGCACTAAAGGGTGCTAAGGCTGCGGCTATGCACGAGGGCTTCCCTGAGGTTTACAGACGACTTAAAAGTGAGGGCACTATAATTATTTTAGACACCGGCTTTATTGAGGGCATGAGCCTTGAGAGCTTCTCTAAGCATCTTGAAATAGCAGACTATTATCTTCCCAACAGAAATGAGGCAGTTCGTCTCACAGGTCAAAGTGACCCTAAGGAAGCGGCAAAGGTGCTTAAAAACTATCTTGACATAGCAATAGTGAAGTTAGACGCTGACGGCTGTCTTATTTATGACGGCAAAAGCTACACCTATGTTAAGAGCATTGATGAGTTCCATCGTGTGGACTCAACAGGTGCCGGTGACGCATTCTTTGCCGGATTTATGTATGGTATAATGAAGGATGAGCCGGTAGAAAAATGTGTCCTTTATGGCAATATCACCGGTGGAAAATGTGTCACTGCCGTGGGCTGTACAACAGCATATTTTAATGAAAGTCAGCTGCTTGAAGTGGCAGAAAAATATAAAGACAACATAATTTATAACTATTGAGAAAAGAGGAAAACATTATGAAAAAAGTTATTAGCTTAATCCTTGCACTCATTATGATTTTCACCTTAGCAATGCCCGGCTTTGCCGCACAGGATAAGGCAGCAAATGACAAGGCATATGACGGCTATCCCGTTATCATAGTCAGAGGCATTAATTTTGGCGGACTCATTTATGAAAGTGACGGCTCACTTGCTATGACCTTTAAGGCTGAGGATATTTTTAAGCTTATAGGCAACCTTTTAAAGGGTGCTCTCATTGATAAAAATGACAATTATTTTGTTGACAGTGCTCTTGACTTTGTGTGGGACCTTATGGGCGATATAGCAAGTGATAAGGATGGCACAAGCCTTAACAAGGATGTCACCGCAAAATATTATAACAAGTCAATGGCAAATTATGAGCTTGAGGGCAACTTCTCATATGCTCGTGAGGATGGTATGGTACGCACTGCCTGTGACCTTGTTGGCGCACAAAACACCTACTACTTTAACTATGACTGGAGACTTTCACCTGAGGAGTTAGCTTATGAGCTTGATGAGCTTATTAGCACAGCTAAAAAGGACTCCGGCAAGGATAAGGTCAAAATGGTTTGCTCAAGCATGGGCGGCATGGTTGCAACTGCATATTTTTATTACTGCGGCGGCGCAAGTGTAGATAGCTGCACATATTTGTGTGCTGCTCACAACGGTACATATGTTGTAGGTGATGCTCTTTCGGGCAATATTGAATTTGTGCCTGAATCTGCCGATTCACTGTTTAAATCAATGACACAGGGTAACGGCAAGTTAGTTGACTTTATTATGGAGCTTCTCGGAAAGAGCGGCATATATAATTTGCTGGCAAAGCTTATTAACAAGTTTGTCGAAAATAATATTGACAAGGTTTATGATGAGGCACTTCGTGATATACTTGCAACATCTGTTGGTCTGTGGGGACTTTGCCCTGACGAGAGCTTTGATAGTGCTGTTGAGTATGTTTTCGGCGGCAAAGAGAGTGAATATCCTGTGCTTATGAGCAAATTAGAGGAATGTGAAAAATTCGTAAAGAGTACCGAAGCAACTCTCGAGAAGGCTGATAGAGAGGGTGTAAAGCTCACCTTTATCACTGACTATGACATGGGTCTTGTGCCTGTTTATTCAAGAAGTGTCCTTCAAGGTGACACTATCCTTGAAGCGGAGCTGACATCAAACTATGCGACAGTCGCAAAGCAGGGTGAGACTCTCAGCGATGAATATATAGCTAAGGCTGACAGCAAATATATTTCACCTGATAAAATTATCGACGCATCTACAGCACTTTATAAGGATAGCACATGGTTTGTCAAAAATGCACCTCATGTTGCCTGTGATTACGGCACTGAGTACAGTGACTTTGTTTTCACGATTATCCTTTTGGATACTCAGCCTACAGTAAAAAGCTTCTCACAATATCCGCAATTTATGCAGTCTGATGTTGAGCTTAATATTTGGCCGCAAAAGTAAAAAGTAAAAATAAATGGGCTTCTTCCGACACTGAGTCTGGAAGAAGCCCTAAAGCTTTTTATTTAATTATTTCAGGGCTTTAATCAGCTTTCTAACTGCCCTAAAGCACAAATTCACTGTGCCTATAACAAGAGCTATTCTCGAAAGGTCAGTGATAGCCTGGTCGGGGCTAACAGGGGCGTTGCGATAGATAAACTCATTTATTGGCTTTGTGGGCTTGAAGTCGCACATCTCACCTATAGTGACAGTGTAGGTCTCGTAATCTCTGACATTGTCTTCATCAAAGACAAAGACTCTGACACCACGCTTGTCCGATGGGCCATAGGTGTGAAAGCTTGCGCCTTGACAATAGCCTAAATCTATGCCCTTATAATGCTTATAAAAGCTGTTGTTGTGATCATGACCGCAATAAAAAGCGAAAATGTCACCCTTTTCTCTCAAAACATCAAATTCGCCTGAGTTTTCTATTGGTGTACCGGGAGACTCACCCATAAAGCCACCTTGTGCTTTTGTTTCCTCGTCAAGACGATAGAAGGTGTTTCTCTTGTCTTTGTACGCCTCAACTCTGCCCTTTGTAAAAAAGCCGACTTTGTCGATTATATCATAAAACTCCGGAACAGGAATGTGCTGGAATACAATGCCCGGGAGATATTCGCCGTTCTTTTCTTTATAATAGTCACGCTTATCTTTAAACCATTGAAGCTGAGATGGCTTAATTCCGTTTGAGACTGTGCCCGAGTCAAAAAGATAAATGCCGAGGATATCCTTTTTGCCCTCACCGTCTTTAACGCTAAACATATATGTTGCTGTGTCATCTTCACTTGCCGGCTCAGTATAAATGCAGCCGGGATAGCTTTTATAAAACTCTGTTTGAATTTTTTTGTCTACCTTACAGTCATCGTCATGATTGCCATAGGTGAAGCAAAATGGTATATTCCTTTGAATTATAGGCTCAAGGAAATCTGATATTACCTTTTCGACCTTTTTTTCGGCGTCATTGAGATAAGATAGGCTGTAGCCTTGAATTTGATCTCCTGTCAAAACAACAAGATCAGGCTGCTCCTTATCAAGAGCCAAAGATATAAGCTTGATTGTGTCCGGGTTAACAACAGCGTTTTCCTGTATATCCGCTATTTGCATAACCTTAAATTTTTTGTTTTTGAAATGGAGATTAGTATTCATTTTAATTTCCTCCTATATATTAGTTCAAATTATACATATAAAACCATTTTAAGTCAAGTCCCACATTTTGCGGTACTGAGCCGAAGTCTTACAGTCATCACCCTAAAGGACAAAGGGGCATATAATAAAGCGAGTTACTAAACAGTTAGGCAGGGGAACGATATGACACACACATATATTAAATTTGAAAGTCAGACCCTTGGCGAAAAAGCAAAGGCTTTACTTTCTGAGAAGGGTTTTAAAGCAAGACTAAAGCGCAATCCCAACCCAAATCACAGACAGGGCTGTAATTTTGCTTTATATGTTGAGGGCAACGTCTGGCGAGCATATGATATTATAATGAAATCTCATATAGATAATCTTGGCGTAGAAAGCTTTCGTGAGCGCTTATGATTTATCTTGATAATGCAGCGACCTCTTTCCCAAAGCCGGAATGTGTTATTGAGTCAGCTAATAATGCCATGCGTAATTTTGGCGGCAATCTTGGCAGGACATCACACTCCTCGGCTATAAAGGCAGGTGAGGCAGTATATAAGGTGAGAGAAAGTATAAGTGAGATGTTTTCGTGCGAAAGCGAAAGGGTTATTTTCACTCTTAATTGCACCATGTCTTTAAATATGGCAATTGTCGGCTCTGTTAAAATGGGAGACCACCTTATAATTTCCGGCATGGAGCACAATTCAGTGCTTCGTGTGGTTCACCGTTTAAGCGAGCAGGGGACTATCACCTATTCTGTGGCAAAGGTTGAGCCAATGAATGAAGAAAAAACCATAGAAAACTTTAAAAAGCTGATAAACGATAAAACCTCAACTATTATATGCACTGCCGTGTCAAATGTTTTTGGCACAATATTACCCATTGGCAAAATAGGCGGGCTTTGCAAGGAGCACCACATTAGATTTATCCTTGACGGTGCTCAGGCGGCAGGGTACATGAAAATAGATATGAAAAGGGACAACATCAATATATTATGTCTTCCGGGGCATAAGGGTCTTATGGGCTTGTCAGGTACGGGTGTACTGCTTCTTGATAATGAAAGTGACATCTCCCCACTTATTGTGGGCGGCACAGGCAGCTTCTCCATGAGCAAAAATCAGCCTGAGGTTTACCCTGATAAGCTGGAAAGCGGCACTATGAATTTGCCGGGGATAATAAGCCTTGGTGAGGGCATAAAATTTATTAAAGGCTGTGGCGGTGAAGACGCAATTGAGCAAAAGGAAAAATATTTAAAGGATATTCTTATTGAAGATTTGGCAAATGTTAGAAATGTTATACTTTATAAAAAGATTTCCTCTAATAAAAGTGGCAGTGTCGTGCCTTTAAATATAAAAAATATGCACAGCGAAAGGGCGGGGGAGCTTTTAAGCGGTGGCGGCTTTGCCGTTAGAACAGGCTATCATTGTGCTTATTTGCCTCATAAAATCTACGGCACAGAGAAAAATGGAGTAATAAGAGTCAGTCCGGGATATTTTACCACAAAAAAAGATATAAAAAATTTCGTATTTTATCTCAATAAAATTGCAATGGGAAGAATTTTATGATAAAATAAAAAGGGAATTATAAGAAACAGTTTAATATATAAAGGGGAGCAAACAAATGGCGGAGTTTTTCAATTCGATAGCAGATGGCACAATGAGGCTAATCCAAACTGTTCGCTGGTACGATATAGTGGATATAGCCCTTGTTGCTCTTGCTGTTTATTATTGCATAAAGCTTGTAAGGCAAACCAGAGCCTTTCATCTTGTCAAGGGCATAGTTTTTATGGGGGCTGTCTATTTAATTGTTTCCGCATTAAATATGTCGGCAACAAGCTATCTTTTCAGTCATATATTTAACGATATCGTGATAGTTATGATATTGCTTTTCCAGCCTGAGATAAGGCATGCTATTGAGAGCTTTGGCAGAGGTGACTTTAGAAAAATAGCACCGTACTTCTTAAAAAATTCCAATATGATAGACGATGAAATCAGAGCCTCAGCCTCAAATATCGCAAAGGCAGCAGCCAATATGAGCGAGAAAAAAATCGGCGCACTTATAGTCATTGAGGGCAAAACTCTTTTAGGTGAGATTATCAGCACCGGCTCAGCTGTTGACGCAGCAGTGACAACAGCTGTAATCGAAAATATATTCTTCCCGAAAGCGCCCCTTCACGACGGAGCTATGATTATAAGAGATGGCAGAATACACTCCGCAGGATGTATATTGCCTCTGACTCAGGCAGAAATAAGTAAAGAGCTTGGCACAAGGCATAGAGCTGCCATAGGTGTCAGTGAGCACAGTGATGCTCTTGTTGTTGTTGTCTCTGAGGAGACAGGTGCAATTTCCGTGGCAAAGGGCGGCACACTTAAAAGAAACTTGACCTTAGGTGAGCTTTTAGAGAAGCTTGATGAGTTCCTTGTGCCACAGGATACGGAAAAACAAAAAATTCTTTCATTTAAGCGGAGGAAAAAGTAATGGAAAAAGGAAAAAAATCCTCGCTCGAAGGCTTGTTTTATAATAATAAATTTCTCATGGTCTTCTCTCTCATTATCGCAATTGCTTTTTGGGCTTCGGTGAAGATAAATTACAGTGATGACACGACTCGATATTTAAGCGGAATAAAAATCAACATCAACCAGACTGTTTCCCAGTTAGGGGAGTACGAAGCATTTTACGATGACTCCCAGCTTTTGGCAGAGGTTGAGGTAACAGGTAAGGCATATAACATTAACCAATATGCCCTTACTAAGGATGATATAATCGTTGAGACCTCAAGTGCCTATGTTGACTCGGCAGGGTACAAGGTGCTCACATTAAGTGCCAGAGTGGCAGACACTGCCGGCATTTCCGGAGTTGAGATAACGGAAATCAAGCCGTCAACTATCACTGTCTATTATGACAAAAAGACCACAGGCACATTTAATGTTGAGGCGAAGCTCGCAAACGATATGGACAAGCTTGTCAGTGATGAATATACCTTAGGTCAACCTGTGCCGTCAATGAACACAGTTGAGGTAACAGGGCCTGCGACAATATTAAATAAGCTGACAAAGGTTTATTTTAACGCTCAGGTCAATGAGGATGAGCTGCCCTTAAAGGCAACTAAGGAGATATCGGCCAAGGTTTCATTCCAGCTTGACAGAACCAGTGAGAGCAAATATCTTGTCTGTGAGGGGATAAATGACGAGTCAAATCCGCCTACGGTGACAATTCCCGTCTATATCCAAAAAGAGGTTAAAACTGCTATTAAGTTTTTAAATCAACCTGAGAGCTATGGTGAAAAAGGGCCGGAATACAAAATCTATCCCGAAAAGGTCACTGTGCTTTATAACTCGACAGAGAGTGAGGAGATTGACACTCTTTATGTCGGTACTGTAGACTTTAGCTTTATCTCAAACAAGGTGAATTACTTTGAGTTCCCTGTTGATGATAAGCTGGGTGTAAATATCATGGATAAGAGCATTGATAAGTTTTCCGTGAGCATAAATATGTCGTCTATGAGCAAAAAGACCATAGATGAGACTCCGGGCAAGGTTGTGCTTTTAAACCAGGATGAAAACTATAATTATGTCATTAATTATGAAAAGAGCGATTTGGATAAAATTACTGTCATTGGCCCTAAAAGCAGCCTTGACAGCATAACTCAAGATGATATACAGATTGAGATAAATGTTTCGTCTCTTTCAAAGTCGAGAATATCCGAGCAAACCTTTGAGGTGTCTAATATATCCTTCACCTCAGATAAGGGTAAAAATTGCTGGGTATACGGAAAGTATAATGTAGTGATTTCCGTTAAGCCAAAATAATTCAGGCAATTTTAAGCAGGCTGTTAGAAAGTTCAGCCTGCTTTTGAAATTTTTAGAAGAAACCCTTGTGTTTTTGTAAATAATTAGAAAAAACCCTTGACCTTTGTGTCAATTTCTGTTAATCTATATAAGAGTAATAATGACTTACTATGGGTGCAATTAATAATTTTTTAAGGAGGCAGTTAAACCAAATGAATCTTGCATCACTTGCAAAACATAAGAACACCATAATTGCTGTCGTTGCTCTTGTCGTTGTTTGCGGCGGTTCCTTTTTGGGAGCAAAGGCATTAAATACAGGTGCTCCAACACCTTCTCAGGCCATCACGACCACAACGGCGCCGACTACTACTCAGGCGACCACTCAACCTACTACTATACCTACTACCACAGAAACTACTACTCAGCCAACTACACTCGCACCTACAGACCTCATTACTACCTTCCCTATTGATACAAGCACATCGGCAACTACAACTACATTGCCAACCACCACAACAAAGGTGACCACCACAGCTCAAAGCGGCGGCTCGTTAAGTGGCAATCTGGATTCATTACTTGCAAACTCAGGTATGGACACCAGCGACAAAAACTATGCTTTATTTAAAAACGGTCTTGCCAGCTATCAGTACGCTCCGGGCGGTAACTACTATTACACCAATGAAGACCCATGGCAAAGAGCATTAGGCTATAATGAGCTTTATGATGCCGGCGCACAGTTCGTTGCAATCTATATTGACACCATGCGCTGTAAGTTTGAATATAACAACATGGACTATATGATACAGTTCTGGAAGGGTCAATATGGCTATGTATTTATCGGTCACGAAATAGGCATTTATAATAAGCCAAAGAACAGAAACACAGAGCATTATGATGCTGTTTCCGACGAGGAAGCAATCTATATGTCCATGACAGGCTATCGTGACGGTGAGGAGCTTTACACTCGTGACTATGGAAAATATTGGTGGTGTACAGGCTTCGTGCCCGGAAAGCTTGACAAATTCTCAGACAGAAGTGAGCTTTCGCTTAAGGCAAGAATGACCATGAAGGACTACTCCATGCTCTCAGGCTTTGTTGGCTCTCTTGAGGCTAACGGCATGGTTCGTGGCAAGGACTTCTCCACATCAGGACTTGATGTTTATGTGGAATGGTAATCTCTAATAATTTTTAAAAATTATTCTGTAAATATTATTGATTTATGCTCAAAAAAGGAGTATAATACCATATGTTGTATATTGCGGCTTTGCCGTTAATATAAATATATTCAGAAAGGAAAGAAAATCTATGAAAAAGTTTCTCGGCGTTTTAGTAGCACTCACTCTTTGTGTTTGTATGCTCGCACCTATGGCTTTAGCAGCTGACGAGAGCACAATTTCAGGCTTACTCTCAGGCATCAATGTTGGTGATCTTACAGAGGCAGATTTAAATGAAATCGTTGCAGACCTCGGTCTTGAGGGTATTGATGTTAGCGCTATTCTTGGCGGCGACAAAGATGCTCTTGCAAAGCTTGAAAGCGCAATTGCAGGTATCGAGTCAGGCATTAAGGGCGAAGAAGAGACAACAGCAGCTCAGGCTTCAGGCAGCACTGAAAGCACAAGCGGTATTGACCTTAGCTGGCTCACAGGTCTTCTCGGCGACAAGATGGACACATCAGCTATCACTGATATGCTCAGCGGTCTTGGCGCAGGCGATCTTGATTCATTACTTGGTTCAATTTCAGGCGCTTTTGGCGATGCAGGCGTAGATCTCGGTGACGAGGATCTCGGCTCTGATGTTGCAGGCGAGGTTGACAACAGCAACGTAATGGCTGGCCTTATGGACACTATTTTCGGCGCTCTTGAGTCACTCGGTCTTGATACTTCACTCATCGAGGGTATGCTCGATAACGACATCGTAAACTTCTTCGCAAACATGTACATCGGTTTCATCGGTCAAGTTGAAGAAGAAACAACAGCAGCTCCTGAGACAACTAAGGCTCCCGTTGTTGTTACAACTAAGGCTCCCGAAACAGGTGACACATCAGCTGTTTTCGCTGCTCTTGCAACTCTTACAGTAGCTTCAGCCGCAGCATTTGTTTGCCTTAAAAAGAAGGAAAACTAAGCAACCTCAGATTTAAACTTTTTTAGGTGCTTAGCTGGCTACATATTAAAGTTTAATCAGAGGTTGTAAATACTTTTCGTATTTTAACTTTTTTAAAAAAGCTATAATGAACAGAGCTGTCACTTGTGGCGGCTCTGTTTCCATAATTTAGCAGCTATGCTCTCATATGAGGGCATCTTTTTTTTATAAAGTGTAGAAATTTGTGCAAATATGTGATAGAATACAAAATGGATATTAATATTTATCCTTATGCTTTATGGTGTAAGGGTTTATAAATGATTTTGGGAGATAATATGGAACTTTCAAAGGAAGAGCTTGAAAAGCTTAAAAATTGTGAAAAGGATATACTTGCTGCCTTTATAGAAATATGCAATCGTCATAACATAAAGTATTTTTTGCAAGGGGGCACCTTGCTTGGCGCAGTCAGACATTCGGGGTTTATTCCCTGGGATGACGATGTGGATGTAAGCCTTTTGAGAGAGGATTACGAGAAATTTATCGCTGTAGCTCAAAATGAGCTGCCGTCTTATTATTTCCTGCAAACAAAAGACACAGACAGGGAGTATCCTAATAATTTTGCTAAAATAAGAGACAGCCGCACTACATTTATTGAAACTGCCGGCAAATATCTTAATATAAATCATGGAGTGTATATTGATATTTTCCCACTCGATTATTATCCCGACGGATTAAAGGGAAAAATATTTGAAATAAAAAAGAAGCTTCTCACATGGAGGATTAACACGGCTTTTTATTTGCCTAATATGAGCCTGAAATCTAAAATAGCCACAGCTGTTTCATGCCTTATATATCCGTCAAGGCGGCGGGCTATTGAGAAAAGAGAGAAGTTGTTTAAGCGCGTACCGCAGGCAAAGAGACTAATAAATAACTCCGGCGCTTGGCGTGAAAAGGAAATTGTTCCCGCAAAGTGGTTTACTCAAACAGTGGAGCTGTCCTTCGAGGGCTTGAAGGCTGTTTCATCTTATAAATATGACGAGTGGCTCACCTTCGTCTATGGCGACTATATGACCTTGCCCCCTGAGAAGGAGCGTGTGGGTCATCACTACACTGAAATTGTCGATCTCGACAGACCCTATACTGAATATATAAATGAGGTGCACTAAATGAACACATTTGAGAATAAAACATTGCTTATTACCGGCGGCACAGGCTCTTTTGGCAATGCCGTTTTAAGAAGGTTTCTTCCCACTGATATAGGTGAGATACGCATCTTTTCCCGTGACGAAAAAAAGCAAGATGATATGCGTCATGAATATCAGGCGATGTACCCTGAATATGCACAAAAAATCAAGTTTTATATTGGCGATGTCAGAGACATTTCTTCTGTACGCAATGCAATGCATGGTGTAGATTATATCTTTCATGCTGCCGCTTTAAAGCAAGTGCCGTCTTGTGAGTTTTTCCCCATGGAGGCTGTTCGCACTAATGTTATTGGTACTGACAATGTCCTCACCGCCGCAATTGAGGCAGGGGTTAAGGTTATAATCGGACTTTCCACTGATAAGGCTGCTTACCCTGTTAACGCTATGGGCACATCTAAGGCAATGATGGAAAAGGTTATCGTGGCAAAGTCTCGCACAGTTTCACCTGATAAGACTAAAATTTGCTGCACTCGTTACGGCAATGTTATGTGCTCTCGTGGCTCTGTTATCCCACTGTGGATAGACCAGATTAAATCGGGCAAGCCTATTACAATCACCGAGCCTAAAATGACACGCTTTATCATGGCTCTTGAGGAGGCCGTTGACCTTGTGCTTTTCGCCTTTGAAAACGGTGTCTCAGGTGATATTTTAGTGCAAAAGGCTCCCTCATGTACTATTGAAACCTTAGCTACGGCGGTTAAAGAGCTGTTCCACAGTGAGCAGGAAATTAAAATTATCGGTATTCGCCATGGCGAAAAAATGTATGAGACCCTTCTTACCAATGAAGAATGTGCAAAGGCACTTGATATGGGCAACTTCTATCGTGTTCCCTCAGATAAGAGAGACCTTAATTATGATAAATATTTTTCAGACGGTGACACAAAGCGCAATGTGTTAACTGAGTTTAACTCAAATAACACCACTATTTTAAATGTGGAGCAGGTCAAGGAAAAGCTTCTCAGTCTTGATTATGTTAAAAATGAGCTGAAAAATTGGGAGAGTAAATAATGAATATTCTTGTTTTGGGAGCAAACGGTTTTGTTGGCAAAAATCTTTGTCTTGCTCTTGAAAATATAAAATCAGGCAAAGACAGACGCTATGATGAAATTGTCATAGATAATATTTATTCCTACGATATAGATTCCAAGAAAAGTGACCTTGCTTTCTTTTGTGAAAAAGCGGACTTTATATTTAACTTTGCAGGAGTAAACAGACCAAAAAGCAGTGAAGACTTTATGAAGGGCAATTGCGACTTTCTTAATAAGGTGCTGCAAATATTAAAGCAATGCAATAACACCTGTCCTATTGTGCTCTCAAGCTCTGTGCAGGCTTCACTTACCGGAAGATACTCCGGCAGCGAGTACGGCATTAGTAAAAAAGCAGCAGAGGATTTACTGATTAATTACAGTGAGCAAACAGGCGCTAAGGTTATGATTTACCGCTTTCCCAATATTTTTGGCAAGTGGGCAAGACCTAATTATAACAGCGCTGTGGCAACCTTTTGCTATAATATTGCAAGGGATTTGCCCATAACTGTTAGTGACGAAAGCATTGTCTTAGAACTTTTATATATTGATGATTTAATCGAAAATATGCTCATGTGTCTTATGGGTAAGGAAAAAGCAATGGAAAAGGCAAGTCACTTTTGCCTTTTACCTGTGACGCATAAGGCATCTTTAGGCGAAATCGTAAGCCTAATAGAAAAATTTAAGGCATTTTCAAAAACTCATATAATGTGTCCTATTAAAAAGGATAGCTTTGAAAGTAAGCTTTTTAGCACCTATCTTTCATATTTGCCCTCTGAAAAAACCGCCTTTACCTTTGACAGTAAAAGTGATAGCCGTGGCTCTTTCACTGAGCTTATAAAAAGCGAAGACTGTGGACAAGTAAGCCTTAATATATCTTTGCCCGGGGAAACAAAGGGCGAGCATTGGCATCACAGCAAGTGGGAGATTTTTATTGTTATTAGCGGCAAGGGCAGAATTGATATGCGAAAAATTGACAGCGATGAGATAATAAGCTACACTGTCAGCGGTGACGAGCTAAAGGCAATATATATGCTCCCGGGCTACACTCACTCTATAACCAATCTTAGCCAAAGTGAGAACTTAGTAACTCTCATGTGGGCAAGTGAGCTTTTTGATAAAAATAAGCCTGACACCTTTAGTGAAAAGGTACACAAATAATAATTCAACTTTCTTTTAATGAAAGGAAAAGCATTATGGAAATGAAACTCGACTATTCTGATATTAAATTTAAGGATACCGGCAAAATTAAGCTGCTCATTATTGTTGGTACTCGCCCTGAAATTATCCGCTTGTCGGCGGTAATAAAAAAGTGCAGGCAGTATTTTGATTGCATACTCGCACACACAGGTCAAAACTATGACTATAACCTTAACGGAATTTTCTTTCGTGATTTAGATTTAGATTCACCTGAGGTATATATGAATGCAGTGGGTGCTGATTTAGGTGAGACTATGGGCAATATTATTAGCTGCTCATATAAGCTTATGAGTGAAATTAAGCCTGATGCCCTGCTTATATTAGGTGACACAAACTCCTGCCTTAGTGCAATTGGCGCAAAGAGACTTCATATACCTATTTTTCACATGGAAGCCGGTAACCGCTGCAAGGATGAGTGCTTGCCTGAGGAGACTAACAGACGCATTGTCGATATTATCTCAGATGTTAATATGGCTTACTCCGAGCACGCAAGACGCTATCTTCACGAGTGCGGCTTGCCAATGGAGCGCACCTATGTTACAGGTTCACCTGTGGCAGAGGTGTTAAGTGCCAACTTCCACAAAATTGAGCAGTCGGACATCCTTTCGAAATTAGGTCTTCAAAAGAAAAAATACATCCTTCTTTCCGCTCACAGAGAGGAAAATATTGACACGGATAAAAATTTCTTCTCGCTTTTTAATGCTATAAATAAAACGGCAGAAAAATACGATATGCCAATTTTATATTCATGCCACCCAAGAAGCAAAAAGCGTCTTGAAAACAGCGGCTTCACCCTTGATAAAAGGGTTATTCAGCATGAGCCTTTAGGCTTTCACGATTACAATTGTCTTCAAATGAACGCCTTTGCAGTCGTGTCTGATAGCGGTACTCTGCCGGAGGAGTCAAGCTTTTTCTTGAGTAAAGGCAATCCCTTCCCCGCAGTTTGCATACGCACCTCAACGGAAAGACCCGAGGCACTTGATAAGGCCTGCTTTGTCCTTGCCGGCATAGATGAAAAGGGCTTGCTGTCAGCTGTTGACACTGCTGTTAAAATGAACGAAAATAATGATTTTGGTGTGGTTGTGCCCGATTATCGTGAGGAAAATGTTTCCACTAAGGTAGTAAAGCTCATCCAAAGCTACACAGGCATAGTTGACAGATTTGTCTGGAGAAAGTAAGTTTAAAATTATGAATAAGCCTATATACACAACAAAAGATTCAGCCGACATTTTGAAGCTCATCATGTCGGTTTTTGTCGTTGCAACTCACACGAGCTTTATGGCGCCTTATCTTACACCTGTTTTGCGTTTGGCTGTACCGGTTTTCTTTGTGCTCTCAGGCTACTTTTTCTTTTCAAAGGTCAACTCCTTTAATGAGTACGAGGAGCAAAAGGCGTATTTAAAAAAGAGTGTCAAGCATAATTTACAGCTTTATTTTTCCTGGTTTATTGTCCTTTTGCCCTTGACTGTTTATGTTAGAGGATATTATAAAAAGGGCTTAATTGAGGCGCTTTTAGAGCTTATTCACGACTTTATTTTTGCCTCGACCTTTCAGGCATCGTGGTATATCATGGCTCTTATAATATGCTTTATATTAGCGTTTTATCTAAAAGACAAGTGTAGTAATTTAGCTCTTTTAATAATAGGCATAGCTCTTTATATTCCGGCTTTAATTTCCTCTAATTACCACTTTCTCATTTCTCAAAGTGAGAGTGCAATGAGGGCATATTCTGTTTTTACTAATATTTTTGCCCTGCCATGTAATAATTTTTTCGCCGGATTTATATATGTTATATTAGGAAAAATTTTGTCTGAGGACAAAGGAAATCACAAAAAGACCGTTGGCGCAGCCGTCAGCTTAATATTATGCGCCTTGCTAATAGGGGAGTATCTGCTTTTATATTTTGGCAAGGTTCAAATAAAAAACACTGACTGCTTTATAATGCTGCCTGCCACAGCCTTTTATATTTGCAAATGGACTCTTAGCTTAAATCTTAGCTGCAAGCACTCTAAAACCATGAGAAAGCTTAGCACAATTAGCTACTGCGCCCATATGCCTGTATTTATGTGTTTAGGAAAAATCCTCACACTACTTGACATTGGCGATAAGTTGAATATAATAGTATTCGCTCTAACTTTGGCATTAACATGGGCATTAGGCTTAGTTATATTAAAACTCGAAAAACATAAGGTATTCGGATTTTTAAAATATTTTCATTAAAAGAGGTTATAAAAATGGAAAAGTCAAAGACTAAAAAAATAGTCAAGAGGGCTGTTGTCGCAGCACTCGTAGTGTTTGTGGTCTTTTCGGTGGTTCTCGGCGTTAGGGTGTATAACAGAATTTTCAGCACCATAGGCAGAATTGACCATGAGGGCATAGTTACTATACCACCGGAGCAGGAGGATTTTGATTTTAGCTCCACCGAGAGTGATCTCGCATCTAAGATTGAAAATTACTTTTTCCCTACAGTTGAACCCATTGAGCAAAATCACTTAATGAATATCCTCATAGTTGGTCAAGACCAAAAGGAGGAGGACACCACAAGGCAAAGAAGTGATATTATGATGCTTTGCTCATATAACGCTCAAACAAATGAGGTTAGCGTTATATCATTTCTTCGTGACCTTTATGTTAAGATTCCAGGCGGCTACTCAAATAATAAGCTCAATGCGGCTTATCACTTTGGCGGCTTTAAGCTATTGTATCAAACACTGCTTGATAACTTTGGCGTAAGGGTCGATGGCGGCATAGAGGTTGACTTTAACGGCTTTGTTGAGATAGTGGATATGCTCGGCGGTGTCGATGTCTATTTAACCGCTGAGGAAGCTCCCTATGTCAGCTCAACTGCAACAGAGGGTGTCAACCACTTAAACGGCAAAAAAGCCTTAAATTACGCAAGAACAAGAAAGACAGACGATGACTTTGGCAGAACCAACAGACAAAGAAAGCTTTTACTTTTACTTTATGATAAGGTAAAGGATGCCGATATGCAAACAATCAGCAACCTTATTAATAAGGGCTTGACAATGGTTAAAACCGATATGTCAGACTCAATGATAACTTCTCTTGTTGCGTCTTTACTTCCAAAGGTTGGCTCTCTCAAAATTAATACATACCATGTTCCCTCAAAGGGTGCATTTGTCTATGGCTATGCCAGAGGTATGCAGGTGCTTATCCCAAAGAATGAAAAGATAAGAAACATCATTGAGCAGGAGTATCTTCCCGTGTAAAGGAAATTTGCACAAAAATGCTCTAATATTTTTGTCCATAACATAAAAATCAATAAATATTATCAAAACACCCTTTATTTAATAGGGTGTTTTGTGTATAATTAAAGGGAATAATTATCTTTAGGGATGATATTAAGGAGGAAGAAAAATGGATATAATTGTTGCAGGTGCAGGAGCTATTGGCGGTACTGTCGCAGTGCTGTTAAAGGAAGCAGGATATGATGTAAGTATTATGTGTCACAGTGAGTCATCAAAGGAAAAGATAAAGGCTGAGGGCTTCTATCTTCACGGTGCAAAGGGTGACCACTATGTTAATTTTGACTGCTATAGCTCAGTTGAGGAGCTTGGCGGCAAAAAGTTTGACATTGCAATTATTGCCACAAAATACGCTCATATGGCTGAGTGTGCAAGAAACATCTTACCCGCTGTGTCCGATGAGGGACTTATTGTAGGTATGCAAAACGGCATACTCACTGAGGAGCTTGGTGAGATAGTCGGCAGAGACAGAGTGGTAGGCTGTATGATAGGCTTTGGTGCCACAAGAAACGGTGTCAACGATGTTACCATGACAAGTAAGGGCGAATTTTATGTTGGTATGCTCGATGGCAGAAAGCCCAGAACCCTTGAGGTCTTCGCTGAGATGCTCAGAACTGTCCTTCCCACTAAGATTTCCATGGAAATTCACCGCCAGCAATACAGTAAGCTTATAATCAACTCATGTATAAATGCTGTTGCCGGTATCACAGGTAAGACCCTTGGTGATATTCTCGATGATGTGAGAGCAAGAGATCTTTTCTTAAATATTGCAAGAGAGGGCATGGCTGTAGCAAAGGCAATGAAAATCAATGTTCCGAAATACGGCGCAGTCCTTGAATATAAAATGCTCGCCTTAGGTAACAATAAGGTTTATAACGGACTTTGCAAGTTAGTTGTGCGTATGGTCGGCAAGCTTTACAGTGATGTTAAGCCCTCAACTCTCCAATCTCTTGAAAAGGGAGAGCTTACTGAGATAGATGTTCTCAACGGATATTTTGCCACTAACGGTGACAAATACGGTGTACCAACACCTGTTAATCACAAGTTAGTTAGTATGATTCACGAAATTGAAGAAGGTAAGCGTGAAATGACTGCCGACAATCTGGCAGAGTTTGCTTAATGCGTACATAGCTAAAAGCTAAAAAACTATGGCAATTACAGTTAACATATACTATATCGGGGAAAACGGCAACGCAAGGCGTTTCACTGAGGAAATGCTGGAATCGGGAATAGTCGAGGAAATCCGCAGCGACCCGGGCAACATAAGGTATGAATATTTTATTCCCATGAATGACAGCGAAAAAGTGCTGTTAATTGATAAGTGGGAAAATCAGCAGGCGCTTGACAGACACCACGCAAAGCCTTTGATGAAAAAAATAATGAGCCTTAGAGACAAGTATGACCTTCATATGACAGTCGAGAGATATATTGACGATGATGGTGTACCGGAAAGTGATAAGGCGTTTATTAAAGAGTGATATTAATGTGATAAGGAGCTTTTTATATGGATTTTGCCAAGATAATTGAGGATAGATATTCCCTTAGAAAATTTAAGCAGGAGCACCTATCTAAGGCTGTTATAGATAAAATCCTAAAGTCAGCTCACAAAGCTCCGACAGGCTGCAATTATCAGCCTCAAAGAATCCTCGTTTTAAATAATGAGGAGTCTTTGAGTAAGCTTAGGGAGTGTACGAGATGTCACTTTAATGCACCTTGTGCAATGCTCGTCTGTCACAATAAGGATGAAAGCTGGATAAGACCCTATGACGGTGCAATGTCCTCTTATGTTGATGGAGTGATAGTCACCACCTATTTAATGCTGGCCGCTCAAAATGAGGGCGTCGGCACCTGCTGGGTCATGCACTTCAAGCCTGATATGCTCAGAGATAAGTTTAATATCCCACAAAATGTCGAGCCTGTTGCTTTGCTGCTTATGGGGTACCCTGCCGAGGATGCCACGCCTTTGGATTTGCATTATAAAAATAAACCCCTTGAGCAAACGGTAGTATATGATAGTTTTTAACAGAATGTGACAATTTTGACGATATTGGTTTTCACAAAATTCAATTTTAAAACAAATTATGACAAACTTGTTGTTGTATTTTTAATAGGGATAGTTATATTATGCCCAAGAGAAACCAGGAGTCCCATTCTTATATTGAAGACAGTGACTCATAATTAAATTTGTAATTGAAAGGTTCTGTGAAAGACATGGAGAGAATTATTGTTGCAGATGATGAACAAAAAATAAGAAAGCTTGTAGGCGATTTCTTAAGGAAGTCAGGCTACAATGTTTTAGAGGCCGAGGACGGCGATGAGGCATATGCACTTTACAACGACAATAAGTCAAGCGTAAGCCTTCTTATTCTTGATATAATGATGCCCGGTCTTAATGGCTGGGAGGTAACAAGAAGAATAAGAGAAACCTCCGATGTACCCATAATATTGCTCTCAGCAAGAAGTGAGGAATTTGATGTGCTCACAGGCTATGAAAACGGTGCAGACGACTATGTCACAAAGCCCTTTAGCCCGGGTATATTGGTTAAAAGAGTTGAGGCTCTTTTAAGGCGCAGCAATCAAAGTGCCACAGCTCAAAACGAGAAGCAATTAAGCGACCTTGTCTTTAACGATAAGGCACATGAGGTGCGTCTTGACGGCAAGGAGATAGACCTTACCTTAAAGGAATATAATATACTTAAAAAGTTCCTTGAAGCTCCCGGCAGAGTTTTCAGCCGTGAGCAGCTTTTAGACAGCGTTTGGGGCTTTGATTTCACAGGTGATGTCAGGACAGTGGATTCCCATGTGGCAAGGCTTAGAACAAAGCTTGGCGAGTGGGGAAATAAGCACCTTAAAACAGTCTATGGCATAGGATATAAAATCGAGGAAAGCTGATGAAAAAGCAAAGTATAAATTTGCCGGGCAATGATTTTAAAAGCGCAGTGTCATTTACTACGGTGATGGCGGTTATTGTTGTTGTGCTTTTATTTACATTGGCACAGTTTGAGTTTATGGACGATATTTATATATTGGCAACTAA
The DNA here is from genome assembly GCA_964504475.1 of uncultured Faecalibacterium sp. Lineage (GTDB taxonomy): Bacteria > Bacillota > Clostridia > Oscillospirales > Acutalibacteraceae > UBA6857. Next base: position 17,528 of record CAZDEL010000016.1, on the reverse strand, counting down.
GCTCAGTGTGGTTGAGGCAACAGAAAGAATACAGCAGCTTGACTTTACAAACGATGATTATAAAAGCCGACTCACAGATTATGAGGCTGATTATAACATCTATCTTGAGATTTACTCACCGAGAGATGTGCTCATTTATACCTCTCAAAGTAACGAGACTGTCTACCAAGGCGACCGTGACGAAAACTGGGAGATGAAGCCGAGGATAATGAAAATCCTCTCTCGTACGGAAAATGAGGATGAAAGCTATTTTGAGATTAGACAGGAAATGTATGCTACGGCTAAGTACATTGTCTATGGCTGCTTTTTCGGTGAGGATATGGCTTTGGAGGCTTATTATCCTTTAGATGTCATTGAGGACAATGCTAAAACTGCGAGTGTTACTCTTGCCATTTTGACCTTCCTTATTGTTGTGGCTATTATGTGCTCAATTCGCTTTGTTTCGAGGATGTTTTCTTATCCCATAAGACAGCTGACAAGAACCACTAATAATATGGCAAACCTTGATTTTAGTGAGCGTTGTCGCAGCTACAGGATAAAGACAATTGACGAGCTTAGTGCAGGCATTAATAATCTGTCAGACACACTTAGCTCCACCTTAGATAAGCTCAAGGACGAAAACAGACAGCTCGAATATGATATTCAAGCCGGAAAAAAGCAGGAAAAAGCCAGAAGAAGCTTTATTGCAAGTGTGTCTCATGAGCTTAAGACTCCCATTGCCATTATTCAGGCGTACGCGGAAGGAATGAAGCTGGGGATAGGCTGCGATTCCACCGAGGAGTTTTGCGATATAATTATTGACGAGTCTCAAAAGATGAATAACCTTATTATGAGACTTATGGAGTATATGCACTTTTCTTCCGGTGCATATAAGGCAAACCGCACAGAGTTTAACATTAGTAAGCTTATAGGCGAGATTGTTGAAAGCCGCAACATAACAATTAAGGAAAAGGACGCTCATGTTGAGCTTGATATAGACAGCTCCTTTGAGGGCTTTAGTGACACAATTCTTGTTGAAAATATTTTTAACAACTACTTTTCCAATGCCTTGAGTCATCTCGATTTTGACAGGATAATTAAGGTGACGGCAAAGGATGTGGGTCAAAGCTACAGAGTGACTGTTTATAACTCAGGCAAGCACATACCCGGCACCGATATTGAAAATATCTGGCAGGGCTTTTACAGAGCCGACAAATCACACTCACGAGCCGAGGGCAGGTTTGGCTTAGGTTTATCCTTTGTTGAGACTATGCAGGGCATTATGGGTGAGAAGTACGGCTGTGAAAATGTTCCCGGCGGCGTAAACTTTTGGTTTGATATAAAAAAGAAAAAATAAGATTAATAGACGGCATATTATCTAAGGCAATGGACAATATGCCGCCTTTTTGCATATTTTAAAATGTCATTTTTTCTTAAGAAAAAAGATTGGTAATAATTGCAAAAAAGCCTTTTTTATGGTGAAGGATTATGGTATAATTACTTAAACCATACTTCATTTTGAAGCATGAGGGAAAACATATTGCCGGCTGAAGTCATTGGCAATGTACCAAAGAAAACTAAGAGAAACTATGTCGTGATAAAACAAATTGATTATTTAAAAAGGAGAAAGAAAAATGATCTATTTAAACAAGGACAATGTTTTTCATTTGTCCACGGATAAAACCAGCTACATTTTCAGAGCGCTTCCAACAGGTCAGCTTGAGGGAATGTACTATGGCAAAAAAATAAGAAACAAGGATAACTTCGATTATCTCTATGATAAGCATGCAGCAGGCTATAGCAACTCCACACCCTACACACAAAAGGACACATCCCTCTCACTTGACCATATTGCCCTTGAATACTCCGCTTATGGCAAGGGCGACTACCGACTCCCTGCAATGGAGATAATGGCCTCAGATGGCAATTTTACCACAGATTTCACCTTTGAGAGTGCAAGCGTGACAAAGCTAAAGCCAAATCTTAAAGGCTTGCCCTCAAGCTATGGCGACAGCGAGACTCTCACAGTAATTTTGTCCGACGAAAAATTGGGCGCACAGCTGCACCTTTTTTACACCGTTTATGAAAAAAGCAATGTAATAACTCGAAGCGTCAGATTTTATAACAAGAGCAAAAAGGAAATTAAGCTTAACTCACTTATGAGTATGCAGCTTGATTTACAGCGTGGCGACTATGTTATGCTCACCTTTGACGGTGCATGGTCAAGAGAAAGATATAAGCATGAGCATGAGTTGACCTCAGGAGTTTGTCAAATAGGCTCAATAACCGGCTCAAGCTCAAATAGACATAACCCATTCTTCGCTATTCGTGAAAAGTCTGCCACTGAGCATAACGGCAATTGCTACGGCTTTAACTTAGTTTACTCAGGCAATCATATAGCAAGAACGGAAATATCCACCCACGGTCTTCTTCGCATACAAAACGGCATCAATCCCTTTGAATTTCAATGGAGCCTTGGGGCAGACGATTACTTTGATACACCGGAAAGCGTCATGACCTTTAGTGACGAGGGTCTTAATGGCATGAGCCAAAATATGCATGCCTTCGTTAAGGAAAACATTGTCAGAGGCTATTGGAAGGATAAGGACAGACCTATTCTTGTCAACAACTGGGAGGCAACCACATTTAATTTTGACGAGAAAAAAATACTTGAAATTGCAAAGGCAACCAAAGAGCTTGGCGGCGAGATGTTTGTCCTTGATGACGGTTGGTTTGGCAAGCGCAACAACGATAAGGCAGGCTTAGGTGACTGGTATGTCAACACAAAGAAGCTCCCCGGCGGCATTAAGGGTCTTAGTGAAAAAATCAATGAAATGGGCTTGAAGTTTGGTCTTTGGGTTGAGCCTGAAATGGTAAATCCGGACTCAGAGCTTTATAAAGCACATCCCGATTGGGCAGTGACAACAGATGTTTATGAGCCATCTCTTGGCAGAAATCAGTTAATACTTGACCTTACAAGAGCCGAGGTGCGTGAGTACATTATAAACACAATGACAGATGTTTTCCGCTATGGCAACATAGAGTATATTAAGTGGGATAACAACCGCCATTTCTCTGATGTCTTCTCAAGACGCAAGGGCGCAAAAAGTGGTGAATTTTTCCACAGATACATAATGGGACTTTATGAAATTTGGGATACCCTTACTAACCGTTTCCCGGAGATTTTGTTTGAGGCATGCTCCAGTGGCGGCAACAGATTTGACCTTGGCACCTTCTGCTATATGCCTCAATGCTGGACAAGTGACAACACTGATCCTCTCGACAGAGTTTATATCCAGTCAGGCACATCCTATGGCTATCCTCAGTCAGTCATGACAATGCACGTTGCAGCGGCCATTAGCTTCCCTGACTTTAGACCAAGCTCAATTGAGCAAAGATTTAATGTTTCTGCCTTTGGACTTTTAGGCTATGAGCTTGATGTGACAAATCTCAGCCAATTTGACAGAGTAGCTGTTAAAAAGCAAATTGAATATTACAAGCAGCACAGACACCTTTTACAATACGGTGAATTTTCACGCATTGGCGATATAACTAAGTCTGACAGATGCAAGTGGCAAATCACATCCGAGGATAAATCACAGGCAATGTTTGGATATTTTGTCAACAGAATCACACCTAACTGGGGCAACGATGTTGTAAAATTTGTGTCACTTAATGAGGATTGGGATTATAGCCTTGTGGCTCGTACTCAGCTGCTTTCCCTTAAAAACTTCGGTGATATGATAAATGTGCCCATGCCTAAAAAATTAGATGTTGAGGACGGCAAGTTCTTTAACTTCCTTTGCGATTTTGTCAAGCTTAAAAGCGAAAAAGAGGATTATATTATCGGCGGTGACTCCCTGATGAATTCAGGCTTTAAGCCTAAGCAGCCATATAATTATTCGGGATTTAAGTTCCAAGATTCACGAATGATACTTGACAATGACTCAAGAATGTATTATATTAGTAGGACTGAGCCACAGGAATGATTATGAAACAGTACAATACATATTCTTTTATTGATAAGATTAATTGGCATGAGGTACCGCGGGAGAAGCTCGATTATTTTCTTTGGAACTCTGCCGCCGAATATGAAGTCTATTTCAAAATGTGCTTTCTTAAAAATGAGGGCATTTATCTTAAAATGAGCTGCGACGAAAAAAGTCTTAGAGCAGTGGGAAAAAACAGAGATGACAGCGTCTGGGAGGACAGCTGTATGGAAATGTTTATTTGTCCCATTGAGGGGAGACAGGAATATATTAATTTTGAAATAAACTGTGACGGCGTATACCTTAGTCAATTTGGTGCGGTTAGAGAAAATAGACGATTCCTCAAGGAACTGACTAATATTGAACCCGAGATTAAAACATGGAAAAACTCAGACGGATGGAGCTTAGAGCTTTTTGTACCCTGTGAGCTTATCAGCGAGGCTTATGGCGAGAATTTTACGGCAGGTGCGTGTAAAATAAAGGCTAACTTTACTAAATGCGGCGACCTTACCGAGTACCCACACTATGGCTCTTATTGTGAGCTTGAAGGCTTAGATTTAGGCTTTCATAACCCCAAATGCTTCGCAAATGTAAATATTGATGAAAGGTATTACGATTAAACAAGGTAATATTATGGCAACACAGATTGACAATGAAATAGTGAAGGTATGCAGACACTTCGGTATTGAAGGCGAGGCTGTATCTCAAAGCATTTTCACTGACGGACACATTAACACCACCTTACTTTTAACCTTTGACAAAGAGGGCAAATTCAGCAAATATCTTGTGCAGGGCATTAATACTCATGTTTTTAAAAATCCTGAGGAGCTAATGGAAAACATTGTAAATGTTACCACATATCTCAGAGATAAAATAGCCGAAAACGGCGGCGATCCCGATAGAGAGACTTTAACCTTTTTAAAGGCTGAGGACGGCAAATATTATCATTATGAGGGCAACAAGTGCTGGAGAATATATAATTTTATTGACAACTCCCACACCTGTAACAAGATTGAAAATAAAAAGCTTTTTGAAAATGCAGGTCGTTCCTTTGGTAATTTTCAAAAGCATCTCACAGACTATCCCATGCACACTCTCCATGAGACTATTAAGGATTTTCATAACACGCCAAAGAGATTTGACAATTTACAGGAGGCTGTCAATAATAATTTAGCCGGCAGAGCTGACTCTATTAAGGCTGATATTGACTTTGCCATGGCAAGACGCAATCAAGCCGGCAAGCTCCTTAAGCTTTATAAGGACGGTCTTATACCCCTTCGTGTCACTCACAACGATACAAAGCTCAATAACATATTGTTTGATGACGAGACCAACGAGGGAATTTGCGTAATTGACCTTGATACAATTATGCCCGGCTTTTCTTTGTACGATTTTGGTGATGCAATTCGCTACGGTGGCAACACCACAAGAGAGGATGACGACAATCTCGACAATGTGGGTATTTCTCTTGAGCTTTTCGAGAGCTACACAGAGGGCTTCCTTTCTGCGTCGGCAAAGGCTTTGACAAGAGCAGAGGTGGAAAATCTCGCTTTTTCAGCAATGCTTATGACTTTAGAGTGCGGCATACGCTTTTTGACAGACTATCTTGACGGTGATGTCTATTTTAAGATAGACTATCCTGAGCACAACCTTGTCAGAGCAAGAAATCAATTTAAGCTGGTTTATGAAATTGAAAAGCATATCGACGAGATGAACGATATTGTTATGAACATATACAATAAGTACATCTAAAAGTGAAAACCTAATGTGCCCCAAAGGTTAAAGACTTTTGTGGGCACAGTTTTTAATTTAAGCGTCAAAAGAGGCTCATTGTCGCTGTTTTAACAAGGATTATTATGTATTTTTCACAAGGTTGTTGTGCAATATTAATAAAAGTATTAAACTCCTATTTTAATTTTTATTTATATATGCTATAATATAAGAGTAAAAAGGAAGACTTTTTACATCTAAGCAATAGAAAGGAGCTGACGATATGAAAATAACTGTTATCGGCAGAAAATGCACACCAAGAGATTCCTTTAAACAAAGAGCTGAAAAGAGACTTCAAAAGCTTGACAAGTTTTTTGACGGTGAGCCTGAGGCAAAAATCACTGTCACCGTTGAGAAAAACGAGCAAATAGTTGAGGTTACAATTTATCATAATAGCATGATTTTCCGCTCACAGGAGAGAGCTGCTAATATGAATGACGCTCTTGACAGGTGCGCTGATTCAATTGTTCGCCAAATAAGAAAAAATAAAACCAAGGTGGGCAAGAGACTTCGTCAGGCAGCCTTTGACGAATATGACGCAGTGGACAGCTTCGAACCGGAAGATGACTACGACATTGTTCGCTCAAAGGAAATTGTCCTTAAACCCCAAAGTGTTGATGAGGCAATTTTACAAATGAATCTTCTTGATCATCAATTCTATGTTTTCCTTGACGCCACAAGCTATAAGACCTGTGTTGTTTATGCGAGAAAAGACGGAGGCTACGGCTTAATAATTCCACAAAACGAATAATTTATATTGAGAGGTGAGAGATCGCCTCTCTTTTTTAATAAGCAGAGGAATATAAGCAGCGGGAGAATCTTTTGTTCAGTGAGCGAATATTCATTATTATTACAAAAATTTTACTGTACAAATCAAAAAAGATATGATATAATGAATCCAAATAAGAAGGAGGTGAAAGAACTATGAAAAATGTAAAGAAGGTTGCAGTTGTTCTTTTAGCTGTAATTATGGTTGCTTGCGTTTTTACAGGCTGTGACCTTAAGCTTACACAGGAGCAAAAAATTCTCGGTGCATGGAGAGACTCAACAGGAACAATCGGATATGAGTTTCTTGAGGGCGGTGCGTGTAAAATCACCTATGCGGATGTTGTTATTCCGATTATAAATATCGAATATAACGGCACTGTTAACGGTACCTATTCTCTTTCAAAGGATGAAAGTGGTATCCAGCATCTCGATGTTACATACACAATTCTTTCAAAGAGCATTACGAGAAATTACACCTATGCAATTGATGGCAATGCTATTACACTTACAGATACATCAGACGGCAGCTCAACAGTGCTTCTTGCTTATAGCGGCTCAGCTGCAGGCACAACAGACTCTGCTCAGTAAAAATTAAACTAAAGCTGAGAAAAACGAACGCAGTTTAACTTAGCATAAGCGGGGGAGTAATAGCTACTGCCCTGCTTTTTCTTTAGATATAGAGGAGATTCCAATGAAAAAAACTACTAAAATATTAATATGTACTTTTTCCGTGGTTGCAGCTATACTTTGTGTTATCATTGGCATAAATGCCACACGAGACGGCTCTCAAGATGAGACCACCACAGACAATCATGTTGTTGTGAACCCCACAACAACACAAAAGCCTGTCACAACCGAAACCACAACACAAAAGCCTGAGGCAACCTTGGCGCAGCAGCTCATAGGCAAGTGGACTGACAGCGCAGGTATGAGCGGCTTCGAGTTTTTTGAAAATGGCAAGGTGTCCTTTACCTATGCGAACCTTGGGGCGCTGGGCATAAATTTTGACGGCACTGTGGAAAACGGTACCTATAAGTTAAAGGACAACACATTGACAATAGCTTACTCCATTTATAAAGCGACAATCGATAAAAGCTATGAGATATCCATAGACGGCGATCAGCTTAAAATGAAGAACATTGAAGACGGCAAGGTCTCCACCTATGTTAGAGGCGGCGCCGCCGGTACCACAACAACACCTAACACTCAAAAGACCACTGCTGTAGCATCTTATTCCGATGAGCTTTATGGCAGCTGGGAAAACAAATCCATGAGCAAGGTCTATAAGTTCGCTTCATCGGGCAATGCCACTATTATTATTGACGGTGAGAGCTTTGAGGGTGCTTATGTCAGTGAAGGCAATGAAGTCACTATACAGTACACAGCTTATGGCAAAAAGATAACGGAAAAATATACATTTTCAGTTACTACAAATGCTTTAACTCTTACAAATGCTGCCGGCTCGGAGTTTATTTTTGTAAGATACGGCACAACAGTTTCCTCAAATGATGACGAGGAGCTAATTGGCAAATGGCGTGACAGCGCAAATATGAGCGGCTATGAGTTTAAGGAAAACGGAGTAGTTGAGATAACCTTTGTCAATATTGATATACCTGTTATCAATGTTCCCGTTAACGGTACTTTTACAGGTGGATATGAAATTAAAGACGGTGTTGTCACTGTGACTTACTACATTTACGGCAACACAATACAGGAAAGCTTCACCTATGAGGTCAGCGGCAACAGCTTGCAGCTTAAAAACACCGAGGACGGCAAAATATCAACCTATATGAAACAGTGAGGAGATAAAAATGACACAACAGGAAATGGTATATAAGGCACTTGACGACTTAGGCATTGAATATAAGGTGATTCATCATGAGCCTGTTCACACTATTGAGGAAATGGACGCATTGGGAATTTTCACCGACGGAGAGCTTTGCAAAAATTTATTTTTACGCAATGCCAACGGAAAAACTCATTATGTAGTCTCAATGATGAAGGATAAGCATCCTGACATACAGCAGGATATTCGCTCACAGCTTGGCTGCTCAAGGCTTAGCTTTGGCTCTGACGAGAGACTTATGAAGCATTTAGGGCTTACTCCCGGTGCGGTGTCACCCTTTGGCATATTAAATGACCCCGATGCCGAGGTTAATGTGGTCTTCGACTCTGAGCTCAGGACTCTTGACGGTCTTGTAGGCTTTCACCCAAATGACAATACAGCCTTCCTTTGGCTTAAATTCAGCGACTTGTTAAAGTTTATTAAGTCAAGGGGCAACGATGTTTATTATATCAACATTTGATTTTTTGGTACTCTGCCGAGAAATAAGGTGGGTGTAATAAATTTTTATATTTGATTGAAAAAAGAAAATATCTATACAAATATTACCCTATTGACAAATGGCCAATAGGGTAGTATAATACCTATGAAAAGAACAAATGTTCGGTGGCGATGTGTGGTGAAAAGAATAATAATACACTCTGATATGAACTCCTGCTATGCCTCAATTGAGTGTAGCTTAAACCCTGACTTAAAGGGTAAGGCTGTAGCAGTGGGTGGCAGTGTAGAGGAGCGTCATGGTATTATTTTAGCAAAAAGCCCCGAAGCAAAAAAATACGGTGTGACAACAGGTGAGGCAATTTGGCAAGCAAAAAGGAAGTGTCCTGAGCTTATTGTTATAGAGCCTCACTTTGATGTGTATATGAAGTATTCGCGCCTTGCAAGGGATATTTACCGCCGATATACGGATAAAATAGAGCCAATGGGTCTTGATGAAGCGTGGTGCGATATAACAGGCAGCCTGCTTCTTTTCGGCAGTGTACAAAATATAACCGACGAAATCCGCAAGGCCTTTCGTGAGGAGCTTGGCATCACTGTGTCAATAGGTGTGTCATATAATAAGATTTTCGCAAAGCTTGGCAGCGACCTTGCTTCCTGTGATGAGGTTGTGACTATAACTGAGGATAATTTCAAGGATGTGGTCTGGCCGCTTCCTGTGTCGTCGATTATGGGCGTGGGAAAAAGCACCGCCAAAAAGCTCAACTCCTATGCTATAAAAACAGTCGGAGATTTAGCAAGGCGACCTGCCGAGTGGCTAAAGCTTGTTTTTGGGGTGCATGGTGAGGATATGTGGCGCTATGCCAACGGTCTTGACACCTCACCTGTAGCACCTGACAGCTATGAAAGAGAGATAAAAAGTGTGGGTCACGGCATAACCTGTAAGGAGGATTTAGTGTGTGACGATGAGGTGTGGAAGGTTTTTCTTGCCTTATCGCAAAATGTCTCAAAGCGTTTAAAGCAGGAAAAATTAGAGGCAACGGGAGTGCAAATAGCAATTCGAGATAAAATGCTTAATAATATTCAATGCCAATGTGAAATGCACTTTCCCACACAGTCGGCCTTTGAGATTGCTAAAATGGCATTGGAGCTTTTTAAAAGAAATTACAATTGGCAAAGAAATGTGAGAGCACTCACTGTCAGAGCAATAAATTTACAGGACGAAAACACACCCTTACAGCTTGATTTAAGTGGTGAATATGAAAGAAGCGAAAAGCAAAGAAAAATCGACGATACGGTTATGTCTTTGCGAGAGCGATTTGGCAAAGATGCTGTGTTTAATTGTTGCCTGATGACAGAGAAAAAAGCACCGCATATGGAAGGTAAGAAGTCACCTTTGCCCGTAATAATTAACATGAAATAAGGTGTGAAATGTGAAATTTAGGAAGGTTTATGTTAAGGTACTTGCGGAAATTGACGAGCAGGGGAGAGTATGCCCTAAAAGTGTCACATGGGAGGACGGAAGAAAATTTATCATTGATAAAGTCACCGGTGTGCAACGAGCCTGCGCCGGCAAGGTTGGCGGTACTGCTATACGCTACAGCATTTATGTTTGCGGCAAGCAGACCTATTTATATGAGGACGAGGGCAAGTGGTTTGTGGAGAGTATGGTGTAAAATAACAACCCCATCGGTTTGTGTACCGGTGGGGTTGTTGGATTAAAGCTTTTCTTTGTAACATTTCCGCTCTAAATCACTAAACCCCCTTGCAATAACCGCACAAAAACTGTATTATATAAGAAACATTATATTATCCGGGAGGCGGTTATGAATACATTTTGGTTTTCAAATGAGCAGGAAAAAAATTACGCTCTTGCCTGTCTTGAATTTGCTAAGAGACTCTCTCTTATAGATGACAGTAGCTTAGCTGCCCTTAAAGTCAGGTGGGAAGCTGAAAATAAAAAAAGAGAGAAGGAGCTTGCCGGTGGCGGCGTAGTTTATGGACCTAAGCACTTCTCTTTACACGCGTACCTTGAATATGAGCTGACAAGGTTTAAGCTTGATTTTGTGAGTGAAAACGAGAAAATTAAAAAGGTCTATAATTATAAGAAAATATCTAATAAGGATAAAAAAGCCTTCTATAAAAATAACAAGGATTTATTCACAAGATATAGCGGTGATAAATTTTGGTTTTATGAAAGCAAAATGATAATCGAAAAGAAAATAAGAGAGGAGGAATATGACAATGAAATCAAAAGCATATTATGTAAGCTCTCTTAATGGCAATGATAAAAATGACGGTCTTAGTGAAAAGACACCTTTTTTAACTCTTAATAAAATCAACTCCCTTAAAATTAATCCGGGCGATAAAATACTCCTGGAAAAAGGCTCAGTGTTTTCTAATCAGTTTTTACATCTTAAAAATTGCGGTGATATTAAGGGCGAAATTATTGAAGTGACTTCATATGGAGAAAGGGAAGCTATGCCTAAAATCGAGGCTAACGGTACCGGTGTGTGGTATCAGGACTATGGCACTGAGCTTGATTTTGGCGGACATGTTTATAAAGGCGATGTGTCTTCCGGGGTACTGCTTTACGATGTGGAAAATATAATATTGCACCACATTGAAATCACAAATAAGGACAGTGAAAAGTCAATTGAGGAATATTCTGCGCCTCATAAAATGGATAGAACAGGTGTTGCAGTTGTCTCACAAAACAGAGGCACTGTTCATTCCATAACCTTAGATAATCTTTTCGTTCATGATGTAAATGGCAATGTTTATAATAAGCACATGAATAACGGTGGCATATATATGACCTGCTTTAAACCGGAAAATGAAGAAAAAACAGGTGTTGCAAGATATGACACAGTGACAGTTAAAAACTGCTTTGTCAAAAATGTCAGCCGATGGGGTATAGCTGTAGGCTACACCTATATGCACAAAAAATTCCAAGGTAAGGAGCTTAGTGAGGACTTATTTAAAAAGTACGGCAATGAAAATATCTTGATTTGCGACAACTATACTAAGCTTGTCGGCGGTGACGCAATTACACCTATGTATGCCTTAAAGCCCTTAGTGGAGCACAATGTATCAGACAGCTGCGCTATGGAAATGAACGACAGATTTTATCGCTATCCCGAAAAGCGTATGGGTAAGGTTGCTGCTGCAATTTGGCCTTGGAAGTGTAAAGATGCACTTTTAAGATTTAACGAAGCTGTTGACACAAAGCTTAATCAAGACGGCATGGCTTATGATGTGGACTCCGGTGACGGTACTGTTTATGAATATAATTACTCAAGGCTTAACGAGGGCGGTTGTGTTATGTTTTGTCTTCAGGAGGCTATACATAACACCTTTTCCAATAATTTAAGCGTTGATGATTTGGGTGGTACTATTAGCCCTGTGAGCAATCCCGACGCATATATTGCCCACAATAAGTTTTATGTAAGAGATGGTGTCCCCTTTAAGCGCAAAAGAATGAGAAACGGCAAGGTGACACTTAAGGATAACGAAATTATAACTATCAAAAAATAAAAGTGAGGTATTTTATGGCTAAGGCAAAAGGCAGAGTTACTATTCCAACAGATATGGATGTAGTAAAGGAAACTCTTGAAATTATGGATATTTGGGGTGCAGACGCTATTCGTGACTGTGATGGCACTGAGTTCCCACAGGAGCTTAAAGACGCAGGCTCAAAGGTTTATGCAACCTATTACACCACTCGTAAGGATAACGAATGGGCAAAGGCAAACTTAGATGAAGTTCAGCAAATGTATATTATGACATCATTTCATACTGCTACTGACTCTAAGCTGGAAATCCATCTCATGGATCATCTTTATCCCGATATGCTCAAGGTTAACAGCCACGATGATATAAAAAAGTGGTGGGAGGTTATTGACCGCACAACAGGTGAGGTTGTGCCCACAGATAATTGGTCATATAGTGAGGAAAGCGGCAATGTTACAATTTGTGCAAAGGCTTTTCACGAGTACACTGTAAGCTTTTTAGCTTATATTATGTGGGATCCTGTACATATGTATAACGCTGTTGTTAACGGCTGGAATGTTGAGCCTCAAATTACCTTTGATGTTCGTCAGCCAAAAACAAGAGCACACTCACTTCAAAGGCTTCGTAAATATCTTGACAGCCACGATTATGTTGATGTTGTAAGATTTACCACCTTCTTCCATCAGTTCACCCTTATTTTTGACGAGTTTGCAAGGGAAAAATTTGTTGATTGGTACGGCTATTCAGCCTCAGTCAGCCCATATATTCTCGAGCAATTTGAAAAAGAGGTGGGCTATGCCTTCCGCCCTGAATTTATTATTGACCAGGGCTATATGAATAACACCTATCGTATTCCCTCAAAGGAGTTTAAGGACTTTATGGCATTCCAAAGACGAGAGGTCGCTGCTCTCGCTAAGGAGATGGTGGATATAGTTCACGAGTACGGCAAAGAAGCTATGATGTTTATGGGCGACCACTGGATAGGCATGGAGCCTTTTATGGAGGAGTTTGCTTCAATCGGTCTTGACGCTGTTGTTGGCAGCGTTGGCAACGGCTCAACTCTCAGACTTTTCAGTGACATCAAAAGCGTAAAATATACCGAGGGCAGATTCTTGCCTTATTTCTTCCCTGATGTTTTCCATGAGGGCGGTGACCCCATAAGAGAAGCTAAGGAAAACTGGGTAACAGCAAGACGAGCAATTCTCAGAAGCCCCATATCACGAATAGGCTATGGGGGATATCTTAAGCTCGCTCTTAAATTCCCTGAGTTTGTTGATTATATTAAAGATGTTTGTGACGAATTTAGAACTCTTTATGATAACATTTGTGGTGTCACACCTTATTGTGTAAAAAAAGTAGCTGTGCTTAACTGCTGGGGCAAAATGCGTGCATGGGGCAATCACATGGTGCATCACGCTCTTTATTACAGACAAAACTATTCCTACTTTGGAATTATTGAGGCACTTAGCGGCGCACCCTTTGATGTTAAATTTATTAGCTTTGACGATATTAAAAATGACAAGAACCTTCTCGATAGCTTCGATGTTGTTATTAATGCCGGTGACGCTGACACAGCGCAGTCAGGCGGTGAATATTGGAAGGACGAGGAAATAGTTACTGCCATAAAGAAATTCGTATATAACGGTGGCGGCTTCATTGGTGTCGGTGAGCCGGCAGCACATCAATGGCAGGGCAAATTCTTCCAGCTTGATGATATTTTAGGCGTTGAAAGAGAAAACGGCTTTACTCTTAACACTCGCAGATATAACACTACCGAGCATAGAGATCACTTCATTCTCAAAGATACAAACGGTGAAGTTGATTTTGGTGAGGGCAAAAAAAATATTGTCGCTCTTGATGGTACTACTGTACTGATTCAAAACACATCAGCTCTTCCCTTTGCCGTAAGACATAACGAGGAAGTGCAAATGGCCGTCAAGGAGTTTGGCAAGGGCAGGGGAGTATATATTAGCGGACTTCCCTATTCATTCAAAAACAGCCGTGTGCTTTATCGTGCTGTGCTTTGGAGTGCTTCAGCTGAGGATGAGCTTAATCGTTGGTTCTCAACTAACTATAATGTTGAGGTTCATGCCTATGTTAAAAATGGCAAATATTGCGTTGTCAATAACACCTATGAGCCTCAGGATACTACCGTATATATTGGCGATGGCACAAGCTTTGATTTGCATTTAAATGCAAATGAAATTAAGTGGTATCAAATATAAGCTTTAAATAGCCTAATAAAAAAGCTGCCTAAAATCTAAGGGCAGCTTTTTCATAAGGCAAAGCTCTATATTCATTCGGCAGAGTACCAAAAAAGAGAAGTAGGCTTAAAAATCTCATATGATAACATTTTTAAGGCTAATAGAGTGTTTATCGTTATTTTTCACAAAAATTTTTTTACTAAAACCTGTAATATTCACTCCTAAAATCTTGATTTATTGGCTTTAAGGTGCTAAAATATAAAAGTATTTTTTATACACCATTCTAATATAAAAGGGGTATGTCAAATGGAAAGAAAAACTGGTACTGTTTCAAGAGGTATCCGCTGCCCGATTATTCGTGAAGGCGATGACCTTGCAAAAATTGTTTGTGACAGTGTTATTGAGGCTGCAAAATGTGATGGTTTTGAGCTTCGTGATAAGGATGTTGTCGCAGTTACAGAGTCAATATTGGCAAGAAGTCAGGGCAACTATGCATCTGTTGAAGCAATCGCTAAGGATGTTAAGGCTAAGTTCGGCGGTGAAACTGTAGGTGTTCTTTTCCCCATTCTTTCAAGAAACCGTTTTGCAATTTGTCTTCGTGGTATCGCAAAGGGCTGCAAGAAGATAGTGCTTATGCTCTCTTATCCCAGTGATGAGGTTGGCAATCATCTTCTTACATTCGATCAGCTTGATGAGGCAGGAGTTAATCCCTATAGTGATGTGCTTTCACTTGAAAAATATCGTGAGCTTTTCGGTGAGAATAAGCATGAGTTTACAGGTGTTGACTATGTCGATTATTATTCACAGCTTATTAAGGATGCAGGCGCTGAATGTGAAGTAATTTTCGCAAACCAGGCTAAGAGCATTCTTGATTACACAGATTGTGTACTTACTTGTGATATTCACACAAGAGCACGCACAAAGCGTCTTCTTAAAG
Source organism: uncultured Faecalibacterium sp. (assembly GCA_964504475.1). Lineage (GTDB taxonomy): Bacteria > Bacillota > Clostridia > Oscillospirales > Acutalibacteraceae > UBA6857. Next base: position 2,087 of record CAZDEL010000016.1, on the reverse strand, counting down.
CAGCAGGTGCAAAGATAGTTTACGGTATGGATGACATACTCAATGAATCAATAGACGGCAGTGGCTTCAACCCTGATTTTGGTCTTCTTGGCTCAAACAAGTCCACAGAGGACACTGTTAAGCTTTTCCCGAAGAATTGCGGTGAGTTTGTAAATAAAACACAGGCACTTCTTGTTGAAGCAACAGGTAAGCAGATTGAGGTTATGGTTTACGGTGACGGTGCATTTAAAGATCCTCAAGGTAAGATTTGGGAGCTTGCTGACCCATGCGTATCACCGGGCTACACAGCAGGTCTTGAGGGTACTCCCAACGAGCTTAAGCTTAAGTACCTTGCAGATAATGACTTTAAGGGTCTTACCGGCGATGAGCTTAAGGCAGCTATTTCAAAGCGTATTGCTGAAAAGGGTAGCGCAAGCCTTGTAGGTAACATGGCTTCACAGGGTACCACACCAAGAAAATTCACTGACCTTATCGGTTCACTTTGTGATCTCACAAGTGGTTCAGGCGACAAGGGCACACCTGTCGTTCTTGTACAAGGTTATTTTGATAACTATACTAACTGATAAAGCTGTCAATAATGTTAATTATATCCGAATATATAGGGAGGAATCTTAAATGAATTCAAATGTAAGACCCGACACCATGGCTCGCATCACAACCAAAGAGCTTGCAGATGCATTTATTTCACAGCAGGTTGAGGCAGTACGAGCACAAGTTGGCGACAAAAAGGTGCTTTTAGCTCTTTCAGGCGGTGTTGACTCATCGGTTGTTGCTGCACTTCTCATTAAGGCCATTGGCAAGCAGCTTGTTTGTGTGCATGTTAATCATGGACTTATGCGTAAGGGCGAGAGTGAAAATGTTATCGAGGTTTTTAAAAATCAACTTGACGCAAACCTTATTTATGTTGATGCCACAGACCGTTTCCTTGATCTTCTTGCAGGTGTTAGCGATCCGGAAAGTAAGCGTAAGATAATCGGTGCAGAGTTTATTAAAGTTTTTGACGAAGAAGCTGCAAAGCTTGATGGCATTTCCTTCCTTGCACAGGGTACTATTTACCCTGATATTCTCGAGAGCATTAAGCAAGCAGAGGGCAAGCAGGCAGTTAAGTCACACCACAATGTAGGCGGCTTACCTGAAGACATGGCTATGGAGCTTGTTGAGCCGATTAAGCTTCTTTTCAAGGACGAGGTTCGTGTAGTAGGTGAAGCTCTTGGACTTCCTCATTCCATGGTTTATCGTCAGCCATTCCCGGGTCCCGGTCTTGGTGTACGCTGTCTCGGTGCAATAACACGCGACAGACTTCATGCCCTTAGAGAGGCAGACGCAATCCTTAGAGAAGAATTTGACAAAAATGGTCTTGCCGGTAAGGTATGGCAATATTTTGTTGTTGTACCCGACATGAAGAGTGTCGGCGTTAAGGATAGCAGCCGTTATGAAGGCTGGCCGGCAATTATTCGTGCAATCAACACAAAGGATGCAATGAGCGCAACTGTTGAGGAGGTACCGTATTCACTTCTTCATCATATAACAAATAGGATTACATCTGAGGTTGAAGGAATCAACCGCGTGCTGTTTGATCTCACTCCGAAGCCAACGGGAACGATTGAGTGGGAATAATAATCTTCATTTTACCTTTCACTACCCGAAAGCCCAAAACACAGGGCTTTCGGGTTTGTTGTTATCTTCGGGTACACGAATTTTACCCCAAAACCTTTAGGTAAAGGCTTCTAAGTGATTGGCAATCCTTCGCTTTTTTGACGCAGGGGAGAAATATCCTTGTTTAGCAACAGGCAACAGCAATGCTTCTTCGATTGGTACAAAAAACTCGCACAAAAGGAAAAATTAACGGAGCAACTTAAATCAACCGCCCAAATGCTGTGGGTTAAAAAGATGAACAATATCTGTAATCGTGTGACGGGAATAGTACATGCAGAATTGATTTATACAATATAAGTATAGTGGCGGCAGGGATAGCATTTCTTCTTGCCGCCGCTTTCTTTTTGACATTTATGCAAAATCTCTTGACATCTGCCTTGCTTTGCATTAAAATAATAAGTGATATATAACAACAACTATATTAACGGAGG
>CAZDEL010000015.1:7147-37836 GCA_964504475.1 uncultured Faecalibacterium sp. | reverse complement strand
TGCCGATTCCGCCACTCTCGCTTATTCGCTTCACTCTTTCGAGTGCTTGTATACTATATCACTTTTAAATTTAATTGTCAAGGGTTTTTACTAAGTTTTTTACATTTTTCTTCAACATTTTTGCTAATTTTCTTTAGACGATTTTTTATAACTTTTTTTGTTAATATTGTCCCTTTAGCCCTTTATTTTATTAGTGCGATATGCTATAATCTGTTAAAATTAACTAAGGAGAAAGTTTTATGCATCTATTAAAGGCAGATAAATCTCACTATCAGGGTCAAGCTGACCCGTACATATTAAAAAGTGGTGGCAAATATTATATCTATGTCACCGGTCATGACGCAGTTTATGCTTATGAATCCGAAAATCTCTTTGACGGCTGGAAGTATTATGGTGCGGTTATGACCCTGCCCGGGCACGACTCCTTTTGGGCACCAAGTGTAATCGAGCTTGATGGAAAGTTTTATATGTATAATTCCATCGAAATATATAATGATACTCCCGACCAGGGCGGTCACAGGGGTGCTATGCATGTTAGTGTCGCTGACAATCCTTTAGGGCCTTTTGTTGGTACTAAGCAAATTTTGCACCCGTTTTCAATTGACTCACACATTGTAAAAAATGAAGCAGGACTGTTTTTGTTTTACTCCGCAAATAAGTTTGAGGGTGAGCGCATTGGTACTTGCATATATGTGGACAAAATGCTTGACCCATTTACACCGGCAGGTGAGGCTGTACTTGTCCTTGAGCCAACTCTTGATGAGGATATTTATAGACGAGACCGCTATAAAAAGGGGCAGCATTGGCACACCATTGAGGGCGCATTTTACTTTAAAGAGGGCGATTGGCAATATCTAATGTACTCAGGAAACTGCTTTGAACAGCCAACATATTATATAGGTTATGCCAGAGCTAAAACAAATGAAACCGACCTTACAAAGATAAAATTCGAGAAATATCCTGACGCAAACACCTATCACCCTGTCCTTTGTGCAAATGACTTTGAGGAGGGCACAGGTCACCACTCAATGATTAAAGAGGACGGTCAATGGTACGCCATATATCATGCGAGAGATTATGTAAACACTGATGGAGCAAGTGCCTTTGATGCGAGAAATGCACGAATTTGCAAGCTTAATGTCTGTAACGGCATAATCACCGCCGAAAGATATAAGGATCATATATAACTTTTTAGCAGCCTTAAAATCTTAAGTTAAATGCAATTTAAACAAATAATCCACTCGGTTAACCGGGTGGACTTTTGTTTTGTGTTTTGATTTGTCTTTTGTTTATTTGCCGCTTGTTTTAGTTTTGTACTTCCCTCTGTTTCATTTCCTGAAAACTCTAAACAAAGGCAAGCAAGCTGAAAAGAAGGTCTTATAGCTTTCGCAATAATCTTCACTTTCACGATTTCTCTTGCAGCCTCCTGCACGACAAAGAGGATAAAATTTGCATTTTTTGCACTTATCGGGCACGGCAATGCTTTCTTTAATAAACTCAAAAGCTGTCTTGCCCTTAGCCATTTCTTCAAGGGTCAGCTCATTTATATTGCCAAGGCACCACTTATCGGTACAATAAAAGTCGCATGGATAAATATTGCCATTGCCCTCACAGACAAATTGGTGTGTGCAATGCCCCATAAGTCCACATTGCTCCGGCTTTTCCCCAAGATACATTCTCACATAGTTGTCAAATTGCCTGATGCTAATATAATTTCCTCTGACAAAGTCCTTGACATACAAGTTAAAAATGCGAATAAGAAAATCGGAATATTGCTTAGTGGTCATATAAAGCTCACTTTGCGTGTTGTCACCCATTGGGCGAAGACAAGGGATAAACTGAATATAGCCAAAGCCCTGTGAACGAAAATATTTATATATCCTCTCAGCATTTTCAGCGCAGTACCCTGTGAGCACCGTCAAAATATTAAACTCGGTCTTATGCCTTTTGAGCTTGTTGGCGGCGGTGACAATCTTATAATATGCGTTTTGTCCATTCGCGTCCACACGAAAACGGTTGCCCTCATAATCACCGTCGAGACTAAGCCCCACAAGAAACTTATTTTCCGTGAAAAATCTTGCCCACTCGTCAGTGACGAGAGTGCCGTTTGTCTGCACCGAGTAAAAAATCTCACTGTGCTTTTTGTTGTACGCGCTCACAGTGGAGACGAAAAACTTATAGTAGTCAAGCCCCGCCATTAAAGGCTCGCCGCCCTGAAAGGCGAAGGCGACACTTGAGCCGTCAGCGAAATTCAGGGCGTCTTTTATTAATTTTTCTGCCGTGGCTTCATTCATCTTGCCAAGAGAGAAGACCTCTCTATTTGCCGCAACATCACAATAAAAGCAATATTTGCAGCGAAGATTGCACAAGCTTGAAGCCGGCTTTATCATTATGGAAAGCGGTGGCATTACTTAATAATACCTCTCCTGTTTTCCTTAAAGTTCTTTTGGATACCTTGAAGCTCCTCATTCATCTTTTCAGCAATTTCAGGGTAAACCTTTGTGCGGTTGTAGTTCTCCTGATAATCGTCAGTCATAATGTGAAGCCAATTTTTACGAGTCTTATCAAAGAATGCCGAGTTGTCGTTAGGTGCTTTATCGAAATACTTAAATGTAAGATATTCGTTGTTTAAAACATCATAGGTGTAATCAGGATACATATCCTTAACCTGCTGTGAGTCAACAGTATATTGGATAGCCTTAATATCCTCACGCTTCATGTGAAGTATAGGATGCTCTTGAGTATGAACAACGCTATCATCTTTAATTGTTGGAACAAATGAAACACCGTCTATAACTCTGTCTGAAGGAAGAACATTTGCTTCGCCACCGCTTGTGATGCCTGCAAGCTCAATAAGTGTTGGCAGGAAGTCAACAAAGGTTGCTGTGCTTTCACGAGTACCGCCCTTTTCAAATAAGCCGCCGTTGTTATCCCATCTTATCATAAACGGTACCTTTTGACCGCCATCATAAGGCAGATATTTGCCACCACGAAGGTCGTTTGTGCTACCCTCAAGAGCAGGGCCATTATCACTTGTGAAGATAATAATTGTGTCCTCAAGCACACCAAGCTCCTCCATAGTATTGAAAAGCTCTCCAAGATATGTGTCAAACTCTGTTAAGCAGTCAACATATGTACCCATGCCGCTAACACCGTCATAGTCATCACCTACAAATACAGGTGCATGAGGCCATGGTGTTGAGTAATATGCAAAGAATGGCTCGTCGCTATTTGTAACAGTGTCGGTTATCCATGTGGTAATCTCCTCGTGAATCCACTCAGTGAGCTTACCTTGATCCTTCTTGCCGTTTTCATCGACCATTTCCTCAACACCGTGAGCAATTGTATACTCGCCATTTTCTTCTCTTACATGATAGAAGGGCTTCATATCGTTAACATGGTGTGAGCCATAGAAGTAGTCAAAGCCTTGATTTGTGGGAAGATACTCGCCATAGTCGCCTAAATGCCACTTGCCGAATGCGCCGGTGTTATAGCCGGCGCTCTTGAAGACCTCAGCGATTGTGATTTCGTCACCGAGCATACCGTCAACATTGTTGCCCATCTCAAAGGAGTTGTAAACTCTTGTCATTGCAAAGGGGCTAAATGTGGAGATTGTGGGATAGATAACATTATCTGCATAGCCTCTATAGGGATAACGACCTGTGAGAGCTGCAAAACGAGCAGGTGAACAAACTGAATAGCTTGAATAGAAGTTTTCAAAATTAAGACCGTTTTCACCAATGGAGTCCATATTGGGGGTGTCATAAATTGCACCGTTAAGTGATGTGTCGCCATAGCCCATATCGTCCATAAGGATAAGAAGCACATTGGGCTTGCCCTGAGTTTCCTCGTCAATGCCGTCAAGATAATCGTCATGACCTTCCCAAAGTCTTTCGGTTACAGGCTTTGTTCTCATGTTCATTGTTAAAACATAAAGTATGCTGGAGGCTACAAGAAGTACACTTAAAACAGATGAAAGAACCTTTTTAAGTGTATCCTTGCCTGTGGTTTTCTTTGCAACGAAGAAAAGTCCCCATAAGGATGCAGCTGTAGGAATTATAAGAAGAAGGTTGCCTAAAAGCCTTGTAAGAACACTGCCCTCACCTGCAAACAAAGCGTTGTCAACACTTGACCAGCCTGTAAGACCTGTTGAGAAAGCACCAAAGCCGGCATCAGCACCCCAAATAACATGGAAGATAACCACGCCAAGGCTTGCAGCAGCATAGCCGTAAATCATAGGTGCATATACCTTTTTCTTAGCGATAAGTGAAATGAGTATGATTGCCGACATAATGCAGCAATAAAGCACACTCACAAGTGTGATGAGATTAAGTCTTGTAATAAGCTGAACAGCCATAATTACAATACCGATAACCATTAAGATTATAGGGAAGACTTTTTTGGATTTGTCCAATGAAAATTTGTTTTCCATATTTTCATATCCTTTCTTTTATTATTTAGGCTATTATAACTCAAAAGCAACTTTAAGTCAACTTAAAAAATCTTAGTTCATAAACATTTGAGCTATCTCATCAATTTTATAAATCTCCACTATGCTATCGACTCCCTCTTTAACCTCCTGCATGGTGTAGCCATGGCTTGTGAGAAATTCCTCATCCTTAGTGGCAAGGTGATAATAAAATATCAAGGCTATTTTAAGATAGGCTTTGTCACCATCACCTATAAGCTCATAAAGCTCATTTTCACCCTCATTAATATAGCCGTCATCAATCATAGTAATTAAGCGTCTTAGCTCGTCCTCTTTTTCCCCCTCTTTAATTACCTGCTCCATATCTCTTGTGACATCAACATTAAAAAGCAGCTTTAATAACATTCTTACAAGCTCTCTGACTATACGCATTATATAATCCTTTTCAAAGCTCGCAAACATAATTTCACACTCCTTTAATCAGACTCCTATCAATTTACATTATAATTCCCACATTTATATTTGTCAACTCAGTTTACCTATGTACTTTTTTTGACTTTTGTGGTAAAATAGCCTCACAAATAATTAAGAGGTGCAAGATGTTTATTATAAGTGAAGATATAACCGCCTTAAATGAAAAGGTTAAAAAAATAGCCTTTAGCGACAAAAAGGACAAGGCTTTCATATACTCGAAAATAGTTGCCCGACCCTTTGCCTCAAAAAAGGGAATCATGTGGCAGCTGGAAAAATATAAAAACAATCAGGTCTTTCACGAAAATTTAACTCAAGCTGATTTTCTTTTATGGTGCGAAAGCACAGGAAACGCTGAGTTTAAACAGGCTTGTCTCACTGCCGAGGGCACTACAGTGCAATATACTATTTTCCCCGACAAGATTAAGCGCAAGGTGACAGGCAACGACATTAAAAAGGTTGAGACTCAAAGCCACAACAAAGAAAAGAACTACCTTTTGCCTCAGGGGGAAAACATCCCTGCCCTTGTGGATTTAGGCATCTTTTCGAAGGATTTTTATGTCATAAAAAGCAAGTACGACAAGTATAAGCAAATTAACCGTTTCATTGAGATTATAGATGACAGCTTCTCTAAAATGAATAAGGACGAGGTCACTATTTTAGATTTTGGCTGTGGAAAATCATATTTGACATTTATTGTTTACTACTACTTTACTAAGATAAAAAAGGTCAAGGCTACGGTTTTAGGCTTTGACTTAAAGGAGGATGTAGTCAAGCACTGTAACGAGACGGCAAAAAAGTACGGCTATGACAATTTAAAGTTTTATGTCAATGATGTGACCAAAGGCGAAGTGTATAAGGATAATGTAGATATGGTAATAACCCTTCATGCCTGTGATATTGCAACGGACTTTGCCTTATATCACGCCATAAGTCACGGCGTTAAGCATATTTTTTCTGTACCCTGCTGTCAACATGAGGTTTGCTCCTCAATTAAAAAGGGTGGCGACTTTGATTTGCTTCTTTCTCACGGACTTATTAAAGAGCGTTTTTCAGCCTTGCTCACAGACAGCATAAGAGCAGAGCTATTAAAAAGGTGCGGCTATGAGGTTGATATTATAGAGTTTGTGGACTTTGCACACTCGCCAAAAAATCTTATGCTCAGATGTAAATTAAAAAAGCCGACAAAGCCGGATTTAGCTCCGGTGAAAGAGCTTATGGATAAATACTCCTTCACTCAAAAGCTTTATGAGCTATTGGAAAATGATGGATAAGACGCAAATATTAAGAGCTTCCGAAAACAAACGGAAGCTCTTTAATTTTATGCTGTTTAGTTTAAATTAGGGCAATTAGCTATTAAAGGCTTTTATCCATAAGATATGCCGCATCAACAGCCGAGCCAACAAGAGACTCAAAGCTGCCCTTTTGAAGTGCCGCAACACCTTGTATTGTTGTGCCACCCGGTGAGCAAACCTGATCAACTAACTCCCATGGGTGCTCATCACCCTGCAAAATCATCTTTGCGCTGCCTAAGACAGTGCCTGCTGCGACCTCAAGAGCCTGAGCCTTAGTCATGCCGTTTTTGACAGCGGCTCTTGCAAGAGAGTCAATAAACATATAGGCATAAGCAGGGCCACAGCCACCAACAGCACTGTAAATTGAAAAGAGCTTTTCCTCAATATTGACCCCTATGCCAAAGCTCTCACATAGATTTTTTACAAAGTCAAGGTCACTTCCTCCTGCTCTTTCATTCCCACAATAGGCTGACACAGCTGCCCCAACCTTTGCGTTAATATTAGGCATTACTCTTGCAATTCTTCCGTCATAATGTAAAAGACCTGAAATATAATCGAGGGTTTTGCCGGCGGCAATTGATATAATAAGAGGGTCGTTTTCTTTTAAGTCCTCACCTATCTCTGACAGCAGACCGGGAAAAACATTGGGCTTTACACTTAAAACAACCTTGTCACATTGGCGGGCAATTTCTTTACTGCTTTCGCACACCTTAACGCCGTACAATGAAGAAAGAGCCTTGGCTTTTTCCATGTCAATATCAAATATGCTTATCTCCTCATTAATTTTGCCCGAGCTTACAATGCCCTTTATAATAGCGGATGCCATGTTTCCGCTTCCAATAAAACCAATCATGATTATTCCTCCTGAGAATCAATTTTCGATGTGCAATGAGGGCAGCGTGTTGCCTCATTGCTAATTTCACTTTTGCAATAGGGACAGGTCTTTGTCTGCGCCTTAGGCTCCTCTGTCGGCTTTTTCTTACCTAACTCGGAGACTTTGTTTATTGTCTTGACCAGCAGAAAAATGACAAATGCCATAATAATAAAGTTAATAACTGCCGTTATAAATGCGCCATAATTAAGTGTGGCATAGCCTGCCTGCTTTGCCGCCTCAGCTGTGGCAAAGGTAACATCCTCAGTGGTGAGGATAATAAACTTATCGGCAAAGTTAATGCCCTTTGTCATAAGAGACAGCACGGGAGACACAATGTCATTGACGAGGGAGTTTACAATGGATTGAAAAGCTCCACCGATAATAACACCGACAGCAAGGTCAATAACATTTCCTCTCATTATAAATTTTTTGAATTCTTCAAAAAATGCCTTCATTTTTTTCACTCCTGTTTTTTATTTAATTTTATCACAGTTGCCCATTAAAAGTAAAGAGCTTATACTCCCGTCAAGTCAAATTTTGGGATAAAAGCTTCATTTGCCGAGGCAAATTGTTGAGTGAAAACATTGCTAAAGCCTAAATTTTCAACTGCACTCAGCACCTTTTCATATTCCCGCTTTGTTATTTTTCTTTTAAGCTCATCATATTTTTCTATTTCCCCATAGGGAGTGTATTGCGCCATAATGCTTATTGCCACATCGTTGCCTAAATTATTATAAATCCACTTTAAAATTTCAATGCTTTGGTTTGTGTTTTTAGGCAAAATAAGATGCCTTACTATCATGCCGTTTTTTAATATGCCCTCATCATCATATATGTTTTTTGAACACTGCCGACGCATTTCAATGAGTGCCTTTGAAGCATAGTCGAAGTAGTCCTGAGCGCCGCTATATCTCTGTGATTTTTGAGGACTTATATATTTTAAGTCAGGCAAATAAATATCTATTAGCCCATTAAGGCTTTTTATTGTTTCAGTCCTTTCATAGCCTGAGGTGTTATAAACTACAGGCACAGTGCTTTTATAATCCTCGAGGACACCTTTAAGTCCCAGGGCATAATGTGTGGGATTTACGAGATTTATATTGTGTACCCCCGAAGAAATAAGCTCAGTGAAAATCTCCTTAAGCCTTTGAGAGCTTATAATTTTGCCCTCACAGCTGTGGCTTATATTATAGTTTTGGCAATAGACACAGCCTAAATTGCACCCTGAAAAGAAAACAGTACCGCTGCCCCTTGTGCCGCTTATGGGAGGCTCTTCCCAAAAATGCTTTGAGGCTCTTGCCACCTTAAACTCCCATGGCATTTTGCAATAGCCCATTTCTTTTTCCCTGTCAGCACCACACTGTCTGGGACATATATTACATATCATGCTGTCACCCTCTCTCATAATGCTATAATTTTATCACACTATCTTAAAAAAATCCACCCATAAAAATTAAGGAGCTGCAAAAGCATTGCTTACTACAGCTCCATATATTATTTTACTTTTTAGCCTTTGGTGACGGCAGCTCGTCATACATCGCCTTAAATAAGCCTGACAAAAACTCCCTGTCGTCTAATTCAGTCACTTCGAGCATTTCCTTTGCACCCTTATACGGTACCCCATAAAAAGGTATCGGCATATAATTAACTGCTGATTTTACATTTTTTACAAGTAACCTGTCATCATAAATGCCACCTATAATTTTGCCACGGTAGTATATAATAAACTCTCCCATCATGGCTCTATAAGAGATGTCATCTAAGCCTGAAAGCTGCTCTAAAATAAATTCCAAATATTCCTTGCTCGAAGCCATAGTATCTCCTTTAATTTACCACCACAACACATGAGCCGACTTTTTTGCCGTCAGCAGATGTTGCATAAATCACACACTCGCCCTTGCCCTTAGCTGTGACCTTGCCGCTTGAGGAGACTGTGGCAACATTTTTGTTGCTGGTTTTCCATGTGACCTTTTTGTTTGTGGCATTAGACGGTGACACCTTAGCGCTAAGGTTATAAGTTAGACCCACTTGCATTATAAGCTTAGACTGACTCACAGTGACAGATGAGACAGGAATAACGCTGACTGTTACAACACAAACTGCCTCAAGACCATTTTTTGTGGTGCAGGTGATAATAGCAGTGCCGTTTGCCACAGCTGTAACAACACCCTTTGACGAAACTGTTGCCACACTCTTATTGTCAGATGTCCATGTGACAGACTTAACGCTTGTGTTTGACGGTGTAAACTTAGGTGTGAGAGTAACAGTGTTTCCCTTACTAAGGGTGACGCTTTTCTTATTAAGAGCAACAGCAGTGGGCTTAACATGAGTGACCTTAACTGTTATTTGCGCCTTTCTCTTGCCTGAGTTTGTGGTGACTGTTATAGTGGCACTCTTGCCGGCTTTAAGACCCTTAATCTTGCCTGACTGTGTAACAGAGACTATAGATGAGTCACTGGAAGACCATTTGAGTGTTTTATCCGTTGAGTTTGACGGTGAAACAGTTGCTTTTAAGGTTTTTGTCTTGCCATAGGCTACACTCACACTCTCAGCGGAAAACTTAACTGAGCTTGGCACAACAGCCTTAACTGTCACCTTACATTTAGCTGCCTTGCCTGTGTCCTTTGTCTTGCAATAAACATAGGCTGTGCCCGGCTTTAAGGCTGTCACCTTGCCGTCGGAGGACACCTTAATGATTTTGCTGTCGGAAACAGACCAGATAACTGTCTTATCCGTTGTGTTTGAGGGTGATACAGTTTCAGTTAGACGGTAGCTTTTGCCGTCATTTATTGTAAGTGAGGTTTTATTTAATTTCACAGAGGTTGACTTGACGATTTTTGCCACTGTCACCTTACACTTAGCTGTATATTTTCCGTTAGCTGTTGTTGCCGTAATATATGTTGTTCCGGCCTTAACAGCTGTAACCTTGCCGTTTTTATTGACTGTGGCAATACTCGTGTCAAGGCTTCTCCATTTTACGCTTTTATTAGTTGCGTCCGCCGGAGAAACAGTCGGGGTGAGTGTTTTGGTCTTGCCCACATAGATTTTAACCGAGGAGCTGCTGAGAGTTACACCTGTTGCCGCAACCTTAACCGTCACCGCACATGAGGCAGCAACCATAGGGTTATCCACAGATGTGCACTTAATCGCTGCACTGCCGCCACCCACAGCTACAACAAAGCCGCTTGAGTCAACAGTTGCAACCTTCTCATTTGAGCTTGTCCACTTAACATTTTTAAAGGTCGCATTAGACGGAGACACCACTGCACTCAGCTGGAAGCTTTGATTTTTATAAAGTGTCTTAGCTGTGTAATTGGCATCATCACCGCAATAAAGCTCAACATTTTCCACCTGAACCTTCTTTTTAACTGTAACAGTGCATGAGGCTGTTATTGTGCCGTCTGCGGTTTTACAGTTTATCACTGTTGTACCTCTGCCGACACCTGTAACCTTGCCGTTTTTATTAACCGTAGCAACATTTGTGTCCTCACTCGACCAATAAACAGTTTTATCTGTTGCAGTCTCGGGAAGAATAGTAGCCTTAAGAGTAAAGCTTTGTGAGGTATAAATACTATTTGTGTGGTAATTTAAAAGCAGGCTCTCAGCTGCGGTTTTAACTGTGACCTTGCAGCTCGCCTTATATCCGCCAATGACGGTTTTGCACACTAAGTTGGTGGTACCGTTTGCTATGCCAACAGCCACACCGCTATTGTCTATAACTACAATATTCTCGTCTTCACTTTCCCAGGTTACTTCTTGGTTTTCCGCAGTCTCGGGATAAACCTCAGCGAAAAACTTTCTGCCCTTGCCAACGTAAACAACGCCATCGTTATCTTTAATGTGAACTCCACCGGGCAGAGTACCGGCACCAATGAGTGAAAGTGGGAAGTAATTGCTCCACACTCTTTGCAAAGCGTCTGTAGGATTTATGCCGTCCTCACTGTAATCGGGGAACAGGGCGTCCGGGTCAAGTGGATTTTTAGACACCTCACAAAAATCAACATAGCCGTCATGTGTCTTAGTTGTTGCCAGCCAATCGTTGACCTGCTTTGCGATTTCCCAGTCCGCTTCAAATTCACTTGGGGTTCTGATATATGTTCCGCCGTCGCCAAAATAGTCGCCTGTTGTGCCCTTCCACTGTGTTATGCCCACGGCAATAACCTTGACGCCTGCATTATGGCAAGCCTCAAAGAGCCTCGAATAGCCCTTAATAATTTGCTCAGCACTCGGCTGATAGCCGTTTAAGACACCGCTGCAAACAGGGTCCATAATATCGTTTGCGCCTATTTTAACTATGACATATTTAACACCGGTCTGACTTAAGACATCATCCTTAAATCTTGAAACCAAAGACTCAGCATAAAGATATGAGCCAAGGCCTAAGCCTGAGGTGAGCAGACAGTTACCCGGTACACCGGCACCCACAACGCCCACATTAGTTATGTTTTCGTCTTGATAAAGCGCCTGTGAGAGATATAAAGGAAAGTTATTTGAGACCGTTGAGTCGCCTGCAACAACTACGCTATAGCCACCGTCACTTGTGAGCACATCCATAGCCACAACACATGGGATAATCTTAATAAAGCTATATGCCAGCTGCACATTAATGCTGTCACCCATACCAAAGCCGTCAAGTAAGCCGGCTATTATGTCAAGAGCTTTTTTATCGTCGATAACAGTTTTAAGCATATCGAAGTCTTCTTCTCTTTGAGCGTCACCTGTGGTAATATAGGTATCCGCACCGGAAAGACCCATGGTGTTAACATTGAGAAAATCGCTCATATATGTAGTCACTGCTATTTTTTCCTGACTTGAAACATCAAAGCGTATAGGGTCAGAATACAGCTCTTGACCGGGAGCGAGAGTGACACCGGGATAGCCGTCCTTAAATGTGACAATCTTTAAGGTGTTAACATCAACCTTGCTGTCTTTAATGCTTTTAGCTATGGTCATGCCGTTGATTTTAAGCGCCTGAGTACCATAGCGGTTTGAAATCTTAATTCGCAGCTTTGAGCCGTTTACAGTGGGTGTGACAACGGTTCTTACAGTGACCTCTGACAAGGAGTCGTCATCAAGAAGGCTGCCTATTATAGAGCCTATATCACCTAAGCCGTCGATTTGCACCTTAGCCGGAGCAGTACCCCAAGCACAAACCCAATTGTCATCCTCTGATGCTGCTGATGCTCTTTGCGTAAGTGCGCCGATTGTAAGTGAGCACAAAAGAGTTATGACTAAAATCAAAAAGGATTTACTTATTTTTTTCATTGCTACTACCCTTTCGTTGTGTGTTGGTTTTTGCCGAGGCAGGTCTTTTTTTATTGACGGCCTTCTTCGGCACTTGCTTATTATTTACAGATTTTTTTACTATCTTTTTCTTTCTCTTTAAGGGCTGTGTCCTCTTGTCATCAATAATGCCGAAGTATTGACAAATCATATATGCCAGATGTGCGATACAGGCAATAAGTATAAGTAGTGACAACACGAGGAAAAGCTTTGAGCCTACAACATTTGAGATTTTCCCCATAATGAAGCCTATAGTGCTTCTTTCAATATCCTGAGATGCCACAAGGTTAACTGTGGTTATCTCCTCACCTGCGTAATAGACCTTTGCCTGACCCATAATGTCACCGGCCTTTATAGGTGCTGTCACCTTTTTAGGCACGCTTCCCTCAACTATCTCAAAGGAAACGGAGGCTGAGTTAACATTAGAGGGCACAAGAGCAGAGGTTTCCTTTTCGGGCACAAGCCTTAGTGTGTCTGTACCCTTGCCGGCGTCAACATCAATAACGGTTATGCTTTGCTCCGGTGAGACTACAACTCTATACCTAATATTTTCATACACCCAATTGAGCATTCTTTGTGTGTCTGTAAAGCAGGTGTTTTCCTTTGAGGAGTCAGAGTCAACATTCATAAGCTTGCCGCCCATGACAATGGCAATATATGAATAGCCGTCCATATTTGATATAGCGGCAACGCACTCACCGGCTTTGTCGGTCATGGTGTATTTTCCGCCGGTGACAGATTTATGATAATAATCCGATATTGACGAAGACATCATTTTGTTTCCTGAGGTGACGGTTTTTTCATCTCTGTCATCATATGCCGCAATAGTATAGCTCGTTGAGGAAAAAGCATCTAAGAAAACGGGATAGGAAATAGCATGCTTTATAAATTTGCAAAGGTCCTTAGCTGTGGTATATTGACCGTCCTCGTCGAAGCCGTGAATATTTTTTATCACTGTGTCATTGCAGCCAAGCTTTGTCATAAGCGCCTGCATCTCGCCTATAAAGGCCTCGAGAGAGCCTGAGACCTCATATGCGATAATACTCGCTGCATCATTTGCGCTATAGATAATAAGGCAGTTAATAAGCTCTTTTTTGCTAACCTTTTCTCCTTGCTTGTACCCTGCCGTTCTAATGCCGTAATCATATTTCACCAATGAGAGATTTTTACTTGTCACTGTGATTTTTTCACCAAGGTTACTCCACTTTTCTATTGCCGTTGCAGCTGCAATAAGCTTAATAAAGCCTGCAATAGGCACTTTACTGCTTGCGTTTTTCTCAAAGAAGACTGCGTCCTCGTCAAGGCTCGCAAGATAATAAACATTGGAGTAAAGCTTGTCTGCGACCTCATCACCGGCAAAGCCGCCGCTGACGCTAAAGACAGATGCAAAAGTTGAGAGGATTAAAACTAAAGTGATAATTAATGAAGCTAATTTTTTCATATGGCACCTCGTATGTAAATTTTATGAAATTTTCCTTATATGTTTGCAATCGATAAAAATATATGTTATTATAAACATGAGCAAATGCTCCTATGCTCTATTATAGCAATTACCTGATGAAAAGTATAGACTTTTAAGATAAATTTTTGTTAACTATCAAAAGAACGGTGTGTGAAAATATGATATATGTTACAGGTGATACTCACGGAATAGCTTCACGCTTTGATGACCCGAGACTCAGAAAGCTAAAGCAGGGTGACACTCTCATTGTCTGCGGTGACTTTGGCTTTTTATGGAATGGCTCTAAGGAAGAAATTAATGTACTCAAAAAGCTTAGCAGAAAAAAATATAACATTTGCTTCGTTGACGGCACTCATGAAAACTTTGATATGCTCAGTGCCATTAAAATTAAAAAGTGGAACGGTGGCAAGGTACACCACATAGCTTCAAATATATTTCACCTTATGAGAGGTCAGGTCTTTGAAATAGAGGGCACAAAAATATTCACCATGGGCGGCGGAGAAAGCCCCGATATTGACATTAGATTTGAAACGGACACCTGGTCTGATATGGAAATACCCACAAGAGAGGAGCTTGTTGAGGGTGTAGAAAACCTGCAAAAGTACGGTGGCAAGGTCGATATTATCATCACCCACGAGCCGCCGGCGAAAATTAAAGATTTCCTCACACTTCAAACGGGTACCGATGCGAGCATAACCGCCATAAACACATATCTTGAGGATGTAAGCAGAATTTGCCGCTTTGACCATTGGTACTTTGGCTCATTGCATATGGATAAGTTTATATCCACCACTCACATTTGCGTTTTCAACAACATTATAAACGCAAAAACCGGTGAGATTCTCACACGATAAGAAAAGCAGCTGTAAGGTTTTTCCTTTGCAGCTGCATTTATTTTAGTCTTCATCCTTGTTTGGGAAAAGCGTTGCCTTAATAGCTGAGGGGGTGAGACTCTTTTTAATGTGATTCCATGTGTCTCTAATGCGAATACTCTTTTGAGGATCCCATTCGCCTTCATTGGCGGCCTTAATGCCCATTTCACGAAGTACGGGAAGCTCATTTCTAACCCTTACCTTAAAGGATTCATAATCCGCATTCATTGCCTTTGTCCAGCCTCTTTCACCTACGGCTATCATTCTTGGGAAGCACATATAGCTCATTCTGTCAAAGTCCTCAATATACTCCGTCCAAATAGGTGTCTCAACGCCTAAGACACCGTTTTTGCCTGTACTTGTGAGCTTCTCTAAATAAGGCTCATAATTATAGGTTTTTGTCAGGGGTGTCATGCCATAGGGGTAATCAAGATAATAATGATAGAAATCCTCAATAATTATTCTGCCGCCCTCATTTGCATATTCCTCACTCTTGTGTGCTCTGTCCATCCAGTCGCAAATAATAGTGTCCTTGTTAAGTATTCCCGAGTTGAGGCTTTCATTCCAGGCGAGAACCTCTTTGCCCTTTGAGCGAAGATAGGATATAATGCGGTTTGCGAAATAGCCCTGAAGCTCCTCAACATTTGCAAGGTTTTCTTCCTTGATTCTCTGCTGACACTTGTCACAGTTGCACCAGCGAGCCTTAGGTGCTTCGTCACCGCCAATATGGATATATTTGCACGGGAAAAGCTCCATAACCTCATCGAGGATATTAAAGCAGAAGTCAAAGACCTCCTCCTTACCGGCACAAAGGATATTTTTAAATATGCCACCTGTGGTCTCAAGAGGGATTTGCACTCCACGGCATGAAAGCTCCGGAAATGTTGAAACAATAGCTGTAGTGTGACCGGGCATATCTATTTCCGGCACAACCTCAATAAATCTTTCCTTACAAAAAGCAACTATATCTTTAATTTCTTCCTTGGTGTAATAGCCGCCGTATTTTTCCATATTGCTTGAGCCGAAGCCATGGCAGTCACGCCATGAGCCTTTTTCATTTAAGAGAGGATATTTTTCACTTTCCATTCTCCAGCCCTGGTCGTCGCAAATATGCCAATGGAAAATATTAAACTTATATCTTGCTGCGGCCTCTATATAGGTTTTAATCTCGTCAATTGTCTGCATATGTCTTGCGGAGTCAATCATAAAGCCTCTGTAAGGAAACGCAGGCTCATCATAAATTATACAGTGGGGAGCTTTACCCTTTGCGGCAATTTGCTCCAAAGTTTTCATAGCATAATATTTGCCCTTTTCACCCTTGGCAACAATTTGTGGAGCACTGCTGTCGATTTTAATATAATAAGCCTCATCAGCAAAATTTTCGTTTTCGCTAAAGGTAGCCTTAGTTAAATCGAGCCAGCTCTCACCGCCTATAAACTCAACCTTATTGGGCTTTGGAATAACATTTAATATCATATTTTCACCTCAAAATACGCTTTCGCACTTAATTCTCTTTAATTATACTTGATTTTTTCAGATAATTCAACAGCTAAGAGAATATTTATTACTATTTAATATTTGTTTTTGGGGCGATGAAATGTATAGCGTTATAAATCTACTTTGCGGAATCGGTCTGTTTTTACTTGGTATGTCATTAATGAGTGATTATACAGTCCTTGCCTTTGGTGATAAGCTGAAAATAGCAATTAACAAGCTGACTAAAAGTAAGCTCACCGGTGTTATCACCGGAGCGGGAGTCACAGGCATAATCCAAAGCTCATGTGTCACCACAGTCACCGCTGTCTCCTTTGTGGACGCAGGCATATTATCTGTCTCAGGTGCATTAGGCGTTGTCATGGGAGCTAATATAGGCACGACTATGACAAGTTTGATAATTGCCTTTGACTTTTCGGCCTTCGCTCCCATTTGCATATTTATAGGTGCTTTTTTAAAGCTGCTTTGCAAAAAGGAAAAGATACAAAGCATTGGCATGATTTTAAGCGGCTTTGGTGCTTTATTTGTGGGGCTTAACACAATGGCTTGCGCCTTTGAACAGCTAAAGGACAGTCCGGCATTTTTAAGCTTTATTGCCTCATGCAGCGGTAAGTTGCCCTGTGTTTTCGCCGGCTTTATAATGACCGCCGTCATGCAAAGCTCCTCCGCCACCGTTGGCATTTTGCAATCACTTGCCATGCAGGGGCTTATCCCCATAAGCAGCGCCATTTATATTGTCCTCGGGCAAAACATCGGCGCTGTAGTGCCTGTGCTTATCTCCTGCACAGGCGCCACTAAAACCGCAAAGCAGGTTGGGGTGATACATTTGCTGTTTAATATTTTAGGCACTGTGATTTTTTTGGTACTCTCTACCCTTATACCAATAGATAGCTTTTTATCTTTATGCAGCAGCGACAGCATGAAAATCTCCGTTTTTCATATTTTATTTAACACAGTGACTACCATTATCCTTTTGCCCTTTTCTGATTTTCTTGTGAAAATAAGCGAAAAAATTGTTGCCTTGAATTTTTTGGCAAAAAGAAAACAAACACTGTGTTAACAATCTTAATTTTAGGATAATATATATCATTTTCCCTTAATTTTTCCGCCTTTTGTTTTTCCTCATTTTTCCCCTTTCATTGTTAACTTTATCAAAATTTTGAGCAAAAGCGACTTGTTTTTATGTATGACTCCGAAAATTGAAATTTTCATCTTAAAAGGTTTAAAAAAAGCAAGTCATTGTGTATAATAAGAGTAATAATTCAGAAAAGAAACAGGAGAGTAAAGAATTATGAAAAGAAATTACGAAGCCTGGAATGGCTTTGAAAGCGGCACATGGAACGACGAAATCAATGTAAGAAGTTTCATCAAACACAATCTGGTACCCTATGACGGTGACGAAAGCTTCCTTGAAGGCCCTACACAAGACACACTGGATTTATGGGATCAGGTTCTCGACCTTTCCCGTCAAGAGCGTGAAGCCGGCGGCGTTCTCGACATGGACACTAAAATCATATCAACAATAACCTCACACGGCCCCGGCTACCTCAACAAAGACAAGGAAAAGATCGTAGGCTTCCAGACCGATAAGCCATTTAAGCGTTCATTGCAGCCCTATGGCGGCATCAGAATGGCTGAAAAGGCCTGTGCTGACAACGGATATACAGTTGATCCCCAGATAAGCGAATTTTTCAAAGTACACAGAAAGACACACAACGCAGGCGTTTTCGATGTTTACACACCTGAAATGAGAGCTTGCCGTTCAAGCCACATTATCACAGGTCTTCCCGACGCATATGGTCGTGGCAGAATCATAGGTGACTACAGACGAGTTGCTCTTTATGGTGTTGACAGACTCATTGAGGATAAAATTGAGCAAAAGGCTACAACTCGTTCAGCAATGTATTCTCATGTTATTCGTGCAAGAGAGGAGCTCGCTGAGCAAATAAGAGCACTTCAAGAGCTTAAAGAAATGGCAAAGAGCTACGGCTATGACATTTCACTTCCTGCTAAAAACACACAGGAAGCTATCCAGTGGCTCTACTTCGCATATCTCGGTGCAGTTAAAGAGCAAAACGGTGCTGCAATGTCTCTTGGCAGAACATCAACCTTCCTTGACGCATATGCAAGGCGTGACCTTGAAAACGGCACCTTCACCGAAAAGGAAATTCAGGAAATGGTTGACCATTTCATCATGAAGCTTCGTCTTGTTAAGTTCGCTCGTACTCCTGAGTACAACGCACTTTTCTCAGGCGACCCTCAATGGGTAACAGAGTCCATTGGCGGCTGTGCAATTGATGGCAGACACCTTGTCACTAAGATGTCCTATCGTTATTTGCACACACTTAAAAACTTAGGTGCTGCACCTGAGCCAAACCTCACAGTTCTCTGGTCAAAGAGATTGCCCATGAACTTTAAGCGTTACTGTGCTAAGATGTCAATTGAGACCTCATCTATCCAATATGAAAACGACGATATTATGCGTTTCACTCACGGTGACGACTATGCAATTGCTTGCTGCGTTTCATCAATGCGTGTTGGTAAGGAAATGCAATTCTTCGGTGCAAGAGCTAACCTTGCAAAGTGTCTTCTTTACGCTATAAACGGCGGTGTTGACGAAATCACCAAAAAGCAGGTAGGCCCTGAGTTTACTCCTATCACCTCAGAGTACCTTGACTATGATGAGGTAATGAGAAAGTATGACGCTATGATGCGTTGGCTTGCAGAGGTTTATGTTAACACACTTAATGTCATCCACTATATGCATGATAAATATTGCTATGAGAGACTTCAAATGGCATTGCATGATAAAAATGTAACTCGTTGGTTTGCAACAGGTATTGCAGGTCTTAGCGTTGTTGCTGACTCACTTTCAGCTATTAAGTATGCTAAGGTTAAGGTTATCAGAGACGAGGACGGTCTTGCAGTTGACTATGAGGTTGAGGGCGACTTCCCCAAGTACGGCAATGATGATGACAGAGTTGACTCCATCGCTCACGATATAGTGCACATCTTTATGGAGCATGTTAGAAAGAATCACACCTACAGAAACGGTATTCCCACAACTTCAATTCTTACTATCACATCAAATATCGTTTATGGTAAGGCTACAGGCTCAACCCCTGACGGCAGAAAGCGCGGAGAGGCATTTGCTCCCGGTGCTAACCCAATGCACAGGCGTGACACTCACGGTGCTGTTGCATCTCTTGCTTCCGTTGCAAAGCTTCCCTTTATTGATGCACAGGACGGTATTTCAAACACATTCTCAATTATCCCGGGCGCATTAGGCAAGGATGATCAAATCTTCGCCGGCGATCTTAGCGTTGACTTAGATTGCAGCACCGGTGCTTGCAGTACCCCAACACTCTTTGAGGGTCTTGACGGCGAGCAATAAAAAATAACACAGGAGGCTAAATATTATGGCAGCTACACAAAGTCAAATTGACAACCTTGTTTCCCTTCTTGACGGCTATGTTGACAAGGGTGGACATCATCTTAATATTAATGTTTTCACTAAGGAGACACTTCTTGACGCTCAGGCACACCCTGAGAAGTACCCTCAGCTCACAGTCAGAGTAAGCGGCTATGCTGTTAACTTTATTAAGCTTACAAAGGAGCAGCAGGACGAGGTTATCTCAAGAACTTTCCACGACAGCTTTTAAAATAAAGAAGTGATAAAAAATGAAGGGTTATATCCATTCAACTGAAAGCTTCGGCACTGTGGACGGCCCGGGCATACGCTTTGTTGTGTTTATGCAGGGTTGCCCCATGCGTTGCAAGTTTTGTCACAACCCCGACACATGGAACATGGTAAACGGTACACTCACCGAAACGGACGAAATCATTGACGCATATATGAAAAACCGTTCCTTTTACTCAAAGGGCGGCATAACAGTCACAGGCGGCGAGCCTTTAATGCAGCTGGATTTTGTCACGGAGCTTTTTACAAAGGCAAAGCAATATGGCATACACACTTGCTTAGACACCTCAGGTGCTAACTATAGCGACAATGAGGACTATATTTTAAAGCTCAAGCGGCTCATTGCAATGACCGACCTTGTCATGCTTGACATAAAGCATATTGACCCAATTAAGCACAAGGCTCTCACAGGTCAAGACAATGGGAATATTCTTGCCTTTGCAAGGTTTTTAGAGAAAACAAATGTTGAGCTGTGCATAAGGCATGTTGTTGTCGAGGGTATAACAGACGAAGCCGAGGATTTAATAAATTTAGGCAAGTTTATTGGTACTCTTAAAAATCTGCACTATCTTGATGTGCTCCCCTATCACACTCTCGGTGTGAGCAAATATAAGGAGCTTGGCATTGACTATCCCCTTGAGGGTGTTGAGCCAACCTCTAAGGAAAAGGCTATTGAAGCTAAGGGGCATATTATGGAGGGTATCAAGTTAGCGAGGAATAGTAGGTAGAGTTAATCCCTGCACAGTAAAAAGTGCAGGGATTGATTTTTTGTTATTCATTTCACTTTATCTCGTTACAATGCCGGAGTTTATAGGAAATAGAGGATCTCGTTTTGTTAAATATAAAAGTCTACACGCAGCACCGTCAGGATGATTTCTTCCGGCTTCCCACGCCTCAACGGTTTTGACGGAAACTCCCATATACTTTGCGAACATATTTTGCGTAAGCCCTGTATTATTGCGAATAGCTTTAATTTCACTTGAAGTAAACCTTTCGACAGGTTCAATGGACATAGATGTTGTTTTAGCTTTAAGATTGCCTTTTTCGTACTCAATGGCTTCATTTAAACCGGTTTTAATATCATCAAATAAGCTCATGGCTATCCCTGCCTTTCATCGTTTTCTTTTAGTTGTCTTTCAAGGATGTAGATCATCTGCTTTAACTCATTTCTTTCCGCTTGTGTTAGGTTTTCCTTTTCATTTTTAGGATATGCAGTTATAAGGAATATTTTCTCATAAACTTCAAAATCAACATATATAACTCTTACGCTTCCGCTTTTCCCTCTTTTTTCAAAAGCAAAGCGCATTTTTCTGATTCCACCAGTCCCCTGCATTGCAGCTCCCACTTTTGGATCCAATAAAAGTTGTTCTTCCAGTCTTTTTAGATCTTTATCATCAAGTCCCATGGCTTTCCACTTTTTTTGAAAAATAGGTAACTCAACAAATGTCCTTGTCATAAACTTCACACCCTCCCCTTACGATTTTAATTATACCCTATTAAATAGGGTTTGTCAATAGTAGGTAAGGTTAATTCCCACTTATTACTCCCCACAGCTAATATAATATTATTGGTACTAAGTCCACCTGAGCAAGTATTCAGGTGGACTTTTTATAGTAGACTTTTTCATTGTTTTATGCTAAACTTTCCTTAGTAATAAAGCAAGGCAAAAATTTTAGCGGTATCATAAAAAGCTTATGGGCAAAAAATAAGGAGGAAATTATCATGAGTATCGTTATTGAAAAAGCTTCTTGTGAAGATGCACAGACGATAATTGACTATCTCAAACAAGCAGGCGGTGAAACAGACAATCTTACCTTCGGCGCAGATGAATTTAATTTTACCGTGGAAGAAGAAGAAAAGCATATTAAGCAGCTGGAAAACTCCCGTGATGAGGTCATGTTTGTTGCAAAGGATAATGGCAAAATCGTTGGTGACGCCAGCTTGAGTCGCTTACCTCGTCGCATGAAGCATCGTGGAGATTTTGGCATTGCTGTTTTAAAAGAGTATTGGAATAAAGGAATTGGCAGTCGATTGTTAAATGAGATTATTAATTTCGCCAAGGAAAACTCCTTTGAGGTTATTGATTTACAGGTTCGCAGTGACAATAAAGGTGCGATACATCTTTATGAAAAATTTGGCTTTAAAAAGATTGGAACACATGAGAGCTTTTTTAAGATAGGGAATGAGGAAATTGCTTTTGATTATATGTGTTTGAAAATAGGGTAAAGAGAGAATCCCTGCACGGTGAGATGTGCAGGGATTGATTTTTGCCTAAAGGGTACTAATGAACCTTTGGGCTGATTGTGGCGTTTGGCAATTGTTGAAAATGGGTTACATATGTTTAACGGCAATTATACATTAAGCATAATAAACATAATCGCCACTTGAATTTGTTCTGCAATTATTCTTTAACCATCTACACCAATTTTGTGCATAGGAATCGTTCTTATAATTTATGTTTGCTCGATAACTATTGCCGCCTACGACAACCGATACTTTTCCTTGATAGTATGTTGTCCATGGGTTAACAACCTTCTTGTAATCATTTGGGCTGTATAGTTCAAAATGCAAATGGTTACCACTGCTATTGCCAGTTGTGCCCATATATCCAATGACCTGTTGTTTATTTACAGTTGCACCTTTATCAACACAAGCCGCTCTCTTTAGATGTCCATATAAAGAATAAAGACCATTTGAGTGCTTAATAGTTACATAATATCCAAATCCATTAGATTGGTATCCCTTGTCGACAACAGTACCCTGTTCAATTGAATATATAGTATCACCTGAAGTGCCAGCAACATCAAAGGCATTATAAATATTACTTCTTACGCCATGATTTTTGGGATTACCACCATTATAGTATCTATACATGGTAGAAATATAATTGGAGTTTTTGCAAGGCCAAACTGGATTAAACGATGAATTATTTCTACTTTGCAGCTTTTTTACCAAAGCTTTCAGTGTTTCGTTAGTCGAACTTGAAGAAGTACCATTTAAATATTTCTTGACATTCTCATAAGAACACCAAGCAATTCTCCATTTACCGCCTGATACAGGGTACATAATCTGACAATATGCACCTGAGGTTGATGATGTATAAAGCAGATAAACAGCATCGCCGGAATCAACATAATAGCTTGAAGATGTTGATCCACCCCTTCTCGGTGAGCAATAAAACTTGCCCTTTGAGGAAGCATAGTACGTATGATTTTTTTCGTATTTTGCAGTTGTGATTGCTGCAAGATTTATGTAAGCATTTCTTCTTTTTCCTGAGCCGATCGGGAAACTAACATAAGCCCAATTAGTGCCATTCGTAGTTCCGACATCTAAAAGATATAATTCGTCAGAGGCATTGTCAATATATGCACTGTTTGACGCACCGCTCGTAGTTCCCCTCTTTGTCAAATACTTAGATGTGTATGGGATAGTAGTTCCACTTTTTAAAATAGTATAAACCTTTGCATATTTACTTGATGTGAGTACATCAAAAGCATTTGTTTTTGTTGCGGCCGAAGCAGAAAGAGAACAAATGCTAAATAGAGTTACGACAACAAGTAATATAGATATTATTTTTTTAGTCATAATAATTTTTCCCCTTTAATTTTTTTGATAACGATATGCGTGTTATTAAAACCTAACCGTTTTTGACTTGCAACAATTGCCAACGCCAATATAATTGCTGTCTTTTGGCTTTAGCACATATTTACGACAATGCGTTTCCATCAGCATCCGTTCTTTTGTCGGTGAATATCATAACAGCGTCATATATATTCCACGCCCAAATAGCAACGAGAGCAATAACGCCTACACCAACAGCACAAAGCACTACCGATATTATTGTGGCAATAATTTTTCGAGTAGCCTTTTTCTTGTCTCCTAAATAGAACTCATGGATTCCCAAATGTCCTAAAAAGATTGCCAAAAGACCTGCAACCATTTTACTTTTTGCGCCTTCGGTTAAACCTCCGCCCGCTGACTGTTTGACATTTTTTAGTGCCACACCACAGCTAACGCAAACAGCCGCATTTTCGTTTGTTTCGCTTCCGCAATTAGGACAGTAGTTAGAAGCCTCTCCCTTTGCTACTCCGCACTTTACACATATGGCTGCATTGTCTGCCATTTCGCTACCGCAATTTCTACAAAACATGATCATTCCTCCATTTTCGTTAATTTTTTTACGGTAGCATTATTATACTCGATATATCGAGCATTGTCAATAAGGCGAGTATGTTTTATTATTATTTTTGGGTGATTTTTTGTGATTTCTTATGAGCCATTTTATAAGACAATAAAAGAAAAGAATATTTCAACATATAAATTAATTAACCAATATGGGCTAAGCAGAAGCCTAATTGACCGCTTAAAGCATAACAAACCGATCAGCACTGTTACTTTAAATGACCTTTGCACTATTTTGCATTGCAAGATCGAGGATGTTTTATTGTTTATCGAGGATGATATTATAGAATAATCCCTGCACGGTGAGATGTGCAGGGACATTTATTATCTACCTTTTTATATATCGTTGATTTCTACTATTCGGTTTATCCGGTTCAGTCATAACAATTAAATTATCCTCAATAGCAGGATTAAGATAATTTTTTCGTAAGGTCTCTTTTGATTTAAGACCTAATAAAGCAAGAATTTCATTTGATGTGTACGGTGTATCATAATCCATAACAGAAAGCAGCCGTCTAACATATTCTGAAATATTATTACTCGGAGCTGTTACAGCTACAGCTACTTCATCTAAAATTGCATTTATTTGTTCCAGCATAAACTCTATAAAAGCTGTGCTGCCGGCGTTCACATGACATTTTGCAATAGCATCATAATAGCCTTTTTGAAACTTCTCAATTTGACTTTCTATAGGTATGAACTCAAAAATGTCTTGCCATTTTGTAAGAATTGCCGTATGCCATAGCCTTGCCATTCTGCCGTTGCCGTCTGTAAACGGGTGTATAAACACAAACTCGTAATGAAAAACAGCAGAAAGAATTAAAGGGTGAATAGCATCTTTATTTTCCCTCATCCAAGAAAATAAATTTTCCATTTGCTCCGGAACATATTTTGCAGGCGGTGCCATAAAAATACACTTATCTCCACTGAAAACTCCTTCTTCCCCAAGACGAAACTCACCGCTAACATCTGTTACATACTTAGTCATAATGCCGTGCAATCTTTTAAGCTCATTAATGTCATATACATCAATTGAAGAAACCTCCTCATAAGCGGCATAGGCATTTTTAACCTCTTGTATTTCCTTTTCAGCTCCCAAAACGAGCTTTCCGTTTATTACATCTCTAACTTCACCTAAGGTCAATGAGTTTGCTTCAATAGCGAGTGAGGAATGAATAGATTTAATTTTATTATTTTTTCTCAAATGAGGCTTTGAGTCAAGATTACTGCGTTGTGTAATCCTACCGATTTTTTCCGAGATTTGAGCAACAAGGCCTAATATTTTATCGTTAATCTCATAAGGCGGTCTATACTCTGACATAAAATCACTCCGGTATCTTGCTTATTATCTTGCTTATTATCTTACCACATTTCACGAAAAATATCAATCCCCGCACCGCAAAGCGCAGGTTTTTTTACTTTTTAAAGGATATAATATCCTCAATGCCGCAATCCAATATAATACAAAACTTATTTAATGTTACTGTACTAATGAACTTGCCATGCTTAATTCTGCTTATGGTGTTTCTGCTGATGTTGTACTGCTTTGTTAGCTTGTACTCTGTGATATTTCTTCTCTTTAAGGTTTTATAAAAAGGCTCATAGGTTATCATATTATCACCCTAAATTTATAATTTCACGGTTTTGATAAATTATACACCTTTGTATTGCAATGTCAAGTAAAAATTCAATGCACTTTTGTGTTATAGATTTAATCCCTTTTATAATGCTATAATAGTTTCATATTAGTATTACTAAACTCAGGAGAACTCTACTATGGAAAAATTTATTGTCACCCCAAGGGAAGATAAAAGCGTAACTATGACAATTCGCATAGACAGAACCTTGCAAGAGGAGTATAATGCCCTATCCAATAAGACAGGTCGTTCACGCAACGAGCTTATTAGCATGGCTTTACAATATGCTTTAGATCATATGGAGCTAAAAAACGAATAAGATAAAACTTATCCCTGCACCGTCACAAGCGCAGGGATATATTTTTTTATTTATCCTTTATGATTCCCAAGGCACATCGTCCTTCTTCTCTTTTTTTCCGGCATATTTTTTAGCGGCATAAACTCCAATAAGAGAAAGCGCTACAACAACAGCGGCAATTGAGAGAATCGTTCCGGCAATTTTAGGAGTTTCATGGGTGCTTGTAACTTGAATCTTGCCACCGGAAATACCGGAGATATTTGTCACATTTTCCATTTCGCCACCACCGAAAACCTCCTCGGCAGAGTCCACAACAATAACCATAGGTATGCCTGTTTGTGAAGTGAAATCCTTTAAGGCAGTGTCAACGACCTGAGCTGTCAAATCAAAGCTTGTGAAATTATAAAACTTCGATTTGTCTGTACCCAGCTTTTCTTTTTCGTCGGCAAAATTAGATGAAAGACCAAGCTCATTAATGTGCTCGCTCATTTCCTTCACAACTGAGGCTAAATCTGTGTCGAGTGAATAAGCAAAATAATTTTCGTTAATATGCTCTGACAAAGCAGCACCATACTCCGTATACTCACCGAACATTGTGTTTATATCATAATTGACATTGTCACCAATCCAGGCTATTGTGTAGTAGCCGTCAGCTTCCTCGTTTGTTAAGAAAACAAGAAGAATATTGTCTTCGCTGTCACCAAAATATTTCTTATACTTGCTGTTAGCATAATCCTGCATAGTACCCTCATCGTAAATGACACCTGTCTGTGTTATCTCCTCAGAGTAACCGAAGTTATAGCCCTCATCAGGAATTATCATAAATACAGCAAACATAGCAACGAATATGGCAATAATAATTGCTCCCGTAATGCAGCCGCCACCGCCAAAATGCGGGCCGTAGCCAACATGCCATCTCGGGCCAAAAAAGCCGCCATGCCAATGAGGTCCGTGATGATGAGGTGGTCTGTGTGGGCCCGGGCCAAAGCCACCGCCACCGGGACGCGGGCCACCGCCGAAGCCGCCGTGATTGCCACCGCCGCCAAAGGAGCCGCCGCCAAAGCCACCGTGTGAGCCGCCACCGCCGGAGAAGCCTCCACCGTGAGAGCCACCACCGCCAAAGGAGCCGCCGCCAAAGCCGCCACCGCCTGAACCGCCACCAGGTCCTGCCATAATAATCATCAACCTTTCACTAATATACTAAGTGCAATTTTACCATTAGGGGGCTTCATTGTCAAGAAATAAAAGATGAACAGTCAATTATGTGTTATGCATTCTATCCATTAAGTCTGTATAAAAAGCGAAAAACTCTTCCTTTGTGCCAAGCTCGCCTGTTTCGGCAGCAGTACAAAAATCATAATGGTCTGCGCCCATAATAGTTGGCATAACATACCATACACCTGTTTGAAGCTCTTTATTTTCGTCATAGGTGATATGATCCTCATCAAAGGGATAAAGTGCGCTCTTGAGAGGAACTATGCCGTCGTTTGCGCCCCATGACTTGTCAATAAATTTGCCACCAAGGAAAATATTAACTGAGCTTGATATCATTTTTGAGGTCATCTTAAACAGTGAGAAAATATTATCATAGTCCTCATTAATTTTTGTGTAGCCTCGCTTGTCTGTCTCAGTTATACATGTGGAATATGAGAAATAGTAGGCTGTTTTAACAGTCTTGATTTTTTCGTTGAGCTTTTCAGCACCTTGCACTGTCATATCATATCCGCAATGATCATTTGATGCGGCAGCCTTAAAGCACTTAAATGGGCTAAGTCGTGGCTGCTCAGCGCCTGTTGATGGGTCTGCGGTTACACCCCATTGGTCAAACATAAGATCCATGTTCTGCATTCCGCTTTTAACAGCTGCCTGAGTTAATAAAACAATAAGCGCAGCCGGTACAATTGTATCTGACATATAATTTGACACTGTTGAGCCGTTGTGAGGTGCGGCCATTGTGGTAACGGAATATATAGCTGACTCGTGACCGCCCTTAAAAAGCTCTGAGCAATCGTCGCCTGATGCCTCTATTTCCGCCTCATCACCGTAGGCGACAAGGGAAGCGAAAAGTCGCACCGTTGCGCCGCCAAAGGAGTGACCTACAAGATTAATAGGTGTTTTAAAATTCCACGGCTCTCCCATTGTAGCCTTGCCTGTGTAATCTCTGCCATATCTTGCATGACCGCATTGCTTTGAGTGAGCTTCACCATAATCGACTACAGTGCCCATAAGCTGTGCATACAGTTCACATGATCTGTCCCAAGCACTGCCAAGGCCGCTTACAGGTGGGTTATATACATCATAGCCCTCATTTCTAAGATAGGTCATAATGTTATTTTCAGGCTGTATTCCCCAATATGGAGTCTCTGCCTCCATTGGTGAGCCTTCGCCCCAGCCCATCATGCCATGTATGTAAATAAAGGGATAGTTGTTTTTTGTGCCGTTAGCCGCAAATGCCGGTACACACAAAGTGAATAATAAGCTTAAGCTAATAATCAAGCTTATAATTGAAAGTAAAAGTTTTCTTTTCATGTTTCTTCCTCCGAAATTAATGCTTGTGTTGAGTCTTTGTTTTGCTTGTAGTCAGTTAAATCTTTTTATATCACCTCTTTCTATACGCTTGTAAGCTCGTGGTATCATAAGGTGTGCATATTATGCTCATTAGTTAAATAACCAATTACCACATTACAGGTCTATTTTTTCAATTCACTACCGCAATTAATATACCATTTCAAATAGGTTCTTGTCAATTTTCATAGTGCAACTTTTAGAAAAATACATTTTCCTTTAACATTATTGCAATAATCTTAGGCTCTTTAAATGACGAGTTATAAATACGCCTATCTTTATTGCCATTAAATGTACTCACCCAACTTTTTAAGCCCTCCCTTTTAAAAGGCAATATATAGTCATCTGCATAAAGCCATCTATTAAAGCTCATAATTTATATGATAAATTATAAAAAGGGTGATAACCATGCCGCAATATGCACCTGAAAGCTTAAAGAAGCTTTTATTGGAAAGTGAAAAACGATATAAAGACCATAATGCCTTTTATCTTAAAGATGCAGGCGGTGCCCTTTATGCAGTGACTTATGAGGAGTTTAAAAGAGATGTAACCTATCTTGGCACTGCCCTATTAAGCTTAAATAAAAGAAAAAACATAGCTATATTTATGAAGAACTCCTATGAGTGGTGCTGCGCCTTTATTGCAATAACTGCCTTAGGTGGCACAGCAGTACCATTAGACATAGCATTGCCGGCTAATGAGATATATAACATATTGGCTTTTGCCGATGTTGACATAATTATCACAGATGAAATGGGTCTGAAAATCTTAAAGGAAGAAAAGGATAAGCTTGAGAGCTTTTGCACCATAAGTGTAGCTCAAAGTAATATTGCAAATGAGCTTAACTATAACGAGCTGATAAAAAAGGGCGAAAGGCTCATAAATGACGGCGACACGACCTTTGACACAGTCGTAATCTCACCTGAGGACACTGCCGCTATAATCTTTACCTCCGGCACAACAGGCATGACAAAGGGTGTGGAGCTGTCGCACAAAAACCTTTGCCGAGATTTTACTCTTGTGAGTGAGTATATCAAAATAAACGACAGTGATATTTCCATGAGCATTTTGCCCCTCAATCACACTTATGAGCTAATTTGCTTTCTCATGGTCATTTACTCCGGTGCGGCTATTAGCTTTTGCCAAAGCCTTCGCACCTTAAAGGATGACTTTAGCTTTTATAGACCCACTGTCTTTGTCACAGTACCTCTCATACTCGAAAAAATAGACAATAGATTCATTGCCCAAATGCAAAAAAGCAATGGTCGTAGCGTAGCAAAGCTCATGACAAAAATGTCAACGGTGCTGCCAAAGCAAGGTAAACAAAAGCTTTTTTCTGACATTCACAGCTTCTTTGGTGGCAGAGTAAGAATGATAATATGCGGTGCAGCTGCACTAAAAAAGGAGACGGCAGCTAATTTTTTCCATTATGACATTCCTGTTATTATAGGGTACGGCTTGACAGAGTGCTCACCTATAGTTATATGCAACAAGGACAGCGAGCCAACTATAGACAGCGTTGGAAAGCCCTTGCCGGGAGTGGAAATTAAAATTAATCGCCCTGACGAAAACGGTATTGGTGAGCTTTGTGTCAAAGGGGATATGGTAATGAAAGGCTATTATAAAGCTCCCGATTTGACTAAAAATGCCATTATTAACGGCTTTTTTCACACTGGCGACTTAGGCTATAGAGATGAAGACGGAAACTATCATATAACCGGCAGAATCAAAAATATTATAGTCAATCGCACAGGCAAAAACATTTATCCTGAGGAGATTGAGTATTATTTACTCTCTCACAGTGCCATAAGTGAATGTATGGTTTATAGTGACGGTGACATTATTGCAGCTAAGATTTTGCCCAACATGGAGCAAATTCAGCGCAGCTTAAATAAAAGCACCATAGGAAACGATGAAGCTCACAAGGCAGTCAAGGAAGCGGTGAGGGCAGTTAACAGAGTCTTGCCCTCATATAAGCGTATAAAAAAGGTGAGCCTTATTGACACCGCCTTTGAAAAGACCACAACACACAAAATAAAAAGGCAAAGCTAAAAAGCTTGCCCTTAAATAAAAATGATATAGCTATGTATTTTATGACTTTAAAGGCGGTGCTTTACATCGCCTTAA
>CAZDEL010000015.1:0-7047 GCA_964504475.1 uncultured Faecalibacterium sp. | reverse complement strand
AGCTCATTAGCTCCCCTTTCATACCGTGCATACATTGTTTGTGATGTTCCCAGGTACCTTGCCACTGCCTCCTGGGTTAAGTCATTGTCTTCACGCAGGTCGCGAAGCTTTTCCATCATGGTTTTCATAGCATCTACCTTTTTAAGTTTTGTTACATATTTAAGTGTACACAGTAAAGATGTTTACTACGAAACTTAGTAAATAATTTTACTAAGAAATCTTGACTTCGGCTGAGGATATCATTATAATTTAAACGAGTGATTCGATAATAAGATTTTAATAGAATTGCTGCTTTTTTGGAGTTTATTGTTGATATAGACTCCATTTTGTGCTAAAATGATGTTCAATGTATTTGTCAAGGAGGGAAAAATGCATCATATATTAAATGACATTATTAAGGAAAGTGGTGTAAGTAAAGCTCAATTTGCAAGAGACTTAGATATTTCACGAAGCTATGCTATTGCATTATTAGACGGAAGCAGACCCTTGCCGAAGTTTCTCTTTGAAAAACTCAAAACCTTTGACTATGTCTTTGAAAAGCATATTGCAGAGCTTTCTGATATGTATCTTAAGCTCAGACATAGTGACGAGTCAATCGACCTTGTCAAGCACTTTTTAGAGGTTGGCGAGGCCTTTCGTGTTGAAGCGGAAAAGGTTGATATTCCGGAGTTTAATCTTTGTGATAACATAACGGATTTAGATAAAAACTCTATTGTCGGTGCGGCCTGTGCCCTTCTTATTGAAGCTATTGAAAAGAAATATAAGATATATACGAATTATCCTTTTTCCTTCGGTGAGCTTGACGAGGCACTTTATGCCACATATCAAAACAAATATAGCCATGACTTTTCAGTGATTAACCATATAGTTACCTTTTCAGATACAGTAGATGAGCAAGGCATTTTGTCATTGTGGAAAAGCTTAAGATGGGGCTGTCTTAGAGTGCCGGCAAAGATAATAAGCCAAGAGCCTCACGCCTTAGTAAACCCATACTACATTGTTTCATCTGATAGGCTCATACTGTTTTCCTTTGACAGCTCAAGGGGTACAATAATAAAATCAAGCTCTTTAGCCGACTTATATATCTCAGAGCATAAGAAGATAGCAGACAACGCTCATGATTTATTTTATATCATTGAGGATGAGAGCCAACTGCTTTCACGCACTGAGTTTGTCGGGACTGAGTTTTATTTATGCTACGCAAACCTTTTCTGCCCCGTTGCTTTAACAGATTATGACCTGCTTTATCGCAACACTACAGATATACCTCACGAGTTAAAAGATATACTTATAAAAGCCTTTTTAAATTATTACTCTAATATGGGCGATGTAACAAATTTTTTGATTCCTGAGAAAGCCCTTGAAAAATTTATGAAAACAGGCTTAGTACATATAGTAAGTGAAAAATATCTTAAGCCTTTCTCAATTGATGACAGAAAAATCGCACTGGAGAGTTTAATTGAATCAGTCCCTATTAAGCTCGTTAGAAGAAAGGCTCTTGACTTACCTGACGGTTTTTCATTTGAATTGACAGATAAATATATATCCATTCACTTTGTTTTGACCTATCCCGGTCACACAGATTACGAGCTTTATGCAACTATAAAAAGAGATACATATCATGGCCTGGACGATTTTTTAAACACATTGGCAGAATATCTTACAAGCAGCACCATGGTTTTAAGTGATGAGCAGACTAAGTTTAAGCTAAAACAGCTTAGCTTAACCGGAAGTCTATATCAGGATTTTGTTTAATTTGCTCTCAAGCCATTGACAAGACCTTTATATAGTGCTATAGTTTAAACACAAAAAATACAGAGTAGATTTATGTGCGCTTAGTGCCTTAAAGACGGGGAGTTGCTTTAGGGACGAAAAGCGAAACGCTTGCGGTGCATAAATCGCATCCCGCTGTGATAAATAGTCATTAACCTCTATTTTTCACCTTGTGGGACAAATGGAGGTTTTTATTATGAAAGCAAAGCAGGAAAAACAGCTTTTCACCCTCACTTGTCTTGCACTGTTGACCGCTATGCAGGTGGTAGCAGCAAGATTTTTGTCCATCTCAATAACAGAAAGTCTACGCTTTTCCCTATCCTTTATCCCTGTGGTTATAGCCGCACGACGATTTGGGATATTAGGCGGTGTGTTAGTCTATGGTTTAGGTGATTTTTTAGGTGCAATCATCTTTCCCACAACAGGCGCATACTTCCCCGGCTTTACCTTAACCGCTGCTGTTTCAGGTCTTATCTATGGTCTGTACCTTGCCAAGAAGGGCGGCGCTGTGCGTATAATTTTAAGCACAATAACCTCACAGTTTGTTTGCACTCTTTTAATGAACAGCTATTGGTTATCGTTACTGTACGGCACTAATTATACGGCAGTGTTCATATCGAGAATCCCACAAAGCTTAATAGTTGGCTCTTTGCAAGGGGTATTCATGCTCCTTTTCCTTGAAAAGATTTGCTCTATGATAAAAATTAGGAGCTACACCTAAAAAGCTAAGAAGTAATTAACAATTACAAATTAATTACAAGTCTTTATAAAAAAAGCAACAAATTAATTTCATTTATTAAGCTTTTCTTACAAAAATCTCACTTTAATTGACAAGAACCTTTTTCTCTTTTATACTGGCATCAGTTGAAAGAAAGAAGGTTCTATTGCGTTATGAGACACAAGCTGATATTAACTATCCTTGCAATGCTTTTTTCAGGGATGTTAATTTTTACAATATTCACAGGTCACGGTGAAAACTATGACAAGTACGAGAAATATAAATATGGTTTTCTCCCCTACTACTCATCTATTGAGCACAAATACTCTAAAAAGGACAAGGAAATTGCTCAAGGAGTCATCGACTTTGCCGGCAGCATCATGACCGATTTAAGTGGCAAAGTACCGGAAAACGCAGGAAAGCTGGAAAGATATGTCTATGACCCTGACGAGGAGGGCAACGACGCTCAAGGCATCGAGGGTGATGTGGCAAGAATTGATGTGCAATTTAATCTTTTGAGCGCAGATTTTTCCTTTGGCAGTGGCTATGTTTGGGTGGACTACACTAAAACCTACCTTGACGAGAAGGACGATGTTATTGACACGCAGCACAAGCTCGCTTATTGGCAGGTAAAAAAGCGTAGTGATGTGTGGACTGTGGTCAAGATTAAGGAGTCAATGATATAAAAATAAGGCAGCCGATTCGCATGAGAAGAACGAATCGGCTGTGTTTTATTTTTGTTTTGGGAAGGCTAAGGTGCGTTGATTTATATTGCGCCAGTGATTTTATGCCGGCTGTACGCAGGGGAAAATCAATATATCAGGCAATCGCACCGCACCATAAGTGTGCTTTTAGTGTACCTTGCCACAGGCGCAGACTTTGTTATTGCCAAAGAGCTTTTGGAAAAAATTGACGATGACAAAGAAGAAGTGGAGAATGCCTGTTTTGTGGCAATTGCAGGAGCAATGTGCTTGTGGGTTGAGGTCAGTACCACAAGAGTCACAATATGAGTCGGAGTTGGAATCGATGTGACCGGTGGGGTCAAGGGTCTCGATGTAGGTGTCACCGCAATAACAGGTGTGGGTTATTGAGCCTGCTGTGGTGCAAGTGGGAGCAACTTTTTCTTCTTCATAAACATGATCGTCACATGGTGTTGTGCCTACAATATCACTACTAATACCTGTTAGGATATACTGGCTAAAGTGATCAGTTTCAAATATTATTTTATCGTCTTCGATAGTTGTTTTCAGCTTCGTATATGTGCCGTCCTTTTCGACTCTATAAACACTGCAAGTGTTTTTAATCATATATGTTGGCAATCCCATTTCAACAGTCGCCTTAAATTTTGAGCCGACATCCTTGCCATTTTTCTTTAAGGAGATTTCGTGTATTTCCGTAATACGATTTAAATCTATGGATATTTCCTTATCATCAGGTTGCGAATTTAATCCAAAGCTGGGGTATATTTCCTTTCTCACAAAGGCATCGTGAGGACGGCTATCATATACAACATAGTGATGCAATAAAACTTCATCAGTTATAACATCAGATATTACCTTTATTTTATCTTTGCAAAGGAAGCCGTTTTCACCGCAGGGATTGAACACTACCTCTGTTTTACCTGTACCTAAATTGTAGTAATATGCACCCAAAATGCTGTTAACAAGATTTAATATAACCACCGGCATCAAACACAACACTTGCCGCTTTTAGCAATGCTTCTTCTGCCGCAGCTATCACTTTATTTTCAATAAGCTTTTTTGTTGCTTTCTCAACGCCAAATTTTTCAATTTGAACTTTTGCGATATCAAAAACAGCACCGGCTAAAGCATCAATAAAATTTTTGCCTATGTTTTGGTACATTTCATTGAGCAATTCTACTGAAAAAGTACCTGCTTCTCCAATATAGTTCACGCTAAATTTTTTGGAAAGCTTTTTAGCGACTTTCTTCATTGCGCCTTCCAACCATTTGTTATTATCTTTCTTATCATCTTTGCCAAAATGTTTAGCCACATCTTTAGCAAGTTTTTTAGTTGTTTCCTCTGCTATTTCATCTGTGTCAGTACCTAAAACCTGAACAACTTCAGCAGTTTTAAAGGCTAAATCTACACCAATAGATACTAAGTTATATATAAACGCTCCCTTGTCTACTGTAATATCACATGATACTGTCAAGTAACCATCTTTCGGAACTTCAATTTCAACTTTTGTCTTTTTGGTTTCGAGTGCATAGCGGTAGTTAAAGCTATCGCCTTTAAGATAGCTTACTGAGCCTGCTCCGAGATAAACAAGGAACTCGCCAAAATCTCCGGGTAAAGGAACATAAGGATCAACCTTCTCTATGTCTGAAATCTTACCGTCCTGAGTGTATGCTGTAACAGTACCAATTGCACCTGAGGAGTTATACACGTCCATTTTTGCAATATATTTGTCCTTATTCTCATCAAATACATAGCTAAAATTATCAACAGTTAAATCACCACGAGAGAAGTTGGTTTTTAATTTTTCATTTGTTACAGGAACTTTATCTGCTCTATATGTATTAGTATCTGAATAAACGCTAAAATTGAAAAATTGCTCAACACCATCAGCACCATTTATAATGCTAATCGAAGCGTCACCGTCTTTTTTAGGATCAACTGTAAGCTCAAGCACTGTATCTGAAAGTTTTTTCGTTGAAATTTTAATTATATCCGGTGTGTTATTTTTTGCTGTTACATTATTAATTGATATTGGGCTACTGTTTTTATCAAGTAATTGTATTTTATAAACTCCGACATTATAGCGATTAAGTGAATCAACTGAATTTTCATCAGATGTAATGACAAAATAGGAGCTTTGAGATGGTTGAGAATTGGTGCCACTGTGACCAAAATGAATCGTTGCGTTGAGTAAATCGTCGTTGTAATAGCCAATGCTTATCTGATTCCATTGTGCCTGTGTGCCGGAGTAATAGACATCTTTGAGGGAGGAGCAATTGTCAAATGCTCGTTCGCCAATACTTGTTACGCTGTTAGGAATTGTGATTCTATTTAAATTGGTGCAACTTTTGAACGCACCCCAATCAATACTTGTTACACCATATTGAATTGTAACGCTAGTTAAACTACTACAAAAGTCAAACGTTGACATGCCTATATTTTTAACGCTTCCAGGGATTATGATGCTTGTTAAACTATTGCAACCATAAAACGCACCCCAGCCCATGCTTGTTACGCTGTCGGGGATTGATATACTATTTAAGTTCTGACAGTTAATGAATGCATCTATACCTATTTTTGTTACAGTATTTGAGATTGAATATGATGTTTTCTTGTTGCCCGCTGGATATTGTATAAGCTCAGTTTTATCTTTATTAAATAAAGCACCATAACTGTCATTTGAATATTTTGCATTGTCGATATCTACAGTTATGCTAATTATGCTACTACAATTACAGAACGCTTCCTCACCTATGCTTGTTACACTGTCAGGAATTGTGATACCAGTTAAACTGCTGCAACCATAAAACGCATAATTGCCTATGCTAGTTACGCTGTCGGGGATTGTGACGCTGGTTAAGCCAGTGCAATACCAAAACGCACAATTACCAATGATAGTTACACTGTCAGGAATTGTGACACTATTTAAGCTATTGCAATTTTGAAACGCATACTCGCCTATACTTGTTACGCTGTTACCAATTATGATACTGGTTAAGCTACTACAGCCAAAAAACGCACTAGCACCTATGTTTGTTACACTGTTAGAAATTACAATACTACTTATTGAACTGCAAGAATTAAAAGTATGGTCTCCTATATTTGTTATACCGTCCACAATAACGACACTTTTAACATTCATAGATTTAAACGGTGAATCTCCATCATCGTCAACCACACCGTTAAAATAAGATAATGATCCAGAATAGAAATCCCACATATCACCCGTACCGCTAATAGTAAGTTCGCCGGTATTGCTATCAAAGCTCCAATAAACATTGTCGCCACACTGACCACTCTCAGACAAAGCACTCACCTCAGTAGCACCAAAATCAAAACCACTCAAATTAAGCCCCACAAGTCCACCCACCGGCACACTCGTCAAGCACATGACCACAATCATCAATGTACACAAGATTTTTTTCATAATTTTCCTTACCATTGTCTAATCCCTCTCTCGATTAATCTTAAATAACATTTTATTAGCTTTTCGGCAATAAATATTTCTGTGCCGCCAATAAAATTGTTACTATATACATAGTAACATAATTAATGGTAATTGTCAACATGTAGTTTTTGAAGTAAAATATACATTGGTGATATTATGAAAGAATTACGCAGTATCATAAACATTGAATCATATGGTAAAGTCACAATTCATTTAAAAAAAATACTGGAAGAAAGAGGCATTACCAGATACCGATTAGCAAAATTAGCTGATACACGATTTGAAGTTGTTGAAAAGTGGTGCTCCGGCACTGTTGAGCGTATTGATTGTGATATTTTAGCTCGATTTTGTTACATATTAAATTGCGATGTTGATGATATTATCCATTATGAAAACGACAATTAAGT
>CAZDEL010000014.1:0-38250 GCA_964504475.1 uncultured Faecalibacterium sp. | reverse complement strand
TGTTTTGCCATATCCTGCTGCAAAGCTCATAAATTTTCCTCCTTTAAATATGTATATCGTAATTTTATACCGACAAAAAGAGATTGTCAATAGTAAAAAAGATTAAGAAGCTTTAATTTTGTTGAGAAACAACTTTTTATCACCTATTTTACGACATAAAAACATGGCGCTAAGACTTATAATGTTAAGGGTGATTTAAGTGACTCAGGTAATTTATGCAGATGTTTTGTTCATTATTAATTCCTACATAAACTATGCCCTGTTAGTGCTCACTGAGCTAATATCAGGGGTAAAAGCCTCACGGCTTCGCATAGCCTTAGCGGCCCTTCTTGGCGGCTTATACAGCCTTATTATACTCATTCCTCATATAAGCGACGCGGTCATAGGCTTTTCTCGTCTGCCCTTTGCCGTTATTTTAATTTTTGTCGCCTTTAATATTAAGCACATTAAAATGTTTTTGCGGCTTTTTGGTAGCTTCTTCTTGACAAATTTTGTTTTTGCCGGTCTGATGCTCGCCCTTTGGTACTTTGTAAGTCCTCAAAATATGTACCTTAAGTCCTTCATTGTTTACTTTGACATTGAGCCCATAGTTTTGATTATTTTAACGGCAGTTTGCTATTTTGTTATAAAGAGTATAAATTCCTTCATAAAAGTCAAAGAGCCGAAAAATACAATTTTTACCGTTAAGCTGCATATAAATGATAAAGTAATATCCTTTCCCGCCCTTTATGACACAGGCAACAAGCTTTTCGACCCCTTCACAGGCAAGGCAGTCATAATAGTCAGTACCCACGCTTTAAAGGATATTTTCCCTGACGAAAAGCACATATATGAATATGCCCTAATGTCCGGCATAGCAATTAGATATATTCCCTGCACTGTCCTTGGCGGCGAGTCACTTTTGCCTTGCTTCACGGCTGAACGCGTACAAATAAAAGGCCTTGAAATCAGCCTTGATGCCGCCCGGGCAGTAATAGCAGTGAGTGAAGGTAAAATTAAAGGCGGTGGATTTTCCGCCTTATTGCCCTCAGGCATATTTGAAAATATAACAAGTGAAACGGGAGCAGATTATGATGAAAATTGTAAAACTATTGCAAAGCTTAAAAAGTAAAATAAAGGAGCTGTTTTCAGCGGACAATGAGGTTTATTATGTCAACGGCTCTCAAAACCTTCCGGCACCCTTGACAAAGCAGCAGGAAGAAAAGATACTTTGTGAAATTGAGGAAGAAAACTTTGAAAACAGAGAGCTTCTCGTGGTACATAATCTAAGGCTCGTAGTGTATATCGCAAGGAAATTTGAAAACACAGGAGTCGGCATAGAGGATTTAGTTTCCATTGGCACAATAGGTCTGATTAAGGCGGTTAACACCTTTCGTCCGTCAAAGAAAATAAAGCTTGCCACCTATGCCTCACGGTGCATTGAAAATGAAATCCTAATGTATCTTAGGAAAATCGCAAAAAATAAAAACGAGCTATCCTTTGATGAGCCTTTAAATGTGGACTGGGATGGTAATGAGCTGCTTTTAAGTGATGTCTTAGGCTCAGACAGTGACAGCGTTAACCGCAACATCGAGTATCAAGATGAAAAGAAGCAGCTTTTGCGTTGTGTGAAAAATCTATCTGAAAGAGAAAGACAGATTATGACCATGCGTTTCGGCTTGTTTGGCTCTAAGGAATACACCCAAAAGCAGGTTGCGGATATCCTCGGCATATCTCAAAGCTATATTTCAAGGCTGGAAAAGCGTATAGTGGAAAAGCTGAAAAGAGAAATTGAAAAGATTTGAAGCGACTTAATAAGTACACTAAAAAATGACTGCCTAAAAGCTAACAGGCAGTCATTTTGATTTTTAACTTTTTAGTTAAATCCCATTAAAGGATTATAAGGAAAACTAACCAGCCAAGACCCATGGTAAACAGTGAGCCTATAATAAGACCGATTATATTTAAAGCGAGCACTGAGCCTGCGGCAATCTTTATGCCCATTGTGGACTCAGCCTCGGAGATGTTTTGCCATTGCAAATAAACATCTCTGCCGTTTTGATAATATGAGTCAAGGCCTACAGAGCTTTGATCCTGAGCTTGAGTGAAGTTACAAGCCTTAAGACCGTCAGCAAAAAGAGTAGCCATTTCCTTATCAACGAAGGTGATTCTTGCTACAATTCTTAACTCGTCTGCCGGTTCAACCATTCTTAAATGACCCGGCTTAAAGCCTGTGCACCACCAATAGTAGTCATAATCTCTTGTAAACTCTCTCTCCCATTCGCCGTTGAGCTTCTCGTGATAGAGAGTCATTTCCATCTTAGGCCAATATTTTTCCTCAGCAGTCTTAAAGAAGGTGAAATAGCCTGTCTCTTTACCGTCGGATTCTCTGTGATAAACACCGATTTCGCCGCCGTAGAATATATAGCCATATTGACCCTTCCAAAGCTGAACCATAAAGTCCTTATTGTCATATTTAAAGAAGACTCTTGTATAATCGTACTCTAAGGCGATATAGGGTGACACTATGTCATAGACTCTTGCAAAGCCAAAATTGTCTTGCCAGCAATCCTTATCATTTGTGTAATAATAATCGTCCTGATAGCTATATTGATAGCTGAGCACCTGATTGTCTGTCATAAAGTTTTTAACCACATTGTCACTTGTCACAACATTAATAGCATATATGCCCTCAATGTTTCTTCCGGCAACATTTGCTCTTGCTGTGATAAAAGCTCTGCCAACGCTAACGCCCTTGACCTTGCCGCTGTCGCTGACAGTAGCAACCTTCTCGTCAGAGGATGACCAGGTTATTTGGGGCTGAACCTCGACACCTGTAACCTCAGCCTTTAGCTGCACCTTTGAGCGTACCTTAACATTAAAATCGTCGGCGGAAATAATAATCTTATATTTTTGTGCGTTGACAAAATCCTCAGGTATACCCGTTGCGATTCCCGCAGCACAGGTGGAAAATGTAAAAGCCACAATTGCAAAAGCCATGACAATTAAAGCTAAGCTCCATTTTTTCAACGTTTGTTTCATCGTGTACCCTCCCGATAAAATTAGTGAATTAATAATCTGTCACGAAGCACTCTAAAAGAGTTAATTAAT
Source organism: uncultured Faecalibacterium sp. (assembly GCA_964504475.1). GTDB lineage: Bacteria > Bacillota > Clostridia > Oscillospirales > Acutalibacteraceae > UBA6857. The sequence goes on along the minus strand of CAZDEL010000014.1, from coordinate 35,160 downwards.
ATTACCTGTTAACGAGTATTTTAACAACAAGCTTAACGAGGCCAATCTCCAAAAGGAATGTGATGATTTTCATGATAAACATAACAACCACATTATATTTTTGATTCATGGTGTTCTCTGCCTCGGAGATGTTTTGCCATGAGAAGGACAAGGTGTCTGAGCCGTCATAGTAATATGAATCGAGGCCCATGCTATCCTTGCTTTCGGCAGAAGTAAAGCCACAGCTATTTAATCCCTGAGCCACTATGCTTGCCATCTCTGCGCTCTCAAAGGTGATTGTTGACTCTAATCTTAACTCGTCAGCCGGCTCAACCTGTCTGAGTGTGCCTAACTTAAAGCCTGTGCACCACCAATATTTATCAACAGGACGCTTAAAAATGAGCTTATAATCCTCCGGTGCGTCGCCCTCTTTTTCCTGATGATAAACGGCAGTGTCCATTGTTGGCCAATGCTTTTCATCAACGGCATAATAGAAGGTAAACGGGTCTGATTGCTTGCCGTCTGACACCTTGCTGTAAAGGCCGATTTCCGCACCGTAGATTATTGTATATTGACCCTTCCAAAGCTGGAGCATAAACTCCTCATTGCCATAGGTAAAGAACACACGAATATAGTCATACTCCATACCGATATATGGTGCAGCATAATCGTAGGCTCTCATATAGCCGAAGTTCTTTTGCCAACAGGCTTTATCGTTTGTGTAATAATATCCGTAGTCGTAGTCGTATTGTAATGAAAGAAAATTATTTGTTTCAAGATAGGTATGAAGCTCGCTTTCGTCCTCAACTATTTGGATAGGATAGCTTCCCTCAAGCTCCTCTCCGGCAACAACAGCGCTTGCTGTAACAGTGACATAACCGATCTTCTTACCTTTAAGCTCACCTGATTGGCTTATTTCAGCTAAGGTGTCATCAGAGACCTTCCAACTTATTTCAGGCTGAACCTCAACACCTGAAACTGTTGCCTCAAACTTAGCTGTGTTGCCAACGCCGATATAAATACGCTCGGCACTAACTGTGAGCTTATATTCCTCATTAAAGCTTTTTATCCCCTCGTCATGGGCACTTGCGCCAAAAGCAAACAGGCACATTATAGTCGCAACGACCACAAAAAAAGTCGATTTTTTTACTAACAATTTCATCGCATTACCTCAGAACAGATATTATTTTAATTAGAAGATTATCATAAAGACGAGACCTAAGAAGCCCCACTTTAAAAGAAGTCTAACGAGATTGAGCATAAACAATGCACCAAGACCCATCTTTATACCCATGGTTGACTCTGCCTCACTTATGCCCTGCCATGAGAAGGTAACACTCTCATTGCCTGTATAATAGTAGGAGTCGATACCTAAATATTCCTTTTGAGCTGCCTGTGTAAAGCCGCAATTACGAAGACCGTCAGCAAAATATTTTGCCATGGTGCTGTCAGTAAAGGTAAGGGTAGCTTCGATTCTTAATTCGTCGGCCGGCTCATATTGTCTGAGAGTTCCGGGAACGAAGCCTGTACACCACCAATATTTATCAACAGGACGCTTGAAAAGAAGCTTATATTGGTTAGGCTTGTCGCCTTCCTTTTCCTGATGATAAACTGACATATCCATTGTTGGCCAATATTTTGTACTGGCAGCGTTATAGAAGGTAAATGGGTTTGAGCTTTGACCGTCAGCATCTCTATTGTAAATGCCTATTTCGCCGCCGTAAAGCACACCATATTGACCCTTCCAAAGCTGTACGAGGAAGTCCTCGTCATCATAAGTGAAGAACACTCGAATATAGTCATACTCCATTCCGACATAAGGAGCAACATAGTCATAAACTCGCGCAAAGCCAAAGTTTTTTTGCCATGATGCCTTGTCATTTGCATAGTAGTAGCCGTAATCATAATCATATTGATAAGACAAAACATTGTTTGTCTCCAAATATGAATGTATGATGTTTTCGTTCTTTACTACCTGAATAGGATAGCTGGCATTAAGAGTCTCACCTGCGACTGATGCACTTGCGGTAATTGTGGTATAGCCTTCCTTTTTACCTGTTACCTTACCAGATGAGTTGACAGTTGCAATCGACTCGTCAAGTGATGACCAGGTTATTGTAGGCTGCACCTCAACGCCTGAGACGCTCGCTTTAAATTGAGCGGTTTTGCCAACGCCGACATACATATAGTCTGCGCTTATTGTAAGCTCGTGCTCTTGCGAGAAAAGTGCAATGCCCTCATTTGCTGCGCTCGCACTCATAACGCAAAAGCACATCATAATGGCTGCTGCAAAAAGCAGGGAAATTCGTTTAACTAAAGTTTTCATGATTTACCTCCTGTTTGATCATACTGTTCTATATTATCATTTAGAATACCACATCTTTCCAAATTTTTCAATAGTTTTTGAAAGACTTATAAACTTTTTTAAATTTTCGGCAATAAATATTTAGAATTAAAACCAATTAAAGAATAATTTTCAATTTTATATTGTTGACAAAATCGTCTCAAAGTTATACAATAGGATGGCTATATTTTTATTAAAGAAAGGGTGTTTTAATGGCAAGCAAATGTCCTAACTGCGGCAGGGTACTAAAATGGTATAATATTAAAGCCGAGTGCCCGGACTGTGGTGTCAGTATTCCAAACTACAACTGGGAGGCTCGTCTGGAGGAAGACAACCTCAAAGCAGAGGAAAAATTCGGAAAGTTTTATAGAACTTTAAATATATTAAAGTATTCTATTTTCGGTACAAAATTAAGAATCGGAAGATTGGCTATGTCCGTAATTCCGGCAATTGGCTTTATTCTTCCCTGGGCATGCATTGAAAGCAGTGACAGCTCACTTTATCTTGATTTATTGGGGCTATTCACCGATGGCACAAAAATGTTAGACTTCTTCGGAATATTCTTTAAGAATATCGGCAGCATTTTCGGCAATATATCAGCTGAAGGATTCAGTGGTAGACTTACATATTTTACCTTCGGCTTTATTATGATGCTTTTAAGCGTGATAACAATAGTTCTCGGTTTCTTTATGATTTTTATAAAGTTTAGAAAGCCGAAAACAAAGGCCGTTTGGATAACGGATATAATAAGCTTTGTTTTCGCTTTTGTGGGTGCTATATTATTTGTGTCATCCACTAACCTTGATGCAAATAATTTTGCAATTGGCGAGCTTAACTTCACAAATGCAACATCAGGTGCTTTATGGGGTATTCTCGTTTACATTGCGCTTTTGTTCGTCGCTTTCTTAGGCAACCTCTTAGTTTCAATGTCTCCTGTTAAGAGTGAAGATGAGCTGGAAAACGAGAGGCTCGAAAAGGTACGCTTAAAAGAGGAAAAGGAAGAAGCTGACCGCATTAAAAAGGAAGCCGAAAGAGCCGAGGCAAAAAAGAAGGCTGACGCTGAGCAGGCTGAAAAGGTCAGAAAAGCGAAGGAAGCTCTTTCTAAAAAGAGCAAAAAATAATTTAGAGAAAATATAAAACATTTGAAAGAGTGATACAATGTCAGAAACAGTTAACACTACCTCTCTTGATGAGGAGCTTGCTCACGAGGAAGAGGTCCTTGATAAATTAGCATATACTAAAAAAAGATATTTGACTCCTAAGGAGATTGCGGCTTATGTGCTTGTAAACTTCGGTCAGAAAAATCTATCTCAGTTTATTGATAGCAATAAGCAGTTCTTTATGACACAGTTTGCCGGACTTGACCCACAGGCTTACGCAAACATAAATCTTTTCGCAACAATCTATGATGCCGTTGACGATACACTTTCCGGTCTTATTATTGACCGTACCAGAACCCGTTGGGGTCGTGTTCGTCCCTTCTTCATCCTTCCTTTGCCATTGTGGATTCTCGGCGGCTGGATGATATTCTCCACACCTAATCTTACCGGTGGCAAGCAAACGGCCTTCTTCGCCTTTGCCACTATATTATACGGTCTTGGCATGAGCTACTTCAATGCCTGGAACTTGATGATTTATAACATAACCCCTAACATCAATGAGAGAAACAACCTGATTACCACGACAAAGTTTTTTGAGCTGTTTGGTACTTGGCTGCCGTCATTCCTGCCCTTTTTCGTTGATTTGCTACCAAAGATAAACCCCAACATAACTAACGCAGGTGTATATAAGGGCTTTGCCTATTTCATGCTTTTATTCTCCTCATGCTTTGCGATTTTCGGCTTCTTTAACATGAGAGAGAGAATACCCCTTCAAAGCCGTGAAGAAATGAACAAAACCTCTGTTTGGGATTCAATTAAAAACATTGTCAGCAACAGACCATTGCTCGCAATTATCCTTTCGGATTTCTTCAACAACTTCAAATCAGTTGGCGGTTCAACAGAGAGCTACTTCTGGCTCAACAACACAGGCTCTCTTGCAAACGGCGGTATCTGCGGTCTTTTCACAGGTATTCCGAACTATGTTATGGTTCCCTTTGCAGCTAAGCTCGTTAAAAAGTTTGGCGCAAGAGCAACAGCTATTTTTGCAGGACTTTTCGGTCTTGGCGCATACACACTTTTATTCCTGCTGGGCTACCCAAACGGTGCTATTTTCAGCAGTACCTTTGGTGAAAGAAAGGTGCTTAACCTCATTGGTATAATTGTGCTTCTCACAATTGCAGGTCTTCCCAATAAGATTATCCAGGTTTGTAACCCAATTCTCACCGCTGACGCTCTCGATTATATGGAGTGGAAGCATGGCCTTCGTAACGAGGCTCTTGTTACAACAGTTCAAGGCTACTTTACAAAGCTTGCCGGTGCTATTACAGGCTGGCTTTCAGGTATGGTGCTTCACTGGATCAATTATGTGCCTATGGTTGACGAGGCCGGCAATGCAACAGCCAACACAGACCCATCAATCCTCAAGGGTATATGGTTTATTTTCTGCATACTCCCCGCTTTGGCAAGAGGTCTTTATGGCATTTCCTTCATTCTCTACCCAATCCACGGTGAGCTTCAGCAGAGAATGATAGTTGAGCTTGCTGAAAAGCGTGCAGCAGTGCTTGAAGAAATGTAATCAAAATTTATATCAAAATCCTTATCGGCAGAGCTCCATGTCATCTTTGGTACTCTGCCGAAGATTTTTTGAAAGAAAAAATGGTAAAATGTGGCGTATTTTTCAAAAATATTTATAAAAGCCCTTGACAAACTCACAAGCATTTGATATACTAACAAAGTCGCAAAACGACATGGACCATTAGCTCAGTTGGTTAGAGCAACCGGCTCATAACCGGTCGGTCCGGGGTTCGAGTCCCTGATGGCCCACCATAATCATAGGGGTATAGCTCAGTTGGTAGAGCAGCGGTCTCCAAAACCGCGTGCCGAGGGTTCGAGCCCTTCTGCCCCTGCCAAAAGAAACAACCTTTGTCCAACGGATAAAGGTTGTTTCTTTTTTTGACTAAATCTGTCCTTGAGGACGGGATAACCCACTTGTAGCGGATGAAATCACTTTGTGGCAAAATCCAACTTCGTTGGAAGATTGATAGTGTGTCAAAAATTATAGAAGCTTCCCCTTTTATCTTGCAATAAAAGTTAGCATCTATTTTTTTCAGCGTGTGCATAAAATTATCGAGTAGCACCTATAAGCCGAAGCCCAGGTTTATAGTACCAAAAATAAGCAAAAAATAAATCTCTTAGTATATTTAAAAAAATATTTGTTTTTTCCATTTTATGTGCTATAATTTAGGAAAGATTATCATTAGGAGGAATTTTGATGACTGAGCTTGAAAAAATCGAAAGAGCTAAAGCATATGTGGAAAAATTGGCAAATGGCATAAATCCCATTGACGACTCACCTGTTGCAGACTCGGATATCGTCAACAATGTGAGAATTTCACGGTGCCTGTTTTATGTTAGCGATATATTACAGCAGGTTATTGACAACAAGGGTGTGGTCAAAAGAACTGTCGTAAAGACGATAAAGGAAAACTTTTCAATCACTCAAGAGCAAATCAGCCGCTTTCCTTTTTCCAATGAGCCAATCACCGTATCCGAAATTGCCAAGCGTATAAATGAAGTAGCTGATTTAAAGGAAAACCAATCTAAGCTAAAGCCGGCAGACATAAACACCGCCTTAGTCGAAATAGGCGCACTGGAAATAGTAACATCATATAACGGAAAGACTCGCAAGCTCCCGACTAAAATGGGCGAAAGCATTGGAATAATAGCTCAGGAGCGCACCGGACAGTACGGTGTATATATTAACGTGCTTTTCTCAAAAGAGGCTCAGCAGTTCATTGTTGACAACATTGACGCTATTGTCAACATCTATAACAGCTCATTAGAAAAGAAGAAAAGCGAAGGCGCAAAAGAGAATGAGCAAGCCCAAAGCACCTGGGAACAGGATGAATTAGCTCGTCTTGTGGATTTATTTGGTGACGGTGTCTCCACAAAGGAGATAGCAAAGCAGCTAAATAAAACAGAAAGTCAAGTGAAAAGTGAGCTTATAAAGTTTGGCTTTCAAAACTATATTTAATGCGCCTTCCCAAATGAATCACACGCTTCTCCCCTATTAATAACAAATGCCGCTATATAACAAGCATAATGTGCTGGTTATATAGCGGCTTAATTATTGCGCCTTATCTTGCTGTCGATAAGCGTCCTATAAGCTCTGTTCCGTCAGGGAGTGAGTCAATGAGCTTGTCAAGCCAATTTTGAAGTGGCTCATACTCAAGACGAAGTGAAGATAATAATTGTCTACAGAACACTAAAACATTTCTAAGCTTAATGAGGAATTGATTTGTTCCTTGCTCCTTTGATGTGCCAAATGGATCAACGCCTAATATTTCAGCGGCGCTGCGAGTACCGGAAACACCGAAGACCTTTTCCATGTCAACACAATCAGCAAATGCAACTGCACCTAACTCAGTGAAGTGGATGCCGTCCTTTGTAAATTGCTCTAAAAATGCTGTTGGGTTATTGGGGTCAGCAACGCAAGCACTGTCAATATATCCGTCTGCAACATCATTATTCTTTATCCATGCGTTACAAGTGTCGCACATATCCTGAAGCTCTTGACTCCAGACGATATCATCTTTATTGCCTAAAATGTCACGAACATAGCCGTTCCAAGGAGTTATCTCCATAAAGTATATCTCTTTGCCGGCTGCGTGAGCCTGAGTTACAAGGTCAATATATGCGTCAATTATTTGCTGCGCTGAAACATAAGGTGCGTCCTCGCCCATGCTCTTTGATGATGGGTGAAGTATATCATTTACACCTATTTTAACAATGATCTTTTCACAGCCTGTAATATTTAAAGCGTCTCTATAGTATCTGTCTATAAGTGCGTCACCGTAAAGATTGCCTATAAGACCACAGCCATTATACATTAGACGGTTGCCCATAATAGCCTCGTTAATAAGAGCTATGCTCTTTTCATTAGCGTCAACAAGTCGTCTTGAGAGATACTCTGTTGTACCATTCACAAGAGTTGAGTCGCCTATAAAGACAGCTGAATAAGCGTCCTTATCCTCAGTATATGTGTCAATCTCATTTAAAAACGGGATAACATGATAGCTGTTTGTGCCTGTTGCAATTGTTATCTCACTGGGAGTTGGCATATATCTATTCTCGGCTACTGTCGGCACTACAACTGACATATAAGCCTCACCACAGAAAAGTCCGCAGGTCTTAATAGGGGTCTCGTCTGTAAAATACATACTAACTGTGATTTTTTCCAGCGCTTCAGTCTTCATGTCAATGGGGTCTGACCAGATTGTCTTACCTGCCGGAATAACTGCTGTTCTGCTGCCGTCAAAGGTGAGTGGGTACATCTCATTAGCCTTAACTCCACCGCTTTGATTGTCGTCACTTCTTGCCACAAATGCTCTTGAAAAGCTGACATCTCTATTGCCATATTCGTTTGAGAATTTCAATCTGAGCTTTTCACCGGAAGAGGTTACCTTGAGTTCTGTTCTAACAAGTGAGCCTGCCGGAATCTTGCCATTAACAACAAAGCCGCTGACATAATCAGCAAGGGAAATGTAAAAATCAACAGGTGAAGTGCCCCATGTGGCTATCCACTTACCGTCTTTTTCATCCGCTGCCGACACGCCAAGCGACAATGTGCCTAATGCTAAAATTAGAGCGAGTAAAATTGAAATGACTTTCTTTGCTTTTTTCATATTGTTCATCCTCCATTTAGTAATCAAAATGTGTCAAACTGTCGATTACTATACTTTTGATTATATACATAATAACCAAAATGTCAATTAAATTGCGTAAATTTTTAAGGCAATTCGCAAATAGTTAACTTTTCTTAATAATTTATACACATTTGTGAAAGTTCACTTCAACTTTTGTTAAAAGTTTGTTTTAATTTATCACACAACCAAATCAAAAATCGAGGATTTATTAGACAAAAGTCTATTTTTGTTCATTAAAGCAAGTCACATAAAAGTAGGGTCTACTCCCCTTTTATACAATTTCCTCATCATATGTTGCAATCAGATTTTCGCCAAGAGCTTTTGTTGACAGTCTAATAGCAAATGCGTCGGATAACTCCTCAGCGGTAACAGCTCCCGAATCAAAGGTAAGCACACCATTTGAAAAGCTCACACCGTTTGGCAAATCATCAGTCTCACTTGTAAAATTAATGGTGAACATATAATTATAATATTCATCATAAATCACAAGGCAGTTATATGCTTCACTGCTCAAGCCATAGTTTTTAAAGCGTAAAACTCCTCCTTTTTCCACATCAAAAAAGCCTGTCACAGTGTAGCCGCTCGCACTTACTTCACTGCCGGTATCGTCAATTGCTACACCATTAAGATAGCCGAGACCGCCGTTATAATCCGAGCCGTTTTCATCAAGGCTAAAAGGAATAATATTTGTATAATTCATTCCGCCGGACGAATCAGGGCCAACCGGAATTTTTTCATTAGCTGTAACAATAAGGTCTTTGCCGTCACATTCACATGACACTCGTATAAACGCCGTTTGGCCTATGACCTCAGGTGAAGCACCGCCTCTATCAAAGCAAACTATACCCGAAGAATAGCTAAGGCCTGACTGTGTGTCATCTGCTCCTGACATTGGCAAAGTACCAATAAGGCTATAGGTGTCATCGTATAAAGCAATGCTGCTAATGCCGGAAGACGAAAAGCTGCCACCTTTAATATAAATTACATCGCCCACATCGCAGGGAATATAGCCCGTATAAGTAGTGCCGTCACCGGCTACAGCATTTCCGTCACTATTTAAGTAAAAGCCGTTTTTGTAGCCGTTTTGGTTAAATACATCCCCATTATCGTCAACGGAGCTTGCCACAAGATTAGTGTAAGGCTCGTCAGTTGAGCTACTGTCGCCGGTACCGCTGCCACCTGTGCTGCTACCACCTGTACCACTGCCGCCTGTGCTGCTGTCAGTATTGTCGTCATTTGTGTCGCTGGTATCTTCGTCCACAGGTGTGTCAATTGCATCTTCAAGGGAATTGAGATCAATTGTCCTGTCATAGCCTGCACCATAGCAATGAGCGTATATTATTTCCTTGACCTTATCAATTGTCACAATGCAAAATGCCGTATCCTTGCCGCAACTCTCAGTTTTATCATAAGTAGCTTCCTCACCGTAAGCGAGATTTTCCGAGGAGGTGTACTCCTCACCGGAATAAAAATTGTTTTTACTAAAGGAAACATTTGGTATGCTTATCATGGGAACATTTGCATCCTTTAAGGTGTTGACCTTAAAATTATGCAGCTCTCCATTAAACAGCGCCACAATTTTGCCACAGGTATACTGTGAAAAGTCGCAGGATATTTCATCAGTACCCTCATAAACCAGCTCAATCTTAGACGAGGTGGTATAAGCCTTAATTATCTCATTAAGGATATAAAATTCTGTATAATAATTTGCAGGATAGTGAGACATTATTAGGATTTTCCAGCTTTGCGGGTCTTCCTTGCCTTCTAATTTGAGAGCTTCGCAAAGCCACAAAAGCTGCTTTGCACCCATTTTTGCTCTACTCATGGTGGTACTGTTTCCACTTTCAAACCTCATATCACTTGTGTTAAGACAAATGACCCTGTATTTTTCCTTATCAAAATCTCTATAGCAATAAGAGGACGCTTCGTCTAACCCATTATATGTAGCGTCACTGCACCATTTGCCTATAAGCGGATAAAGCTCATCTAAATCAAAGTAATCACCATTGCGATAATATGAGCCTATTAGCATATCCTCACCGCCTATACATCTTAGCTGAGGCAATGAGCCAAAAGCGTCAAAAAGCTGATTGTTTACCGATAAAAAAGCCTGCTTTGCGTCATTGATGCTTTTGTCATCGCCGTCACAAATATTGTCGCCCAAGACCACAGCAAAGTCAATATTACACATGCAGCGAATAAGCTTTAACGCCTTAGCAGCGTGCTCGAAAGCCTTTTTGCTATAATAATCAGATGGGTCATAATGAATGTCACTTAATGCGGCAAAGGTGATTGTATTTTTGTTTTGCACTGACAAAACATTTTTTGCCACACGCTGCGCCTCCTGCTTTACATACTCGGGGATATACTCTGAATTCACTCCGTTTTCCAAAACCTGTTGGAGATTGCCTTGTAAATCCCTTATTATATTTTCCACTAATTTTTGCTGCGATGGCACAAGGGCTTCCATATAGCCCTTTGGCTCTGCACGAGGCTTAACATATAAGGTGATTTTGCCAATAGTTTCGCCTTTATCATCACCTGTAATATAAATCCATGCCTCAATATCCTTGCCACTTGTGAGCAGCTCGTCGGGTATAAGGACAATTGCTTCCCCATTTGATGTGATAGCATCGGCTGTATATGCCTCATTGCTGCCCCTTAGAGAAAAATGCACCTGAAAGCTCTCAGGCATATTATCAAATGCAATTGATATTTCTTGACCCTTATCCCATTGAGTTAAGCCAAAAAGAGAGGTCTCTCTAACATTTTTTGGTAGAATAGCTTTTAACATAAAAAAACACTCCTAAAAAAGATTAAAAGGTGGTGTAAAGCACATTTTACACCGCCTTTATTCATTATTAATCTTTTAAGCACACTGTGACTTTTTCCATGTCACAATTAAAATTTTACACACAAAATTTAATTATGTCAAGTAATTTTTTAAAAAAGCTAATATTTCATGGGCACAGTACCATTTTTGGGAGGGGAAAAATAGGGAAAAATGTAAAAAATGTACCGCCATGGTAGACGGTACATAATAAATATAGCTTAATTAGAAGTCAACTTCCTCATCATAATAGCAGCACTTAAGAAGCTTTGCCATCTCAGCGGGAGTAATCTCTCTTGGGTTTGAGCCTGTGCAAGCGTCACCAACTGCAAGCTCAGCTACAGTATCAAGCTTGTCCAAAAATTCCTTCTCGTCAATGATGCCGCCCTCATAATCCTTAATGCATGATGGGATTTCAAGAGCTTTATTCATTTCGTTAATCTTATTGATAAGAGCGTCAACAGTAGGCTCAAGACCAATAAATGCAGCGATTTCGCCATATCTCTTAGCAGCTGTTTCATTCTTGGAGTTAAACTTAATTACCTTGGGAAGGTACATAGCATTAGCGCAGCCGTGAACGATGTGACCGCCTGAGTATGCAGCACCGGTCTTATGTGCCATTGAGTGAACAATGCCGAGGAGTGCATTTGAGAATGCCATACCTGCGAGACATTGAGCGTTGTGCATTCTTTCTCTTGCCTGAGGACAACCGCCAAATGAAGGGATAAGATACTCACAAATCATCTTAATAGCATGAAGTGCAAGAGGGTCTGTGTAGTCACAATTGAGAGTTGAAACATAAGCCTCAATTGCATGAGTGAGAGCGTCCATACCTGTGTGAGCTGTGAGCTTTTTAGGCATAGTCTCAGCGATAGCAGGGTCAACGATAGCAACATCGGGAGTGATGTTAAAGTCAGCAAGAGGATACTTAACGCCCTTTTGATAATCTGTGATAACTGAGAAAGCAGTTACCTCAGTAGCTGTACCTGATGTTGATGGAATAGCGCAGAACTTAGCCTTAGTTCTGAGAGTGGGGAAATTAAATGGGATACAAAGGTCTTCAAAGCTTGTTTCAGGGTACTCATAGAAAGCCCACATAGCCTTTGCAGCGTCAATAGGTGAACCGCCGCCGATTGCAACAATCCAGTCAGGCTCAAACTCAGCCATAGCAGCTGCGCCACGCTTAACTGTCTCAACTGATGGGTCAGGCTCTACGCCTTCAAAAAGCTTAACCTCCATGCCGGCTTCCTCAAGGTTAGCAACAACCTTGTCAAGGAAACCGAAACGCTTCATGCTGCCGCCACCTGTAACAACGATGGCCTTCTTACCCTTTAATGTTTTAAGGGCATCGAGAGCGTCTTTTCCGTGATATAAATCTCTGGGAATAGTAAATCTTGTCATTGGAATTTCCTCCTAAAAAAATTTTCGCTAATATTGTAACACTAAATATGAGAAAATTCAAGTGTAATAATAAATTTTTAAACTTTGATAAATTTTTAGTAATTTTTACAAAAAAAGATGCCTGTTTATTAGTACCCTGCCGAAAAATAAAGGAAGAATATAAAGAAAATTGACCCCAACAAAAAATTGAAAAAGCATTGATTGTAAAAAATAAATATGTTAAAATATAGGAAAATACTCAACAAAAGGGAGAATAAAACATGAAAAAATTTAAAGCTACTATTGCAATTATCCTTGCTCTTATGATGTGTCTGCCTTTCTCATTGGCGGCATTTGCCTCACAAGAGGATGGATCTTATGTAATCACAAATCCGTATGCAAATGTTGATTGGGATGCTGTTACGGCGTACAAGACCGGTCTTCATTCACACACAAACGCAAGTGACGGTGACATTACTCTTTTCCAGTCAATCGAGCGTCATGTGGAAACCGGTTTTGACATTGTTGCAACAACTGACCATGGTACTGTCAACTACTCCTGGGCAGACCCAAACCCCAACGCATTAGTTCACGGACTTCTCAGTCTTATTGGCAGAAGCGAGGGTGACCTTGTTTATTTAGGCAACTCAGGCAAATTTGACAACGGCATCTCCTACACTTACAGCACTGCTGACAACGGTGACGATTATCTCACCCTTGACAGTGGCAAAAAAATCCTTAGAGTGCCTTATGGAATCGAAAACAATGCAGTGTCAGTAAACGCACATGTAAACAGCTGGTTTGTTGACCATGTTGACAACTCCATTACAACCTACGAGGATGCGGTTAAGGGCGTTAATGCTATGAAGGGCGTTTGCGTAATCAACCACCCCGGCGAGTACACAAAAGCACGTTATGAGCTTCATTCCGAAGACGCTTACAACGAAAGCAATCTTGCATACAAATATTATATCAACAAATATGCAAGCCTTATTGAAAATTACGACAGCTGTATTGGTATTGACATGAACTCCAAGGGTGACGGCAGAACTCGTTTTGACAGAGTCCTTTGGGATGTACTTTTGACAAAGTTTGCGGCTAATGGAGAAAATGTATATGCTATCGCATCATCTGACGCTCATCAGCTTAGAGTTATTGACACAGGCTACACACTTACTCTGCTTGAAGAACAAACCTCAGCAGCATTAAGACACAGCCTTGAAAACGGCGAATTTTTCGCAGCAAGCCATTGCTTAGGCAATTATGAGGAGCTTGTTGACATTGCGGCAGCACTTAAAGAGTACTATGGCGAAACAGAGCTTTATAACAAGGTTAACGACACAGCTAACGAAATGGCAGAAAAGATTGAGGGTATCGAAAATGGCAAATACGATGCTGACTCGAGCATAGGTATCACCTATTCTACTCTTGACGATGACGGCTACAACACCTGTAAGGCTGACCCGAGAATCTCATCTATCGTAGTTGACGAAGCAAAGGACGAGATAACAATCAACACAACGGACGCTCTTATTGTGCGTTGGATTTCAAACGGCAAGCTTATTTGCACACAAAAAGCCGGTGAAGCAACACTCGACCTTAACGAATACAGTGATGTTATTGGTGATTATGTGAGAGCCGAAGTTTTTGGTGAGGGCGGAATCGTTTACACTCAGGCATTTTTACTTGACGCAGATGCAAAGAAGGGCACATCAAACCCGGTTGACTCGACTTATGTGAACCTTGGCGTGCTTGACTTCCTCTTTGCGGAGGTAAATAATTGGATTGCGATAATCGGAAGATTTTTTGAGAATCTGTTTTGATTGAAAAAATAATATGCGGTGAGCTTTAAAAGGCTACGCAAAAGGTACAGGGCTTAGTGGTGAAACTAAGCCCTGATATTTTTATGTTGTTATATGGACAGATAAGAGCAGGCGACAGATTAGTTTTTTGGTACTAATCTACCGCCTGCAAATAGTTAGGTGAGAAGTATTAAATTAATGGATAGCACCACAGGCGCAGACTTTGTTATTGCCAAAGAGCTTTTGGAAGAAATTGATGATTGTGAAGAAGAAGTGGGCGATGCCGGATTTGTGGCAATTGCAGGAACACTCATTAGCTCGGTCGTAGCCACAGGTGGTGCAGAGTGAGCCGGAGAAGGAGTGACCGGTGGCAGGGATAGTGTCGGTGTAGGTATCACCACAGGTGCAAGAGTAGGTGATTGAGCCTGACTGAGTGCAGGTAGGATTAATTTGTGATGTTGTATATTCGTGGGTATGTTCTACCTTTTTGCTACTAAGATCAACTATGACATACTCACTGAAATGATCTGTTTCAAAAATGATACAGTTATTTTCAACCTTGCTTTCCATAATAGTTTTGTTACCACTATCGTCAATGTAATAAACAACTATATTATCTTTGTCATAGTCTACCGGAACTGGAAGCTTAACTGTTACCTTGCCAATCGGTTGTATTTTCTCGTCATTTGCTTCAAGAGTAATATTGTATACCTTAAAGTTTTCATAATCACCAAAAGCGATGTTGGCATTTATTGGGTTTTCTGAGATGATAATATTAAAATCGCTCGAAAAATTATCACCTGAATATGTTATCTCAACACCGGTTGTATGATCTCTTTTAACATCACTTGTCAGCTTAGCAGTTTTTCGAGTTAGATATTCGCCACAAGAACAATCACGCCTTTCCTCACCCTGCTCGAATACAGTTGGAGCAATCGCTGTATACCACAGACCATATTTGTGAGTGTGTGAATTATAATGAATAGTGGCATTCGCAAGATCATCTTTACTGTAGCTAATATTTTCTATTGCGTTCCATTCAAGCTCAGTGCCACCATAATAAATGTCCGTTACCGGACAATAACTAAACGCTGCTAATTCTATATTTGTCACACTATCAGGAATCGTTATGCTTGCGAGATTGTCACAACCAAAGAAGGTTTCGGTGTGCAAACAAGTAACACTACTGGGTATTACTACGCTTGTAATACCACTATAAAGGAAGGCTCCATTATAAATATTTGTTACACTATCAGGAATAATTACATTCTTTAAATTCTTTGAACTACCAAACGCTCCATTTCTAATAGTAGTTACACTGTCTGGTATTGTATATGACTCATTTTCTTTTCCGGAAGGATATTGCACTAACTCCGTTTTATCCTTGTTAAACAAAACACCATATTCATCATTTGTGTAGTATGCATTATCCGCATCAACCATTATGTTATTAGTTTTACTTAATACAAGGAATTGTGCCAAAGCAGCATCAGTTATAAACTTTACACTACTAGGAATTACAATATTGCTTAGATTATCACATTCACCAAAAGCCAATGTAGCTATACCTATTGTTTCATCTTTAATATTACAATCTCTAATGGAAGAATCAGCACAGATAAGATATTTGTCAATGTAAAGCAAGCCATCTTCCCAATTAGCGCTATTTTTATAATAAGCTGTATTGAGAAACGCTCCATAGCCAATTTCCTTAACAGAATCAGGTATAGTAATGCTTTCAATTTGATCACAGTTATAAAATGCCATAGTTCCAATAATAGTAATACCGTACTCGATCACAACGCTTTTAGCTTTGCTGCCAGAAAAAAAATAAGGATTTATTGTGCCCGTACCGCTGATAACCACCTCACCTGTATCACTATCAAATGTATAGGTTGCATTATTGCCGCACGAGCCACTTGGTGATAAGGCACTCGCCCTAATACCCCAGTCAAGCTTCGGCAGTTCTAAAACAACTAATCCGCTCACAGGAACACTCATTAGTACCATTAGAACCACCATAAAAGTACACAAGATTTTTTTCATTGATTTTTTCATTTGTTTTTCCTCCTAAAAATTAAAGAATAAATAAAAAAGGTGTGTGCTAACCGAAGTCTGCACACACCAAAAACACAGACATCGT
Organism: uncultured Faecalibacterium sp.; assembly: GCA_964504475.1. Taxonomy (GTDB): domain Bacteria; phylum Bacillota; class Clostridia; order Oscillospirales; family Acutalibacteraceae; genus UBA6857. Next base: position 18,876 of record CAZDEL010000014.1, on the reverse strand, counting down.
TAGCTACCACACTAAAAATTCATTTCCAATACGAGGTATAGAAATATAGAAGTCCATGTTTTTATCAAAAAATAAAAACACTAACCCCATAATTGGAAATTATTATTGAATTTTCAGTGTGGTAAACTTAGCATACCACCATTTTCCTCAAAAATCAAGTCAATTTTCAAATTTTCTTTTGCCTTTCGGAAATATTCTTCCCCTTTTGCCGCTCCCCTCCCCTTTTCGGCAGAGTACCAACAAAACGCAAAAAAAGAGCCCACCGTTAAGATGAGCTCATTTTCATTACAAAAGGTTAAATTATTTGAGAGTAGCCTTTGCGCCAGCTTCTTCAAACTTCTTAACAGCAGCTTCGCCGTCGTCCTTTGACATAGCTTCCTTGATAACCTTGGGAGCGCCGTCAACAGCTTCCTTAGCTTCCTTAAGGCCAAGACCTGTGATCTCACGAACAACCTTGATAACAGCGATCTTGTTTGCGCCTACCTCTGTAAGCTCAAGATCAAACTCTGTCTTCTCCTCTGCAGCAGCAGCCTCAGCAGCTACAGGGCCAGCAGCAACAACTGCAGCAGCAGCTGATACGCCAAATTCATCTTCTACAGCGTGAACAAGCTCTGAAAGCTCGAGAACTGTAAGACCTTTGAGTTCTTCAATAATAGCAGTAATTTTTTCTGATGCCATGGTATTTTACCTCCAAAAATTCAATAAATTAAAATTTGATTATGCCTCAGCAGGTGCTTCAGCGGGTTCAGCAGCTTCGCCGTCTTTATCAACAATAGCTTGGATAGCACGAGCAAAAGCTGAGATAGGTGCCTGGAATGCACCGAGTACATTTGCGAGAAGTATCTCTCTTGAGGGAAGCTTTGCAAGACCTGAAATCTTTTCAAGACCTATAACTTCCTTGTCGATGAAACCATTCTTGATTTCAAAGTTCTTGTGTGATTCTGCAAACTTGTTAAGGATACGAGCTGCAGCAACATAATCATCTGCACTTGTTGCAATAGCTGTTGTGCCGTCGAGAACTGTCTCAAGACCGTTAAGCTCTGTGCCTGCAATTGCAAGACGTAAGAGGGTGTTTTTAACAACTGTGTACTCAACACCTGCTTCACGAAGCTCTTTACGAAGAGCTGTGTCATCAGCTACGTTGATACCCTTATAGTCAACGATAACACCTGCACATGAATTGTTAAGTCTTTCTGTAAGCTCAGCAACTACTTGCTTTTTTGCTTCTAATACTTTAGCGCTTGGCAAATGAATTCACCTCCTGTAATATTTTAAATACCCTTGGTGTTAGAAATGAGAAAAACCCTTTCCCCCGAAAACCGAGAGAAAGGGCAAACATAGTTAAATCAAGTAAATTTAAATATGCTCCGTTCCTCGGCAGGCGGCTAAATTATAGCCTTTAAGTCTGACACCTGCTGTCTTAGGGCTGGACAGCTTAAATATAATAACACAAAGACAATCTCTTGTCAAGCATTATTTTAAAAATTATTCAGCAGCGGCTGCTGAACCAACCTTGTTGGGGTTGATTTTTACACCGGGGCCCATTGTAGCTGAAACTACACATGAACGGATGTATTGACCCTTTGCTGCGGCCGGCTTTGCCTTGATGATAGCGTCGAGAAGTGTTGTGAAGTTTTCCATAAGCTTCTCTGAACCAAAGGATGCCTTGCCGATTGGGCAGTGGATAATGTTTGTCTTGTCAAGACGGTACTCAATCTTACCTGCCTTAGCCTCAGTTACAGCCTGAGCTACGTTAGGTGTTACAGTACCAGCCTTTGGTGAAGGCATAAGACCACGGGGGCCGAGCACCTTACCGAGACGACCTACAAGGCCCATCATGCTGGGATGTGCAATAGCAACATCAAATTCCATCCAGCCTTCGCCTTGGATTTTTGCAACGAGGTCCTCAGCGCCAACAACCTCAGCGCCTGCAGCCTCAGCTGCCTTTGCTTCATCGCCTTTAGCGAATACAGCAACACGAACAGTCTTACCTGTTCCGTTTGGAAGAACAACTGCGCCACGAACCTGCTGGTCAGCATGACGTGAGTCAACGCCCAGACGGATGTGTGCTTCAACTGTTTCATCAAACTTTGCGGTAGCAGTCTTTACAGCAAGATCAAGTGCTTCCGCAGGATCATAAAGATTTGATTTGTCGATGAGCTTTGCGCCCTCAACATATTTCTTACCATGTTTCATTGTCTTTCATCCTCCTATAGAGTGGTTAAATCGGATTTTTCCTCCCACCCGGAAGCATTAGTCAGCGACTACTATGCCCATGCTGCGAGCTGTACCTGCTATCATACTCATAGCTGCCTCAACGCTTGCTGCGTTAAGATCCGGCATTTTCTGCTCAGCAATTTTTCTAACCTGCTCACCGGTAATTGTTGCGACCTTAGTTCTGTTTGGTACACCTGAACCGCTTTCAATGCCGCATGCCTTCTTAATAAGAACAGCAGCAGGCGGTGTCTTTGTTACGAATGTGAATGTACGGTCTGCGTAAACTGTGATGACAACGGGGATAATAAGACCGATGTCATTCTTTGTGCGCTCGTTAAATTCCTTTGTAAAAGCCATGATGTTAACACCGTGCTGACCGAGAGCCGGACCAACAGGCGGTGCCGGTGTAGCTTTACCTGCAGGAATCTGGAGCTTGATTAAACCTACAACCTTTTGAGCCATTTTTTGCACCTCCAAATTTATGTGGTTGATGGCGATTTGCTGAATAATTGCAAATCTCCCACAGGGAGCTAAGCTCCCTCAATAATAAACGGCGGTTTAAACCGTAAATTATCTGAATTAATACTCCGAAACCTCAATTTGATTTAAGCCAAGTTCGACAGGTGTTTCTCTGCCGAGCATTGAAATCATAACAACAACTGCTTCCTTTTCAAGATCGATGCTGTCAATAACACCGCTATATCCGTCAAAGGGGCCGCTTAAAATGTTGACATAATCGCCAACCTTATAGTTGACCTCAACACTTTTCTTTTCGATTCCAAGCTTAATAACTTCTTCATCTGAAAGAGGAACGGGTTTGCTTCCCGGACCTACAAAGCCTGTTACACCTCGTGTGTTACGAATTACATACCATGCTTCGTCTGTCATTGAAAGCTCTTCGTCTTCAAATTCGCTTTTTCTCTTATAAACACAAGCGACCTTTACCATAACATAACCGGGGAAAAGCTTACGCTCAATTTCGCGAACCTTATCATCCTTAATTTCTGTTACTACCTCTGTAGGTATTCTAACCTCAAAGATTTGGTCTTGCATTTTGCGGTTTTCTACAACCGTAGCGATATTTGATGCTACCTTGTTTTCGTAGCCTGAGTAGGTGTGTACTACAAACCATCTGGCGTTATCTGCCATTGCTACACCTCCTGTTACAACTGATTATTCTTCGGCTTTGGCTGTTGTGTCAGCCTTGTCCTCAGCTGCTGTACCATCAGCCTCATCTGAAGCTTTGGTAACTTCTTCACTGTCGTCTTTTGCCTTGGTTGTATCCTCGGCATCGTCATCGTGGTCATGATCGTGATCATGTTCATCTGTTGTCTGCTCAACAGTTGTCTCATCGCCAAGAGCAAGGTTTTTAAGTCCCTTAACGCCTGCGGAAAGACCTGAATCAATAGCAAACACAACAATTGCTACAATCGCTACGACTAAAAGCACGATTCCGGTGTTCTTTAAGACAGTCTTAGCATCCGGCCATACGATTTTCTTGGTTTCACCCTTGAAATCCTTGAAAAAGCGTTTAGCACTTTTGCCTGAACGGGCGAAGAAGTTTGGCTTATCTGATTTCTTGTTACCCTTTGCGGCCTTTGCTACCTTAGCAGCTGCCTTACTCTCATCAGTTGTGGCCTTATCAACCTTTGAATTTTGGGTGACTTTCTTTTCTTTGTCAGCCATTTCTCTTACCTCCCGCTATTATTTTGTTTCTTTGTGGAGTGTGTGCTTCTTGCAGAATCTGCAATACTTGTTCATCTCCAACCTGTCAGGATTGTTCTTTTTGTTTTTCATTGTGTTGTAATTGCGCTGTTTGCACTCTGTGCAAGATAAAGTAACCTTTACTCTCATGAACGGCACCTCCATTATCGGAAATTTTAATTTGAAAAAAGGTACAACAGCCTTATTTCAAACTTTAAGGCCTCCCTCTTATTCGGGCACAAAAATAAAGCCCTCATCAGAGGTGAAACTATTTTAGCATATAAATAGCTCATCGTCAAGGGCTTTTTAAATTTTTTTCGGTTAAAATGACAAATTTTTTTATGTTTTTTCGTCTGTTTTAACAAAGCATAGCTTAAAAGTCAGGCAAAGCCTTAATAGTACCAAAAAAGATAGGCTTAATCTATAACTGTCATCTCTTTAATTGTAATAGGTGAAACAGGTGAAGCCTTCTCCCCCATTGAGTTGTAGGTTCTGTATTCATCTAAAAAGCTGTCCACATTTTCCATGCCCTCAATGACCTTGCCAAAGGCCGCATAGTTGCCGTCAAGGAAGGTGCAGTCATCACTGTAGCAAATGAAGAACTGGCTTGAAGCGGAGTTAGGTGACATGGACCTTGCCATGGAAACAACGCCTCTTGTGTGTGAAAGTGTGTTTTGCTTAAAGCCATTTGCGCTAAACTCACCGGGGATATTCTTTGAGCTGCCGCCCATGCCTGTACCCTCAGGGTCGCCGCCTTGAGCCATAAAATTATCGACCACTCTATGGAAAATTGTGCCGTTATAAAAGCCGCTTGAAGCAAGCTCAATGAAATTTGCAACCGTTGCAGGTGCGAACTCAGGATAAAGCTCAATTGTAAATTCGCCATGATTTTCCATTGTTACCTTAACTTTTGACATATTAATTAACTCCTTATACATTATTAAAGCGGTCACAAAGTAACCGCTTAATATTTTTAGTTGTTGCCGAAAATGTTTCTGCCCTTGAATACAGGAAGTACATCACTTTCTTCCTCGTCGGGATCATCAAAAATTGAGCCTGACTTCTTAGGTGGTGTCTCTATAACATCAAAGGTCTGTGTTGCTGCCGGTGCAGGTGCAGGAGCTGCTGCCGGAGCCTCATTCTTTTCCAGTACCGGGTCAAGAGGCATCTCAGGGAAAACAGGTGCTGCCGCAGGAGCCTTGCCGTTTGCTGCAGCTGCTGCTTGCTCAAAAATTGAAACAAAGGACTGACCGAATTTTGTTGAAGCAAAATCAACAGCTTCCTTGCTCATTGAGCCAAAGATTGTGTCCTGTGTGGGAGCTGCCTGACTGATAAACTCAGGTGCAGGCTGTGCCGGAGCTGCTGCCTGTGCTGCGGATGCTGTCTGTTGAGGCTTAGCTGCTGCTTCGGAAGTACCAAAGCCTGTAGCGATAACAGTAATAAGCATCTCGTCGCCCATATCCTCATCAAAGACTGAACCGAAGATAATGTTTGCATCGGGATGTGATGCATCGGAAATAAGTGAGCCTGCTTGCTCAATCATATCAAGTGACATATCACTTGAGCAGGTTACATTGATAATTACGCCACTTGCGCCGTCAATAGCTGTCTCAAGAAGGGGACTTGTGATTGCCTGTCTTGTTGCCTCAGCAGCACAATCTGCGCCTCTGCCGCGGCCGATACCCATATGAGCTCTGCCTGCGTCCTTCATTACGCTCTTAATATCAGCAAAGTCAAGGTTGATATATCCGGGAACCTTAATTGTGTCGGATATACTCTTAACGCCCTGCCAAAGAACATCGTTTGCCTTTGAGAAAGCATCCTTAACGCTAAGTGATTTATCGCCTAAAAGCTTAAGTCTCTCGTTGGGGATAACAATAAGTGAGTCAACATACTTTTCAAGATCCTTTATGCCATCCTCAGCTTGATCCATTCTCTTTCTGCCCTCAAATTTAAAAGGCTTAGTTACGATACCTACAGTAAGAGCACCAAGCTCTCTTGCAACCTCTGCTACTACAGGTGCTGCACCTGTACCTGTACCGCCACCCATGCCGGCAGTGATAAAGACCATATCTGCGCCTCTGAGTGCATCTGCGATAACATCACGGCTCTCCTCAGCGGCCTTCTTGCCAACTGCGGGGTCTCCGCCTGCACCCATGCAGCCTGTTACCTTCTCACCGATTTGGATTTTATGAGTTGCTCTTGAATTTTCAAGAATCTGTCTGTCTGTATTAATTGAAAGGAACTCAACACCTACAATACCAGACTCAACCATTGAGTTAATTGCGTTTCCGCCGCCGCCACCGACACCGACAACTCTGATTTGGTTATAGGAAATATTGTCGTTATCCATTATGAAGCCCATTTTACTTCCTCCTAAAAACATTATAAATTACTTAATATTCAAAAACATTACAATCATTTTGACTAAAGAGAATAATTAAAATCGCACCAAAAGATTATAACTTATCATTCGAGTTATTATAGCATGAATGATAAAAAAATACAATAAGTAAAACCTACAAGATTTAATAATTTTTTGTAAAAAGACGCAAATTATTCCTCATTGTCTCTTTTAATTGCATTCCATAGTACCCTGCATATAAAATGCACCAATATTATACTTGACATTGACATAGCCCACCTTATCCTTAGCTTCACTGTCCACTATTACCTTCTCAGCCTGTGACAGCTTTGAAGCGAGACTGCTGCCATCACCGAGATAGACACAAATCTTTGAATTATATGTCAAGGTTATGTCCTGTAAATTTTCCACATCAATAATGCCATAAGTGAAAATCTCATTATTTTCAGCAGCTTCGGCAAGTCGGAGCACTATGTTAAAGCGTTCCTCATTTTCCGGTGTGGGAGTAAATGTTTCACCAACAGTATATTCCTGCTGCTTCATGCCATCCACAAGGAAAGTGCCCTCGGAAAGCTTCTTTTTCTTTTCCGATACCACCTTACCCGTTTTGTCAACACAAATATATTTACTGCCGTTTTTAATTATAAGCCTCTCAGAGGTTGACACGACATTTAGCTTTAATGTGTCCGGCAGGTCATAATCTAACTTTATTGCAGAGACAAAGGGTAAAGCCTTCGTCACGCTTTTGTTAATTGCATTTTGCCTGACTGTGAGCATATTGACGCCCTCGCTCAACTGAGCTGCCTGCAATATCTCATCACGAGTGTAAACCTCATCACCGTCAACAACTATTGTGTCAACCTTTGCTCCCTCATAATAAGTGAAAACCAAAACAAAAATAAGAGCAAAAAGTGACAGGAACATTACACTGCCAATATTTTTAAGTCTTCTTTTTCTTAGCTTTCTAAGATACATAATTCTTCCGGCTTCGTCAACGGTTTTGCCGCTTCTGACGAGCCTTACAAATGCTTTGTTATTATTTTCACGCTGCTTAGATGCCTTATTTACACTTCGCCTTGAAGTAGGCCTGTCCTTATTTACTTTAGGCTTTTTGCTTTTCTTTTTAGCCTTACCCTTAACGCTTTTTTGTGGGGGCTGCATTGTGCTTATTGGTTGTCTTTCCTGCTGTGTTGGCTTTTGAGCAGTTCTTTTTTGGCTGCTTTTATTTTCAGGCTTTGACCTAATAGGCTTTTGCGCTTTCTCTTTTTGCGCTTTTTCCTTTTGTACTCTTGAATTTTCCCCTGACTTACTTCTTGCAACAGCTTGTCCTTGCTGTCTTTTGGGATTTTCCCTTGGGCGGTCATCTCTTTTTGGTGGCGTATAAGCTGTGTAGTTGCCACTTGTTGTTATTGGCTCCCACATATCGGAGGTAATATTTTTAAGCGTTGCACCTGCACCGGAATAAGATGAAAATGCTCCGCTTTTATTATTCTCGTTCAACTTAAACACCTCCTTTATACAAAAATACTTATGTAATCGGGCTTATTATCTCAGCCCGTAAAATGCAAATTAAATTTTTGTGCGCCTTATGTCAGCACCAAGACTTTTTAAAGAGTCCTCTATTTTTTCATATCCTCTGTCAATATGCTCAATTTGATCTATTACTGTTGTACCGTTGCCGCCGAGACCGGCTATCACCAGTGCAGCACCACCTCTAAGGTCGGGGCAAACTGTTTTAGTACCGTAAAGGCTGTCAACACCGTCAATTATAGCAACTCTGCCTTCAATTTTTATCACAGCGCCCATTCTTTGCAGCTCCGGCACATGCTTAAAGCGGTTTTCAAATATATTTTCCACTAAAACAGATGTGCCCTCTGCCTTGCAAAGCACTGCCATTAGAGGTGCTTGTGCATCTGTTGGAAAGCCCGGATAAGGCATAGTCCTAATATCTCTTATTGCTTTTGGGCGCTGATTCATTTTTATCCTCAACACATTTTTGCCCTTTGCAATTTCACAGCCCATTTGCTCAAAAAGAGGAATAACCGATAAATATGAGTCCGTGTGAGTGCTCGTAAGCACCACATCACCGCCTGATATGGCAGTGCAGCACATAAAGGTCAAGGCCGCAATCCTATCGGAAATAACACTGTGCTCACACTCATGCACCTCACTGACACCGTTTATTACAACAGTGCCGTGATTGCCTATATCAATTTTACAGCCGCAGGAATTTAAGAAGTCGGCAAGGTCCTTTATTTCCGGTTCTCTTGCCGCATTTAATATGACTGTCGTACCCTTTGACAAGGCGCAGGCTAAAATAATATTCTCCGTCGCACCGACACTGGGAAAGGAAAGGCTTATAACCTTGCCCTTAATTTCCTTTTCTCTGGTGCAAATAATAGAGCCGTGACACTCCTGCACCTTTACTCCAAGGCTACGCAGGGAGCTAAGATGTAAATCAATAGGTCTAAGGCCAATATCACAGCCGCCCGGTGACGACAAAACAGCCTTACCCATACGCCCTAAGACAGAGCCGAGGAAGACTATTGACGAGCGCATTTCACGCATTAGTGAGTCGGGAATATTATAGCATGATATTTCATTTGAATCAACCGTCACCGTATTATTTTCTTTATTTACCTTACAGCCTAAGTGCCTTAATATTTTAATTGCCGCATCAATGTCGCTTAAATCAGGGCAATTATGTATAACACTCTCGCCCTTTACAAGCACACACGCTGCAAGAATAGGAAGGGCGCTGTTTTTTGCGCCCTGTACATTAATTTCACCGCTTAATCTTCTGCCGCCGTTAATAACAAGATTTTCCACATAATCACCCTTTCACCATATGTTATGCAAAAAAGTGATTTTCCGTGAATAAAGAGAGTTATTTTATCAAAGAAAGAACGATATCTGCGATTTTTTCTTTTGCATTGAGATTTGCCGAAGCCTTAGCATTTTTCTCTATATCATGTCTTTTTTCATCTGAAAGAGTTAGTGAATTAAATAAGTCTTGCATTTTTTCTCTTGTTAAGTCTTTCTCCTCAACTATGAGAGCTGCACCCTTATTTACAAGTGCCATTGCGTTGTGGTACTGGTGGTTTTCAGCTACGTTGGGTGAAGGAATGAGAATAGAAGCTTTACCTAAGGCTTGAAGCTCTGAAAGTGAGCTTGCACCTGCGCGGCAAATAACCACATCGGCGGCGGACATACAAACATCCATATCGCTTATGTACTCGCGTACCTCAACATTATCTGCCTTATCAATATCCACACCCTTTTCCTTGAGCTTGTCGGGCACCCAAAGGCCATATTGACCCATTGCGTGAAGGAAATAGAGGTTTTTATTATTGTGGTTGTCGGCAATTAAGTCAACCATGGCATTGTTAATTGTCATAGCACCTAAGGAGCCACCCATTGAAAGGACAAGAAGCTGGTCATCTCTAACACCTAATTTTGCCCTTGAAAAATCTCTGTCGGCGCTGAGCATTTCGCCTCTGACAGGAAGACCTGTTAAAATAGGCTTATTTTTGCATTGCATATATTTTTCCGCTTCACCGGCTGTGAGCATAACTCTGTCAACCTCTTTTGCGAGGGTCTTATTGGTTATGCCGGGATATGCATTTTGCTCATGTATTGCCGTTGGTATTCCCATTTTAGCGGCAGCTCTTACAACAGGCCCGCTGACATAGCCGCCAAAACCCACAACAACATCGGGCTTAAATTCCTTAATTATCTTCTTAACGCTAAAGGAGCAGAAAAGAAGGTAGATTATAGTTTTTATGTTTCTTATTATGTTTTCAAGTGTAATTTTCCTTTGAAAGCCGGATATTTTTATAGTTTTAAAGTCGTACCCTGCCGCAGGGACAAGCTTAGCTTCCATTTTATCCTTAGTGCCTACAAAAAGGATTTCTGCATCGGGATGTCTTTTTCTGATTTCACCGGCAGTTGCAAGGGCAGGATTAATATGTCCGCCTGTGCCACCGGCAGCAAATAAAATTTTCATAACTAACCTCTCCTATATCATTCCTTTTCCAGCGTCGAGTTTCTCGACACCGAAAGCACCACACCCATCTCAGCGAGAAGTATGATTATTGCCGTACCGCCAAAGCTGAAAAACGGAAGTGCCATACCTGTGTTAGGGATTATATCCGTAACAACAGCTAAATTTATTATAACCTGCAATGCTACTTGAATCATTATTCCCATAACCACAAGAGAGCCAAAGTAGTCATTGCACCTTATTGCTATTTTATAGCCTCTGTAAATTAAATAAGCGAAGAGACATAATATAAGTGCCGCACCAACGAAGCCAAGCTCCTCGACAACAACAGGGAAAATAAAATCGTTGTGAGGCTCAGCGATATAAAGCTGCTTTTGCTTAGAGTTGCCAAGGCCGACACCGAAAAGACCGCCTGAGCCTATGGCATAAAGACCGTTGACAGTCTGTCGTCTTTGATCAATAAACTCCGGATTATCCTTATCGAGGAAGGCTAAAATTCTCGTTTCGGCAAAACCAAAGCCGGAGAGAATATCAGGATTAATAAGCACCACTGTTACAACTACACCTATAAGCCCTAAGACAATGGCAAAGTACCTGCCACGAGCACCACTGAGCCAAAGCATTGATATGCCCATGAGAGCAAATAGTATTGCCGCACTATAGTGCTTCTCTAATAAAATCAGACCGCAATATATTCCCACACATACCGCCAACACAAAGCAAGCTGCCTTTTGTCCTCTAACATGACTAAAGAGCTTCTTTTCCAGATTAGAGAGATTATCCTGCTCATAGGTCAAAACTGTCCTTTTTCCCGCCGGAGTTCTCAACTGCTTTTTAAACACACACATAAGATATGACATAAGCAATATCACAGCAAACTTTGCCGCCTCAGAGGGCTGAAACTGAATGCCGAAAATATAGACCCATCGACTTGTCTCCTGATCGCCCTTGCCTATATTATAAAACAGTGCGTAAATTAAAAGGATAATTGCCAGCGCATTAATTAAGATTGTCAGCTTCGAGTTAAAGATTCGATAGTCAATCTTGCTTAAAATTATCATAACCAAAAAGCCTAACACGGCCTTTTCCATTTGGCTTTTAAAAAAGAATATTGCATTGCCCTTATTGTACTGTGCATAGACATATCCGGCAGAGAACATCATAATTATGCCTATGGTGAAAAGCAGCAACACGCAGCAAAGAAAGACGAAATCAAAGCTGCCATGAATTACATATTCGTTATATAAATGGCGAAGCTTATCTTTAATTTTGCTCATATCTTTTCCTCCTTATTTTTGCTGCTTTTTAAAAACAGCCTTATAGCTTTATAGTGTAATTCATAATAACCACACCAATGGCGCAGCCAATAACGCTCACCAAGGTAAACACGGCAACGATTTTCTTTTCGTTCCAGCCGCACATCTCAAAGTGGTGGTGAATCGGTGCCATTTTAAACACCTTTTTGTGTCTGAGCTTTATGCTTGCGATTTGAATAACATCGCTCATAGCCTCAATAACATATACTATACCCACAGGCAAAAGGATTATCGGGCACTCAACAGCATATGCCAATGCGACCACAAGACCGCCTAAAAACATTGAGCCGGTGTCACCCATCATAACCTTTGCAGGATAATGATTCCAAATAAAGTAGCCAACACAGCCGCCTGCAAGAGCCGCACCTAAAATGCCAACTGAGGTGCTGCTCATAATTATAGCCATAACAGCAAAGGCAACGCCTACAGGAATAGTTACACCGCCGCAAAGACCGTCAATTCCGTCAGTGAAGTTAACCGCATTAATGCAGCCGTAAATAACGCAGGTGCTGAAAATGTAAAAGAATATCATTCCCGGCACAGTGTCAAATGCAACCTTGCCGTAGAAAGGTATAAACATAGAGGTGCTCTTGCTTATTGTAAGGCAAGCGAGATAAACTGCGATTATAAGCACCTGGGGTATTGTCTTTTGAATTTCCGTAAGTCCGAGATTTCTCTTTTTAACGACCTTGATATAGTCATCGGCAAAGCCCACAAGAGCAAAGCAAAATGCCATAAGTACACCTGAGACAAGACGAGTGACCTGTTGATTTTTTAACTCAGGCATTGAGCTGAATAGCTCTGTACCGGTGCCAAGGCAAATAAGCATAGTGATGACAACGGCTAAAATCATGCCGATTATAAACATGATGCCGCCCATTGTTGGCGTACCCTGCTTTTTTGCATGCCACTTAGGGCCAATATCCGTTAAGATATTTTGACCAAACTTAAGCTTGTGAAGCACAGGTATAAGCACATATCCCAGCACAAAGGTCAGTGCAAAGGATATTGCAAATGAGATAAGAATTGCTGTAATGATGTTCATTTGAAACATTCCCTTCTTTTTTTCTTTATAGCTTATTCTTCGTTAATAAAATTAAGAACTATTTTCCGCTCATCCATGGGGATAATCTCCTCCCCTGACTTTTGCCATAGCTCATGGCCTTTTCCTGCCAGAAGAATAATATCACCCTTTGACGCAATTTTCAAGGCATATTCTATAGCTTTTGTTCTATTTTCATGTATATATACAGTTTTTTTATCATCTTTTATCCCTAAAAGAATATCATCTATAATTTCTTCGGGGTTTTCGCCTCGTGGATTGTCGCTGGTAATAATAGTTATGTCGCTGAGCTGAGATGCTATATTTCCCATTTTGCTGCGTTTTTCTTTTTCCCTGTCACCACCGCAGCCAAAGACAGTTATTATTTTGTTGTGCGGGAAATTCCTAAGAGTTAAAAGCACCTTTTTAAGTGAGTCGGGAGTGTGTGCATAATCAATCATCACCTTATAGGGTGTGTCTGTTGGTACTATTTCCATTCTGCCCTTGACGCCGGTGAAGGCTCTTAAAGCATGGGCACAGCCCTCTAAGGAAATATTACACTCATAACACGCTGCCACTGCAGCGAGAGAATTCATAATATTAAAATTCCCCGGCATATTGATTTTAATTCTATGGATAAGATAATCGGCTATGACTGCGTAATCGCTGCCGTTCTCGTCGCTCTTTTGACATTTTGCAACAAAATCAGCGTTGTTGCTTTTCATGGAGTATGTTATTACCTTTCCCGAAGATGCCTTAATGAATTCATCCTTATAGTCATCATCAAGATTAATAATTGATTTGTCACTTTGGGCGAAAAGCTCCTTTTTTGCCTGAACATAGTTTTCCATTGTGTGATGATAGTCCAGATGATCCTCTGATATATTAGTCAGCACTCCAATGTGAAAATTCAGTCCGCAAAGTCTTTTTTGACTCAAACCCTGAGACGATGCCTCAATTACGCAATACTCTGCGCCCCACTCATAAAGTCTTTTGAGCATTTTGTGTATCTCGAAGCAATCGGGTGTTGTAAGCTCCCCCATTGCTTCTTCCCCACAAATATTATTGCGTACTGTGCCCATAAGCCCACACTTTTTTCCCGCAAGGGTCAAAATAGTGAATATCATATTTGCCACCGTAGTTTTACCATTGGTACCGGTAACACCAATGAGCTTAATATTTTTGTGACACTCGCCAAAATAGGCGGCGCAAAGCTCCCCATATGCCTTGCGTGTATCGCGTACAACAACACAATTATCACACAGTTTCTCCTGAGCTACCACAAGGTCTGCACCCTTGTCTAAGGCATCCTTTAAATATTCCTTTGCCGAGTCATGGCACACAAATATGCTGCCCTCACAGCATTTGCGTGAATCATCGGTTATGAATTTAATATCCTTGTTTTTAATTTCCGACTTTAAGTCATCACAAGAAACAAGTTGAGAAACTAACATGATGTCCTCCTATAAGCTTAATCTATCATTATATTCTCTGACTTAAACGAAACGGTTATGCTTGAACCTAAATCTATTTTAGTGTCCGGATCAACACTTTGATTATATGCCTTAACTCCTGCCTCCTCGGTAGGGCCGGAGAAAATAACATTTATTCCATGCTGTGCAGCAAGGCTATTTACTTCGCTGACAGTTTTGCCAATGAAATTGGGCACTGTGGTCTTTTGCGTCTCATTGCCCCTTTCGGTGTAAAGCACTACTACACCACCTTGAGGTATGCTTTGAAGGCCTGCGGGCATTTGAGAGACAACTGTGTCGCCCTCGCCTACTACCTTGACAGTGAGATTTTCAGACGCAGCAATGCTCTTTGCGGCGCTGACCGTCTTACCTATAAGCTCCGGTGTTGTCTTATTCAGCTTTGCCAATTCCTGAGAAGTATACTTTCTTTCAACATTGAGATATTCCAGCGTTGGCTCTAAGACCTGCTTTGCAATTGGGGCTGCGACTGCACCACCGCTTCTGTAGCCGTCGTGAGTGTTATCAACACCGACTAAAATTGCCACCTTAGGGTCATCGGCCGGTGCAAAGCAAACAAAGGATGCAACATATACCTCCTGCTCTGAGTCATCGTCAAGCTTTTGCGCCGACGCTGTCTTACCTGCCACCTGATAGCCTGCTATTTGAGCATTTCTACCCGTACCGTCACTGACAACGGATGCCATCATTTTCCTGACCTTTGAGGCTGTGTCCTCTGATATTACCTTTCTTTTTACAGTAGGCTCTGTTTGGGAGATAATATTTCCCTCGCTGTCAACAATGCTGCCCACAAGATAAGGCTTCATTAGGCTGCCGCCATTTGCTATAGCGCAGGTTGCCGTTAAAAGCTGAATGGGGCTGATTCTAAAGCCCTGACCAAATGAGGTACTGGCAAGGTCAACCTTTGACATTGTATCCTTTTTGTGTACAACGCTATATGCCTCATTTGCAAGGTCAATTCCTGTTCTTTCGGTGAAGCCAAAGGCCTCAAAATATTTATAGTAGGTCTCTATGCCAAGCTTTTGACCTAAGGTTATAAAGAAGGTGTTACAGGAATTCATAAGACCCTGTGTCATTGACTGTAAGCCATGTGCCTTATAATTAGCACAGTGATAGGTTATATCTGCCACCTTTGTGCTGCTTGTGCAATTATAAAACTTAGAGTCAATTGAGTTGACTATATTCTCCTCAAGAGCTGCTGCGGCACAAAAAATCTTAAAGCTTGAGCCGGGCTCATAGTTGCTTGTGACACAAAAGCTGCTCCACTGCTCATAAAGGAGTCGGCTATATTCCGTGGAATACTCCGTTGTGCCCTTCTTAAACTTTTTGAGTGTGTCCGTGTTTACATTTTCGTCAAGGACTCTGGGGTTGTTTAAATCGAAGTCAGGCTTATCGGACAAGGCTAAAATCGCACCTGTGTCAACATCCATAACTATGCCGTAAACACCGTCACAGCTTATGCTGTCGTATGCCTGATTGAGTGCATTTTCAAG
This sequence comes from uncultured Faecalibacterium sp., assembly GCA_964504475.1. Lineage (GTDB taxonomy): Bacteria > Bacillota > Clostridia > Oscillospirales > Acutalibacteraceae > UBA6857. The sequence continues at coordinate 3,246 of CAZDEL010000014.1, read as the reverse complement.
ATAGTTTTGTATCTCGTAGTCTATTGTTAAAACAACACCGCTGCCCTCACCGGCATCATAATATGCGTTATAGGATGACTCCAGCTCTCTGCCTGCAACATCTGTTGCTGTGAGTATTCTGCCGGTTTCACCTTGCAAAAGCTCGTCATAATAGGACTCGATTCCCGTCTCACCATTGCCGTCAGCGTTGACAACGCCTATAACAGTTGAGGCAAAATGACCCTTTGCATATTCACGGTTTGCGCTGCTCTCATAGTCAAAGAAGTTGCCGGCATTAACCTCAAACTTAGCTGTATCTTCCTTAGTAAAAAAGATATACTTTCTAACCTGCTTTTTATAGTTAAAGACATAGTGCTTTGAAAAGAACTCCTCAAGCTCTATTCTTTCAGCGCCGGTAACATTCTTTTTTATTACTTGATAAACAGAGTCCTCTTTTTTCAGCTTTTCTAAGGTTTCCTGCTTATCCACACCTAAAATCCTCGCAAGATTATCCGATAAGCTCTCATAAAACTCATTTAAGAATTTATTTTTAAACTCATCCTTTGAAGAGAATTTTTTCCTGATTTCGCTGGGGTTGACGCTTAATATCCACGCTGCTGTGCTGGTAGCAATGGGAGTCATATTTCTGTCGTAAATAGTACCTCTAATAGGCTTAATAACGGTGTCTCTCAGCTGATTGTCTGCGGCGATTTCGCTATACTCCTCGCCCTTAAAAATCATAATCCCGCCTATAGTGCCGAGATTTAAAACTAAGATTAATATAACAAAGGTTTTTAAAGCCGATGTTGCTCTCTTTTCAAAGGTTTTATCTGAACGGCGTTTGACCTGATTTTTAGCTTCGCCACTAAGTAGGCTCTTAAAAAAATTAATAAATTTTCTCATATTACACCTTTTCCTTTAATATATAAGCATTTAGATTGTTTTTTAAAAAAGGACTGCACTGTAAATCTTTAGGCAGTCCTTTTTATATTACTTATTGATTTATATTCCGCCTCTGCCCTTATCAGTCCACTGCGGAATAAATAATTTTGTTGCCTGCATCCTTGTTGAGATAAACCTCGTTGTCTGCGTTGACCTTTACAAGTCCTAACTCCTCAACGGCATATTTATCAATATCGACACTTGCCACAAGTGAATTGAGCTGTGATTTAAGCTCTTGATTTTTTGCTTGGTGAACAACAAGCACTGTTTCCCTGTCTGCCAAAGTGTGGCTCATATTTGATTTAATCACCAGGGTGTAGCAAAAAACTGCGAACACCGCAAGTGCCACTGCCAACAAAGCCGCAGTCTTAAACGCAAGCTTGTTGACCTCTCTTTCCCGTGCTATTTGCTGAGCTAAGGGATTGACTATAACCTCTAATTGAGGCTTTTGGGATACCTTTTGTTCTTTTTCTCTTTTTACAGCGGCATTGCTTTCATAGCCAAAATCATATCTGTAAGCTTCCTGTGCCATTTCCTTCACACCTCATCACATTAATAATTTATATGTTTTCCTCATCCTATTTTTTCCACGCATCTAAGGGTTGCACTGCGTGAACGCATATTGCTTTCCAGCTCCTGCTGAGAAGCGGTTATTTTCTTAAAAGGCATTTTACCTTTTGGTACCTTGCCACAAATACACACCGGGGCACTGGGCGGACACTCGCAGCCCTTGCAATAGCCCTGAAAAGCGTGCTTTACCATTCTGTCCTCTAAGGAATGGAAGGTGATTATAGCTAATCTGCCCTCATCCTTTAAGGAGTAAAACATATCATCAAGAGTTTGCTCGAGACGCTTTAATTCTCCGTTGACCTCTATTCTTATTGCCTGAAAGCTTCTCTTTGCAGGGTGACCCCCTGTCCGCCTTGTTGCGGCAGGAATGGAGTCTTTTATTATTTGCGCCAACTCAAAGGTAGTATTTATATTTTCGTTTTCCCTTTCAAGGACAATGTTCCTTGCGATTCTTGAAGCAAATTTTTCTTCGCCATAGTCACGCAAAATTCGGCTTAAATCTCTTTCGCTGTATGTATTCACTACATCATAGGCCGACATACCCTGCTTTGACATTCTCATATCAAGAGGTGCATCACTGTTGTAGGAAAAGCCTCTGTCGCCCTTGTCAAGCTGATGCGATGAAACGCCCAAATCAGCTAAGATGCCGTCCACCTTATCAATATTTAACCTTGAAAGAATAGCCTTTAAATTTGAAAAGTTATCGTGAACCACTGTCACACGCTCATCTTTTCCTATTCTCTCGTTTATAACCTCAATTGCCTCCGGGTCCTGGTCAATTGCAATGAGTCTGCCATTTTTCGATAACCTTTCCAGTACCCCTGAGCTATGCCCTGCCCCACCACAGGTGCAGTCCACATAAACTCCATCAGGCTTAATATTTAAAGCATCTAAAGTTTCGTTATATAAAACACTTACATGTGAAAATTCCATCTTTTTTCCCCTTAAACTTCAGCATCAAGATAAGCACCGTCAGCGCGTCTTTGGCAACGCATTTCTTCCTCTTTTCTGTAGGATTCTGCTTGCATTTCAGCATTTCTGAGAAGCTCCTCACCATATTCAAAGTAGACATCGCTGCTCATAATTTCAACGAAGTTGCCATAGCCTGTGAGCACGCACTCTTTATCTAACCTTGCGGCTCTGCTAAGCGCAGCACCTATTACTATTCTGCCCTGTGCGTCACAGGTGGCCTCGTCTGTGCCGAAAAACTTTGCATCAAGGATCATCTTTCTGCGAGTCTCGTCCTTTATGCCCTCGACGGCCTGCTCAGCCTCTTTAAAAAATTGCTCCTTTGAATAAAGCTGAATGGAAGGGTATTTACTGCGACGAACCTTATAAATAAACTCATTGCCTAAAATAGCTCTGAATTTTGCCGGCACAAAAAGACGGTTTTTGCCGTCAATATTATGTTCGTATGTTCCAACAAGTCCTAACAGAAAAACCACCCCTTCACATGAAAATCAGGTGCTAAAAACCAAAATCAACCGTAAATCACCATTCAAAAGTTAATTTATGGGATTTCGCACCACTTTAGTTGTTTTTATTATAGACTCATGGAAAAGAAAAGTCAATATTATTTCATTATAAAATTTATTTTTTATTTTTAAAAAAGTGCCGCAATTAAAGCGGTTTCCTTCTTTTTGGCTAAATTTGGCAAAAAAATAGGACGCAAAGCATTAAGCGTTACATCCTAATTAATATAGGCTCTATAATAAATGTTGGGGTAACCAAATAGAGCCTACAAAAAATAAAAGT
>CAZDEL010000013.1:0-38527 GCA_964504475.1 uncultured Faecalibacterium sp. | reverse complement strand
GGGATTGGTTACGGTCGTTTTATTTATTCTCAGCCTTTTTTATTAAACTGCTTTTTCATTCTCTGCTCTTTTGAAAGAATAGTCTTTCTGAGTCTGAGAGATTGGGGGGTGACCTCAAGAAGCTCATCGTCCTTAATAAACTCCATGCACTGCTCAAGAGACAGATTTGACGGTGGCACAAGTCTGAGAGCATCGTCTGAGCCTGAGGCACGAGTGTTTGTTAAGTGCTTTTGCTTACAAACATTACAAACAACATCCTCTGATTTAGCGCACTCGCCAACTATCATACCCTCGTAAACCGGTACACCAGGGCCAATGAAAAGTCTGCCTCTGTCCTGAGTGTTGAAAAGTCCGTAGGCGGAGCTTTCACCTGTCTCATGCACTACGATAGACCCGCGTTCTCTGGTGATAATGTCACCCTTATAAGGCTCATATCCTGCAAAGAGCTGGTTCATAATGCCGTTGCCGTTGGTGTCTGTCATAAATTCGCTTCTATAGCCAATGAGTCCACGAGCAGGCACCTTAAACTCAAGGTGAGTTGAGCCGCCGTCACGAGTACCCATATTTTCCAATTCGCCCTTTCTTGAGCAAACCTTCTCAATAACCGAGCCTGCATATTGGTCGGGCACTTCAACAATGAGAAGCTCCATAGGCTCTAAGGTCACACCGTTTTCCTTTTTGAGGATAACCTTTGGTCGTGAAACCTGGAACTCATAGCCCTGACGACGCATGGTCTCAATGAGAATGGAAAGATGAAGCTCACCTCTGCCGCTGACCTTAAAGGAGTCAGTTGAGTCAGTTTCCTCAACGCGCATGGAAACATTTGTCTCAACCTCTTTAAAAAGGCGGTCACGGATATTTCTTGAGGTGACAAACTTGCCTTCCTTGCCGGCAAAGGGGCTGTTGTTAACAATGAAATTCATTGAAATTGTAGGCTCATCAATTTTAACAAAGGGGAGTGGCTCAATGCAGTCAACATCACAGGCTGTGTCACCGATGTTAAGCTCGGATATGCCTGAGACACAAACAAGGTCGCCTAAGGTCGCTGATGTGACCTCAACTCTTTTTAAGCCCTCAAATTGATAAAGCTTTGATATTTTAACATTTTTCTGCTCACCGTCATTGTTGCAAAGCACAACCTGTTGACCCTGCTTAACTGAGCCTCTTTCCACTCTGCCAATGCCGATTCTGCCAATGTAATCATCATAGTCCAAGGATGAGAAAAGTATTTGTGTCGGGCCGTTTAAGTCGCCCTTAGGTGCGTCTATATTTTCAAGTATAGAGTCAAGGAGTGGCCTCATATCACCCTCACGCACACTGCTGTCAAGGGAAGCGTAGCCGTCTCTTGCGCTGGCGTACACCACAGGGAACTCCAATTGATCCTCATCTGCGCCAAGCTCAATAAACAAGTCTAAAACCTCGTCAATGACCTCGGCAGGTCTTGCACCGGGGCGGTCAATTTTATTGACAACAACTACTACCTTTTTCTTTAAGCCTAAAGCCTTTTTAAGCACAAAGCGTGTTTGAGGCATACAGCCCTCAAAGGCATCAACGAGTAAAAGCACACCGTCAACCATAAGCAGGATTCTTTCAACCTCGCCACCGAAATCAGCGTGACCCGGAGTGTCAACTACATTGATTTTTGTGTCCTTATAGTGTATGGCAGTGTTTTTTGAGAGAATGGTAATACCTCTTTCTCTTTCCAAATCGCCTGAGTCCATAACTCTGTCGGCAACCTGTTCATTTATTCTAAATGTGCCGCTTTGCTTTAACAGCTCGTCAACAAGGGTAGTCTTACCGTGGTCAACGTGGGCGATTATGGCAATGTTTCTAACTTCGTTTCTTATATCCATTGTTTCACCTGATTTTTCCATAATATTTTCTATGCTTTTAACTTTACTATTTTAGCACTAAAAGCCTCTGAGTGCAAGTTGAAATTGCACAGCAGAAGCTTTGATTTTTTAGTATAATTGTACAAAATAAGTGGGTAATTTTCCTGTAGGAGAGCTTAGCGCTTATATATCATATTGATGCTCTGCAATAAGCTTGTCCGTGTCAATACCCTCAATTTTATCATATTTTGGCATCATGGAGTGAACCATGGCACCAATGTCAAAACAGACAAATACAAGCTTAGACTTAACAGCAGACTTAATAATCTTACCCGTAAGCTTAATAGCCTTTCCAGTAAGCTTCGCAGTATTTTTAGCAATTGTTGCAGCCTTCTTCATGTTCATTTCTCCTTTATTCGTCAATTGAAATTGTGTATCCGCACTCTTTAAAATATCTTATGAGAAAGCTCTTGTTGTTGTCTTTTTTCAGCCAAAGAGTGGAAACCTTGCCAGTTTTGATTATCTCCTCAAGAAGCTCTCTGTTTCTGTTGCACCAGGATTTATATTCTATATCGGGCATAAAAATGACATTACCTGCCAAAAGCCCACCCCCTTTTAAGGCAAAAGGTGCTGCGTTGCCATGGATAGTGAATTTTTGTGGGGCTAAGCCGCCTTAATATTATTGCCTTGTTACATTATATTCTATTCAAGGGGCAAATATCAATAGGAAAACTGAAAATAAAAAAGAAAAAACGCAGTTATTACTGCGTTTGAACTGTGTCGGCATCGCCTTATCTTCCCGGGCCGCTTCCAGCCAAGTATTGTCAGCACTGATGAGCTTAACTACCGTGTTCGGGATGGGAACGGGTGGGCCCTCATCGCTAAAGACACCGACTGAGGATGTATTTCGTAACACATCTCTCTTAATCAGTGAGGCTATTATATACCCTTTAGTCAGGTTTGTCAATAGGTTTTTTCAAATTTTTTTGATTTTTTTTGATTTTTTTCTTGGTACGCCGAAAACAGGCAGATTTTGTGCACAATGTCAAGGCAAATAGAGCTTTATTAGGATTTTAAAGGCGGAGGTTTGTGGCAATGTACAAAAAAATTAACAAAAGCAGCCAAAGGCAATCACAAAAATTGATTTGCTGTGAGCAATTGTTTTAAAAAAACATCACACTAATTACACATAAGAGTGATATCATTTGTGTTAAGGTGAAAAAATTATAAATCTATTATAAGCTCAACGGGGCAGTGGTCTGAGCCGAAAATCTCCGAGTGGATTTTAGAGTCAATGATTTTATCCTTGGCATAGTCTGAGACCACAAAATAGTCTATGCGCCAGCCTGCGTTTTTGCTCCTTGCTTGAAAACGGTAGCTCCACCAGGAGTAAGCACCGACAGCATCGGGATATAAATAGCGAAAGGAATCAGTAAAGCCGCTTGCAAGCAGCTCAGTGAATTTTCCGCGCTCTTGGTCGGAAAAGCCTGCATTGCCACGGTTGGTTTTTGGATTTTTAAGGTCAATTTCATTGTGAGCCACATTTAAGTCGCCGCAATAAACGACTATCTTATTTTTGCTAAGGGATGACAAATACTCTCTAAGGTCGTCCTCCCACTTCATGCGATAGTCTATCCTTTTAAGGCCGTCTTGAGCGTTGGGAGTATAGCAGCACACAAAGTAAAAGCTTTCATACTCTAAGGTTATGAGCCTGCCCTCAGTGTCGTGTTCAGCCTTGTCCATGCCTAAAAAGACTGATATTGGCTCCTCTTTTGTGAACACTGCCGTACCGGAATAGCCCTTCTTTTGAGCATAGTTCCAATATTGATAATAGCCCGGCAAATCTAAATCTATTTGACCTTGTTGCAGCTTTGTCTCTTGAAGACAAAATATATCTGCGTCAAGGCTATTAAATGAATCTATAAAGCCCTTTTGAACACAGGCTCTTATACCGTTAACATTCCATGATATAAACTTTTTCATTGGGTTTCTCCTTTGGTGACGGCTGATTGCCTTTTAATTATGACGATTTTAACACAAATTGTAAATTTTTACAAGAGAATCCTTAGTATGAGTTGACATAGGGCAGGATTTTTACTATAATGTAAAATACTTATAATAGGCTTTTGTGCCCTATTATAGTATTATATAGTTGTAAATAAAAAACAACAATTAAATTGACATTTTCTAATGAACCGGAAGTATAAACAAAACTTTAAGGAAACGAGGTAGTTTTAGATGAAGAAAAGAGTATTGAGTCTGATATTATGCGGTGTTATGCTGCTTAGCTCTATCCCCTTGACGCCAATGAGTGATATTTTCACCATGCAGGCCTTTGCAGGTGATGTCACTGAGCTAAAAAAGGTTTATGACAGCGCACCGCCTAAGAGCAATTGGCATCTTTACATAGATACGACTGTTTTAGAGGCTTATTATAAGCAGGCAGGTCGAATGATAGAGTTAGGTGCTTTCTATTCTCAGGAGGATATAGATGAGGTCACAGCTGACCTTAAAGCCGCTATAGATAATCTCCAATTGCACACACAGGGCATATCTCTTGATAAATCCTATGCCACTGTCAATGTGGGCGGCAACACTAATCTTAAAGCTACTCTTAACCCTGAAAGTGCAGCAGACCCTATTACATGGTCATCTAACAGCGACTGTGTCACTGTGGAAAAGATAAACAGCTTTGAAGCTGATGTAAGAGTAAAAAAATATACAAACGCTAAGGTTATAATCACAGCCACATCAAATGGAAAAAGTGCAAGCTGTGAGGTGACTGTACGCAACCCACTTGCTTCAGTTACTATTTCCAAAGACTCAGTCACTCTTTTTGAGGACCAGTCTCATACCTTGAGCGCAACTGCCTTAGGTGTGGACTCCTCAGCTACACCCACAGGCAATGTGACATACACATGGTCGTCAACAAATGTTGCAGTCGCTACTGTTGACGAAAACGGTGTAATTAACGCTAACGCTCCCGGTACATGCACAATAAAGGTAACAGCCACTCACGAAAACGGTGATAAGGCTTCGGCTCAATGTAAGGTGACTGTCACTAAGGTTACAAAAATCAACACAATCACACCGACTACTACTCTTGTCTCCAACACCTTATATCTCGTTGAGGGCGAAAGCGAAACCTTTAAGGCAACTATAAGCCCAAGCAATGCCAGTATAAAGGATATTAAATGGACATCCTCCAATACTAAGGTTGCAACTGTCTCAGACGCAAATGTCTCCTCAAGCACAGCGAGTGTAAAAATAAATGCACTCACTGAGGGCAGAACAAGAATAACCTATGCCGCAACAGACGGCAGCGGTGTGTCAGGCTCCTTCGTTGTTGAGGTGCAGCCTAAGATAACCTCACTTAAATTAAACGAGAGCGTTAAGGTTCTCATTTACGGCACAGAAAACGCAAGCTTTAAAGCCACTATCTCACCTGAAAATGCGGGCAATCAGGTGCTCGCATGGTCAAGCAGTGACACAAGCGTTTGCACTGTAGATAAAAACGGTGTCCTTTATCCCAAGGCAAAGGGCCTTTGCACCATAACGGCAAAAACCACTGACGGCTCAAATATCAGTGTCAGCGCAACCTTGAGAATAGCAGCAAAGGCAAACAGCCTTGTTATTGACAAGGACGAGGTGGCTCTTGACGCAGGTGAGAGCGCGACTATTAAGGCTGTTGTTACAACAGCTGACAGCGAAAAATACAGTGAAGTCAAGTGGACAAGCTCAGACACAAAAATAGCCACAGTTAATGACAAGGGTGTTGTCACAGCAAAATATCCCGGTCAGGCTGTCATTAAGGCAACTACTCTTGACGGTACTCAGAAAAGCGCAACCTGTATTGTAACAGTCACTCAAAGAGTAACAGGTGTTAGCCTGTCACCTATGGAAACTGTCAGCACAGGCGACACTATCACCTTAGTGCCGGCTATTGAGCCATCATATGCCACAAACAAAAAGGTCAAGTGGTCAAGCTCCGACGAGAGCATTGCCACAGTCGATGAAAACGGTGTTGTCACAGGTAAGGTCGTAGGCAATGTCACTATCACCTGCGTAACTGTTGACGGCGGCTATACGGCTAAATGCGGTGTTAGCGTTGTTGTCTCAGCTCAGGGTGTGTCACTTAATAACTCCACTCTCACACTAAAGGCAGGCTATAGATTCCAGTTTGCCGCCACAGTTATCCCCTCGACGGCAACAAATAAGCAAGTGACCTGGAGCACCTCTGATGAGAGCGTTGCCACTATTAGCTCAACAGGACTTCTCACAGCAGTTGCAGGCGGCAAGTGCTATATAACCGCAACCACTGTCAGCGGCTCGTTCACAGCAAAATGTGAGGTCACAGTTTTGCAAGATGTTAGTGGCATATCAATTGAGTCCACTGTTAAAACCATGTATGTGGGTCAAGCAGATGAAATCAAGGCTAATGTGCTGCCGACAACAGCCACAAATCAAAATATTACATGGACTTCAAATAATCCCGGCGTTGTCTCAGTCACATCAAAGGGCAAGCTTACAGCTCTTTCTAAGGGTACTGCCATAGTCACTGCCAAGACGGAAAGCGGCGGCTACACAGCAACCTGTGCAATAACTGTCACTGAAAAAATAAGCGTCACAGGTCTTACCTTTGACACTCGTGCCATGAAGGTTGAAAAGGGTGAAAGTGCAACAATACTTGCCACAATATCACCTAATAATGCCAGCGAAAAGGCTATTACATGGACATCCTCAAATAAAGCCGTCGCAACTGTAGATGAGTTTGGTGTTGTGACAGCCCTTGCAACAGGTGAAACTGTCATTAAGGCAGTGACAAAGGACGGTGCCTTCCAGCAGCAATGTAAGGTAGTGGTCACTCAAAAGGTCACAGGTGTCACCGTTAGTATAGACACTCTTAATATAGCAAGGGGTAAAACAAAAACTCTCACAGCAACAGTTTCGCCTTCCGATGCAACTAATAAGGATATTATATGGACATCCTCAGATGAAAATGTGGCAAGCGTCAGCTTAAAGGGTGTTGTCACAGCTAAAAATGCAGGCAGCACAACAATAACAGCCACCTGCGCAGACGGCACTTTCTCAGCCTCATGTAATGTCAATGTTTATGTTGCAGTCACAGGCGTTGAGCTGTCGGCAAAGCTTCTCACAGTGCCAAAGGGCGATAAGAGAATACTCACAGCGAGCGTTTTGCCTGCGGACGCTGAGAATAAGGATTTAATATGGGAATCCTCAAACACAAATGTTGCAAGAGTCAATGAGGCCGGTCAGGTCACAGGCCGCACAAAGGGTACAGCTAAGATAACTGTCACAACCTCAGACGGCGGCTACACAGCCAGCTGCTTAGTTGATGTGGTTCAATTGGCAACCTCAGTCTCCCTTGACTTTACAAGCATAACCTTAAATGCAGGCAAGACTAAGACTCTCGTTGCAACTGTGGCACCTACCTCAGCCTCAGACAGAACTGTCACATGGAAGACCAGCAACAAAAAGGTTGCAACAGTTTCCTCAAAGGGTGTTGTCACCGCAGTTGCCGCAGGCACAGCTAATATAACAGCAACCTCAGGTGACGGCAACGCAGTTGTTACTTGTAAGGTGACTGTAACTCAGCCGGCAACAGGCGTGTCTTTATCGGCTAAGAGCGCAAAGATCGCAATTGGCAAGACTAAGACCCTCGTTGCGACGGTGTCACCGGCTAACGCATATAATAAGCTTGTTTCCTGGAAGTCATCAAACACAGCTGTTGCCACTGTCACAGACGCAGGTGTCGTCAAGGGCATTAAGGCAGGCACAGCTAAGATAACAGCCACAACCTCAGACGGCAAGTTTACGGCTACCTGCTCTGTCACTGTGTACACTGCCGTAAAATCAGTCAAGCTCAATAAAACCTCACTGACCTTAAAATATAACAGCTCAACGACTATCACCCCCACTATTTCACCGTCAAATGCAACATATAAAACTGTCACCTGGACTTCAAGTGACACAGATGTTGTCACCGTTGACAAAAACGGCAAGGTTAAGGCCGTTGGTGTAGGCTACGCTGTTGTAACTGCAACAACAACTCAGGGAAGCAAAAAAGCCACCTGCCAGATAAATGTTGTTAAATCTGTCACAGGTATTAAGCTTAATAAATCCTCAATTAGAATAGAGGTGGGAGATAAGTATACTCTTAAAGGAACTATCTCTCCTGCAGATGCCAGCAATAAGACTGTCTCATGGAAAACCTCTGATAAAAATGTTGCCACTGTTTCCTCAAAGGGTGTGGTAACAGCCAAGAAGTTAGGTAAGGCAGTTATCACTGTCACAACGGCAGACGGCTCATACTCAGCAAAATGCACTGTAAATGTGGTTAAAAAGGTTACGGGAGTTAAGCTCAATGCTTCGGCTAAGACACTTTATCTCAATAAGAGCTTCACACTTAAAGCAACAGTGTCACCGTCAAATGCCACCACAAAGACTGTCACATGGTCATCGAGTAACACCGCCGTCGCAACAGTATCATCAAGCGGCACAGTCACAGCAGTAAAGCCGGGAACAGCAGTCATAACAGTTAAGACCACTGACGGCTCATACACAGCAAAATGCACTGTGACAGTTAAAAGAGCCGTAACGGGAATAGCTCTTAATAAGAGTGCTGCCACTCTTAATTCAGACGCGACTCTCACCTTAAAGGCAACTATATCTCCGTCAAATGCGACGGACAAGACCGTTAAATGGTCGAGCTCAAATAAATCTATTGCAACAGTTTCCTCAAAGGGTGTGGTGACCCCTGTCGGCAAGGGTACAGCAACAATAACAGCCACCAGCGAAAACGGCCTTAAGGCAACTTGCAAGGTGACAGTTTATATGAAAACAACAGGCGTTAAGCTTAATAAGAGTGAGTCAAGTGTCTATGCAGGTGAGTCAATAACTTTAAAAGCTACAGTTCAGCCGACGAGTGCCAATAACCAAAGTGTTACATGGTCAAGCTCAGACAAAAAGGTTGCAACAGTTTCCTCAAAGGGTGTTGTCACAGGTGTTGCTGCCGGTACTGCGGTTATAACGGTCAAGACAGCCGAGGGCGGATACACCGCACAGTGCACTGTCACAGTTAAGCAGCATGTTACAGGCATCTCCCTTGACAGAGGCAATATCACAATAACAATAGGCTCACAGCACACTCTCAATGCTACAGTGAAGCCGGACAATGCCACTGATAAGAGCTACACCTACTCGACATCTGACGACAAAATAGTCAGTGTGGATAATGATGGCACAATTAAAGCAGTGGGCTGCGGCACAGCAACTATAACAGTAACCTCAAATGAAAACAATAAAAAGGATTCAATTAAGGTGACAGTTATAAAGCCACTTGAGGATATAGAGCTTATTGATAAGGAAATCACTATATATAATAGAAAGTCCAGCCTTGTCACATATAAGATTATCCCTGAGGACGCTACAGACAGAGAGGTCGTCTTCTCAAGTGAGGATGAAAATGTAGCCGTTGTCAACGAAAGCGGTCTTGTTACAGGTGTCAGCAAGGGCGAGACATATATCTTAGTCAAGGCTAAAAACAACGACAGTGTTGTTCAAATGCTTAAAGTAACAGTCCTGCAAAGTGCAGATTATATAGCTGTTGATAAGGAAGAATATGTCCTTTATGAAAACGAGAGCGACAAAATCTCCGCTAAGGTCATGCCCGAAAACGCTGAAAACACTGCTATGTATTGGACAATAGAGGACGAGAGCATAGCCTTAGTTGACGCTCAGGGCAATATTAAGGCTCTCAAAAAGGGTGAGACCTATGTTAAGGTCACATCAAATCAAAACCCCGAAGCATTTAAGGAAATAAAGATAACAGTTAAAAAGGCTGTAACTAATATTGATATTGACATAACAGAGAAGACAATTTACAGTAACGAGTCCTTTAATATTAGTGCCACCTTAAAGCCGGAGGACGCAAGTGACTTAGATGTTATTTGGCAATCCTCAAATGAGAGCGTTGCCACAGTGGAAAATGGCAAGGTAGTTGCAGTGTCCGGCGGTGAGGCAATAATCACAGCAACAAGCCATGATAACGAAAAGTTAGTGGCTAAGTGTAAGGTAACAGTAAGACAGCTTCCTCAGGAAATTGAGCTTAAAATGGACGATCCTGTTTTAAATGTTGGCTCAAAGACGAAGCTTATTGCTACAGTTAAGCCGGATAACACCTATGATAAATCTCTTAAATTTACTTCGAGCAATGAAAAGGTTGCCCTCGTTGACGAAAGCGGCACAGTTACAGCAGTGTCCGTAGGTACAGCAGTTATTACCGCTACAGCCTCAGACGGCAAGACTACGGCAGAGTACAGTGTGAAGGTAATGGTGCTCGCTGAAAAGGTTGAGCTGAGTGTAAATGAGATAACCTTGGAAAAGGGCGCAGAGTATACTCTTGAAGCTAAGGTGCTTCCGGAAAACGCAACTGAAAAGGACATCACCTGGGTTACTTCAGACGAAAAGGTTGCCACTGTGTCAAAGGACGGCAAAATTAAGGCTGTCAGCGGCGGCACTGTGGTTATCAAGGCAATGACCACCACAAAGGATGTTTACGCTCAATGCAGCGTCACAGTCAAGGTCAGCAGCAAGACTCTCACACTCAGTCAATCTAAGGGTACTATTTACATTGGTGAAAAGCTCACACTTAAAGCTGAAATGACACCTGAGGATGTGACAAACAAAAATATAATCTGGTCTTCATCTGACGAGAGCGTTGCAATTGTCAATGGAGGAGAGGTCACTGCTATTGGCAGAGGTAAGGCAATAATCACAGCAAAGGCTGAGGATACAGGCATATTGGCCACTTGCGAAATCAATGTTATAAAGCATGTGTCTAATGTTGAGTTTGATGTTAACGAGGCAGTGATTTATGTTGGCAAGACTCTTACTTTAAAGACCACTGTTATGCCTGAGGATGCGGAAAACCAAAAGCTTATTTGGTCCGGCTCAGATGATAGAGTCGCAAGTGTAGTCGATGGCAAAATCACAGGTCTTGGCAGCGGCACAGCAGTTATCACCGCAAGAAGCGAGGACGGCAATAAATTTGCCTTCTGTGTTGTCACAGTGCTGCAAGGCATAAATGAGATAAAGCTTAACACTACTGAAGCGACTGTAGATATGAAGGAAAGCATAACTCTTGAGCCACGAATTTTCCCCGAAAATGCAGATGACAAGGAAATTGTTTGGGTGTCCTCAGACGAGAGCATTGTCAAGGTCATTGACGGTGTTGCCTCAGCTCAAGCTAAGAGCGGCACAGCAATTATAAAGGCAGTGGCAAAAAGCGACGAGAGTGTTTTTGCTCAATGTGTCATCACTGTCAGAGAGCCTGTTAGTGAGATAACTCTCAGCGAAAGTGAATTTAACATGATAGTGGGCGACAAAAAGACAGTGGTAGCTAATATCCTGCCGGAAAATGCCAACGACAAAAGCATTATTTGGACAAGCGGTGACGACAATATCGCAAAGGTCGATAACGGTACTATCACAGCCGTAGGCGAGGGTGTTGTTGAGATAACAGTCACAAGCATAAGATATGGCGTTTCAGCTAAATGCAGAGTGACAGTCGGAGCAAATGCATAATATATAATATTGTATAAGGAGGGTTCTTCGGAGCCTTCCTTTGTCTTTTAAGTCACATAAAGAGCTATTGACAAACAAAATCAAAAAACATATAATAAAATCACAAAACAGAAAAGGAGTACCGATTAAAAATGAAAAGGTTTAGTAACATTTTATGGGGTCTTTTATTGATACTTATAGGCGTAATTTTCGCCTTGTCTGCTTTAGATATTATTGACATTAAGGATATTTTCTTTGACGGCTGGTGGACTATGTTTATTATTGTGCCGTCAGTTATTGAGCTGTTTAGAAGTAGAGACAAGACAGGCAATATTATAGGTATAGTCGTTGGTGTTGTCCTTCTTTTAGCTTGTCAGGATGTAATTAATTTTGAGATGATTTGGAAGCTGCTTTTACCGGGTATACTTATTATAATAGGCTTGTCACTTGTGTTTAAGGATGCCTTTGTGGGCAAGGCAAAAAAGGAAGCCTTTAAAAGGTTTGAAAATGGCAAGGCAAAGGACGATGTTCACTGTGCTGCATTTTCAAGCAAAAACATAAAATATGACGGTCAGACTTTTTACGGCAATGATTTAACTGCCGCCTTTGGCAGCGTTGAGTGTGACCTTAGAGGGGCAATTATAACAGAGGATGTTATTATCAATGCCAATGCAACCTTTGGCAGTGTGGATATACTTATGCCCGACAATGTCAATGTGCAGCTTAAGTCAGTTTCAATTTTTGGCGGTGCTGATGACAAGAGAAATTATATGGAAAACCCCGAAGCACCAACAGTATATGTTAGCGCTATTTGCCTGTTTGGAGGAGTTGATATTAAATGACCTCATTCCAAAAGGTCGCAAAATATTGCGCCACTGCTCTTGCAATTTGCCTTATTGTTTTGATTTTTGGCGGCATATCGGCTGTTATGCTGTCTTTGACCGGTGTCATAGCATCTCACAATAATGAGACAAAGCATGATAAAATAATTAATGATGAGCTAAAAGATTATGCCTTTAAAGGTGAGAGCTATGACAAGCTCAAAATAGATGTGCTTGCAGCCGATGTCATTATTAAGTCAGGTGATAAGTTTATTGTGCAATACTCCGGTGACGGCTTTAGCTTTGACGATGAAAAGGGCAAGCTTAAAATTGAAAACTCCTTGCAGCCGGGCAGTGCAGGGCAGATAGTTGTCACAGTACCCGAGAAAAAGAGCTTTAAAAAGATTGAGCTTAATGCCGGCGCAGGCAGCGTTGTGATTGATTGGCTCTTGTGCGATGTGTTAGATTTTGACTTAGGCGCAGGTAGGGCTGAGATAGATTATCTTAAAGTCACCTCTCAGGGAGACATAGACTGTGGAGTTGGCGAATTAAAGCTAAACTCAGGCGAATTGAATAACCTTGATATTTCCTTAGGTGTGGGCAAAACCACTATGAGAGCTAATTTCACCGGCAAAAGCAGTGTCGAGGCCGGTGTAGGAAAGCTGGACTTAGTCTTGCTCGGCGGCAAGAAAAGCTACACCATTGACGCTGAGTCGGGTCTTGGTGAGTTTAAGCTGGAAAATGAAAAGATAACAGGCAAAGCTATTATAGGTGATGGCAGCAACTTAGTGGAGCTTGACGGTGATATAGGCTCTGTTAATGTCACCTTCGAGTAAACGCATTATAAATCAGAAGGTAAAGGAGAAGCATTATGAAAAGTGTAAAGCCGGGTAGAGGGCCGTCATTTATGGGCGGAATAATGGGTATATTTGTGGCTCTTTTTGGTGTCGCTTGGACGATTTTAGCTGTTAGCAGCGGAGCCGGATTCATGGGCATTTTTGGCATGATTTTTGTTGTTATAGCCGTGATACAGGTGGCATATAACTTTAAAAATGCCACAAGCGAAAACAGATATTCCGAGTTTGATATAACAGATGATGGCGAGGAAATAGACCCATGGGACGAACGCTTTGGCGCAGCAAAAAGCGGAAAAGAGAAAGAGCACACTAAGAGCACATATTGCCCATATTGCGGCACAAAGGTAGAAGACGACTTTAGCTATTGTCAAAGCTGCGGCAAAAAGCTGCCTTAAAAGTGGGGGAGTAAAATGGATATAAATTATTTACTTAATAGACCCTTACCTAAAATACCTGAGGATATAAAGAAAAGCCTTGATAATAAGAGTATTACCAAGACGGCATTTGAGGATAAGGACGACATATTAAAATCCACTCAGCTGCAAAATGAAGTGGGATATGCAAAAATGAAAGACGGCTCATATTTAGTGTCCATGGTGTGCCATATGCCCGGGATAAGCGAGGATATGATTCGCTGGTGGTTTTGGTGGCACCCACAAAATAAAGACAGATACCGTATATGGTACCCAAAAGAGCACATAGGAATATCCTATAACAAAAAGGATAGGGAGTATTTTAATAAGGAAACTTTGCCACCCTTTAAGGCAAACACCCATTATCCCGTGGAGCGCATAGGCTCGGCGGTTTTGCCCTTGAGGATAGACTTTGTCACTGAGGAGAACTTTGGCTTTTCAGCTGATGTGATGAAGGAAAACGGCATACCGTTGATTGTCTGCGGTCATGTGGGAGTGCTCAACAATTTAGTCAAGCACACGGAAATGGCTCACGCTTTTAAAAAGACAGATGACGGCCTTTTTATGATAAGCAGATTTTGGCTTGGCAAGACCATGAACCCGATTTTAAGGCGCATTATAATAAACGACACTGTGGCAAGGGGCATGGCAGAGCATTGCTGCGTGGAGTATCGCAGCCTGTGGGAGATTTTGCCACAGCTTTATAACGAGTATCATAAATAAAAAAGCAGCATAATTTTAATGGGTTTCATTTCTTTGGTACCCGAATAAGGCTGCGGTTAAATAAAGTATGCCCCCGGCACTTCAAGTGAGGTGAACGGGGGCAAGTTTTGTTTTGTAGTAGCAACAGCTCCACTATTTTCTCAAATAAGCGGGCCGTTTTATGTTCCAATCATTTATTTATTATTTCTATCTTTAATTATAATAGCTGCCTTTGACACTTCAGTGAAAACAGCCAAAGCAATAGCTGAAATTAACATCACATTATACATTAGCTTAACCTCCCTTCTAAAAATCTAAGACAAATATTTACTATTCAGCCTTCCTCATATGACATAAATCAAAATGCACAAAAAGTGAAGAAGACTGCCTATTAAAACAAAAATGTGAAAAACCGAGTGAATATAACGATGCTTACTGCCTATGCCATAAAATATAGCTCCGAGAGTGTAGGCAACGCCACCTGCTAACAAAAGGGAAAATCCGCCAATGCCAAGCAGAGAATAAATAGTTTTGCTCACCACAATAATGCACCAGCCCATGCCAAGATATAATATCATTGACAGCACCTTAAAGCTTTTAAGGTCGATTGCATTAAAGGTTATGCCTATTGCCGCCAATGCCCATATTATGCCAAAGGATACCCAGCCCATTGGGGTGCTATACTCTCTCAATGTGCAAAGGCAAAAGGGAGTATAAGTACCGGCGATAAAAAAGAAAATAGAGCAGTGGTCTAAAATTTGAAAAACCTTTTTAGCTGTGTTAGGTCTAAGGCCGTGATAAATACTCGACATGGTATATAACACTATCATAGATAATCCGAAAACAGCACCGCTAATAACACCGTAAATATTTTTGTGTATAGCTCCGATTATAATGCACAGTGCCGTTGCGATAACGCCTATGCCTCCACCAACGATGTGAGTTACCATATTAAATATTTCTTCGCCCTTTGTGTAATCGGGTAATTGTCTGTCCTTTAATTTTGTTCTTGCCATAAATAACACCTCATTTTAATTTTAGTTTTGCCGGCTTGCTATGACTAAAGTCTATCATAGGCCCTTAAAAAAGTCACCCTACTGAGGGTTTTTTCGCCTCTACTATAGACTCTCGGGAGCTTCTACTGAGAGTAGAGTAGGGTAGAATCCCTTATAAATAGGGGGTTTGCGGCACTTAAACAAAATGAGCGTGAAAAATGAAGCGTAAAAAAACTCCCCGGCTAATTTTAAGCCGAGGAGCTAAATTTTATTGACTTATTTAAACTTGAAATAAATCTTCATGATGTTTGAGAGCACCTTGATAACCTTTGTGAAGACAGCGGCAACCTTCTCTAAGAAGCTCTCGCTCTTTTCTTCGGCAGGGTCCTCTTGAGGAGGAACATAGCCTTGAGCGACATCGCCTTGACTCTTATCCTTTTGGATAGCAAAGCTGTCAACTGAGGTTGCACCCTCATCTGTTACAGTGTACGCGTCAAAGTAGAGCACACCGTCAACGATATTCACCGCCGAGAACATGGGAGCGTCAACTGAAAGTATCTTCTCGCCTCGAGGGAAGTATTTGTCTGTGAGAGTTACATCCTTTTGGATATATGTCTTAACACCGCTACAGCCGGAGATAACATAGGTTGTGCCTGTGGGCTGAACCTGAGTTTTGTAAACCTTGCCATTGTGGTTAAGATATGTGGTATCGTAAGCGGTCAATGCATTGTTAACAAGTGAGCCTGTTCTCATATAAACATGGTCGTGACCTTGGAAGACCATATCAATGTCAAGAGTCGGCATGAGTACGCTGAGCTGATCGCGTATAGCACAAACATCATCGTCATCATAATGTGAACCCTGTGAGTACGGTGCTTTGTGGATAGTTACAAACTTCCATTGAGCGTCGCTGCCCTTCATGTCATTTTCTAACCACTGTATCTGCTCGTCGCTAAGTCCATCGTTATCGTTTAAGTTTTCTGAGTTGAGCACTGCAACATGAACATTATTATAATCAAAGGAGTAGTAAACACCGCCTGTGGTGTCCTGCTCTGGAGCATTTGGAACAACGAAATTATTAACGATTGCGTTAGTGCCCTTGCCCTCATGGTTGCCTGATGCCGGCATGAGATAGGTGCTCATAAGCTGCTCGGAGGCTGTGTTGAGCACCCATGACCACTGCTTAAAGTTGTCACCATGGTCAACAAGGTCGCCTGTGTTAAGGATAAAGTCTGCATCGGGATATGTGTCAAAGGCTGTCTCAACAACCTTAGCCCATGCTCTGTTGTACTGCTTTTCGTTTTGTGATTGAGGGTCAGCCATGTGGAAGAATGTAACATTCTTGCTGCCGTCACCTGTTTTAATAACACCTGTGTCGCTCCACCAGTTCTTTTTAGCTGAGCCAACACGATAGTAATATGTAGCACCCTGCTCAAGGTTTGTGAGAGTGACAATGTGGCGGTTGATCTTAAATGCGTAATTGAGAATGCCGAAAACGCCAATGTCAATGCCCGGGAAGGAACGCTCCACGGTTTCACTCTTAACATCAATGTTAAAGGTGCTGCTCACTGTGGGAGTACCGGTAAAGGTAGGCTCTTTATCGGCTTTATATATCTCAATATCACCGTCGAGAGTTGACTTTGAGAACCAGCTTATGTTTGCACTTGTGTTTTTGTCATCACCTAATGTGACGCTAACAGTTGTGGGAAGTCTGTAGTTTTCCCTTGTGACAGGAGTCTTAACATCGGTGCTTGCGTAAACAATGTTATAGTCGCCCTTTTCAGTGGGGTTATTGTCTATGGTGAAGTCGTTTAAAACATAGGCTGCAAAGACGCCTATGCCCTCAAATTGGCTAAATGTGAGATACTCCTGAATTAAGAGCTGGTCGAGGACATCATAAAGATCCTTATATGGCAAAATTTCAAGAGCAAAAACAGTGTCCACAAGATTCATATATGTGGGATTGCCTTGAAGAAGGACATTGACGAGATAGTCAACACCGTCACCTAAGGTCTTGCCTATTTTATCGTCGTTCATAAGCTTGCCTAAACGAATCTCAAGCTTTGCGAGAACACTGTCCTCAACAAAGTCGTGTAAAAGTAAATCAACGAGAAGGTTAAAGAGACTTTCAACTGTCTTTCCGCTTTCAAGACCTGCAATAGCGTCCTTTAAAAATTCGTCCTTGCTTGCGTCCTCATTGCCGTCGTACCAATAAGCCATAGCTGAGAGGATAGCATCACCTAAGGTGCCGGGCTTACTCTTGTCGCCAATGCCGTGGGAATCAAGCAAAGCGGTGCAAGGCTTTTGTGAAACCTGAATATTGACAAGCTGACCAATAAGGTCTTCGAGTATTGCGTAAAGCTCAGTGGGATTCTTTACATAAAGGTCATAAACCTGACCTAAAAGGTCATCAATAAACCACATAATATTGTCTACGCTGAAAATATTATAGCCGCCAACCTTGATGCCGTCACCTATATATGGCTTGAGGAAGCCGCTAATAAGAGCTTCAAGGTCAAGGTTCATTGTTTTAAGGAAGGCACTAACGCTGCCTGCTTGCTGAATGTCAACTATATATGGGTCAATGAAGGATTTTACAATACCAAAGAGGAATGAGGCTGCATCTGCTTCACCGTCTGAGCTTAATCTTCCGCCAAAGGCATTGTCGAAAACCTTATTTTTATATGTGTTGTTGTCGTATGTAACACCGTCAAAGGTCATCTTCTTTGCAGCGTCAAAGTTGACACTTTCAAATTTGATTTCACTCTCGCCATTTGTATATTTAGCATATGACATCTCACGGTATGTGCATGGATAGCTTGTAACGGAAGCAGTTTCACAGTCATAAAGCACCTTGCCGTCATCGTTAATAACGCAGGCGATATCATCTGTGTGAAGATGACCTGTGAAAACATAGTTAATGCCCCATGAGGCAAACTTCTCTGCAACATCCATATAGTCGTCAAGGACAAATGCGAAGGTGATTGATGGCTCAGTTTCCATGTGAGCTGCAAGACCGTGGTGGAGCATTACAAAGGGAGTCTTGCCATTTTTAATAGCGTCTTCGGCAAGATTTTTAGTCCACTGCATAACCTCATCTGAGAGAGCGCCGTCTGTTTGATGGTTTGCTGTCTTTGGGTCAAAGGTGTATTTACAGCTGTCAAGAACAATAAGACGATAGGTGTAATTGCCCTCGGAGTCTTTAAGGTCAACTGAATATGACAGACCGTTTACCTTGTTTTCGCTGCTGTCGGCATAGCGAGTTGCATTTAAATCATAGCCAAGGTTTTTATATACAACAGGGAATTCACTTGCCTGTATGCTTCTTGTTTGAACCTTTTTGCCGCTTTCAAAGCTTGTGGCTCTATCCTGGTTTACATCGTGGTTACCGTTTGTGACAATAAAGTCAACATCATAGGTTTCCTCATATTCCTCAAGTATCTCAGCGATTCTAAGGTGAGAGATATACTCGCCGTCCTTAGTGAGGTCACCGGGGATAAGGATATAGTCTAAGTCAGGGTTTCTCATGCAGGCAGTTTCAATTGCCGTTCTGAGTATTTGCTCTGACTCGGTGAGCTGCTTTATGTTGGTGGAGGTGTAATCCTTCCAAGCATCGCAGCTATCACCCATAAGCTCTTTCGGATAAAAATGTGGGTCGGAAATAGTAACAAAGTTAAGCTTTGTTAAGGGTTTTTCATCTCTAAGCTCTGCCGCATAGGAGAATGAGCTTACAAGGGAAAAGACCATTGCTAAGCACAAAAGCAAAGAGATAATGCGTTTGAGATTTTTCATTAGTGCGTTCCTCCTTAAGGATTCAATATATGGATTTATTATACCATAAATAAGCAAAAAAAGGAAGAAGACAAAACTCTTAAAAAGTATTTTATTAGTTGTTACAAAAAAGTTAAGGTTATTTTATGCAAAAATTACGGAGCTTTCGTTATTTTGCACAGTTAATGATGACTTTAGCAGTGCAAAATCAACAAAGGAAATTGCTGAAAACAGTGGACTTGAAGTTTATTAAATGTTATAATAAGAATGACATTACATAGAAAAGGAGTATCTTATGCAAAAGGAAAATAAGATGGGTGTTATGCCCATAAAAAAACTGGTTCTTACAATGAGTGTACCCATGATGATATCAATGCTGGTGCAGGCACTTTATAATGTTGTTGACAGCATATTTGTGGCTAAGGTCTGTGAGGATGCCCTCACCGCTGTGTCTCTTGCTTTCCCGGCGCAAAACCTTATGATAGGTGTTGCCACCGGTACAGGCGTAGGTATTAACGCACTTTTATCAAGGAGCCTTGGCGCAAAGGATTATGACAAGGTCAACAAAATAGCAGCACAAGGCGTTTTTCTGGCAGTTATAAGCTCATTGGTTTTCTTCATTTTCGGTGTCTTTGGCACAGGTCTGTTTTTCCGCACACAAATTGAGGAGTCTTCGCCTATTTATGCCTATGGTGTAGATTATCTGTCTATAGTGTGTGCCGCTTCAATAGGTGTTTTCGGTCAGGTGACAATGGAGAGACTTATGCAAGCGACAGGCAAGACCACCTTGTCAATGATAACTCAGCTCACCGGCGCAATAATCAATATTATATTTGACCCGCTGCTTATTTTAGGCATAGGTCCCTTCCCTCGTCTTGAGGCTAAGGGTGCTGCTATTGCAACGGTTTTCGGTCAGATAGTCGCCTTTATTATAGGCATCATCTTAAATCAAAAGTATAACAAAGAGATTCACATTTCCTTTAAGGGCTTTAAGCCTGATATGAAGCTTATAATGGATGTTTATAAAATAGGCGTACCCTCAATTATAATGGTCGCTATTGGTTCATTTATGACCTTCTGCCTTAATAAGATTTTGCTGTCCTTCTCCACCACAGCCGCAGCGGTCTTTGGCGTTTACTTCAAGCTTCAATCCTTTATCTTTATGCCTGTGTTCGGCTTAAACAACGGTGTTATCCCGATTATCTCATTTAACTATGGCGCAAGGAATCGTCAAAGAATAGTTGACACCTTAAAATTCAGCTGCCTTATAGCTGTTGTTATTATGGCTATTGGTACTGCTTTAATGTGGTTGATGCCGGAGACAATGCTAAAGCTATTTGACGCAAAGGAGGATATGATGGCCATAGGTGTACCTGCCCTTCGTATTATAAGCACACCCTTTATTTTAGCCGGTGTGAGCGTAAATCTCGGTGCAGCATTCCAGGCTTTGGGCAAGAGTCATTTTTCCACGATTGTTTCCTTCGCAAGACAAATCGTTGTTTTACTTCCGGCGGCTTATCTTCTTTCCAAAACAGGAGTGCTCAACAATGTTTGGCTGGCCTTCCCCATTGCGGAGTTTATGTCACTTATTGTAACCTTAGTGTGCTTTAGATATGTTTATAAGACTCTCATATGCAAGATAGAGCCGAATAAGGACACCAAAGTCACAGAGCAATAAAGGCTCACAAAAGTATAAATTAATAAATAAAAGGGTACTTTCGGTTAAAAACTAAGAGTACCCTTAAATATTAAAATCGTAAATTAAAATGCTGACTAAGAATGAACTATTAAAAAATATTAAGAAACTTAAAAAACTATTTCAAAAATGCAACAGATGGTGTAATATAGTGTTGCAAAGCAACAAAGGATATGTTTTGTGTTTTAATTTTTGACAACTTCTGGTTCTCTAATATCTGTAAAGTTCCGAATTGCGCTTTATGTGTGGTTCGGAATTTTGCATTTTATTTAGATTTCGTCATTTTTAATTTTGATAAAGTGCCTAATAAGATAAATGATTACGCCTATGGGTATAGCAATAATAGCAAGCTTGATTATAAGGTGAATGGGTATATAATCGTATATTCCGTCGCCTAAAATAGTAAAGAGGATAACCCTTGGCATAATGCCTATGACTGACGCTAAAAAATATCGCCAAAACTTAGCCTTAGACGCTCCCCAAAATAAAGAAACAAAATCTATTGGGAAAACAGGCAAAGCCCTAATTAAAAGAAAAGCGGGGAAATTATCATTGAATTTCATATCTAATATTTTTTTGCCGCCCTTACTTTTACTAAGCAGCTTATTGACATAGTCACCACCGAGGAAAAGCCCTAAAAAATAAGTTATGCTCACTTCGAGAATAATGCCCACAAGGTTTATAAGGCAGGCACTTACCGGCGAAAAAGCCATGCCCACTGATATATAAATAAGGGAAGCGGGAATAATAAATAAAACGGATTTTACGAGAAAAACTCCCCATATTGTAAAGATGGCGGCAACAACCCCCGATGACGCCTCAACTATAGCGCGTACATCAATATTTTTAAGCTTCTCATAATTAATGACAGCTAAGACAAATATAATCATGGCAATGCCGGCTCTAATAAAAGCTAAGACAGTTGCCTTTGTTTTTTTACTCATAAAGCTCATCCTTTCAAAAACGAGTGAATACATTATACAATAAAACATGTGATAAAACAATTAACAAACATAAAAACAAATAAATAAATTTAAAACCCTTGCCTTTATTATGGACAAATTAAGGCGAGTATGGTATATTAATAAGTAATTTAGATTGATTGACGGAGGTGTCATATGACAATCAAGGAAAAAGCAGAAAGAGCTGCTGTAGGCGCAACAATTGACGGATTGTTAAAATATATTGACAAAAATCCACAGGAGAATTTAACTAAGCTGGTTAATTTTGCCGAGAAGCTTTTAGGAGATACATTCCCAAAGAAAAACTTTGAAGCGGCAAGGCGTATAATTAACGATAAGGACAATGTTTATTATACTCTTGCTATGAATGTGCTAAAGGATATAAACAGAGATGTTGTTAAAAATATGGTTCTTGCAATGGGTCTTGGTGCCGGTGTTAAGGGTACTAAGGCAGTGAGAGAAAACAGGGAAAAATACAAGTGTAATATACCCTTCCAAATCTTACTTGACCCGACAAGTGCCTGCAATTGCAAGTGCAAGGGCTGCTGGGCGGCAGAGTACGGACATAAGAACAACCTAACATATGAGGAAATGTCAAGTGTTGTCTCTCAGGGCAGAGAATTAGGCACACATTTTTATATGTTCACAGGCGGTGAGCCTTTAATAAGGAAGGACGATATTATAAAGCTTTGCAGGGAATATCCCGACTGTGCATTTATGGCCTACACTAACGGACATCTTGTGGACGAAAAGCTTTGTGACGATATGATAAGCGTAGGCAACTTTGCTCTTGCTCTGTCCATTGAGGGTGATGAAAAATCCACTGATGACAGACGAGGTGAGGGCAATTATCAAAAGGTTATCTCAGCTATGAAGCTGCTTAAAAGCAAGGGCTGTCTTTTTGGCATGAGTGTTTGCTACACAAGAGAAAACGTTGAAAAGGTAACAAGTGATGAGTTCCTTGATAAGATGGTGGATTTAGGCGTTAAGTTTGGTCTTTACTTTAACTTTATGCCTGTGGGTCACGACTCGCCACCGGAGCTTATCCCCACACCACAGCAAAGAGAGTATATGTATAAGTGGCTTAAAAAGGTTCGTAATGGCAAGACAGGCAAGCCTATGTTCTTTATGGACTTTCAAGATGATGGTGAGTACGTGGGAGGCTGTATTGCCGGTGGCAGAAACTACTTCCACATTAACTCAGCAGGTGATATTGAGCCTTGCGTTTTCATACACTTCTCAGACTCAAATATTAGGACACACACTCTTTTACAGGCCTTACAAAATCCTTTATTTATGGCATTTAGACATGACCAGCCCTTTAATGACAACCATTTAAGGCCATGCCCCATGCTGGAAAATCCCCAATGCCTTAGAGATATTGTCAAGCGCACAGGAGCTAAGTCAACTAACCTTATAGAGGAGGAAAGTGCTGAAACTCTTTGCAGCAAGTGTGACGAGTTCGCAAGACAGTGGGCACCCAAGGCAGAGGAGCTTTGGAAGAACAATAAGCACCCCAACCCAAAGACGCAATATTACAGAGACACTCCCGAAGGCAGGGCAGAGTTTGGAAAAGACAGCGTTTGAGAGCGGCGTAATATAATATAACATGATATAAAAAAAGACCTGCATCTTTGCCGTGAGGACGAGATGTGGGGCTTTTTTGGTGAGGGAGAAAATTTGGACTGTGTGGGGAGAACAAGGCTTTGTTGTTGGAATTTGATGTTGATATTTAATGAAAAATGAGTTATAATGAAAACGGAGATAAAGTGAATAACTATTTGTTATTTACAAATAAAAAAACAAAGGAGAGTAAAAACCAATGAAAGAAATTAAAACCAACAAGAGACTTCAAGACAGTCTAATGCCCAACGAAAGTGTTATTTTAGTAGCACCACATTCAAAAATATTTCGTGTGCCAGGTTTCGTAATGGGCGCATTTGGGCTTTTAGTCATGATTTCAGCTATCTCAGCTTCGTCATTCAGTGAGTTTTTAGCAGCGGTTTTGTCAGTCGCTATGTGTACTTGCGCATGTTTCTTGCCCGCACTTATATTTGACGCTACAAGTGTGCTTGCAGTCACAAACAAGAAAATATACGGTCGTAAAGGTATAATTAGAGTGCGTGAACTTGAATCGCCTTTAAACAAAATTGAGAACATAAAAGTTAAACGCAGTATTACAGGTAGAATATTAAAATACGGTGCTGTTTGCATTACTACCACAACTGGAATCTATGAATTTAATTACATAAAAAATGCCGAAGATTTCAGAAAAACAGTTATGGCACAAATTGAAGCTACCGAGTATGACAAGATGGATGTCCACGCTGAAAAAATAGCTTCAGCCATCAATAGAAATAAATAAGTAAAAAAACATTTGAGATAACTTGTATTATTCCTTCTCCACCGACCAAAACCACCCCACAAGCCTTGATTTAACAGGTTTGTGGGGATTGTTTATCATAACTTAAAATACACACAAAAACAAAAACACCGCTTTTGCGATGTTCCTGTTTCAGTGGCGGAGAGCAAGGGATTTTGTCTCGGCACTCCCGCACCTATCGCCTCGCTACGCTCGTTGCCACGTCGGCGAAAACAGTCCACAGGACTATTTTCTTCCGAAAGCTTCGCTTTCTCCCTCCTTGTTCGAATCCCTTGCTTATGCAATTCCGAACACAAAAACAAAAACACCGCTTTTGCGATGTTCTTGTCTTTGGCGGAGAGCAAGGGATTCGAACCCTCGAAGCCGTTTTAGCGACTTACACGATTTCCAATCGTGCTCCTTCGACCAGCTCGGACAACTCTCCGGATATTTAATTGCCTTGACATTATACACGAGTACGCAAAAAAAATCAAGCCTTTTTACAATTTTATTTCAATTCTCTTGCTTAAAATTCTTTTTGCGTCTCATTTGTGTGCATTATCATAAGATAGCTGTATATCCTCAGGGAGCTTGTCAGGCAGCATACTGCGTACTCTGTCTTCGCTGCCGTCATTTATAGCCTGCTCATAGTACCAGCACTTAAACTTAAGCATATCAAGCACACGACTTAAATGCTCAATTTCAGCTTCCACAGTCTCTTTTTGTTTGTCAAATAATGCCTTCCTTTGAGGGTAGGTTGCAGCACCCTCAATGCACCAATCCATAAAGCTTTTTATATCCTTAATTTCTAAGCCTGACCTTTTTAAGCACTCGATTATCCTAATTGCCTCAAGGTCTCTGTCGCTAAATTTCCTTATGCCTGAGCGCCTTTCTAAATTTGGAAATAACCCCTGCTTGTCATAATATCTCAGCGTTGACACAGGCAGGTTAAATATTTGAGAAACTTGACCGATTGTATATTCCATAAGCACCTCACATGATAATTCATAATTCATAATGCATAATTGCACATTGCACATTGCTAATTGCTAATTGCTAATTGAATAATTCTCCACTGCGTACATGAAGCCCTCAATGAGGAATTGTCTTGCCTGCTTAGCCGGTGTAGTATAGGAGAATAAATCAAAGCCGTGGAAGCAGCCTTCAAAGATTTTGTAATCCACCTTTACACCTGCGTTTTGGAGATTTTTAATGTATATGAGAGTCTCATCTGTAAAAGGCTCAATGTCGCCCACATAGGTGAGTGTTGGCGGAAGACCATTGTAATTTGTCTCACGAGCAGCAGCGGCATATTTTGGCACATTGTCTGTTTGGTACAAATCACCAAGATAAAGTCGCCAGCCGACTTCATTTGATTTTGTGTTCCATATGGGGGCATCGTTGTTTTGCGATGAGGGAGTGGTCATCCTGTCATCTATCATGGGATAAAGAGGCATTTGAAAGGCGATATTAATTTCACCCTTGTCTCTTGCTAAAAGTGTGAGTGCTGCACAAAGACCGCCACCGGCACTGTTGCCGCCAACAAAAATCTTATCCGAGCGCATACCGTAGCTGCCACCATTGTCTTTGAGCCACTGTAAAGCAAGGTAGCAGTCATTTAATGCGGCAGGGTACGGGGCAGTGGTGGAGTTAGTATAATCGGGAGCGACAATGACACAGCCTGAGTTTGCAATAAAATCCTCAATAAACTTAAAGTCCTGCTCAGGTGCGCCAAGACCGTAGCCGCCACCATGCATCCATAAAAGGCCGGGCACATTATCTTTCTTTTCCTTTGGTGAATAAACGCAAAGTCTAAGAGAAGTGCCGTCCTCACGCTGAATATATTTTTCCTCAAAGTTTACGCCTTTGGCAAGGTTAATGCCACAAATAAAGTTGTCCATAAAGAAATTTGCCAATTTGAAAAAGCCCTCTGTGAACTGTGGCATAACAATCCTAACGAGGTTGCCGGCTAATCTCAACTCAGGGTGAATTGAGGAGGTCTTTACATTCCATTTTTTGTCAAGGAGATTTGTCATATAACTTGTGTCCTCATCTTTGATTTCCTTTGCCGAGGCGAAAACAGGTGTCATTAAAAGGCAAAGGCATAATGTGAAAGCTAATACTTTTTTCATGTTTATCACCCTTTCGGCTTTTATACAATTATAGCGTGATTTTAATAGAAAATCAACAAAATATTAGCACATTTTATGATTTTTTAGTGAGTTTTTTATTTTTTCATGACTTTGGTACTCTGCCGAAATAATGAGGTGATTGGTGTTTACATTTTTTAGCACCAATGATAAAATTAATATAAAGCTTTATGATTATAAAAATAATCTCATTTATTCTTACGGTTAATTTTTTAGGCGGCAAAGATTTGTCCGTTTAACCTCACCTTTCCCGCGTACCAAAAAAGCATTGACTAAAATGGGGAAAAATAGTATAATAAAAGCAATCTGACATAAAGACCTTTTTAGGCTCTGAGGGAAAGATGTGTCAACAAAATTTTAGGCGTACAATAGCTGTATGCCTTTTTGCGGCCGCATCTTTGCGGTCTTTTTTGTTTTTTGAAAGGATGAGAAAATGGAAACAAGAGTAGCTGTAATGGGCATTATCGTCGAAAACAGTGACAGTGTGGAAACACTCAACGCACTGCTTCACGAATATGCAAACTATATTATAGGCAGGATGGGTCTGCCATATAAAAAGCGTGGCGTGAGCATTGTGTCAATTGCCATTGATGCGCCACAAGATGTTATCTCCGCCTTGTCGGGCAAAATAGGCAAGCTAAATGGTGTCAGCGTTAAAACAGCCTATTCAAATGTGATAGCCTATGAAGAATGAGCTTTTTAATTTAATAGACAAGCTTCAAAAAAACAGGAGCCTGACTTTGCCGGAGTATGAAAAGCTTATTGAGGGCTTTGACAGTGACCTTTATTTGTACTCTGCCGAAAAGGCGAGAGAAGAAGCTAAAAAATATTACGGCAATAAAATTTATATAAGAGGCCTTATTGAGATAAGTAATTTCTGTAAAAACGATTGCTATTACTGCGGCATAAGATGCAGCAACAAAAAGGCTCAAAGATACCGTTTAAATAAAGACGAAATATTACAGTGCTGTGAGCAGGGCTATTCCTTGGGCTTTCGTACCTTTGTGCTGCAAGGGGGCGAGGACGCTTATTATAATGATAAGGTGCTGTGTGACATAATAGGTGAAATTAAAAAAAACTATCCCGATTGTGCCGTGACACTGTCTTTAGGTGAACGCTCAAAGGAAAGCTATAAAATGCTCTTTGATGCCGGTGCGGACAGATATCTTTTGCGCCACGAGACAGCAGATAAGGCGCATTATGAGAGGCTGCACCCCAATAGTATGAGCTATGAAAACAGAATGAATTGCCTTGAAAGCTTAAAGGAAATAGGCTATCAGGTTGGCTGCGGCTTTATGGTCGGCTCACCCTATCAAGGTGCAAGGGAGCTTTCCCATGACCTAAAGTTTATTGAGAGCTTCTCACCACATATGTGCGGAATAGGGCCCTTTATGACCCACAAGGACACACCCTTTAAGGACGAAAAATGCGGCAGTGTACCATTGACACTGTTTTTGCTCACACTCATTAGACTTATAAAGCCAAATATCCTTTTGCCTGCCACTACAGCTTTGGGTACTGCTGACAAGGACGGCCGAGAAAAGGGAGTGCTCTCAGGGGCAAATGTTATTATGCCTAATCTCTCACCCTTTGACAAAAGAGAAAAGTATATGCTATATGAGGGCAAGATTTTCTCAGGGCAGGAGTCAGCTCAATGTGTAAAGGAGCTAAGAGAAAAAATGGAAAGAATCGGCTACAGTGTTGTTTGTGACCGAGGAGATATAATGGAAAAGAAAGAAACGAGGTAAACAAAATGTCAAATTACAACCCTAAATCACTTAAAGCAGAGGAATTTATAAATCACGAGGAAATCCTTGAAACAATAAAATATGCCGAGGAAAACAAAAATAATAAGGAGCTTATTTTAAGCCTTTTAGATATGGCAAGACCTAAAAAGACTGAGGACGGCATTACCTGCCAAGGTCTGACTCACAGACAGGCGAGTGTGCTTTTAGCCTGTGAGGACGAGGAAATAATAAAGAAAATGTATGAGCTTGCCGAGGAAATTAAACAGGCTTTTTACGGCAACAGAATAGTCATGTTTGCCCCTCTTTATCTTTCCAACTACTGTGTTAACGGCTGTGTCTACTGCCCGTACCATATGAAAAATAAGCATATCGCACGAAAGAAGCTCACACAAGAGGAAGTGAAAAAAGAGGTTATAGCCTTGCAGGACATGGGTCACAAAAGACTCGCCATTGAAGCCGGTGAAGACCCGAAAAATAACCCCATTGAGTATATCTTAGAGTGCATTAAAACTATTTACAGTATCCAGCACAAAAACGGTGCAATAAGACGAGTCAATGTTAATATAGCCGCCACGACTGTGGAAAACTATCGCAAATTAAAGGACGCAGGTATAGGCACATATATTCTCTTTCAAGAGACATATAACAAAAAAAGCTACTTAGAGCTTCACCCAACAGGCCCGAAGCATGACTATGACTATCACACCGAGGCTATGGATAGAGCTATGGAGGGCGGAATAGACGATGTTGGCTTAGGTGTTTTATTTGGTCTTGAGGGATATAAATATGAGTTTGCCGGTCTTCTCATGCACGCAGAGCATCTTGAGGCAGTGCATGGAGTAGGCCCTCACACAATAAGTGTGCCAAGACTTAAAAGAGCCGATGACATTGACCCAGACACCTTTGACAACGGCATACCCGATGAAATATTTGAAAAAATCATTGCCTGCATAAGAATCGCTGTGCCCTACACAGGTATGATAATATCCACAAGAGAGAGCGAAAAGGTCAGAGGCAGAGCCTTAGAGCTTGGCATCTCACAAATCAGTGGTGCATCAAGAACCTCCGTAGGCGGCTACACCGAGGAAGAAAGACCCCATGACTCAGAGCAGTTTGATGTCTCAGACCAGAGAAGTCTTGACGAGGTGGTAAATTGGCTCATGGAGCTTGACCATATCCCATCATTTTGCACAGCTTGCTATCGTGAGGGCAGAACCGGCGACAGATTTATGAGCCTGTGCAAAAAAGGTCAAATCCTCAACTGCTGTCACCCTAATGCTCTTATGACTCTCACAGAGTATTTAGTTGACTATGCCGGTGATAAAACTAAGGAAACAGGCTTTAAGCTTATTGAAAAGGAGCTTGAAAAAATCCCTAAGGATAAGGTTAGAGCAATCGCAAAAGAAAACATTGAAGCTATTAAAAGCTCAAACAGACGAGATTTTAGATTTTAAGGTGAAACGCTATGAGTCTTAATTCAGTTGTGTCAGCCGAGAGAGTTCACATAGGCTTTTTTGGCATGAGAAACGCAGGCAAGTCCAGCCTTGTCAATGCGGTAACAGGTCAAGCTTTATCCCTTGTTTCAGATGTTAAGGGTACCACAACAGACCCGGTAAAAAAGGCAATGGAGCTCTTGCCCTTAGGTGCTGTGGTTATAATCGACACACCGGGCATAGACGATGAGGGTGACTTAGGTCAAATGAGAGTGGAAAAGGCTAAAGAGGTTTTGTCCTCAATTAATATAGCTGTGCTTGTTGTTGACTCTCAAAAGGGTATGTCACCTCAGGACGAGGAATTAAAAGCACTTTTTGAAAAGAGGAAATTGCCATATATTATAGCCTTTAATAAGTGTGATTTGCTCTGTGAAAAGCCAAAGGGCGATAAAGCCTCAATTTATGTCAGCTCAAAGGACAAAACAAATATAAATGAGCTAAAGGAAAAAATTGCACATATAATTAAGGAAAAAAGCGAAGATAAAAAAATCCTTTCGGACTTAGTGGAAAAGGGCGACACAGTTATTTTAGTTATGCCGATTGATGAGTCTGCGCCAAAGGGGAGACTTATTTTGCCGCAGCAGCAGACAATCCGTGAGCTGTTAGACATAGGCGCAATAACAGTGTCAGTGCAGGTAAATGAATTGCAAAACGCCCTTGAAAGCTTAAAGACAACTCCAAAGCTTGTTATCACTGACTCTCAGGCCTTTGGTGAGGTGTCTAAGATAGTGCCAAAGGAGATTAGCCTTACCTCATTTTCAATTTTGTTTGCAAGATATAAGGGTAGTCTTGCCTTGACTCTTGAGGGTGCTGCCAAGCTTAAAGGGCTAAAGGACGGTGACAAGGTGCTTATTTCAGAGGGCTGTACCCATCACAGGCAATGCAAGGACATAGGCAGCGTAAAAATCCCAAGGTGGATAGAAGACTACTCAGGTAAAAAGTTGGAGTTTGAGTTTACAAGTGGCGGCGAGTTTCCGACTATCACAAAGGATTATGCCCTTGTTGTACATTGCGGTGGGTGTATGCTAACTGAAAATGAGATGAAAAACCGACTTTCTCTTTGCAAGGAAAACAATACCCCCATAACTAACTATGGCATTGCAATAGCGCAAATGCACGGCATACTCTCTCGAAGTGTAGAGTGCTTTGAAGACTTGAAGGATATAGTAAAGTAGATAAGCTTTGACAAAACCATAGTTTAATGCTACAATAAAGAAAATGAATTGGGAGAGGGTGTTTTTATGCAGCACACTAAAATAATCAGATATTTAATTGCATTTTTAATGGTTGGAGTAAACCTGTGGAATCTTGCCGTAAATGACTATGCGTGGCCTGTTGTGAGCAAAAAGGACGCTTATCTTTTTGTTTACTTCACCGGCAATGAGCCTGAGCAGGAGCAAATCCATTTTGCCGTTAGTAAGGACGGCTATAATTTCTCAGCGTTAAATGACTATAAAAGCGTTGTGGAGCATAGCAAAGGCAAGACAAGCGTCAGAGACCCATATATTTTGCGTGGTCAAGACGGCTGCTTTTATTTGATTGGTACTGATATGAAGGCAAGTGAGGGCTGGACATCAAACCACGCTCTCGTAACATGGAAAAGTGAAGACCTTGTCAACTGGACAGACGAAACTATTATTGACATACGCGCCTTTGGCGGCGAGTTTTCCGGTACAAACAGAGCATGGGCACCTCAGGCTATATGGGACGAAAAAGTGGGAATGTATATGGTCTATTGGGCACACTCCACTTATGAAAATGATATAGCAGGTCACTACTATGCTTACACAAAGGATTTTAAAACCTTTGAAACAGAGCCGAAGCCCCTTTATGGCAGACAAGCTGAGGGCATACAGTGCATAGACGGTGACATAGTCTATAACGAGAAGGACGGATATTACTATCTTTATTTCAAGCACGATGAAACTCAAAAGATAGCCTATGTGCGCTCAAAAAATCTCACCGGCCCTTATGATGAGGAAGAACCCGTTATAGTGTCACTTAACTGGTTTGGTGTTGAGGGCAGCTCAATGTATAACATAAACGGTACAGATAAATGGATGATGGTTATGGACGAGTATGGTACAGACCACTACTTTGCACAAATGACAAGTGACTTTAAGACCTTTAAAAAGTTTAGAGCGAGACTTACCTCCTTTGACCATTTAAGCCCTCGTCACGGCAGTGTTATCACTATAACCGATGAGGAGTACGACAGACTTGTAGCCGCTTACGGCATATCAAATATTCCAAATGACAAATAAAAGCCTTGATATTTACTCTGCCGCAAAGTCGGCAATATGTATAAGCCTTTTAAGTGCCACAGCCTATTTAGTTATCCCTGTGCCGCCGTCGGGCATAAGCCTTATGACAGTCATGGTAAATTTAATCGGCCTTGTGCTCACACCGTCACAAGCAGGGCTATCCATGGCGGCATATTTATTAATGGGCTTAATCGGTCTTCCTGTTTTTTCGGGTGGTACAAGTGGCCCGAGTAAAATTTTCAGCCCCACCGGTGGATATTACTTTGGGTTTGTGTTGGCAACGGTGCTTATAAGCCTATTTAAGGGCAAGGGGTTTTCATTTTCTCGGTACTGCGCCGTAACGGTTTTAGTTGGTATTCCGGCACAGCATATATGTGCTATTATAATGATGTGCATTTATGGTGTTAATATTAAGGATGCCTTTTTGACTATATCCTTGCCGTTTATTTTAGGGGATATTATTAAGGCGGCTATGGCGAGCTATGTTGGGGTTAAGGTGAATATGGCAATAGAAAAGATTAATATATAAATGTGAAGCCGGATTATTAGGGTTAATATTTTAATATTATAAATAAAAAGTTCCTGAGCAAATTTAAAGCTTGGGATTTTTTTATATAAAAAATATACCAATAAGAATCTATAGTTATATAAAAGCTATAATTTTTAGGAATTTATTGAAAATAAATTGATTTTTTTAAATAAAATAGATATACTATAATTACAATATTAAAGAAAAAGGTGATACCAATGGTTTAATTAATTGACAGATTATATTAACAGTCAAAATAAAAGAAAGGAGCAAGAACAATATGAAAATATTTTTAAGAGCTATATCATTGTTAACGCTTTCTCTTTTAATGATTAGTTTATTTAATTTTTGTGGCTCTTCTATTATAGTAAATGAAAACACAAATAATTTTAATATAGACGAAACAGACGGATTTACCTATGGAATATTCACGGAAAAATATAATATAGAATACAAAAAGGATGTTGACGGCAATATTATCATGAGTCGTGAGAGTCTGGAGCAGCTTAGCGATTTGTCAAATGATTCGTACTCAGTAGGAAAAATCTTAAACGGAAAAGTACAAGCAGGTAAAGCTGTTAATTATTTAACCTCAGCACAGGTAATAAACAAGATTAAGGACTTAGATGTGTTTACTTATGAAGGCGATAATGTTGCTATAGCATCTGAGCAAAGAGCTTCAATTGAAAACCTAACGAATTTTACTGCCACTTTAGATATTGTAAATGCTTATCCAATAGAAGATGATGGATTTTTCTTGAGGATTAGATATAGATGGTGGTGGGATTATGCACCGGCTAACACATTTGCCGATAAAGTGGTGATTGCTTGGAGTGACGAATTCGATAATCTTTATGATGAAACTCTTTCTGATGGAACGTTAGTGCAAACCCGATTTAATTATTATCAGACGGGTTATCCTGTAGTTTACAATTCTGTATCCGGCTCTTTTGATTATGATTATGACAATCCACATAAATATACTTCTATTGCTGCTAAAGGTGATGATGCTTTTACAAGTGTAGTACCCTCAGAAAGGTATGAGAAAGCCTTTGATATAAAGAATAGCTTTAATTACAATGGTCAGAAATATGTGACTTTTAAACATTCAGGATCAATGTATGTTAATGTAGGAAGGGGAACTGTTGAAGGATTTGATAAGGTGTTTAACTGTCATGGTGCATATATGCATAAAAAAATCGCTATAGGTGACTTTTCACCGGGCTATTCCTTAGGGGAAAATGGCGGATTTTCTCTAAGTGCAACTGCTCAAATTGTATATGATTTGTCTGCAAGTGCTGCAAGGGAGATTAAGTATTCGGAAATACTAAAGCTGATGAGCTAATACTTTTGATTAAAACAGAGTGCGAGTACATATAAGATTAGATGTTAAGCGAAAAATATTGTTAAAAAGCCCCGGGCAAACGCTCAGGGCTTTTACTTGCTTTTTAAGTGTGTGCCACAAAAATAAAATGCAAAAAACTCTGCCGCAAGAGTAAAATTTACGGCAGAGAATTTATTTATCTTAGATTATTTTACGCAGCTTGACTGCTCTGTGCAAGCTTAATTATTGCGTCAACGAGGAAAACAATAAACTCAAACACAGCGGCAAGGATTTTAGCGGTCTTGTCGTTGAGGGTGCTCGGCTCAGTGGGCTCGGTGGGCTCAGTAGGCTCGGTGGGTTTAACAATTGTTGCACCACAGGTGTCACAAAGGCCGTTTTCATCGGTGTCAATATGAGAAGCAAAAGTTTCGCCGTTTCTCGTTTCAATGTGACCACAGCCAGAGCAGGTTCTTTTTTCGATAGCAACAGCCTGACAGGTTGCTGCAGTGGTAACACTCCACTCGACAAAGGTGTGAGTGTGGACACTAAATGGAATTTTGTTCGCAGTCGCATATCTTTTAGCTGCGGTGTTGTCATATCCTTCAATAGTGAAATCGCTATAATATACACGGTTGCCCATATTTTCGCTCTTAACTCCAAAAGCACCGTTTCCAATGGAGGTCACATTAGCCGGAATGACAACTCTTTTCAAAGAGTCACAGCCAAAGAATGCATTAGAGCCTATGCTCGTCACACTACTGCCGATGATGACTTTTGACAAGCTTGTGCACTTGGAGAATGCAAAAATATCGATTTTAGTCACACTATCCGGAATGACAATATCAGTCAATGAAGAGCAAGCAAAAAAGGCTGCAGTATCAATTACCTTCAATCCCTCATTTAAGGTGACGGTGATTAATTTCTGGCATGACAAAAACGCATATTTACCAATAGTATTTACGCTCGAGGGAATGGAAACACCGGTCAAAGCTTGGTTGTTATCAAACGCTCTATCTCCAATCGCAACCACCGGATAGCCGCCGAGAGTTGCGGGGAGTGTGACATCACCTTTAATGACTGACGAGTCCGCTTTTGTGATTGTCGCTTTGCCGTCAGCGACAGTATAGGTGTAGCCGTCTTGTGTGTACTCTGCCGCCGAAACGACCATAGGCAACGAGCACAGTAGCATTATAGCCACAAGGATTAATGATAATGTTTTCTTTACATTTTTCATAAAAGAACATCTCCTTAATTTATTTACTTTTATTATAGACAAATACTACCAATTTGTCAATGTACAATTTAGGCTAATTTGCAACAAATTAAAAAACCAAGAGACCGCCTAATTTCAGACAGTCTCTTTCCTTAGATTATTTCTTATGATATCTTAAGTGGCAAATGTCATCACCGTTTGCAATGGTCTTAGGCAGGTCAAGCACTGCGCCATATCTCTCGCCAATACCTCTGTCACCGCACATAGCGATATCGCAAAGCATAGCAATTTCCTCATCGCTACAGCCGGCCTTTTGCCAAGCCTTAACAAGTGGACAATAGTGGAAGTGAATCTCTAACTCATCATCTGTTGAGTTTTTAATGTCCATCTCAAAAACCCACTGTGCAGGCTTTGTAAAAAGTGTCTTTCTAAGACCAACAAGGGAGTCTGTCTTACCCTTTTCAACAAGACCCTTGCCTTGCATAAGACCACAACGCTTTACAGCTGCTGCGCCAAAATCCTTTGGGTCAAGGCCACGCTTTTGAGCTTCATCACAAAGAAGATAAAGCCATGTTGCACGGTGCTCAAGCTGCTCACGAACTGCGCCAATAATTGGGTTTTTGATTTTTGGATCATTTTTTACTTTACTCATTTTTAGTTTCCTCCGTTTATTATGTTTTATTTTGAAAGCGTTCGCTTAAAATAGACTATGTCACCGCAAATGCACGAATATGCTCCCGATACACCCTTACCCATGCCAAGATAGACCTGCTTTTCATAAAGCGGAATAATTGCTGCGGCACTAATCAGGTACTTTTCACACTTAACAGCTGCGTCAATACTT
This sequence comes from uncultured Faecalibacterium sp., assembly GCA_964504475.1. GTDB lineage: Bacteria > Bacillota > Clostridia > Oscillospirales > Acutalibacteraceae > UBA6857. The sequence continues at coordinate 2,966 of CAZDEL010000013.1, read as the reverse complement.
TCCTTTACGCTGTCGGCTGTTTTTATCCTGTTAACAAGGCTGTCATAGGTTTTACTTTTATAGCCGAGGATATTGTCAGGGCTATTTGAGGTGTAACGATATAATGCGTTAAATGCTGTGTCAGAGTTATACTTAATTGTGGTGAAGGCAATTTGATAATCCTTAGTGTTAACTCTATTGCTAAGCTCCACCTGACTTACAGTTTCAACAAAGACAGCGCAGCTTATACCTAAGGTTGCTTGCCATGATTGCATAAGCCGCCTTACTATTGCCTCATTTTCTCCGGTACAAAGCACCGTCAGCTTAGCTGTAGACTTGTCTATTCCCTTTAGACCTTTGTTAAATAATTCGGCAGGGTTCTCATTAGCATATGCGGCAATCTCACCGGCTGACTCACGATATTTAAGTGCGCTGATTTTTAGCCCTTTTGGTACGACACCCTTTGCCGTCCTTTCACCTAATGCCTCATAAAGGGAGTCGTAATCAAATGAGGCAACTAAGGCACGGCGGATATTTATATTGGAAAGCACATCGTCGCTGCAATTAAAGACAAGGCATTGCATAGCACTGTCAAAGGTACTCAGAGTATATTTTTTGCTATCTATAATATCTAATGCCTGGTCACGGTTTAATGGCGAGACGGAATAGGTCTTATCCTTTAGCTTTTTAAGGCGAGTTTCCTGCTCGTCAAATATTGAGAAGTAGACAGAGGTTGGCATAACATTGTCACGGTCATAATATACAGTGCTTTTCCTTATGGATAAAGACACATTGTCCACCCAGTTATTTAGATAAAATGGGCCGTTGTAAATGAGATATTTAACTGCAAGACCATATCGGCCGCCTGTTGCGTTAAAAAACTCCTCATTACATGGCATACAGGCACTTTGCAAGAGTGCGTATAAAAAATCCTCGTCGGCATATTTTAGCTTTATTTCCAAGGTGCGCTCATCAATAGCTTTAACGCCTAACTTGTCAGATGACATTTTGCCACGGTTTACCTCATATGCGTTTTCTATTGCCATTAAAGAGGCTGCGCCGGGTGATTTGGTTTCAGGCAGGAGTGCTCTTGTAATGCCAAAGTCAAAGTCATAAGCTGTGACAGGCAAGGAGTTGGTTTTAGATGAGTCTAAGCCCAATAATGGCGAAGCGTAAATGCTCACACGCCACTTACAATTATCTCTCAAGTTAAAGGTGTAGGTCAAGCCGTCGGGAGAAATGCTCCAGCTTTCAGCACAAGCCGGCACTATTTCACCCTTGTCATCTAATGTGACAAGACCCTCAAAGCAGTTTGCAATAATAGTTTTTGCGCCGCTGTCAGATATTATTTGCGGGTCGAGGTACCCGGGGTCGGAGTCTATAGGATAAACTAAGCTTGCCTCGGAGCCTTTTGTCTTACCGCAGGCACTAAAGCATATTAGTACCGTCAAAAGACTCAATATGAGGCACAGTATCTTTTTTAGCATTTTTTCATTCCTCAATTTAATAAATAAGTCTTATCTTCCTATTTCAAAATAAACTTTGAAGCTTTATTGTTATAATAAAACAATCAACTTATAGGAGGATAAAAATGGACAGTATTATACTTATGGTTTTATCAGTTTTAACAGTTATATTACTTATTATATGCGCAGGGCTTCTCTTTATATTGCTGAAAAGGAACAATAATAAAGATTCTGATATATTTTTAGATAATCAGAAAAAAACTCAGGAGGATATTGTCTCTTTAGCTAAGGAGATTCGTCAAAGCAATAACCAGTTGTCCGCTTTAATGCGTGACGAGTTTAGCAAGAGCAGGCTTGAGAGCACCGCAGTGCAAAGTCAGCAGCGAAAGGAAATTCAGGAATATCTTGAGCGCATGACCCAAAGATTGGAAAAAATGAACAGCGACAATTATGAGTTTAACATGAAAATGTCGGAGATGATTTCCACAAAGCTCCTTGAAATGAGAAAGGGCAATGAGGAAAAATTAGAGCAAATGCGTCTGACAGTTGACGAGAAGCTAAATGAGACTCTTACAAAGCGATTGGATTCGTCATTTAAAACAGTCAGTGAGCAGCTTGAAAATGTATATAAATCCTTAGGCGAGATGAAGGTGCTGTCAAGCGGAGTGACAGAAAATGTTACCTCACTTAATCGCATACTTACTAATGTTAAGGCGAGGGGCACTTGGGCAGAGGTGCAGCTTGAGGGGCTTTTAGACCAGACTATTCCGGGAATGTATGAGAAGAATGTAATGACAAATTCCTCATCTAAAAATATTGTTGAGTTTGCCGTTAAGATACCTTCAAGTGATGACAAGTCCGCAGTGACTTATCTTCCCATTGACTCAAAGTTCCCTGTGGAAAGCTATATAAGGCTGTGTGATGCCGCCGACAGGGGTGACAATGCTGCCGTTGAGAGTGAGCGCAAAGCCTTGGAGAGTACCATAATCACACAGGCGAAGGAGATAAAAAAATATATCAACGAGCCTACCACGACCCCCTTTGCTATTATGTACCTTGCCACAGAGGGATTGTATAGCGAGATTATCTCATCGAAAAGCGGAGTTGCCGAGCGTTGTCATGAGGAGTTTAATATAATGATAGCAGGTCCGAGCACAATAACAGCTCTTTTAAACTCTTTGTCTGTTGGCTTTAAGGCTATGGCGATTAACGAAAAGGCAAAAGAGGTTAGAGTTGTCCTTGCTGCGGCAAAGATGCAATATGATAAATTTGGTGTACTCCTTGAAAAGGCAAGGAAGAAGATAGGTGAAGCCGGCAAGAGCCTTGAAGATGCCCAGTCGAGAAACAATATTATCCAAAAGAAGCTAAAGAGTGTTGAGGAGATTGACCGCACAAAGGCAACTGAGATATTGGGTCTGGAGGATAGCTTAGACGAGGATTGATGTGGGTGTAAAAAACACTTGACGTAAAGTGCCAAGTGAGATATAATATAGACAAAGGTGATACCGCACAAACAGGCGG
>CAZDEL010000012.1:0-38898 GCA_964504475.1 uncultured Faecalibacterium sp. | reverse complement strand
TAATTTTTTAGCTAATTAGTTAAGGCCGTTTTCGTCAAAGTCAAACACTGCCTGAATAGCAATATTTAAAACCTTGCCAATGCACTCGGGCACAAGATTGTCAGCTGTGTCAAGTCTTGTGTGATAATATTTTGCCGGTGCAGGATCCATAGCAACTAAGGAAGCTGCTGCAAAGCCTGCCTGTGAAGCAGCGGCAGCATCTGTTGAGCCAAGAGGAATAGTACCAATAGGGATATCCTTGCCGAACTTAGCACCTGCATTTTTAAGAAGATTGCAAACACGGTCGTCATTTTTAACCATACCGGTCATGTCTTTGCTGTAAATCATCATGAAATCTTCGTCACGGATAGTGTCAAGGCTGATAAACACAGTCTCAACGCCGTCATTTTTCATTTCGGGATGAGCCTCAAAGAATGCCTTTGAGCCACGAAGACCTGCTTCCTCACCACCAACGAGAGCACAAACAACCTCTGTGTTTTCAAAGCGAATATCATTATCGCTAAGATACTTCATAACGGCAGAGGAAATATAGCAGCCTGTAAGGTCATCATTAGCACCGTCAACATACTTTTTGTGGTTAGCAAACTTGAAAAGAGCAGCATAAGCAGGAAGGAATGCAGCCTGTCCCATAGCCATTTTCTTTGCAAGAGCGGGCTTTTTGCCCTTGAGAGCCACAGCAGCTGTTGCACCTGTGTAAGCAAGACCTGCAATAGCATAGCCTGCTACAGCTGTAACACCGTTTGAGCCGAGCTTATATGTATATGTCCACTCGGGAGCGGAGTCAGTGTGACCTGAAAGGATAATTCTTCTCTTTGTCTCGCCCTTAGCTTTTCTTACGGCGATAACATTTCCCGATACCTTCTCCTTATAAAGAGGGTCAAGCATCTTTTTGTAAAGGAGGAACTCACCTACAATACCGGAGAGAGCACCGCCCATAAGTGCCACGCTGCCCAGTGCCTTTTTAGGCTGATTTTTAAATGCAGCGGCAGCATTAATAGCACTCGCTCCAATAAGAGCTGCACCTGCATGGGGTACAAAAGCCATAAATGCCTCAGGATTAACCTTAAAGGTCTCACGATGTACATCGTCTGAAAAAGCCTCAAGCTCCTCCATCATTGCCATTTGAGCAAATTCCTCTGTGTACTCACCGCAAGGTCTTGGACCGTAGGCTTCGCAAATCTTTTTAATGCCGTCAACTGCATATGCTGTGCAATCGTCAGCTGTTGTCTTAGGGTTAGTAACTTTTTCTGTAAAAATCAAAACAACACCTTCTTCATAATATTCTAACATTTCTATTATAACTGTTACATCAAAAATAATCAATAGCAAAAATGTAAATGAGCCTTTAAAATAAAAAATTTTTTGAGTAAAATGAAACTTTTTTCAAAATAGCTAAGGCACAGAAAAGCTTTTTACTTTCCTGTGCCTTGATTTTTTATAATATAATACCGCTAATGTTTACATAATATATAGGCGGCTTTGAGAAAAGGGAGGAATCCACACTTGTGGAAATGCTTTGGAATTTTATAATATCCTTTTCTCCGTTTGGCATTAATCTCTCGGCTGCAACTAAGACATCGGTCACAAAGTAATAGCTTACGCTTTCTCCTGTGATAGTGTCCACATAGCTTTCACAAATTGCGTTTTTACCGTCGTAGGTTGTAGCTTTGACGCTGATTTCACCCACATTATCAATAGTGATGCCGTCAGCTATCTCAGAGAAGCTAAACTCCTCGAGGTCATCCTCGGAAAGCTTGGCATAGGAAAAAATTGAGTCAATTATCAAATATGCCTCGTTGCTGTCTTTGAGATAAACCACTCTCGCCTCCATGCCCTCCATGCTCATTTGCATCATGAGATTGCCGTCCTTTTTAGCTATCTCTAAGGGCATATCACCGACACTTGGGTCATTGGTGGTCAGCTTTAAATAAACCTCATCTGAATCCAAAATCTTTTTATATTTCTCAATCCTGTAGGCTGTAAGGTCACTGCTTGCTGCCTTAGTTATAACCTTAACGGCATTGCTTTGTGTGTACCATGTCACCTTGCCGTTTGACTTTTTATATGCTCTGACTCTAAAGGAGTATTCACTATTGCTTTTAAGGCCTGTTACCTTATAGCTTAAACTGCCTGTTGTCTTAATGTTTTTCCATTTGCCGTCTTCGAGCATACTGACTCTATAGCCTGTAGCACCTGAAATTTTGCTCCAAGTGAGTGACACCGATGTTGTGCCAACGGTGGTTTTGGTTATTTTAGTCTTTGTGGGGTCTGTGGTCTTAGCAGTCACTGTCTTAGAGTAGTCACCGTAAACATTACCGCTATCAGTCTTAGCATATGCCTGGACTCTAAAGCTATAGCTCGTTGCCTTTTTCAATGATGAGACAGTATAGCTCGTGGCTGTGGTTGTCTTAATTCTGACCCACTTTTTGTTTTGGTACTGGTACACCCTGTAGCCTGTGGCACCTGCGACCTTGCCCCATTTAAGTGTGACGCTGCTTGAAGTCACTGAAGCGGTAGGCGTTTTAATATCGGCCATTGCCTTAGTTTTAACCTTAACAGTTTTAAGGCTTGACCAATAATATTTGCCGTCAACCTTCCTGTAAGCTTTGACACCAAAGGTATAGTTTGTGGATGCTGTAAGGCTCTTAGCCGTATATGTAACGCCGCCTTGTGTTATAAGCTTTTTCCATTCGCCATTTACTCTTTGATATACCCTGTAGCCGGTGGCTTTGCTGACTTTACTCCACTTAAGCGTAACGCTATCGGCTGTCGAGGTTGCACTTAAGCTTTTTGTGGCAGCTACACTTACAGTTGCCGCAAGTGACCCCGTACCACAAAGAGAAACTATCAAGAGCACAGCGACTATAAATCTAAATGCCTTGAGTGTTTTTTTCATTTAAATCACCTCTTAATATCTTTTAATAATCCCAGTATACCAAAGTGATTTTTCTTTGTCAATGAAAAACAGCCAAAGTTAATATTTACCATTTCACTTTTAATACGAATGTAACACCGCTTTCACAAAGCTCACAAAATATTGCCAAAGCTTAACCTTTCTGAGTCAATAATATCCTCAAAATATCCTTGACACTCTCTAATGAGCACAAGGGCACTTTGATAGTTTCCATCGCCTATAGTGCGGTATATTGCAAAAATATCACTGCTTGGCATTAAAAGAGTGCTGTCGCCTAGAACCACACTTAATAAGGCGGTTTTCTTTCGCCACAAAAAAAGCAAGTCACCGCTTATTTTTTTAGCTTCAATATACTCCTGCGTCATAATTTTATCGGCGCACACTTCAAGGCTATCATTTATATCCTTACAAGTGGAAGTAATATAATTGCCGCCGAAAAAACTTAAACAAAACAAAATCCCGCCAATAAAAAGAGCACCCAAAATGCGCTTCATGTTATTCATCCCCTTTTCTCACAATAAAATTTTTGCCGCTTTTATCCGCAGTCATGAGGAAAATCTCCTCCACTTTAAGATTTTCCTTTTTTAAGGTCTTGTTTAGCTTTTCCCATGTCATGCCGCAAAGATTAAAATCCTTAGTTATAACCTTGCCGTCGCTGACAATCAGGCAGGGCAAATAGTCCTCATTATCTTTTATATTAACATCGTCACCGCACAAGGGCTGATATTTCTTTTTCAGCTGCACACTAACAGAGCCGTTTGTCTCAATATAGGCATATTCCACTGTGCTTATATCAAAGACATCCTTTAGCCTTAAAGCCTCGATTAAATCATCGGTGCTGTAGCGTATCATTTTCATGTTTTTCTTTATAATTTTGCCCTGCTTTATTATTAGCACACTGTTGCCCTGTATTAAAGTGCGATAGCCTCGATTTTTTATGCTCAAAAGTGATGAGAGCATTTCCAGCACCACAAGCAAAAACACAAGGGATAAGCTGGACAGTACCGGCACATCATCGCCTTGCAAGGGCATTGCAGCCACCTCAGACAAGAGAATTGTTATAACTAACTCCCCCGGCTGAAGCTCCCCTATTTGCCTTTTGCCCATTAATCTCATGGCAATGACAACAGCTATATAAACTATTACACCCTTTAAAAGCAGGTTCATTTTCTCACCTCAAGGTCATTCTTGGCTTTTAAAGAGCAAAATATAACTGCGAAAAAGGAAAAGCCAATTTCGCAGTTAAATATTAAGTTATGCTAAGCTTGTTACATAGGCATATAACCTGAGGTTGGCCTTTTAAGCAGTGAATCATCAACGGTGTTGCTTATAGTGTCAACATAGATCATTGTGCTTGTGCTGCCATATTTCTTTTCTATGCCAATTAGAGTTTCGCCATCAAAATAGTATTTGTTAATTATATTAGTTGAATTATCTCGATAGCTCTCACAAATAGCATTTTTGCCGTTAAACTTTTCTTCGCTAACAGTGACGAAGCCTAAATTTTTAATCTTCATGTTTTCGAGAGAAGCTGTTATGTTCATATCCTTCCACTCAGACTTTGGCACTTCGTAATAGAAAAGCAGGAAATAAGCATACATCTTATCGGTCTTCTTTTCATAATACATTTTTGCTGTCATGCCATCGTCAACGGCCTTACAATAGATGTTGCCATCCTTTTGTGCATACTCAATGTCACCTAAGCCGCCTGAACCGTTATCACTTGAAATCTTGAAGTAAACAGTGTCACTATCAAGGATTTTTTGATACTTTTTAAGTCTATAGGCAGTAAGCTCATAGGGTGAATATGTAGTTGGTTGAGTTGTGGTCGGCTTAGTTGTGGTTGGTTGAGTTGTTGTCGGCTTTGTAGTAGTCGGCTTTGTGGTAGTCGGCTTGGTTGTTGTCGGCTTTGTAGTAGTCGGCTTTGTGGTAGTCGGCTTAGTTGTTGTCGGCTTGGTTGTTGTCGGCTTTGTGGTAGTCGGCTTCGTTGTTGTCGGCTTGGTTGTTGTCGGCTTGGTTGTAGTCGGCTTTGTGGTGGTTGGCTTGGTTGTAGTCGGCTTGGTTGTAGTCGGCTTGGTTGTAGTCGGCTTTGTAGTAGTCGGCTTAGTAGTAGTCGGCTTTGTTGTGGTTGGTTTTGTGGTAGTCGGCTTTGTGGTAGTCGGCTTGGTTGTTGTCGGCTTTGTAGTAGTCGGCTTGGTTGTGGTTGGCTTGGTTGTGGTTGGTTTTGTGGTAGTCGGCTTAGTGGTAGTCGGCTCTGTGGTGGTTGACTCAGTTGTAGTCGGCTTAGTTGTAGTCGGCTTAGTAGTGGTCGGCTTTGTAGTAGTTGTTGTAGGTTTTGTTGTGGTTGTAGTCTCAGTCGAGGCAGCCTTCGTTTTTACTGTCTTGTTATCACTTTTTGGGAACCATGTAATCTTGCCATCAACATTTTTATATGCTCTAACCGAATAAGTATATGCTGTGTTTGCCTTTAGCTTTTTAACGGTATAGCTAAGTGAGGCAGTTGTAACTACCTTTGCCCATGAGCCATCTTTTATAACAAATAATCTATATCCTGTAGCACCGGAAACCTTGCCCCATTTAAGGGTAATAGTGTTTTGTGTTGATGATGCCGAGGTAAACTTTGCCTTTAACGGGTCAAAGGTTTTAATCTTCACTGTTGCTGAGGTTGCACCCCAAACGACACCGCTGTCAGTTTTTGCATAAGGCTTAACTCTAAAGTAATATGTGGTGTTGTTTTTCAAAGACTTTACAGTGTAGCTCTTTGCTGTGGTATCTTTAAGCTTAACCCACTTTTTGTTTTGATATTGATAAACTCTATAGCCTGTAGCTCCGGCAACGGTGTACCATTTTAATGTCACCGAGGTTTTGTTTGCTGATGCTTTAGGCGTAATTATCTTAGGCATAGCCAATGTCTTGGTCTTAACTGTTTTGAGAGACGACCAATAAATTTTGCCGTCATATTTTCTATAAGCCCTTACGCAAAATGAATAATTTGTGGAGGCTGTGAGATTTTTCACCACATATTTTGTGGCACTTTGAGTTCTGATTTTAACCCACTTTCCGTCTATTCTTTGATACAGTCGGTATCCTGTCGCATTAGCAACCTTTTTCCAGGTGATTTCAACGCTGCTTGAGCTTGGCTCAGCGACTATCTTAGATGTGGGGTTAACAGTCAGTGCTGCCGCATTAAAGCTTAAACTAAATGCTGAAACAACAGTAATAAAGCATAAAAGCAAGCACATAACCTTTTGGAATGTTTTCATGTTTTCCACCTTTTTCCTTTAAATAATAAGACAAGAGGTAAAATTTACCATATGCCTTATATAAGTATATCAAAGCACATTTTCTTTGTCAATTGAAAATTGGTAATTATTGCTATTTTGCCCATAAAAAACAAGGTGCAGAAAGCTTTGCTTAAAATTAGCTTTCTGCACCAAAGTGTGCTTATTATATTATCATATTAAAAAATCACTGATGGCAATAAGACAAACAAATAATTTAAGAGCATTTTAACTATTTGATATACGAAGTTAACAATATTGCCCGGCAAGGTTAAAACATGATCTGTGGGAAGCTGTACATAATCCTTAACCTCTGCCCTTTCGGTCTTTTTAATAGCATAGGAGTCAATAAGCTCCTTTTCATGAGTCTCATCGTCAACAATATATGCCTTATAAACGAAGTGCTCACTATCCATAGATACAGTGGCAAAGGTGCCGCCCGACTTTGTGTCTCTGACAACATCACCACAATCAAATATTGGTGGTATAGCATCCTCATTGACACCGTAACGCTTAGTGCCTGCTGTTGAGGGAAGAATGTGAACAGTACCGGCAGGATTGAGCATAAACTCAGTTGCTTCACCATTATAAACCTCTGTTATGCTCTCGCAAAGCTGTACCTTATCGCCCTTGACCTGCTTTGTTCTGAAATACATATGGTCATGACCTGCGAAAACTGCATCAATATCCAGCTCATCAAAAATCGGCAGGAGTACCTCACGCATAATAACAGTGTCAGGCTTATTAATATTTTTGCCTGCTGAGTAAGCTGATCTGTGCATGAAAATCATTTTCCATTGAGCGTCACTTGCTCTCATATCGTTTTTAAGCCAATTGAGCTGCTGCTGTGACATGGGGTACATATCATTTGAGTTGAGCACAGCAAAGTGTGCATCACCCCAATCAAAGGAATAATAGCAGCCTGTAGTTGTAATGCTGCCCTTTGCGGCGCCGATATTAAACATATTATTAAACTTGCCCCACTGTAAATTGCCCTCGTGATTTCCGGCAATTGGGATAAGAGTAGTATTCATGTTGGCAAAGGCAAAGTTTCTAAAGTAGCTGTCCCATTCCTCATTTGTGCAATCGTTGACAAAGTCACCGAGGTTTACAATAAAGTCGTGCTCGGGCATAGTTTCAGTTGCCTTTTGCATAACTACAGCTGCCTTTTTAAAGTTTTCCTCCTTGCTCGCTTGTACATCAGCGATAACAATAAAGTTAGCTGTGTCGGAGTTGGAGTCACTTGTGGTAAAATAGCCTATGTCGCTCCAGGTCTCACCGTCACCCACTCTATAGGCATATTTTGTGCCCGGCTCAAGAGAGTCAACAGTCACCTTATGTACATATCTTTCCATTGCCTTGTTGCAGCTGCCCTTAAAAACAGTCGGGTTTGCAAAATTTTCGTCAGCCTTCGCAATTTGCACAAGGCTATCGCATTTTTCCATTGTGTACCAGCTAATGCCCCTTGATGTGTCACTGTCGCCATTAATAGTGACTGCCACTCTTGACACCTCATTTGATGCAGCAAATGCCGTAAACGGTACACTCAAAAGCATCATAAGGCAAAGAAGCATAGCCATAATTTTTTTTGTTGAGTTTTTCATATAATTCTTCCTTTCAAAAATTATTTACTTAATTAAACAGATGCAATGTGCGGCAATGCCCCTGCCCTCACCTGTAAAGCCGAGACCCTCCTCAGTGGTCGCCTTAACGCTAATGACATCAGCATCGACTCCAAGAGCTTTTGCGATATTTTCACGCATAAGGTCAATATAAGGTCTGAGCTTAGGTCTTTGAGCTAACACAGTCGCATCAATATTTACTATTTCATATCCCTTTTCTTGTACGCGGGTATAGACCTCTTTTAACAATAAGAGACTGTCCGCCCCCTCAAATTGTGGGTCATTATCGGGAAAAAGCTTGCCAATATCACCCATAGCGGCAGCACCTAAAAGGCTGTCTGATATAGCATGTAGGAGGACATCGGCATCTGAGTGACCTAAAAGCCCCTTTTCATAAGGGATATCCACTCCCCCAAGGATAAGCTTTCTGCCCTCGACTAATTTATGTACATCATATCCGTGACCTATTCGCATAAGTTCAGCTCCTTTATTTTATCGCAAAACTCCTCATATGTGACAAAGGTGTTTAATATTTTTATAAGTGATGAGGTGGACATTCTTTCGGGAAGGCACAGGGCTTTAAGGAGTCTTATACGCTTTTCCTTACTACAGCTTTGACCTATAAGCCCACAATCGTAAAGGTCTATATTAGTTATAAGCCTTCTGCTTTCATTTTGGCTTTCTTCTAAGGTTATTCCGGCTTTAGAGAAGGCTTCAAGGAGTATCTTTTCCGGTGTACCCTCAACGCCTAATTTTCCCTCTTTTGATTTTTCCGTTTTCCTTTTTTCTTTGCCATATAAATCGGGGATATACACATGGGTTATCTTATCCTTTGGCACACTGGAGGAAATAAAGTTTCTAATTAAAAAGCCTGCCGAATCACTGTCGGTGAGCACTATTATTCCCTTTTCATTTGCCAATCGTCTTAATAGCTTTTGCTTTTCCTTATCCTTAAATATGCCAAAGCCATCAGTTTTAATTATTAAGCCGTCTATGAGATTTGACAGCTTAATTATATCGTACTTGCCCTCGACAATAACGGGTCTGTCAAGCTTTATCATACTCTCTCTCCATTCGTCACAAGGAAAAGTCGCACCATAAGCTGCTCTAAAACTATAACATTATCGTCGCTGCTCATTTTAAGTCGCATATCAGCCTCGCTTAAAACATCGAGACATTTGCGAAGGGTAGGCAAGTCAAGCCTTGACGCATCTCTTGCGCCATTTGTCAAGCGAAAAGCCGTATTTTTATAATCAAAGGGAAGGGCTAATGCGTCGGCACGCTCGCCACAAGACACAGACACCTTACCCCGGTACATATCAACATAGGTGCTGACAATAGTGCCCATTATATACTCGGGCTGGATTTTGCTTTTTAAAAGGGTGTGAAGCACCTTATATGCCTTGTCGAAATCCTTTTGGATAAGCGCCTTAGTCAGGTCATAGACCTTAGCCTCGTCGGTTTTAACGGCAACTGCGTCAATATGCGCCCTTGTTATCTCGCCCTCGCCGGCGAAGCTGCACACCTTTTGCAGCTCATTAATGAGCATATTAAAGTCGTCACCAACAACGCTGACAAGGTAATTTGCCATTTGGCTTGTCAAATTGCAACCGGATTTTGCCGCTGAGGACATAAGAGGCTTAATTAAATCATTGCCTGTTCTCTTGTTTAGTACGCAAACAGCGCCGTACTTAGAGATAATATCCGCTGCCTTTTTAGCCTTTGTGAGTGAAAACTCGGAGCTTTTTTGCAAGAAGATAACTATAGCCGTGTCACATTGACTTTGGGCAAAGGACGACAGCAAAGAGATATCTCTTTCAGGAGCGCCCTCTAATTTATAATCCTCAACTATGAGACAGCGTTTGTCGCTCATCATGGGCATAATGCTTGCCTGCTCAAAGACATCATTTAGGTCAAGACCTTTGCCGTCAAACTTTTGCAAGTTAAAGCTTTCAAAGGCACTGTCCACATTTTTTGCTGCAATAGTGTCTGTATAAAGCTTTTTAAGATAGTCCTCATTGCCGCATATTAAATATATGGGGCAAAACTCTCCGGATTTAATATGAGCTTTGAGAGTTTTTTCGTCTAATCGAGCCACGCTGTCACCTCTTTTCGTGGGGTATTATACCATAAAATTTAAATTAGTGCAACTAAAATGGGAAAGTAATAATAAATCAGGTGCTTTCGTGAAAGTAACACAAAAGCACCTGAAAGTTTATTTAGGTGAGAAATTGTTGATATTCCTATTGCGATATACTCAGCCGATTATTTAAACCAACCTATTATCATTTCGATTATCCTTGTTATGAACGCGAATAACCTTGAGATAAAGCTATCGTTTTCGCCGCCACTTGGGGTGTCACTGCCTGTGTCAGTGGTGTCACTCTCGTCAACAACAACATAAAGACTAAAGTGGTCAGTATCAAAAACTAAGTGGCTGCCTTGACGGTAAGCGTGCATATCGGTTAAAGTGCCGTCATCGTTGACACGATAAACCTTGTAAACACCGTGCTTTGACCAGTCGCCGGGGATTTTAACCTTGACAGTGCCGTCGGGCTGAGTGTGGACTCCGTCCTTGCCGGTCATGGTGATATCAAAGGCTTTGATTATTTGCCAATGCTCAGGGCCATGGTGGTGGAAGGACTCCTCAACCATTATGTAGTTGTCGCTGCCGGGCTTGACCTCGTCAACATTAAAGTCTGTGTCCGGGTCAGCAGGGGCGATAATTTCGGTGTCACCTTTTTCGGTGGTTTCAAGGGGCTCGATTTCAAGCTCATCACAGTGGATACACTTGCGGTAACGGATCATCTTGTCATAGTCATATGTCCAGTCACCTTCAAAGAAGTGTGTGAGGACATAGGGCATATTGTTGGCTATGGCATAGGCTTCGGCGGTGGAGCCGGAGTGACAGTAGATAGTGCCAATGGTGATGGGGTCATCAGGTTGTTTAAGATATTCCTCATACTTTTCATCACCAGTTTCAAAATAATTGATATACAATTTAACGAATTCTTCTTTTGAAATACCTTCTATATCTACGGTGCTATATCCAACTGAAAAATCAGTAAATACAGTGCTCATGGATTTGAAATATATCTTGTCCATAAAGAGACAATGAAAAATTGCAAATTCATCTATAGTTTCTAAACTTTCGGGAAATGTAATTTCGGAAATAGAATAGCATTCTGTAAAACTACCAAGTCCAACTTTCTTTAAGCTTTCAGGCAATTCAATTGTTGACAAGCTATAACATTGATAAAAAGCTTCATCATCTATAGTGGTCAATCCTTCAGGCAAAACAACTTTTTCTAAGTATATTGTTCCAACAAATGCTCTTTTCCCAATTGATTTAACAGTTTTAGGAACAAAATATTCAGTTGTTTTCCTGCCTACTGGATATTGAATTAATATGGTTTTATCTTTATCAAACAACGCTCCATATTCATCGCTTGAATATTTTGTGTTGTTCTTATCTACGGTAATGCCAGTTAAAGCTTTACAACCATAGAACGCATAATCGCCTATGCTTGTTACACCTTTACCGATTGTAACATCGATCAGACCTTTACAATTGCCAAACGAATAATCACCTATACTTACTACACTATCTGGAATTGCTATATTAGATAATTTATCACAACAATAAAACGCATAATCGCCTATGCTTATTTCACCATTACCGATTGTAATATCGGTCAAGTTATAGCATTTAGCGAATGCATAATCTCCAACGCTTGTTATACCGTCTTCTATAGCAATGCTCTTAATATTCATATGACGAAATGGTGAATTTGTAAAATTCCACATATCACCAGTACCCGTTATATCAAGTTTACCTGTATTATCATCATAACTCCAATAAGCATTGTCACCACACTGTCTACTTTCTTCAAAGCTACTGTCTATGCTAAATTCCTCTCTCTCGTCACAGTGAATGCACTTACGATAGCAAATCATTTTATCATAATCATATATACAATAACCCTCAAAGAAATGTGTGAGAACATAAGGCATATCGTTGGCTATAGCATAGGCTTCGGCGGTTGAGCCTGAGTGACAGTAGATTGTACCGATGGTGATGGGGTCGTCAAGTTCTTTAAGATATTCCTCATACTTTTCATCACCAGTTTCAAAATAATTGATACACAATTTAACGAATTCTTCTTTTGAAATACCTTCGACATATGCATCATTGTACCCAACTGACATATTTTCAAATACAGTATCCATGGATTTAAAATAGACCTTATCCAAAAAGAAACAATTGTAAAGTGATGAATCATCTATATACTCCAAATTTTCAGGAAAAGTAATTTCGGAAAGAGAAAAGCACGATACAAAACTTTCATAACCAACATTCTTTAAAGTTTTAGGCAGTTCAATCGTTGATAAACTAACACTACCTCCAAAAGCTCCATCCGCTATTGTGGTCACTCCTTCTGGCAAAATAATTTTTTCTAAATATCCTGAAGAAGCACTACCAATCATTTCTACTGTTCCAGGAACAACATATTCTGTTAATTTACTACCAAAAGGATATTGCCATAATATAGTATTATCAACAGCAAATAAAACTCCATATATGTCACTTGAAATATTTGTATTGTTTTTGTCTACTGTTATATTTGCTAAGTTAACGCACCCATGAAACACTTCATCATCTAAGTGTGTCACGCTGGCTGGTATTGTTATACTTATTAAACTACTACACGAAATGAATGCATCATCATGTACTATCGTCACACCTGTTGGAATTGCATACGATGTTCTCTTGTTGCCTGTTGGATATTGTATAAGCTCAGTTTTACCTTTATTAAATAAAACACCATAGCTGTCACTTGAATATTTTGTGTTGTTGCTATCTACAGTTATACCAGTTAAGCCGGTGCAACCACGGAACGCATAATCACCTATGCTTGTTACGCTGTCGGGGATTGTGATGCTGGTCAAGCTGGTGCAATTACTGAACGCAGAATCGCCTATGCTTGTTACGCTGTTGGGGATTGTGATGCTGGCTAAGCCGGTACAAACACCGAACGCATAATAGCCTATGCTTGTTACGCTGTCGGGGATTGTATACGATGTTATCTTACTTCCTTCTGGATATTGTATAAGTTCAGTTTTATCTTTATTAAATAAAACACCATAGCTGTCACTTGAATATTCTGTGTTGTTGCTATCTACAGTTATGCTGGTTAAGCTGGTGCAACCACTGAATGCCCAATAGCCTATGCTTGTTACACTGTCGGGGATTGTGACGCTGGTTAAGCTGGTGCATCCATAGAACGCATAATTGTCTATGCTTGTTACACCACTTTCAATAACAACACTTTTAATGTCACTATTATAAAATGGTGAGTTTCCATAACCATAATTCTCCATCTCACCCGTGCCACTAACCGTCAACGCTTTTGTGCTACTATTATAAGTATAAGTAACATTATCTCCGCATGAGCCACTTGAAGACAAGGCACTCACCTTAGTAGCACCAAAATCAAGTCCACTCAAATCAAGCCCCACAAGTCCGCCCACCGGCACACTCGTCAAGCACATTAGCACTACCATTAGAGTACACAAAATTTTTTTCATTGTCTTTCCCATTTTCTTTTCCTCCTAAATTAAAAAATGCGCTAACCGAAGTCAACGCACCAAAAACGCAAACTCCGATTGTCGCCAAACAAAACCAGATAAATTAGTAATACTTCTTAATCACGTGCTACCTGTGGAATTTGCAGTTTTGCAAAATTCAATTGCACGAAAAAATAAGAGTATCCTATAATAAATACCTTACACATTTACTATTCGGTTTTGTTTGGCATGAATAGCATACCACCATTTTCCTAAAAAATCAAGATAAATTTTATGTTTTACTAAAAATTTGTTTTAGTAACCTCAAAATCACCTATTTCCTTTTCCCTCGGCGGCATATTTCTTCCCTTCGCCTCTCACCTTCCCCGCGTACCAAAAAAGAGAAAAAAGAGGTAAAAAATTTGGCGGCAGGAAAATCCTACCGCCTCGTTTTATTAGTAAATATTAACCCTGTCTCTTATGCGCCAAAGAGAACAAGAAGTGATGCCACAAGCGCAAGAACGAAGAAAATCGAACCGGCAATCTTTGTGAAAAGCACCAATTTAGCTTCTATTGTCTTGCTCTTATTCTTGCCAAAGAAGCTCTCTGCAGCGCCTGAAATTGCGCTGGAAAGACCCTCCTGCTTGCTTTCCTGAAGCATAACAAGAGCAACAATGATAACGGAAACTATTATAATAACAATTGCTAATACATACTGAAGAGCTGTCATGAGTCAAACCTCCGAAATTTTATACTACGCTATTTTACCACAATCAAATATAAAAAGTCAATAGCTTATTCAGACTTTTTACGCTTTGGCAAGGGTGTTCTTGCATTTTTTACCTGAGAAATCTCTTTTTCCTCGAAAATAGGCGCTGCACCGTCTGTAACTGTCTGCTTTGTCACAGTTAAAATGCCCGCTTGCTCCCTCGACGGAAAGTCGTACATATACTCCATGAGGAGCTTTTCGATTATTGAGCGAAGTCCTCTTGCACCTGTGCCTGCCTCGAGAGTTTTCTCGGCAATGGCCTTTAGTGCGTCTTCCTCAAATCTAAGCTCAATGCCATCAATTGAGAAAAGATATTGATATTGCTTGATAAGTGCATTTTTAGGCTCAGACATAATCCTCACAAGGGCGTGCTCGTCGAGATTGTCAAGGGCTGTTATCACAGGCAATCTGCCCACAAGCTCCGGAATAAGTCCGTATTTTACAAGGTCGTGATGGACAACCTTATGCATTATCTTATCTTTTTCGTACTCTGCCTTATTCTTTATCTCAGCTCCAAAACCAAGACCTGAGTTGCCCATTCTTTTTTCAACCTGCTTTTCAATGCCGTCAAAGGCACCTGCACAAATGAAAAGTATATTTGTGGTGTCAATTTGTATAAACTCCTGCTGAGGATGCTTTCGACCGCCCTGGGGTGGTACATTTGAAACAGTACCCTCAAGGATTTTAAGCAGAGCTTGTTGTACTCCCTCACCGCTGACATCACGGGTTATGGATGTGCTTTCGCTTTTGCGGGCTATCTTGTCAATCTCGTCAACATAGATTATGCCTCTCTCTGCCTTCTCAACATCAAAGTCTGCCGCTTGAATAAGCCTGAGAAGTATGTTTTCAACATCCTCACCCACATATCCTGCCTCGGTGAGAGTTGTCGCATCGGCAATAGCGAAGGGAACATCAAGTATCTTAGCAAGAGTTTGGGCAAGCATTGTCTTACCTACACCTGTTGGGCCAAGCATGAGAATGTTACTCTTGCTGATTTCAACATCGCCTTTGTTTCCGGTGAATATTCTTTTGTAATGATTGTAAACAGCAACGCTCAATGCCTTTTTAGCCTCATCTTGTCCAATGACATATTCGTCAAGCATAGCTTTTATTTCATGGGGCTTTTTAAGATTAGCAAAATCAAGGTTGCTTTCCTTTTCCTGCTGCTCCTGAGCCATGTCATCCACAATTGATTGACAAAGCTCAATGCATTGATCGCAAATGTAAACACCGGGACCGGCAATCAATGATTTGACCTCATCCTGGGATTTGCCGCAAAATGAGCATCTTAAATTTCTTTCTTTGATGTCACCATCTCTTGCCATAAACCTAACTCCTTAGTTATCTCTTATAAAGAATCTTATCAACAAGACCGTACTCTAAAGCCTGCTCAGCTGTCATAAAGTTGTCACGCTCTGTGTCTGCCGCAATAACATCAAGGGGCTTGCCTGTGTTATCGGCTAAAATCTTGTTAAGCTTTTCTTTAGTTCTTAATATGTGGTCAGCCACAATCTTTATGTCAGTTGCCTGACCCTTTGCACCGCCTGATGGCTGGTGGATCATAACCTCAGCGTTGGGAAGAATGAGTCTCTTGCCCTTTGTGCCTGAGGAAAGTAAAAATGCGCCCATGCTTGCTGCAAGACCCATGCAGATAGTTGAAACATCACATTTAATATACTGCATTGTGTCATAAATTGCCATGCCTGCTGTTACGCTTCCGCCGGGGCTGTTAATGTAAAAGCTAATATCTTTTTCACTGTCCTGACTTTCAAGAAAGAGTAACTGAGCTACTACGAGGCTTGCAGTTGCGTCATTCACTTCATCGGAAAGAACGATGATTCTATCGTTTAAAAGTCTCGAATAAATATCATATTGTCTTTCACCGCGGTTTGTCTGTTCCACAACATAAGGTACTAATGCCATAGTAATTGCCTCCTTTAAATTTAATATAATAAGTGGAAGAGAGGAACTGACAATTTCAGCCAGTTCCATCCCATTATAGTTATTCTGTGTTAATTATACTTTAAATAAACACGGATTATTCTGCACTTTCTTCTTTCTTAGCTCTTGGCTTTCTTGCTGTTGTTACCTTTGCATTGTCAACAACAAACTTGATTGCCTTTTCCTTGAGCATATCAGCCTTAAGACCGTCAACGGGAACAATCTCCTTAATCTTGTCAACTTCCATGCCATATTGCTCAGCAAATTTCTCGTACTCAGCATCGATTTCCTCTTGAGTTGCATCGAGATTTTCAATTTCAGCAATCTTTTCAAGAGCAAGACGAATCTTAACATTCTTCTCTGCCTGAGGCTTAGCCTGCTCTTTATACATATCCATTGTCATACCTGTGTATTGGAGATATGTTTCAAAGTTCATACCCTGCATTGAGAGTCTGTAATTAATATCGTTGATTTGGTTATTGATTTCGTTGTCAAACATAACCTCTGGGATCTCGCCCTTAACATTTTCAGCAAGCTTTTCAAGGAGCTGAGACTCAATATCTCTTGCGTTTTCAGCTTCCTTTTGTGACTTGATTTCTTCTTTAAGGTTCTTCTTCATCTCATCAACAGTGTCGCAGTCTGCTGCATCCTGTGCAAACTCATCGTCAACCTCAGGAAGCTCCTTAACCTTGATCTCATGAAGCTTAATCTTGAAGACAGCATCCTTATCAGCAAGCTCCGGTGTGTACTCTGAAGGGAACTTAACATTTACATCAAATTCTTCACCGATTGAGTGACCGATAATCTGCTCCTCAAAGCCGGGGATAAATTGACCTGAACCAATTGTAAGCTCATAATTTTCAGCCTTGCCGCCATCAAATGCAACACCGTCAACAAAGCCCTCAAAGTCGATAACAGTGATATCACCGTCAACAACTGCTCTATCCTCAACAGCAACAAGACGAGCGTTTCTTTCTACGAGGCTCTTAATTTTCTCCTCGATTTCCTCATCGGTTGCGTCAACCTTTTTCTTTGTAGCCTTAAGCTCTTTGTACTCTGTGATTTCGATTTCAGGCTTTACATAAATTTCAACGGTCATTTCTACGCCGTCCTTGCCGATTTCTTTAACATCGGCGCTCTTTGTGCCAACCATTTCAAGACCGGCTTCCTTAACTGCATCCTCAACTGCATCACCAAAGAGAAGATCAAGTGCATCCTCATAGAGCCAAGCGGTGCCAAAAAACTTTTCAGCAACCTTGCGTGTCACTTTACCCTTACGGAAACCGGGAAGCTGTATCTTATTCTTTTGCTTATTAAAAGCCTTGTTTTGTGCAGCTTCAAATGCCTCGGCATCAATTCCGATTTCAAGAGCATAAACATTTGTTTCAACTTTGTTTGATGATTTTAACATTTCAAAACTCCTATTCCGTGGGTCTTATACACCCACTCACAATTTAACCTATATATTATACCAGTATTAATTTCAAATTTCCATAGTTTTTTCAAATTTTTTCAACTAATTGGGGACAAAAAGATAAAAAATCTGCGGAAATTAAGGATAATTTTACTCCATCCACTGTTTCTCTCACACTTCGAGTGGTAGATTCGCCATGAAGATGACCATAATAACAGCGTTTTATATTGTGCCTTTTCAGCACTTCAAATATTTCTTCACACTTTCCCGTCTGCATCACAGGGGGATAATGTAGAAAAACTATCAGCTCACCGCCAAGGCTTTCACCATGATTAATGGAAGATTCAAGTCGTCCTGCTTCACGAAGTAAAACCTTCATATCGGCACTTTTTTCTGCGTCAAAAAACCAGCCTCTTGTGCCGCAAAGAGTGTAATCCCCTACCCTAAAGGCATTGTTGTGGAGTATCTTAATTTTGTCAAAGCCCTTTTCTACGAGAAAGCTATCCATTTTTCTCTTAGTTGTCCACCAATAGTCATGGTTGCCCTTTAGAATTATTTTCTCGCCGGGCAGTTCGTTAATAAAGCGAAAATCTTCCTCGGCTTCTTTTAAAGACATGGCCCATGATATGTCACCGGGAATGACAACTGTATCCTCGTCAGTGATTAGTCTTCGCCAATTGCTTTCAAGTCGTGAGACATAGTCGCTCCAGCCATGAAATATATCCATTGGCTTTTCACAGCTAAAGGATAAGTGAGTATCGGCTATTACATAAATCGACAAAATCTCACCTCTTATAAGATGCCAAGCATCTCGTAAACCTTGTCTACCATATCCTCTTTATTGCAGCAATCAGTGAATCTCGGTGCTTTGCCTTTAAGAGTTGCGAGCTGCGGTGGGCAAGGCTCACCTGACACACTCTTTAAAAGGTCAACCTGCATAAATTCATCTGCGTTTTCCGGTACCTGTGAAATAGCGCCAAGCACGGCAGCGGAGAACTTATATGGATTAGCGGTAGATGCGATTATAGTCTCCTTGCTGTCGCCTGTTGCTTTAACATAATCGTCATAAACCTTGACTGCAACGGCTGTGTGTGTGTCAAGAAGATAGCCGTCCTTATAGGTCTTTGCGATGGTCTCGGCGGTCTGCTTATCGTCACAGCAGCCGGCATCAAACAGCTCTCCTATTTGAGCTTTAACATCCGGTGTGACAGTATATTTGCCCTCAGCTGAAAGAAGGCTCATCCACTGTCTTATTGTCTCATCATTTTCCCCTGAAAGATGATAAAGAAGTCTCTCAAGGTTTGATGAAATAAGAATATCCATAGACGGTGAGGTAGTTGTAAAGAACTTTCTGTTTTTATCATATGTGCCTGTTTTAAGAAAGTCTGTGAGCACATTGTTAGCGTTTGAGGCGCAAATAAGCTTCGCAAAGGGTACGCCCATCCTTTTTGCGTAATATGCAGCAAGGATATTGCCAAAATTACCTGTGGGTACAACAACATTGACCTCGTCACCGTTTTTAATTGCGCCCTTTTCTATAAGGTCACAGTACGCACTGACATAATAGACAATCTGAGGAACCAGCCTGCCCCAGTTAATTGAGTTAGCTGATGAGAACATCATGCCTTTTTCGGCTAAGCGAGCAGCAACTTCCTTGTCGGTGAAAATCTTTTTAACACCGTTTTGTGCATCGTCAAAGTTTCCGTTAATAGCACAAACAGCAACATTCTCACCTGCCTGTGTGGTCATTTGCAGCTTTTGCATGGGGCTGACACCATCGTTGGGATAAAACACCATAATTTTAGTGCCGGGAACATCCTTAAAGCCCTCAAGAGCAGCCTTGCCTGTGTCACCGGAGGTTGCAACAAGAATAACTATAGTTTTATCAGCCACCGTCTTTTTAGCGGCAGTTGTTAAAAGATAAGGAAGAAGCTGCAAGGCCATATCCTTAAATGCACAGGTGGGGCCACGCCAAAGCTCAAGAATGTTTTTGCCCTTGGCAATAGTGTTAATAGGTGACACCTTATCGGAGCTGAATTTGCCCTCGGCATAAGCACCCTTAACACACATATCAATTTCTTCGTCGGTGTAATCTGTAAGGTAAAGTGAAAGCACCTTTTTAGCTCTTGAAATATAATCAAGGCTAACCAATGAGTCAATAAACTGCTTATCAATTGTTGGGATGGACTGGGGTACAAACAAGCCACCGTCAGCAGATATGCCCTGTGCTATTGCCTGAGATGATGTTACCTTTACATTTTTATCTCTTGTACTTGTATAAAGCATTTTTAAACCTCCGTATATCAAGTTAATAAATTGCCTATTAATAGTCGCCTAAAAGCTTTTCGCAGGCTGCAAGCTTGACACAAATGCAAAGAAGCTTTGTAGCTGCAAGAAGCTCATCAACAGGGGGATATGAGGGTGCGATTCTAATATTTTTATCCTCAGGGTCAACACCGTAAGGGAAGGTTGCGCCAACTTTAGTAAGACTTACACCGGCGTTTTGGCAAAGCTCATATACTCTCCTTGCTGTGCCGGGCATAACATCTAAGGAGATAAAGTATCCGCCCTTAGGGTTAGTCCATGTGGCAATACCTAAGCCGTCAAGCTGATTTTGGAACTCATTAATAACAGCCTTAAACTTAGGTGCAAGGATGCTTCTGTGAAGTCTCATATGGTTTCTTATTCCCTGCACATTTTTATAAAACTTAACATGTCTAAACTGATTGAGCTTGTCATAGCCTATGGTCTGAACCGACATACGGCTGACAATCATATCTATATTTTTATCAGATGCAGCTATTGCAGCAACACCGGCACCGGGGAAGCTGATTTTTGATGTGGAAGTAAACTCAATAACCATATCCTCGTGGCCATATTTTTTAAGCACATTAAATACGCTTTCCATTTTATCCCCATGCTCTGACAGGTCGTGGATAATATATGCGTTATCCCAGATTATTCTAAAGTCCTTGGCAGCAGGAGTCATAGCCGAAAGTCTCTCAACAACATCTCTGCTATAGGTGACACCTGTGGGATTTGAATACTTTGGCACGCAGAACATTCCCTTGACCTTTGGGTCTTTCACCAATTTCTCAACCATGTCCATATCAGGACCTTTTTCTGTCATGGGAACGGGAATCATTTTTATGCCGTAATACTCACAAATTGCAAAGTGTCTGTCATATCCGGGTACGGGACAAATAAACTTAATCTCACCCTGATCCTTCCACGCAGGCCCACCTGAGCCTGTGAGCATACACTGTGTAATATAGTCAAACATTAAATTTAAGCTGGAGTTGCCACAGACTATAACATTCTTTGTCGGTACCTCTAAAAGCTTTGCAAAAATATCTTTGCACTCGATTATACCTGTTAAAAGTCCGTAGTTTCTGTATTCCAGTGAATGATTGCTTGCATCGTCCTCCCAATCTCTTGAGGTGATAGCGTCAAGAAGTCCATTTGACACAGCGAGCTGGTCTGCACCGGGCTTGCCCCTTGACATATCAAGCTTTAAGCCCTTTGATTTAAACTTCTCATATTCTTTAACGAGGCTGGACTTTAGCACATAAAGTCTTTCATCGCTATATTTCTTATATTCCATTTGGTCCTCCGGTAACTAACTTAGAAATCTGCCGAGCCTGTTGTTCTCGGGAATGGAAGCACATCACGAATGTTTGAAATACCGGTTAAGTACATAACAAGTCTCTCAAAGCCCAGACCGAAGCCTGCGTGCTTTGTGCCGCCGTATTTACGAAGATCAAGGTACCACCAATAGTCTTCCTCTTTAAGACCAAGCTCCTTTATTCTGTCAACTAAAACATCGTATCTTTCCTCACGCTGTGAGCCGCCGACAATTTCACCTATGCCCATAACGAGAAGGTCGCAGGCTGCAACAGTCTTGCCGTCATCGTTAAGTCTCATATAAAATGCCTTGATCTCCTTTGGATAGTCTGTTACGAAAACAGGCTTTTTAAAGATGACCTCAGTGAGATATCTCTCATGCTCTGTTTGAAGGTCGCAGCCCCAGAACACTTTAAACTCAAACTCGTCATTGTGCTGCTCAAGAAGCTTCACTGCCTCTGTGTAGCTGACTCTTGCAAAGTCTGAGTTTGCAACTGCTGTGAGTCTTTCAATAAGACCCTTGTCAACAAATTGGTTAAGGAATGCGATATCCTGCTCGCAATGCTCCATAACATATTTAATAACATATTTGATCATGCTCTCAGCAAGCTCCATGTCATCATTAAGGTCTGCGAAAGCAATTTCAGGCTCTATCATCCAAAACTCTGCTGCGTGACGCTGTGTATAGCTTTTCTCTGCTCTAAAGGTTGGACCAAAGGTGTATATTTTTCCAAAGGCCTGAGCCATAATTTCACCTTGAAGCTGACCTGAAACAGTAAGATATGCACTCTTGCCAAAGAAATCCTCGCTGTAGTCGATTTTTCCCTCACTGTCTCGTGGTGGATTTTCCATATCGAGAGTTGTTACTCTAAACATCTCGCCTGCACCCTCGCAGTCGCTGCATGAAATAAGAGGTGTGTGTGCATAAATAAAGCCCTGCTCCTCAAAGAAGCGGTGAATAGCAAGAGCTGCAACGGAGCGCACACGAAAAGCAGCTGAATATGTGTTTGTCCTCGGACGAAGATGAGCTATAGTACGAAGGTACTCGAGAGTGTGTCTCTTTTTTTGCAAAGGATACTCAGGGGCACTTGCGCCCTCAAGCTCAATATTAGTGGCATTTATCTCAAAGGGCTGCTTAGCCTGGGGGGTAAGAATAAGATTGCCCTCAACTATAACAGCTGCACCAACATTATATTTTGCAACCTCTTGGAAGTTTTCTAACTTTTCTCTTTCAAAAACAACCTGCACACCTTTAAAGCAGCTGCCGTCATTTATCTCCATAAAGCCGAGAGCCTTGGAGTCTCTGTTGGTTCTTATCCAGCCGCACACCTTAACAGTGCCATCAGTGTAAGCGTTTGCATTTTCATAAAGCTTTTTAATTTCGGTTCGTTTCATATATATTTCCCTCCGTAAAAGAGTATTTTATACCATTTTAATCATTGATTAGTAATTATAACAGTTTACGCTCAAAAAATCAACATTAACGACTAAAAAAATCCCTCACACCCATTAAATGATGTGAGAGATTGTGTTTTATTGGTTTTTTCTTTCTTGCATATAGCTTTCTAAAATCATAACGGCTGACACTGCGTCCACAATATTTTTTCTCTTTTGACCTCGCACATTAGTCACATTGAGTGCTTTGTGAGCGGAAACAGTGGTGAGTCTTTCATCTGTCATAACAGTTTCTATGCCTGTTTTTTCAGATAATTCCTTTGCAAATTCCTTGCATTTTTCTGCACGCTCACCCTCGCTGCCGTCCATATTTTTAGGCAAGCCCACAACTATTCTCTCCGCCTTGTACTCTGCCGCTATTTTTTCAATCTCACAAATGACCTTGGGAACATAGTCACCCCATATAACCGTCACGGGAGAAGCTAACATTTCAAGGCGGTCGCAAACAGCTATTCCTGTTCTTTTGTCGCCATAATCAACTGAAAGGATAATCAATTTTATCCCTCCTGACCCATTGCAACAATTTCATCTACACTCTTTTCAGTGTCAGTGAAGCTCTTTGAAGGTAAGTTTTGATGAATCTTAGAGAAGATATGCTTGAAGATAGTCTTTGATGGGTTCGAGGTGCCTGTGTGAAGGTCGGCACGCTCGTTAAAGCCGTACCATATAGCAGTGACATAATAAGGAGTGCCGCCGCAGTACCACTTATCGCAGTTGTCAGATGTTGTACCTGTCTTAGCGAAGGTCTGGAAGCCACTGATTTTTGAGCCATAACCGGTACCGTTAGATTGAGTAACAGCCTTAGTCATCATATTTAAAAGGCTCTGAGCTGTTGTTTGCTTAATAGCCTGCTCAGGCTGCTGTGTAGTATTATCAAGGATAACATTGCCCTTTCTATCTGTTACTTTGTAATAGCTATATCCCTCAAAATATCTGCCGCCATTGCCAAAGGTCGCAAAGGCAGATGCCATTTCGAGAGTGGTAACACCTGTATTAGTACCACCAACAGCCATGGGGCTTCTGTCCTCATCGTAGGTCGAAAGGTTAAGGTGAAATTTATCGTTACAATATCTAAAGGCGGTCTTTATGCCTAAGCTTTCCTCAAGTATTCTTGCAGGAACAGTATTAAGTGAGCGGACAAGTGCCTCTTGAACGGTTATATATTTGCCTGAGCCGTGGTCACCGTTGAAGTTTCTCGGCCAAACCTGACCATTAGGCAAGGTTATAGCCTTCTCTAAAACAATGGACGAAGCGGTGACTACACCGACATCAACAGCAGGTGCATAAACGGAAAGAGGCTTAATTGATGAGCCGGGCTGACGCTTTGCTCTATTATCTGTGGCTCTGTTATATGCTCTGTTGGCTGTCTTTTTGCCTGTACCGCCGGCCATGGCAACGATTCTTCCCTCGTAGTCCATTATAACAATTGACGAGTCGGGCAAGTTACCCTTTTTATCCTTAGTGGCATATGGGAAGCCCTCTCTGTTTTCGTAGCTGTTTTCAACAATCTTTTGAATGTCAAGGTCAACTGCGGCATAAATTTTAAGTCCGCCATAATAAACCTTGCGCCAAGCCTCGTTGTAATCGTAATCATATTCGTCTTGTAAATCCTTAATAACCTGATCGATTACATACTCCTCATACCAGGAAAGAATCTCGCTTTTCTCAGTGTTTGAGCTACTGTTGTTTGATGAGCTGCTACCCTTTTCGAGCACCTTTGTATCTTTTCCGACACATTTATTATATTGCTCCTCGGTTATTTTACCCTCTTTTAGCATATACCACAAGCAGGTGTCTTTTCTTTTCATACATTCTTCAAAATTGGCATATGGATTCTTGCTATATGGTGCTTTAGTAATACCGGCAAGAGTTGCACACTCTAAAAGTGTCAATTTGGAAACTTCCTTGCCAAAATATGTCTCTGCCGCAGTTTTAACACCATAGCAGCCGGCACCCAGGGAAACAGTATTGAGATAGGCTTCAAGTATCTCTTTTTTAGAGTAGTTCTTTTCAAGATTTAGCGCACGCAAAATCTCACCGAACTTACGGTTATAGGTGGCCTCGTTATCATCTGTCAGGTTCTTTATAAGCTGCTGAGTGATAGTCGAGCCGCCCTGACCCTCATATTCAGGCTTAATTAAAACGCCTATGGTTCTTATCCAGTCAACACCGCTGTGCTCATAAAAACGCTTATCCTCAAGGCAGATAAACGCCCACAAGAGATTTTCCGGCATTTCATCGTAGTCAACCCAAATACGATTTTCCTCACCGTGAAGTCTTGCAAGCTCCACAGGCTTATTTTTGTTATTATAGGCATACATAATTGAGGTTTGGTTTTGGTTGTCTTTATAATCGTCAAGGTTAATCACTATGCCACCGTCAACAAAGTTAGTTGCATAGTCCAAAACATTAGTGCCGACAATTATAAAAGTCAGCATCGCCGCCACAAAAATGCAGAATAAAAAGGTGAAGACAACAAAAAGCCCTGTGTGTTTCTTCTTCTTTTTTTTCTTTTTATTTTTAACCTTGCCACTTGTTTGCGGCTTGATGTCCTTTGAATTTTTTGCCATAACAGCTCTGTCCTCCAAAAGAAGTAATAATTGAACGGGCGAATGTACCCATTATTTCCTATTATAATAGATTAGCTAAACTAAATCAACCTTAAAAAGGGAATTTCTGTAAAAATGATGATTTTGTAAGAATTGTATATGGGTAATTATTGACAAAAAGCCTGAAATAATTACTTTCACAGCATTTTTCTGCCTGGTACGCGGTAAAGTGTAAAGAAAACCTGACGAGATTTCCCGCCAGGTTTACTAATATTAATACTCTGCTTCGCCCTCATAAACGAGAACTGCGTTACCGGTAAGATAGATACCGTCATCATTATAGGTTACAGCAAGGTCGCCACCCTTAAGCTTGACGATTATCTCCTCACCCTTCTTGCAAAAGCCGTTTGCAACAGCTGCCACAGCAGCGGCACAAGCACCTGTACCACAAGCAAAGGTCTCACCGTTACCTCTCTCATAAGCTCTCATCTTAAGAGTATGTGAGTTAACCACTCTTACAAACTCAGTGTTTACTCTCTCAGGGAAGATGTCCGCATACTCAAAGTAAGGTCCAATCTTATCAAGGTCGAGAGAGTCAATATCTCTTTGGAAAACAACGCAGTGAGGATTACCTACACCAAGGCAGGTGATATTATAGCTGCCCGCTCCGATTGTGATAGGATAGTCAATGATTTCACCCTCGTCAAGAGTACATGGAAGTGCCTTTGCGTCAAAGGTAGGCTTGCCCATATAAACCTGAACGGAGGTAACTCTCTTATTTGAAACATAAAGCTTAAGCTCTTTAATGCCTGCGCCTGTTTCAACGGTGATATCCTCTTTAGTGACAATGCCCTTGTCATAGAGATATTTACCTACGCAGCGAATAGCGTTACCGGCCATTTTGCCCTCAGAGCCGTCACGGTTAAATATCCTCATTTTTGCATCGGCAACATCTGAGTTTTCAATAAGGACAATGCCGTAGCCGCCTATACCCGAATGTCTATCACAGAAGTTAATGCAAAGAGACTCGGGACATGTGATGCTGCCGTCACGGTTATCAATAAAGATATAGTCATTGCAAGTACCGTGCATCTTAGCGAACTTGAGAGTGTTTCTTTGAGTACGCATGGAGTTAATGTCAATAAGCTCTGTGTTAAGCTGGCTGTAGTTACTTGCCATAATATCAAGCATTGCATTGGCAGTGTCAAGAGATGTAAAGCAAGCTATGCCAAGCTGAAGTGCCTTTCTGTGAAGGGCAATATAGTTATCCATTGTGGAGTCAAAGAGTGCGCCTGTGTAAACGATAAAGTTAATCTTTCCGCTTTCAAGAAGCTTAAAGCAGTAGTCGCTCTCTCTAATGCCCTTAACATAGGTTACATTTATGCCTAAGTTAACAATTGCTCTTGCGGTATCCTTAGCGGCATAGATGTTAATGCCAAGGTCTTGAAGCTTTTTAGCAATTGAAACAATCTCGTCAAGGTCATGCTCATCAACGCTGAGAAGTACACCCATTTCCTTATTGTTAGCTGATGCCTCAACCTTAATGCCCGATGAGGTAAGGCTCTTAAATAAAGCCTCGTTGAGAGTCTTGCCTATGCCCAAAACCTCACCTGTTGACTTCATTTCCGGTCCTAAATAGGAGTTAACATCATTGAGCTTTTCAAATGAGAATACGGGAGCTTTAACAGCGTAGTAAGGTGGAGCCTCATAAAGACCTGTGCCATAGCCTAAGTCTTTAAGTGGAGTGCCAACCATAACCTTTGTTGCAAGGTCAACCATAGGCACATTTGTTACCTTACTGATGTACGGTATAGTTCTGGAAGCTCTGGGGTTAACCTCAATAATATAAAGCTGATTTTCATATATAAGATATTGAATGTTAACAAGACCCTTAGTGCCAAGAGCAAGAGCTAACTTCTCTGAGCAGTCCGCAACTATTTGTGTCATCTTATCTGTGAGTGAGAAGGGCGGATAAACTGCGATGGAGTCACCTGAGTGAACACCGGCACGCTCAATATGCTGCATAATGCCCGGGATAAGCACATCCTTGCCGTCGGAGATAACATCAACCTCTATCTCTGTGCCGCTCATATATTTATCAACGAGCACAGGATTTTCAATGCCTGTTGAAAGAATCTTCTTCATATATCTTTCAACCTCAACATCGTTGTGAACTATAGTCATATTTTGACCGCCGATAACATATGACGGACGAAGAAGCACAGGATATGTTAAACGGTTTGCTGCCTCAATAGCCTCCTCAAGAGTCATAACGCCGCAGCCCTTTGGACGCATAAAGCCGTACTTTTCAAGTAAAGCGTCAAACTTCTCTCTATCCTCTGCTGTGTCAATGCCCTCTTGTGATGTGCCAAGAATTTTAATTCCGCTGTCGTCTAAGAACTTAGTCAGCTTAATAGCTGTTTGACCACCGAAGGCAACAACAACGCCTATGGGCTTTTCAACTTCAATGATGTTCATTACATCTTCCTCACAAAGAGGCTCGAAGTAAAGTCTGTCGGCAGTGTCATAGTCAGTTGAAACAGTCTCAGGGTTATTATTGACAATAACAACATCATATCCAAGCTCTTTAAGTGTCCATACACAGTGAACGCTTGAATAGTCAAACTCAATGCCCTGACCTATACGGATTGGGCCTGAGCCGAGAACCATTACAACATCCTTGCCTGAACGCTTAAAGCGTCTTGACTCACATGCCTTATCATAGGATGAGTAGAAGTAAGGTGTTGTTGCCGGGTACTCTGCCGCACAGGTGTCAACCATCTTATAGCTTGCCTGCTTGTGGAATGACTCGGGGAATGAGCAGAATTTACGAAGTGTCTTATCTGTATAGCCGTATTTCTTAGCTCTAAGATAAGTTTCCTCGTCAATTTCCTTGCCTTGAATTTCATTTTCAAAGTCAGCGAGATTGCGAAGCTTATCAATAAACCACTTGTCAACTCTTGTAATTTCATTTATCTTTTCTGTTGAGATGCCTGCCTTAATAGCCTCAAAGATAGTGAAAATTCTTCTGTCGTCCTGGTCGTCTAATCTTTCGAGTAAGGGCTTATCATTTATAGGCTTAGCATTGAGTGTGTCAAGGGAGATTTCAGCACCTCTGATAGCCTTCATAATAGCTTCCTCAAAGCATTGACCTATTGACATAACCTCACCGGTTGCCTTCATTTGAGTGCCAAGCTTACGGCTTGAGCCAACAAATTTATCAAAGGGCCACTTTGGGAACTTACAAACAACATAGTCAATTGACGGCTCAAAGCAAGCACTTGTCTCACCTGTGATATCATTTTTGATTTCATCAAGGTTATAGCCTAAAGCAAGCTTAGTTGTCATCTTAGCAATTGGGTAGCCCGATGCCTTTGATGCAAGAGCTGATGAACGAGAAACACGAGGGTTAACCTCAATAACAGCATACTCAAAGGAATCAGGATTAAGAGCGAATTGGCAGTTACAGCCACCGACAATTTTAAGTGCGCTGACAATGTCAAGAGCAGCCTGCTTTAACATACCATACTCTTTGCTTGAAAGGGAAAGTGCGGGAGCTACAACAATACTGTCGCCTGTGTGAACGCCAACAGGGTCAAAGTTTTCCATTGAGCAAATTGCAATGGCGTTGCCTGCTGAGTCACGCATCGTCTCAAACTCAATTTCCTTCCAGCCTTTTATATATCTTTCAACAAGAATCTGTGTAATAGGTGAAGCGTCAAGACCTGTTTTAGCTATAATTTTAAGCTCTTCCTCGTCATATGCAACACCGCCGCCTGCACCGCCAAGAGTAAATGCAGGACGAACAATTACAGGGTAGCCGATTTCCTTAGCTATTTCAAGAGATGTCTCAATATCGTATGAAATTTCCGATGGGATACACGGCTGATTTATAGACTGCATTGTGTCTCTGAAAAGCTGTCTGTCCTCAGCCTTATCAATAGCTTCAACATCAGTACCGATAAGCTTGACACCGTTTTCCTGAAGGAAGCCTTCCTTCCAAAGCTGCATTGCAAGGGTCAAACCAATTTGACCGCCAAGTCCTGCAAGAAGTGAGTCGGGCTTTTCAAGCTTAATAATTCTTTTAACTGTCTCAGATGTAAGAGGCTCAAGATAAATTTCATCTGCAAGAGCCTTATCTGTCATAATTGTAGCAGGGTTGGAGTTAACGAGAACAACATTTACACCTGCCTGCTTTAAAACACGGCAAGCCTGTGCGCCTGCATAGTCAAATTCGGCAGCCTGTCCTATAACAATAGGGCCTGAGCCAATAACAAGTACCTTTTTAATATCCTTATTCAGCGGCATTGTTTACTCCTCCATTACTTTCATAAAATCTGCAATGATGCTATCTGTCGGCTCAAACTGAACTGAGTATGCCTTTTCTTGCTTATAAGCGATACCGTCAACAGTACCATCATTAATATTATAATAGCTAATCTCACCCTTTTTAATGCTGCTCTTGTCAACAACATAGTTGTGATTCTGGCTCGTGATGAGAGTTCTTTCGGTACCAACAACCTTAGATGGCTGATTTGAACCGTGATGACCGCAATGAAGCTTCACTGTGTCTGCACCCTGTGAAAGAGCCATAAGCTGATGACCAAGACCTATGCCCAGCATGGGGAGCTTGCCAAAGAGCTTACCTATCTCATTTGCAATATCCATACATTCCTTCGGGTCGCCGGGGCCTTCTGTGAAGATAACAGCATCTGCGCCCAATGAGAGTATGTCTTCACTCTTAAAATTATAAGGCATAACGCTGACCTTGCAGCCCATATCCATAAGTGTGACCTCAAGATTTTTGCTTGAACCAAGGTCAACTAAAGCAATGTGCTTTTTTACCTCAGTCTTAGGCAGATACACACTCATTTCAGTGCTGCCTGTGTTTTTAACAGCATCAACTATTTTATAATTTTTAACCTGCTCAAGTGACTCAGGGACTTTATCGGCTATAATAGCGTTCATGGTACCCTCAGAGCGAAGAATATTAGTCAGCTCTCTCGTGTCAACGCCATATATGCCCGGAATGTCCTTATCCTTAAGGAACTTGTCAATATTATATTCGCATCTAAAATTAGATGGCTTCTCGCACCACTCTCTGACAACATATCCATTGAGCTTACTCTCACCAATAAAGTCGCTCTCCATAATGCCATAGTTGCCTATCATGGGGAATGTTTGAAGCACTATCTGTCCGTAATAGGTAGGGTCTGTGAGTGTCTCAACATAGCCCACCATATTTGTGTTGAAAATAAGCTCGCCTATTTTCTCTTTGTCGGCACCGAAGGCATAACCTTCAAAAACAGTACCGTTTTCAAGCACCAGATAACGTTTTTTCATTCGTAACACCTCTTTTTTCACACAGGGTGTGAAATCCTTTCCGTTATATTAATTGTGAATTTACAGTTAAACCTTTTAGTCCTTCATGCACTTAACGAGCACTGCCTTTTGAGCATGAAGTCTGTTTTCAGCCTCATCAAAGACTTGATTTGCGTGCTCCTCAAGCACCTTATCTGTTATCTCCTCACCTCTGTGAGCAGGAAGGCAATGAAGCACCATAACATCATCATTTGACACTGCAACAACACTGTCATTGATTTGATAATCCTTAAATATCTTCTTTCTTTCCTCAGCTTCGCCCTCTTGACCCATTGATGCCCAAACATCGGTGTAAAGCACATCTGAGCCTGCGGCTGCTTCGAGGATATTATCTGTGCAAAGGAAGTCTCCGTTTTCCTTTGCCCAAGCCATAATCTCTGCGTTTGGCTGATAGTCCTTCGGGCAAGCAATTGCAACCTTCATGCCGGTTTTAATGCAGCCGACAATAAGGCTGTTTGCCATGTTGTTGCCATCGCCTATGTAGCAAAGCTTTTTGCCCTCAAGTGAGCCTTTATATTCACGAATTGTCTGTAAGTCAGCGAGCACCTGACATGGGTGACAGAAGTCTGTAAGACCGTTGATTATGGGGATAGAGCCGTACTTTGCCAAATCCTCAACCTCCTGCTGGTCATAGGTTCTAATCATGATGCCGTCAAGGAAGCGTGAAAGAACTCTTGCTGTGTCCTGAACAGGCTCACCTCTGCCGATTTGAAGATCTCTCGAAGACAGGAACATAGCCTGACCACCAAGGTCATACATACCAACCTCAAAGGAAACTCTTGTTCTTGTGGAGTTTTTTTCAAAGATCATACCAAGGGTCTTGCCTTTTAAGATGTGATGCTCAACTCCGGCTTTCTTTTGAGCTTTAAGCTCATCTGCAAGGTCAAGTGTCTCAAGGATTTCTTCCTTAGACCAGTCGATTAGTTTAAGTAAGTGTTTCATTTTATCTGTCTCCTTTTGCGAATAAATCTTCGCAGCTAAATTTACTTTGTCAGCCTAACACAGCTTATCAATTTATTATACAATAAGCTATAGTATAAATCAATAAACTTTCGGCAAAAAAAGAGTGAGCAACAAAAAAGTTACTCACAAATGAAGTCAATATCACTCATAAAAGTCTGAAACTCAAAGGTCGAAGAAATATTAACAGCCATAAGATTATTCATGAACATACTCTTCACCTTCCAATTAGACTTAAAATCAAAAGCTCTGTTTTTGATTTGCAACAGTATAGCACAACAAAAGGTAAAAATCAAGTAGTTAAAGGCATTTTTTTAAAAAAATTTGCAAAAAAAATTGAATAAATACTGTATATGAGTGAATATTATGCAATTTTCCTGCATTTTTAATCAAATAGATAAATTTTCCCTTTGCCACTTGACAAGTGAGTCACATTGATATATAATAAAGCGAAATAACAAGCCGGTGTGTTGGAATTGGCAGACGAGGCGGACTCAAAATCCGTTGGTAGCGATACCGTGCGGGTTCGACCCCCGCCACCGGCACCATATAAGCCTCTTTTCTCCTTGAGACAAAAGAGGCTTTTTTTGTGTAGAAATTGCGAAAAGCGGCACATAGGCTGTTGCTCGGGGAGGGGCGGCTCCACAAAAATCTCGCCGTAGGCGGGATTTTTAGCACCGGCGTAGCCGGGGCGTGGTTATGCCCCACGCAGTGGAGCATAACCGTGGAGCCGCCCCTCTCCCGGGTACCACCTTACGGTATTCGTCAGGACTCTCTAACGGTTTTCTCTGCATTAAATCCAAAATCACTCTTTTCCTCCTTCGTCAGCCAACCTCCCCTACTCATCATCTTAAACCATAAATTTAGCTCAGCAGCTTTGATACACTGTATCTTAACTGCTGAGCCATTATTTTATATATGATTTCCCAAAACTAATCACCAATTAATGCTCTTTTTCTGTTTAACCTTAATGTTATTTATAGCATTTGAAAGCATTAGCTTTGACAAGGCATAATCACGCTTGCTTTGATCCTTCCTAAGCTCTGAGCGAGCGTTTTCCATTTCCAATCTCTCACGCTCCTCATCGATTTCCTCAGGTAGCAGTGCATACTCACACAAAACCTTAGCGGTGTTATTTTCCATATCTATCATGCCGCCTGAAATTGAAAACAATATCTTTTCGCCGTCTGCTTTTGTGTAATATGCCTCACCGCTTGTAAGAGCTGCGGTTATAGGCTCTCTGCCTGCCATTATTCCGAGCATTCCATCGGTGATGGGTACAATAAGAGAAGTACATTCACCACGATAAAACACTCTCTCCGGAGTGAGAATTTCAAGATTAAACCCCTTCATTTTCTGCCTCCGCAAGCTGCTTTGCCTTTTTTCTTACATCGTCAATAGTACCAACATTGAAAAAGGCACTTTCCGGATATTCATCTGCTTCACCGTCAATGATAGCCTTAAAGCTGCGTATAGTTTCGCTCAGTGGTACATAAATGCCGTTGACACCGGTAAATTTCTCTGCAACGCTAAAGGGCTGAGACAAAAAGCGCTGTATTTTTCTTGCTCTGCGAACAAGCATTTTATCTTCCTCGCTTAATTCGTCCATGCCAAGAATAGCAATAATATCCTGAAGCTCATTATAGTGCTCCAAAATTTCCTGAACTGTTCGGGCAACATTATAATGCTCCTCCCCTACTATTTCAGGGTCTAACATACGAGAGGACGATTCAAGTGGGTCAACTGCCGGATAAATACCCAGCTCAGCTATTTTTCTGCTAAGCACTGTTGTTGCGTCAAGGTGGGCAAAGGTTGTTGCCGGTGCAGGGTCAGCTAAGTCATCAGCCGGCACATATATTGCCTGTACTGAGGTAACAGAGCCGTTTTTTGTGGACGCAATTCTTTCCTCAAGCTCACCGAGCTCCTGTGACAATGTAGGCTGATAACCAACAGCAGAGGGCATACGGCCAAGGAGTGTTGACACCTCACTGCCTGCCTGGATAAAACGGAAAATATTATCTATAAAGAGCAAAACATCCTTTTTAGACTCATCACGAAAATGCTCTGCCATAGTAAGTCCCGTAAGTGCAACTCTCATTCTTACACCGGGAGCTTCGTTCATTTGACCAAAGACTAGTGCAGTTTTATTAAGCACACCGCTTTCTGCCATCTCATAAAACAGATCATTACCTTCACGGCTTCTCTCACCAACACCTGTAAAAATAGAGTAACCGCCGTGCTCAGTGGCAATGTTGTGAATAAGCTCCTGAATCAAAACTGTTTTACCAACACCGGCACCACCGAAAAGTCCTATCTTTCCGCCCTTACTATAGGGTGCAAGCAGGTCAATTACCTTAATACCGGTTTCCAATATCTCCTCTGTGTCTGAGCGGTCAGCATAATCCGGTGCAGGGCGATAAATAGATTTTCTCTCGTTATCCTGTGATATAGGCTCACCACCGTCAATAGGCTCACCAAGGACATTTAGTACCCTGCCGAGGACTGCCTCGCCTACGGGTACTGAAATAGGAGAGCCTGTGGCATAAACCGCCATATCTCTGCAAAGGCCTTCACTTGCTCCAAGCATAACGCAGCGCACCACATAGCCGCCAATGTGCTGAACGACCTCCATAGAGCGGCTTTCGCCTTTAAGCTTGACATAAAGCTTTTCTTTAATTTTCGGCAAGGTTTCCCTTGTAAATTGCACATCAACAACAGGGCCTGTAATTTGGATAATCTTGCCTGTGTTTTCCTGTAATTCATTCGCCATCATGACACACACCTCCCAAGGCAGACCTGTGACGACGCTTTAATGCTCTTACGCCTGCCGTTATTTCTATCATTTCATTTGTTATTGCTGCCTGGCGTATCTTATTATATTGCAATTGCAACACTCTAAGCATTTCCTCAGCGTTATCACCGGCACTTTTCATTGCAGTCATACGAGCCTGCTGTTCACTGCAAAAGCTCTCCACAAGGCAGCCGTAAATAAAGCCCATAAGATAACTGGGCACCACCTTATCAAGGACAACATCAGGGCTTGGCAAAAACTCCTTTTCCACATAGGCTGTCTTTTTTTCTCCACTGTCAAAGCGTGTTTGAACTAAAGGCAACAATGTAAGCTTTTTGCACTCACCCGGCTTAGTACCGATATAATCTGTATATATGACACTAATCTCATCTAACTTTTTGTCATCATAATATTCGAGAAGGTCAGCACAGATTTTTCTTGCATCTGTTAAATTTGGGCGCACCGCAGAATATGTAAACTCCTGCACATAGGGAATATTTTTATTGGAGAAATACTGTCTTCCATATTCACCTATTATAAACACGGCAGTTTGAGGATGCCTTGACATATATTCCTCGCAAACTCGTATTGCCTCTTGATTATAAGCACCTGCCAGACCCTTATCGGCAGTAATAAGCAAAATGCCGTGGGTTCTGTGAGGCTGCTCTTCTGGTACAGAAACGCTGAAATATCTGTTTTTTGTCTCAGGCATACGGTGAAGCAAATCGCTTATTTTTTCAGCCAGTGCCTCAAAATAAGGGGTAGTCTCATCAAGCTCACGCAGTGCCCTTTGCATTTTTGCCGAGGAAATCATATACATGGCATCGGTGATTTTTTTAGTTTCACGCACGCCTTCAATTCGGCTTTTAATTTCACTTGCACCTGCCATATATAACGCCTCCTATCATTTTATTTGCATTGTGGCAATAAACTTCTTTGCCGTATCAATTATCTCGTTTTTAAGCTTATCTGAGTATGTTTTACTATGCTCGATTTTATGACAAATTGCACTGTTATATTGCTCAAAACATGAAATAAGCTCCTTTTGAACAGCTTTAATTTCCTTGACCGGAATGTCAACAAAAAGCTGTGCCTGAGCGCAAATCAAGGTGATAACCTGACTGTGAAGGCTCATAGGTGAGTTATTGTGCTGTCTTAAAAGCTGCATAAGTCCTGCACCGTATCTGAGCTGTCGAGCAGTACCGGCATCTAAGTCACCGCCAAACTGTGAAAAGGCTTGCATTTCACGATATTGAGCGAGATCGAGTCGTACTGTGCCCACGGACTTTTTCATAACATTTGTTTGGGCAGAGCCGCCAACACGAGAGACAGATAAGCCCACATTAATAGCCGGTCGCTGACCTGCAAAAAACAGGTCACTTTCAAGGAAAATCTGACCGTCGGTTATGGAAATTATATTAGTGGGTATATAAGCTGACACATCTCCTGCCTGAGTTTCAACAATAGGCAATGCTGTCATGCTGCCTGCGCCAAGCTTATCGGACAGCTGCGCTGAACGCTCTAAAAGTCTTGAGTGCAAGTAGAATACATCACCGGGATAAGCTTCTCTGCCCGGAGAACGCTCAAGGAGCAGACTAAGGGTACGATAAGCGACTGCATGCTTAGACAAATCATCATAAACAATAAGCACATCTCGTCCACGGTACATAAAATATTCTGCTACGGCACAGCCGGCATAGGGTGCGATATATTGCAGCGATGCCGCATCACTCGCAGGTGAAGACACAACTACAGTATAATCCATTGCGTCATACTTTTTAAGAGTGGAGACAACCTTTGCAATTGAGGTTGCCTTTTGTCCGATTGCAACATAGACGCAAACCACATTTTTGCCCTTTTGGTTAATAATCGTGTCAGTTGCAATAGTGGTCTTTCCCGTTTGCCTGTCGCCTATAATCAATTCACGCTGACCACGGCCAATGGGGAACATAGAGTCAATGGCAAGTATACCCGTATCAAGGGGTCTGTTTACTGATTTTCTGTCAATGATTCCCGGAGCCGGACGCTCAATGGGATAATACTCCTTTGCGCCAATCTCGCCACCACCGTCAACAGCCTTGCCAAGTGGGTCAATAATTCTGCCAAGGATTTTATTACTAATGGGGATACCGGCAGTTCGCTGAGTTCTTACTACACGGCTGCCCTCATATATCTCTGAGTCGTCGCCAAACAAAACCACACCATTTGTTCCGTCAGCGCGTATATCCTGTACCATTCCCTTAACTCCGCAGTCAAAGAGAACTATCTCGCCATATTCGACCTCGTGTAAGCCCTCAATAATAGCTATGCCATCACCAACTGAGATAACAAAGCCAACCTGCTGATGACCTGCGTGAAGCTCAAAGGTGCTTATATCCTCTCTTAAAAGAGAGACAATTTTTGCCGGGTCATATTCCTTTTGCAAGGACTGGATTGATTTACGCAATTGACGAATACGGCCAAGGGTACTCCAGTCATAGTTTTCGTCACCGACAAAAATGCGAAAGCCGCCAACAACACTGGGGTCATTTTTTATAATAAAGTCAATGTCATCTGCCTCATACTCAGCCAAAAAGAACTCACGCATCTTAGATAGCTGCTGCTCATTAGGAGGCGTAACACATTCAATTTCAACCTTTAAAGCATTTGATTCCTGCTTTTCCGGAGCGTCAAAATCATTTTTTACCATGCTGTGACCTCTTTTCCGCAACAGTATCCTCGGCAAGTCGGATAAACTCGTCATATAATGCGCTGTTACGCTCTGATGTCACTGTGTCACTGAGCAGCTTTTGTGTTGCTGTGACAACCAGCTCACCTATCTCTGTTTGAGCCGACTCTAAGATGTGCTCCTTGCGCTCCTCTGCCTCCTGCTCTGCGGCAAGGATTATGGCAGCTGCCTTTTCCTTAGCTTCATTTATATACTGCTCGGAAACATCGGCACATTCCTTCTCGGCATTTTTCTTACGCTCTAATATTTCTTTATCCGCATCCTGAAGCTTTTGCTCATATTCTACACGCAGTCGTTCATTCTCCTGTGCCGATTCACGGTTCTTCTTTTCCGCCTCGGCAAACTGATCGTGGCGTTGCTGTAAAAAACGGTTAACAGGCTTAAACAGAAGAAAGGACAGACCACCTGCAAGAATAACAAAATTCAGCATATGCAGAAGAATTTGAAAAAAATCTATATTAAGTGGCATATTCATTCCCCTTTACAAAACGAAGATAATAAGGATTGCAACGATCAAAGCATAGATGATTGCTGTTTCAATAAATACAATACCAAGCATCATGGTTGAGTTGATTTTTGATGCTATTTCAGGCTGACGAGCCATGCTTTCGGCACTTTTTGAAATTGCCATAGCCATACCTACAGCGCCGGCAGCGCCGACAACAGCAACAACAATTGCTGCCGCAATAGCCTTCATTGCGGTGACATTGCTATCATCTTGTGCTACTTCCTCGGTTGTAGCAGTTTCCTGCTCCGGGGTAGCTAAATCGGCGTTTGTAGCTGATGCACTTATAGCCACTGTAGTTACAAGGGTGAACATTAAAACAATTGTTAAAAGTATAGTTGTAATCTTTTTCATCATTATTTACCTCTTTGCTTTTTAATTTTTTTAGGTTTCTTTGCTTTTGGTTCGGCTGCCTCTCCATAGAAAACCGACACCAGAGTTGTAAGCACATAGGTTTGCACAAGGGCATGTATAAGCGTAAACAAAACACCCACAATAACCGGAAGCACAAAGCTGAGACTTACATAATAATAAACTAACTCCGTGACAAGCAAGCCACTAATCAATGCACCAAACAGACGAAAGCTCATTGAAATCGGAAGTGAAAAATCCTTTAACACACCAAGAGCTCCCTTAAAGCCGCCAAAGACAATGCCTGCGCCTAAGATAATTGCATATGATAAAATACCCATAGCAATTGCCGCATTAATGTCTGAGACAGGTGCGGGAAGTGACATTGACACACCATCTGTCGTTATCCATTGGAAGCCGAAAAGCTCAAAAATCGTGCCCACAAATATGTAAACTCCGGCACTGAATATATAAGCTCCCACAAAGCGTGGTCTATGGCCGCTGTTGGCATTTGCCATATCCGAGAAAAACTCAACTAATTTTTCTATTGCGCTTTGGAATTTTCCCGGCACTGTCTTAAAGCGTGGAATCGCAAATATGCGAATTAATGCCGCCGCCACAAGTAAAATCGCCGTGACAACATATGCCGATATTAGCCCAGGATTTACCTCCATGCCAAACAGAGACATTTTATTGCTTTCATGCAGCACTCCGTCCTTCATGACCTCAGTGATTGTCTCATGCTTTGTTGTTCCCGGTGGCCACAAAAGAATTATTCCAATGAGCAACAAAACAATAAGAGCAAGCCATATGGCAAGAAAAATGAACTTGTTTTTCCTTTTTGTATTCATCGTCCTATCCTCCATTCATTCCTCAAAATAAAGTGTTTTACTAATAATAAAAGGGTCTCCAAAATAATAAAACCTATTTATCATATCTGGATATTATAATAAGGGAAGCTTCAAATGTCAAATACTTATATCAAATAGACAGCTATGCTTGACGAGCATAGGAAACCGTGTTATAATTAGCCGGTAAAAAGGT
>CAZDEL010000011.1:0-39223 GCA_964504475.1 uncultured Faecalibacterium sp. | reverse complement strand
TACTTTTATTTTTTGTAGGCTCTATTTGGTTACCCCAACATTTATTATAGAGCCGTTTAGTAGACCTGTAGCTTTTTGCGCTTTTATATGATATGTCACACTTCATGATTAATTTGTCACGATTTTGCAACATTTTAACATTCGTTAGGAACTTGTGCTCATTTGGTAAACAAATTAATAATATTTAATTATTTTGCGTGAAAGTTTATCTTGGCGTATATTTCAGCAGTTAAAATAGTAAGCGCAATATGGCTTATGGGGCAGGTCTGCCTTTTAGCCACATCAACTAATTTTTAGGAGGAATTTCGTATGAAAAACGCAAAGAAACTACTTAGTGTTATTCTCAGCGTGATTATGATAATGTCAAGCTGCTCTGTCTGCTTTGGTACTATCACCTTCGCTGCAAATAACACCAATGCGGTGAATAATTTTGTTTCTGCTGTGCAATGTGACGCTATGAAAAGCTTTAAGTATAGCAAATCGTCAGCAACATCAGGTAGCGGCAAGGACGCAATTATCACCAAAACCTTTACCTATTTAGCTCCAAGCTATGAATACTTCACACAGGTTGTGAATGTTTTAGAAAAGTTTGATACAGCCATGAAGGGTTTGGACGAATATACAAAGGGAGAAAAGCACAACAACAACGGAAACTGTGCGGCTGATAGTGACGCTTGCACAGATTTAGGTCATGTGAGAAGCGCTTTTGAAAAGGCAATTGGAGATTCCCTTGATTCTTTAAATCAAAATTATAATTTAGATGATTTCTTTGATTGTGTGCTTAATATGGACGATATTACTTATCGTAACACAGAGTCTGACTATGACTTCACAGGTTCAAATACTACAGATACGAGTAAAGTGCCCCAAAGAGTACACAACAAATTTGTTGCAAAGACAGATGACCTTGTAGGTTACATCACAAGCTTTGACAGTGCAGATAAAATAGCTAAGGATAACGCTGACACAGAGTATACATACACTCTTTCAATGTGTAGACAAAACTATCAAACAGGTGGTTGGTGGAAAACCAATCACTATCATCATGCAATTAACACAAATAATTCAGACGCAGCTAATCCTGCGCCATCTGTAAGCGCAACCACTGCCACAAACAAGGCTGACCTTGTTGCCGCTAATAAAGTTTTCACAAAATACGCTAACTATTTTAGCTGTGCCGACGTAAAAGACATACTTGCCATTTCTCAGGACGCTACAGCTCTTAGTGCTGTCGCAAGTGAAAT
This sequence comes from uncultured Faecalibacterium sp., assembly GCA_964504475.1. GTDB lineage: Bacteria > Bacillota > Clostridia > Oscillospirales > Acutalibacteraceae > UBA6857. The sequence goes on along the minus strand of CAZDEL010000011.1, from coordinate 37,979 downwards.
CCAAGGCGCTTATGACAAAATAAAGGCAGACTTTAGCAGCGGTGATTTTGCGAAGATATATAATCACTTCTTTAGCTCATGTAATGTCGCCTCGACTCTCACTCTTATTAATAATGCGGTGATTCTTTTAGAGTTTAAGCCTATCGCAGACGATTTAAAGGCACTTTGTGCTATAGATTACTCTGAATATACTAAGGCTCAGCTTTTGACACTTTTAAACACTCTCAATGAAAAGTATGCCGTTTATAAGACTGTTGATGCCACAACTCAGGCTCTTATTGTGGAAATATATGGCCTTGACACCGCTAAGGTTGAAAAGACCATAGAGGATGTTGATAAGGCATATCAGGTTGCTTGCATTAAAGAAGCTAAGACTACAGCAGACGCACATAAGGCTGCCTACGGTGCATATGACATTGACGGTGTCGATGAGGGTACTGTGACAGCGGCTATGATAACCGAAGCTGTAGCTCTCATAGGTAACGATATCACAGCACTGGAAAAATATAATGCAGCTTATGTCGCTGAGGTCTGCGGCGCAAATTATGTTGCCGAGCTTAAAAGCCTCAAAACAAGCTTAACTAATCTTGGCAGAGCTGCCGGCTATAATGAGAGCTTCCTTAAGGAATATGAGAAGTTTGCCGGTGAAATTGAAAACCCATCAAGTGCAGACTCTCAGACTCTCACTGAAACCTTGAAGAAATATGATGAATGGTATAAGGACTTAAAGGCTCTTATAGATGAGATGAAAACTGAGCTTGGTGAGGATATTGCTCAAAAGCTTTTTGATGAGCTTGACACCTTAATGACCGAGCATATGGATGCTGCATATTTAGCACTTAACACACGAGTAGAAACTCAAATTGAAAACGCATATGTTCTTTATACCGCTTATGTTGAGGTGTACGGCGAAAAGGTAATAATGTCCGGCATGAGTAGCTATAATCAGCTCAAGGCATCTGTTGGGCTTATAGACACTGACGCATATAATTTCTTAAATGGCAACTCCGAAAATTTCACCATAAGTGAAGAAAATGTTGAAAAGTACAATAAGCTCCAAAAGGTCATGGGCTTTTATGCAACCTTTGAAGCTAACAGAGGCTTTGACACATACACTCAAACTACTATTGACGATATCATTAGAGAGGAAAGCACCGATGACATTGCTCGTGAGGGCGATTACACAGTCACAGACGAAAATGTGGAAAAGGTCATTGATGTTATAGAAACTGCACTGAAGGATGAAAATATCCAGTCACTTTTAGGCTTTGATTTAGCTTCACTTCTTGACGGTGCTCTCGACTCAATTTACACCGACAGCGTTATTAACTCCATTATTCAATATGTGTACCCTGCCGTTGCAAATGAGTTTGTTAAGGCATGGGCAGACCTTCCCTCCTCAATAACAATCGAGGATGTTGACACAGGTATGGGCTTTACAGCTGATGTTGAGTGCGAGCTTACAATTGATAGCGTAGAGACAGCAATTGGCAATGTTGGTGTTAACTGCTTCCCAATAACTCTTGGCGCACTTATCGAAAAGGATTATCCTCAATATAAAAGCGTTGCCGAAACTCTTAAAAAGGCAACAACTCCTGCCGTTAAGGGCGGTGGCGACCCATGGAAGGACGCTGCTATATATACTGAGGATGGCAAAGCTCTTAACCTTCAATGGGGCGTAACAGACAAAGAAAGCTTTATTGATGCAGCTGTTGCAGCTCTTTCAGGTCTTGAGCCACTTCTTCTTGCTATTGTGTCAAATCAAAGCTTTAAACAAGCTGCTAAGATTGGTACAGGTAGCGGTGATGCAGTTATTTTAGGATTTATCCCACTGGGACTCACTGTTGACCCCATTGAGCTTGTGTTAATGTCAAGCGCAAATGACGGCTATGACAATGCTTTAGCTCCTATATTTGAAGCACTCGGCTGCACAGACATTCCTCACGGTGAGACTCTCACCTCAACGAGAGCCATCTTAGAGGACGGTCTTTTCAAAATGCTTGATCAGTTCCTTGATAAGCTCGCAAAAAATCCTGTTAAAACTATTCTTGAAATTTTACCGAATATCGCATATGCTCTCGAGGCCGACTTAGTAAATGACCTTTTAGGTATGCTGAAAACCGATATCACCTACACAGCTAATGCAAGCTATCAGGTGCTCGGTCAGTTAGTCACCGGTAGTATGAACGATGTTTATAATAACTACGACAAGCCCGAAAAGGTTAACATTAAGGATATGGTTGACCTTAAGAGCTTAGGTGTTGATATTTCATCCTTTGAGGCAGTTTGGGATATGATTCTCGGCCTTCTTAAGGTGTCACTTCCCGCACCGGACGCAGGTGCAATTGCGACAATGGGTGAGCTTACATGGAAAGACACTAACAGAAGCGAAAAGACCTACACCTATGGTGGCGATAAGGCTGCATTTATTGTGGCTAATAAGGCTGATTTGCTTATTTATCTTGTAAGATATGTCTTGGAAAACGACCTTATCTCCATGCTCTTTGACCTTGAAAATGCTGACGATATAATTAAGGAAATTATGTCAAATCTTTCAGCAAATTCCGATGATGTAATTGCCGCAGTAGTTGAGCTGCTCAATCAAATCGAGTATACCGTAGAGGACTATGTGTGGTACGACGGCAAGGTTGGCGGTACTGTTGAAGGCCTCACCCCTGCAATGGAAATTTATCTTAGCTCAAATAACAACTGGAACACAGAGGTTGCACACTATGTCACAGAGAATATTAATACAATTCTCGACAGTGTCCTGACCTTAGCCGGTCTTGATGTTGATATTTCAGCAGAGCTTAATAAGCTTATTTCAAGCTTATTTACAAACGCAAATGTCACTGAGCTTGCAAAGCTCCTTTCGGGAATTGACCTGTCATCAATGCCTGAGCTTAATGACCTACTAAAGGATGAGCTTAATATAGATTTAAGTGTATTTGCTTCCTATAAGGATATTCCTGAAAACAAAAACTGGGGCTTCACTGACGGTGACGGCGAAGGCTTTGTTGATGCTATTATAGATTTACTTTCACCCTTTGACCCGGTGCTTGACTTTATCCTTTCAGGTGAGGATATAACTCTCTTTGAGGGCACTGACGGTGAAGTTAGACTCATAGGCTATGACGGCTATGACAGCGCTATTATTCCTTTAATTGAGGCTCTTGGTATTGAGGCTGTTGCAAGCGGCGACTTAGGCGAGAGCAGCCCTCTTAAAGCAACTCTTGACAGCGTACTTGAGCTTATTGACAATGTGGTAGCTGACCCAATTTATGAGATAATCGACCTTATTCCCGGCTTAGTTTATTTCATTGCAAGCAATGGTCTTTCTGTTGCTGTGAGAAATCTTTTACAGCCTGTTTATGTAATTCTCGACACAATCCGTCCTATTTATGACCTTGACTTAGACTCACTTCTTGCTTCACTTATTAACGGTGACAAAAAAGAGGGAGACGAGGGCTATATCGACTTTAAATTAGATGAAATTAATGTTGACTTTATAGTAGAGATAGTTGAAGCTCTCACAGGATTAAATGTTGACTCTCTCGGAGTATTGCTTTACGATGTATCAAAGGTAATTGGTGAGGAGTACACATCAAGCAGCACCTTGTTTAGTGCTGACAAAAAGGCTAAAAGAGGCGAGTACACAAGTGATTTTGACAGAGCCGACATGGTTACAGTTGTCTTATCCTTTGCTATAGAGTATCTCAGTGACAAGGATAACGCTAAGGCACTCGATGAGCTTTTAGGCACAGACGGCTTTATGGAGTCACTCATTAGTGTCTTTGAGGGCACTGAGTCAAAGTATATGGAATATAACTGGATGTATTATTTCGGTGACGATTATGATTTCACCGAGGATGCATTTAGACAGGGTATAAGCATTAAGCCCACCATGGCTTCTCTCGATTACCCTAACAATTGGACTGAGGACACAGCTAAGTATATTGACGAAAACCTCACGGAGATTGTCAATGATATTCTTTCTCTCATGGGCATGGGTACTATTGAGGAGCTTTTAGGCGGCGTAGAAATCTATTCAAGTGAAAATGTACGCACTATAATAAACCTTATCGCAGACCTTATTGAGGGCGTTGACGAGACCTTACTTGAGGCAGTCGGTATGCTCTTAGATGTTGACATAAACGCTTTCAGAAGCTTTGAAGTACCGGACAATATAGACACAGCCGAGGAGTTTGCAGGTGCATTAGCTGACGCTCTGGCAAACATTGACGGACTTGTAAAATGGCTATTCTTCGGTGAAAATTATGAGTTCTTCCTCACAAGTGAGGGCAAGGACGCTATCACAATTTACGGTGCTGACGGCTATGCAAAGGGTCTTGCATATATTCTCGAGGCTCTTGGCTGTGAAAATCTCCCGAGTGAATATAGTGAGACAGCTGTATATGAAGTTTTGCTTAGTGCATTTAAGCTTATTGATAAGGTTTTAGCTCAGCCGATTGATACAGTGCTTAATATTTTACCAAATGTCATTTACTTTATTAACGCAGACGGCTTAACAGTTGGCGTAAATAACACATTAAGCGCAGTCTATGCCCTGCTTGAAACCTTAGAAGGTCTTGGACTTAGTGTTGACCTTGACTCACTTATAGCTGACCTTACAAAGGATTTAGGCTTCACAATAAGCCTTAGCGACCTTTCAATGGATGCAATTATGGAAATTGTATCTAAGCTTCTTAAAATGAATCTCTCACCTGTTGAGGATGTTATTACAGAGCTTTGTGTTGGCAAGATTCAGGCCTATAACGCAATTGGCGGCGACGGCTATAAGATGTACTACGACACTGATTTTGCAAGATATGACATGATAACTATTATTTTGACTGTCTTGCTTGAAACTATTGAGCTTAAGGAAAATGAGCAGCCACTCAAAGACCTTCTTGGCGAAGAAGCATATGATGCGATTTTAGCCTTTTATAATATGCTCCCTGTTGATATGCAGGAGATGTCATATATCTTAACTGAGTATGAAGGTCAATCCTTGTCAGCAATTGCAAATTCAGAGCTTTATGAAAACTGGGGCTATGGTCCTCGCTACACAAAGGAAATGGCCGAATATATTGCTGAAAACTTTGGCAGATTTATTGACAACATTATCTATCTTTTAGGCATTGAGATAAACGGTGTTAGAGTTGACACATTGAAGGACACAATTTATGCATTGCTTGACGGCTCATTGTACACTGCCGAAAACGCAAACAGCCTTTTAGAGCTGCTTAAGTCACTGCCTGAGGCCATTGCAGAGCTTACCGGTGACGCAGGAGTACACATTAACGCAGTGCTTAAAACAGCGCTTGGCGTAGATTTCACCTATTGGGATAACTATGTTGTAGGTGAGGTTAAGGACAGACAAAGCTTTGTAAATGAGCTTTGCAATATGCTCAAGCCCTTCTATCCTGTGCTTAAATGGCTTCTTGCCGGCGAGGACTTTACCTTCTTCGTTGACGATAAGGGCGAGGATATTATCACACTTTTAGGCGCTGAGGGCTATGCTTACGGTGTTGTTCCTGTCCTTGAGGCATTCCAATGTGAAGGCGTGCTGACTGTTCCCGAGTACAACAAAGCAGTGAGCGAGGACGAAAGTGCACTTATCACCACAATTATTAATCCTTTACTCGATAAGGTTGACTATATTCTTGCTGCTGAGTCACCTGCTGATGAAATACTTGCAATGCTTCCCGCTATTATTTATTTCATCAACTCAAATGGTCTTGACACCTGCTTTAAGAATATACTCAATGCAGTTTACACTCTCTTAAATGCAATTGAGCCTATAGTTGTCGTTGATATTTATGAGTTAATCGGTCTTGACCTTAGTGAAATAACCTTTGAGTCACTCTTTGATATGCTCATTAAGCTTATTTATGACTCAACAGGCTATAACCTGTCTGAGATAACAGCTGACACTATTACAGAGCTTACTGTTGGTACTGTGGTATCATATACCTCAGCAAATGGCAAGAAAGCATATACAATGGTTTACTCGAAGACAGACAGCGGCAGCGCAGCTGATATGGTTACAGTCCTTCTCCGCCTTGCTCTTACCTTTATAGGCAACGAGAAAAATGTTGACGCAGTAATTGGTCTGCTGTCAGATTATTGCAATATGGACGAAAGCGCACAGGAGTTTGTCGGCGCACTGCTCAAAGCAATAATTGACTATCAGCTTGGCACACGCTATGGTATGGATCAGGCACTTGCAACTGTATACTATGTATTCTATGGCACTGATATAGGCGCAAACGAGACTGCCGGCGCAATAAAGGATGTTAACGCTCAATGGATAGCACTGCTTAAAAAGCTTGGTATGTCAGATAATCCTGATGAGGCAACAGTAGGCAATCTCATTGCAAAAATCCTTGACCTTGATATATTTAAGGATATTATCGACACAGATACAGGCATTGCACCTAATGGCTTTGTCGCATTCTTCCAAAAGATAATCGCATGGTTCAACTCCATTTTCGGTTGGATCAAAAACATTTTCAGTTGACGGTATAATTCCACTTTTATAATTTCTCTCCACAAAAGCAAAAATCAGGTGTCATCGTGATACCTGATTTTTGACTTTAAATAAAGTTGTAAAAAAATTTATCTTTAGTTTATGTATACGTATTTTTATGTGATATTATGTATCTTGTATTAAGAGTCAAGGACGGTGGAAATATGTTTAATATATTAATTGTTGAAGATGATCCGGATATGAGAGAGGTTTTGTCTGCTGTTTTCACAAATGAGGGCTATAGGAGCTTTACAGCTAAAAATGGCTTAGAGGCCTTTGAGATAATAGAAAACGAGTATATTGACCTTATTATTACTGATATAATGATGCCGGGAATGGATGGCTATGAGTTTTCCTCAGCTATTAGAGATGCAGGCTATGACTTCCCAATATTGATGATAACAGCCAAAAGCCGCTTTGATGATTTGGAAAAGGGCTTTAACTCAGGGGCTGATGATTATATGGTCAAGCCCATAAATATTAAGGAGCTTATTTTGCGAGCACAGGCACTTTTAAGGCGAGCAAAAATCAATAGTGAAAAGAAAATAACCGTTGGCAGATCTGTTTTTGACTATGACTCCTTGACAGCTAACATAAACGGTGAAGTGCAAACCTTACCTCAAAAGGAGTTTTACTTGATTTTTAAGCTTTTGTCTCATATGGACCGCATATTCACAAGGCAGGAGCTTATGGATGAAATATGGGGTATGACCACTGAGGCAGACGAGCGCACAGTAAACACACATATTAACCGACTGAGGACAAGGTTCGCCAATTGCGACGACTTTGAAATTGTAACAGTAAGAGGTCTTGGATATAAGGCGGTGAAAAAATGCTGACTAACAAAAGACGAAATCGCTCAAGGCTGTGGATGTATTTTACACTCATTGTCTTAGCGACAGTTATTACGGGCTTTTTAATGGTTACACTCGTTTGGTGGCTTTTATATAAAACTAACCTTATTACTGTGGTGTATATTCAAAGGAAGTTTCCTGTGTTTGCGGTGGTCATTGGCAGTGCAATTATAGGTGTGATAATAGCACTCTTTGTGGGCAAGCTCTTTATTAAGCCCATTGAAAATATTAGCAATGCCATAAATGAATTGTCTAAGGGCAACTTTGATGTTAGAGTCTCGGAAAAGGAAAGAATAAAGGAAATCGGTCAAATGTCCCAAAGCTTTAATAAAATGGCATATGCCCTCTCACAGGTGGAGACCTTGCAAAATGACTTTGTCACTAATGTCTCTCATGAGTTTAAAACACCTATTGCCTCAATAGAGGGATATGCTACATTGCTGCAAGATGATAGCTTACCCGAGGCTACTCGTGAGCGGTACCTTGCCAAAATAATCTATAACTCCCATAAGCTTTCTGATTTGTCGGAAAATATCTTGCTGCTGTCAAAAATAGAAAATCTGCAAGGTCAGCCTAATAGAAAAAGCTTTCGCCTTGACGAGCAAATCCGTAAGTGCATTTTGTCTCTTGAAAGCAAATGGACACGAAAAAATATAACCTTCGACTTAAAGCTGCAAAGTCTTAACTATTATGCCGGTGAACCGCTTTTAGAGCGTGTGTGGTGTAATATTATAGACAACGCTATTAAGCACTCCTATGAAGGTGGCGAAATACATATAAGTGCCTTTGAGGATAAAGACAGTATAGTGGTCACTATTAGTGATGAGGGCGAAGGCATGAGTGAGGAAATCCAAAAGCATATATTTGATAAGTTTTATCAAGGAGATAAGTCTCACACAGCTGAGGGCAATGGATTAGGCTTGGCTTTAGTTAAAAGGATAGTTGAAATTTGCGCCGGTGAGGTTAGGGTTAAAAGTGAGGTAGATGAAGGAGCAGAGTTTACCGTAATCTTGCCGAAAGCCCAATAAGGGAAAGCAAGTGGAAAAGGTAAGAGAGCACTGACGAAACAGAAAGAGAGTGCTCACGAATATAAGCCGAGGAAGCCGGAGGGTGGCGGCGGTGCTAAATTGCCGATAAATCGGCAATTTAAGGACTAAAGTCCTTTCGCCACGCTAAAGCGTGGCGGCACCGCCGCCTGCACCCGCCCTTGCCCTGCACCCGACGTTAGAGGAAACGGTGGGTGGGGCGGCTCCACGGTTATGCCGCACGATGTGCGGCATAACCCGGCGTGGCATCGCCACGCCGAAAAATCCCATTCTTGAATGGGATTTTTGTGGAGCCGCCCCCTTCCCACCCCAACCTACCGTCTTCGCCAGAGCTATCTTACTGCTTATACCACGGCAAACCCCAAAAGGCACTTTTTCTTTTTTTCGTCAGTGACCACCTTACCGGTGGCCATTTTTATATAAAAAAAGCAGCCGCCCAAAACTGAGCAGCTACTAATGTTAGTTGTTTTTCGATTAGAATAAGCCAACGATCTTCTCAACAACTGTGCCGAGGAAGTCTGTAACCTTAACAACGATGTTGTTCCAATCAAGACCCTTGATCATATCGCCGATCTTTGCAGCGGGGATATAAAGGTGAGCCTTCTTACAGCCATCAAGGTGAGCATCGTATGCGTTTACGGGTGAGTATGTCTCGCCGCAGTAGTCACACTTAGCTGAACCCTCTGGGCAAAGACCCTCGTGAACTGCCTTTGAGTCATCGCTTGCGAAGCCTTTACCGCACCACTTACATGGACGATACTTAACATTACAGCCACCTGAGATGTGAGCGTTGTATAAAGCCTCGTCGTCTGTTGTGAAGTCATTGCAATAAGGGCAGGTGTTTGTTTGCGTTGTGCTGATAGGAGCTGCAAAAGCTACAGTAGCCATTGAGCAGATGAGCACAAGTGCAAGAACGATTGATAAAAACTTTTTCATTGTAGTTGTCCTTTCTTTTACAAATTTTATGGGTTTTCCCCACAAACTACTCTGTAATGATAACACTTTTTACCAATTGTGTCAAGGCTTTGTACAATTTTTATAAAAATCAAACAAGGCTTTAACAAATTTTTAAAGGCAGTTAGTTAGTTTTGACTAACTCAGTTTCTTCTCACGAAATTTTTGTCCTATTTGCTTATGGATTTTATTGCTTTTTTAAACTGGAATGTGAAAAGCACAGCGGTAAATGTCACAGCAATTATATCCGCTACAGGTTCGGCAGAGTACACAGCCATGGTCTTATCTGACATAAATAATGGCATAATAAATATCAAGGGTAAAAGCAAAACAAATTTTCTTACAACGGCAACAATTATAGATGACTTTGCATTGCCTGTGGCAACGAAGGTCATTTGACAAGCAATTTGTATGCCGAAAATAAACAGAACACCGCAATAAATACGAAGTGCCTTACCGGTGAAGTCAATTAACTCCTCGTTGGTGGTGAAAACTCCGGCAAAGGTTTTGGGGAAGAGCATAATAAATACCCACAGTGTGACAGAGTAAACGAGGGAAGAAATGAGAAGTAAGCGAAAAACCTTTTTAACTCTGTCGGGATTTTTTGCACCAAAGTTATAGCTGGTTATAGGCTGTGCGCCTTGTGATAGACCTTGCAGGGGTAGCATTGCAAATTGCATTACGCTTGTAAGTATAGTCATTGCACCAACGGCAATATCACCGCCGTACTCTAAAAGAGATGAGTTAAAGCAAACGCTGATTATACTTTCGCTGCTTTGCATAATAAATGGTGCAAGACCTAATGCGATACAGGGGAGTACCAGCTTCATATTTAATTTAAGATTAGCTTTTCTTAATTTTAAAATTGTCTTTTTGCCAAAGAGGAAGGATACTACCCATACACATGAGACAGCCTGGGAGATAATAGTTGCAAGTGCAGCGCCTTCAACGCCCATATTAAACACAAAGATAAATATAGGGTCAAGGATAATGTTAAGAACTGCACCTATAAGCACAGTGAGCATACCTGTTTTAGCAAAGCCCTGTGCAGTTATGTAGGAATTCATACCAAGGGTCAGCTGTACGAAAACAGTACCCAAGGCGTAAATTTTAATATAGTCGCAAGCATAGTCTATGGTGTTTTCGCTGGCACCAAAGGCAAGAAGGAAATCTCTATTCCAAATAAGAAGAACAGTTGTTAATATAACAGATATGATTATTTGAAGTGTAAAGCAGCTGCCCATTGTTTTCTCTGCGGAGTCATTGTCGCCCTTGCCCATAAAGATAGAGGCTCTCGGCGCACCACCTGCACTGACGAGAGCAGCAAAGGCGGAGATTATCATAATAATAGGCAGGCACACGCCAACACCCGTTAAGGCTAAATCACCGTTTTCGGGCATATGACCAATATAAATGCGGTCAACTATGTTATAAAGCATATTAATTAGCTGAGCGGCAATAGTTGGCAATGCCAATTTAAAAAGCAGCTTTCCAACAGGGGCAGTGCCTAAATAGTCGTTGTTCTTTTCCATATAATATCAAACCCTTTCTTAAAAACGCAAAACACAATTTTACGCTCTTAACCTAAAGCTAAATTTAAACTTAATTAATATTCACCGTTTGAAAGGCTGAGATAAAGACTTTTTATATTCCACACACCATTTGATTTTTCAATGACAATATGAGGTGTGCAGGTTTTTGTCACCTTTTGTGAGGTACTGTATGAGTCGCTGTTATAGTAATAGGTATAGCTATATGTGAGAGTAAAGGGATAAACAATGCCGCCGTCACTGTCAGAGCTTAAATTAGTCCTGTCGCTTTGTGTGCTCAGTGGCAACAGCTCAAAGCTTATATCTCCTACACTGTACTCTGCCGAAAGCCTTTCCTCAAAGGACATAATTATACTGTCTACTACACTTTCGGTTTTTCTTTTGTCCTGCTCATTTAAAAAGCTGAAATCATTGAGGTCATAATCTAAGCTCCAGCACTTATTGATTATATCAGTAAGAAGCTTTTTTGCGGCCGTTTTGCCCTCACTAATATGATTTGAGGTGTAGGTCATATTAATTTTCAGCTGCGTTGGGTCATCGCTGCTGTTAATTTGAGCTGTCTTATCCTCGCAGCCCTCGTGACGCACAACTAAATTATGCTTACCCTTTTTAATAATAGCTTCATAGCAATTAATTGAGTCGTTATAGGGGATGACTTCATTGTCAACGAAGACCTCTGAGCCTTCAGGGGCATAAATGCAATATTGCACAGTGGATACGCCTAACTGACTTGAGTTCACCTTTGTCTCTCCCTGATTGTCGGGCTTAGTCCTCTCGGAAAAAGAAAAGACGCAAATAAATATTGCCACAACTAAAACTAATAAGCCAATAATAATTTTTTTCATCTTTTTCACCGTCCTTATCCTTTATTATACATCACATCTTATATTAAGTCAAAGGCGGTCTCTATTTAAATATTCCTATATGCCTCTCATTTAAAAAGCACTTTACTCATAGTAATAATTAAGACTTTATAAGGCGGTAATATGATGCTTATTAAAATAAACAAAAAGAAGCTTTTGGCAATAGGAATAACAGCTTTAGCTTGTCTTGTAGGTGGCATAATTGCCATATTTTTTGCCTCGGCACAGACACAAACGCAAAAGTCATATATTAAATGGTTTGAGCTTAATGTGAGCGAAAAGGCCTTGCGTGATGCTATGAAGCTGGATATAGAGACCTATGATATGCTGTATCACATTAGCTGGATTGACACCTTGTCATACTTAGCTTGCAAAAACGGCAATGATTTTTCAAACTACAAAAGCAGTGACATTGATAAAATGAAGGAAAAAATAGGTGACATTTATACAGTTGACGATTTAATGCAGGACAACAAGTATTACAGCTTTTACAAGCAAGGCTTTTCGGCAGCCCTCGGTGGCATTTTAGGTGAGTATGAAAAGCAAGCCCCCGATGGAAACGGTGGCAAAAAAACAGTCAGTGGCTATGGAATGATATGCTACAGCCCTATAGCTCAGGGCTTTTCCTACACTCATTATGATGATTTTGGCAACAGCAGGAGCTACGGCTATCGCAGACAGCACTTAGGCAATGACCTTATGGCCTATGTTGGTACTCCCATAGTTGCTGTTGAGGGCGGCACTGTTGAGGCAATTGGCTGGAATGAATATGGAGGCTGGCGCCTTGGTATAAGAAGCTTTGACGGCAAACGCTCATATTATTATGCACATCTTAGAAAGGGAAGCCCCTATGCAAAGGATATTAAGCTTGGCTCTCTCGTGAAAGCAGGTCAGGTTATAGGCTATATGGGCATGACAGGCTATAGCACAAAAAGTGATGTTAACGGCATGAAGGTGCCTCATTTACATTTTGGCTTACAGCTTATTTTTGATGAGAGTCAAAAGGAGGGCGACAACCAAATCTGGCTTGATGTTTATGCTCTTGTGAGGCTTTTAAGTGACAATAAAGCCACAGTGACAAGGGATAAGCAAGGAGAGTACCACAGAGAGTATGATATTATAACTCCAAATTATCCTGATGTGCTGCAAAAATATCTTATCTCTTGACTTAATGTTAGCTGAGTATTATAATTATCTTGGTTTATTGTGACAACTAAAAAAAGGAGAAAAAATATGCAAAGGGAAGACGAAAGATATTCTGAGCAGGTTTTATCCTTGGCTTTGGATTTAGGCAAAAGCATGGTCAAATGCGGTGCAGAGATGAATAGAGTCGAGGAAACAGTGGTCAGAATAGGCTATGCCTATGGAATGAAAAAAACAGAGGTTTTTTCTGTCATATCCATGATACACGCTACAGTTATTGACAGTGAAAACAGGACACACTCACAAATGCGAAGGATAAGCTCCTCCGGCGTCAATTTTGAAAAGCTGGAAAGGCTCAACTCCTTGTCAAGAGAGATATGCGCCACTAAGCCCGACCTCAATGAAGCAAGGGCAAGATTAGCGGAAATATCGGAAAAAACCAGCCATTTCAATGTTGTTGTCTGTCTGGGATATATGCTCGCCTCCGCTGCCTTCGCAGTGTTCTTTGGCGGCACCTTACTTGACGCTGTTGCAACTATGCCTATAGCGGCAATAATCTATTTGTTGCAGATTTTCATTAAGGCTAAGGGTGCAAGCAGGCTCTTTTTTACCGCCCTCGAATCTGCCGTGGCAGGGCTTTTAGCGTTGGTTTTTGTAAAGCTCGGCTTTGGCAACAATGTGGATATCATAATGATAGGCGATATAATGCTTTTAATTCCGGGTCTTATGCTCATTAACTCTATTCGTGAGATGCTTTGCGGAGATATGATGTCCGGTCTTTTAAGGCTTTTAGAGTCCGTTATGATGGCAATGGCAATTGCCGTTGGCTTCGCTTTGCCCATATACTTCTGGGGCTATTTCATGTAAGGAGGGAAGGAAGATGACATTTGCTCAAGGCTTAACTATTGTTATTTCCGGTATGCTCGGTGCAGTGGGCTTTTCGGCACTTTTTCGCTGCGACAAAAGAAGGGTGCTGTGCAACGCTGTGGGCGGAGCATTAGTTTGCGTCATATATGTTGTGTGCTGTGACAAGTCAGATAGCCTGTTTTTACAAAACTTCTTTCCTGCTTTATTTGCCACTGCCTACGCTGAGGCAATGGCAAGAGCTATGAAAGCACCGGCAACACCTATACTTGCCTGCTCGATTATACCTCTTGTTCCCGGGGGCAAGCTTTATTATACTACATATTATGTTGTTACAGGGCAGTCTGAGCTGTTTAAGGTTTCTCTTAGAGAGACCCTCGTTATAGCCGCCGGTCTTGCTGTGGGAATCATTTGTATCTCAGTGGTGTTTCATGAAATCAACAGACATAAATTTAAGCAAATCATAGATGTGGACTAAAGGAGAATATATATGGATATAAAAAAGACAGCCACAAAGCTTGTGGGGAAGACTGTAGGCGTTTTCACTTCATTATCTCAAAAGGAAAACCAAAGAAGCAACGCCGAAAAAACTGTCACCGAAGGTATGCCGGAGCTTTTAAGGAGCGTGGCTTGTGACGGTGCAGTTATGCTACATAATGATGGTACCTTGCCATTAAAGAAGGGTAGCAGAGTTTCCCTTTTCGGCAGAGTACAAAATGATTGGTTTTTTACGGGCTACGGCTCAGGCGGTGATGTTAATAAGCCCTACGCTGTGAATCTCATTGAGGGTATAAGAAAATGTGAGGACTTAGCTTTAAATGAGACCTTAGCGCAAAAATATCTTCTTTGGTGTGAAAATAACCCTGTTGACCATGGAGTTTGGGGGCATTGGCCAAGATTTTATCCTGAGATGCCAATTAGCGACTCAGATGTTAAGCAGGCAGCGCAGCAATCAGATTGCGCCGTTATGGTCATAGGTCGCTCCAGCGGCGAGGATAGAGAAAACGCTCTCGAAAAGGGCAGCTATTATGTGACAGATGAAGAAAAAGCACTTCTTGATAAAATTACGGCAGAGTTCGACAAAACAGTGCTGCTGCTGAATATCGGCTGTGTTATGGATATGTCGTGGACAAAAAAATATGGTGACAAAATCAGCTCCATTATAATTGTGTGGCAAGGCGGCATGGAAAGCGGCAATGCAGAAGCAGACCTTCTTTGCGGCAAGGTGTCACCCTCAGGCAAGCTTAGTGCAACCTTCGCCCTTAATTATGAGGACTTCCCATCGGCAAAGGACTTTGGTGGCAAAAGCTATAATAATTACACTGAGGATATTTATGTGGGCTACCGCTATTTTGAGACCTTCTGCCCTGAAAAGGTTTTATATCCCTTTGGTTACGGTCTCACCTATGGCAAGTTTAAGACAGAGTTAACTCAGGTGCAGGAAAATGAAGACGCCTTCGATTTTATTTGCAAGGTGACAAATGAGGGCGAGTACCCATCAAAATATGCGCCACAGATTTATATTGAAAAGCCCTGCGGTGTCCTTGGCAATCCCTATCGTGAATTGGGGGCTTTTGCCAAAACTGATATATTGTCAAAGGGCGAAAGTCAAGTGTTGACTCTCACTATAAAAAAGTCAGATTTAGCCTCTTATGACGAGAGCGGCAAGACCTTATATAAATCGGCCTATGTTATTGAAAAAGGCGAATACGGCTTCTCTCTCGGTGACAATGTGCGTGACGCAGTGAGAGTTTATACCTACACTGTAGGGGATAATATTTTAGTTGAGCAGTGTACACAAGCCGGTGCTCCACGAGAGGACTTTAATATTATCACAGCTAAAAAGGATGGGGAAAAGTATATCCCTGTCATGGAAAAGGTATATAAAAAGCAATATGACCTTAAAAAAATCATTAGCGACAATTTGCCAAAGGCAACACCTATGACAGGCGACAAGGGCTATAAGCTGATTGATGTCAAAAATGGTAAGGTGTCTATGGAGGATTTTGTGTCTCAGCTTGACCTTAAAGAGCTTGAGGCAATAACGAGGGGTCATTATATTATGAACAGCCCCTTAGGTGCTCACGGCAATGCAGGCTGTTTTGCCGGTGTACTCCCATCCCTTAGAGCTAAGGGTATACCTGCGGTGACAACCACGGACGGCCCTTCAGGGCTTAGACTTTCCGCTTGCTGCTCACTTATGCCGATTGGCACATTACTTGCAAGCACCTTTGATGAAAAGCTTATAGAAAAGCTCATGACAAAGGAAAGCTCCGAAATGGCAGATAAGGGCAGTGATGTTATTCTTGCTCCCGGTATGAATATCCACAGAAATCCCCTTTGCGGAAGAAACTTTGAGTATTTTTCCGAAGACCCATATCTTTGCGGAAGAATTGCTGCGGCATATGTCAGAGGCATACAAAGCTCAGACAGAAGTGCTTGTCCAAAGCATTTTGCTTGCAACAATCAGGAGTATAACCGAAACGGCAATGACTCACGACTTTCAGAGAGAGCACTTCGTCAAATATATCTCAAAGCCTTTGAAATATGTGTAAAGCAGGCACAGCCCAAAAATATTATGACATCATATAACCTTATTAACGGTGTTTGGGGTCACTATAATTATGAGCTTTGCACTATGATTTTAAGGAATGAGTGGGGCTATAAGGGCAATGTTATGACTGACTGGTGGATAAGAAAGTCAAAAAGTCAGGAGTTCCCGCAAATGAGAGATCAGGCATATAGAGTCAGAGCACAGGTTGACCTTTTTATGCCCGGTGGAGAAAGAGTGTGCCTTATAAAAATTCCCGACGGCACCTTGCTTAAAACCTATGGCAAAAATGAGGGCATAACCCTTGGAGAAATGCAAAGAAGTGCAATGAATATACTTAACTTTGCTATGAATAGCTCGGCTATGGAAAGAACGAAATAAAAATTAACAGAAGCGTGTGTTTGGAGCTTTGCCGAATGTTACGCTTCTGTTTTTGCGTTCGTTTCCCAAAAATGAAAAAATCTTGATTTTGGGAAATGAAAACAGGAAAACAACACAAAATAGAGTCACATTAATATTACATTGGCGGTCTTCTTTTAAAAAGCAGGTCGCCTTTAGCTTTCATTTTGTGCCGTAAAAATTTTCTTCTCCCTCTTTTGTGCAACTTGCATAGTTTTGAGCTTGCATTTTATACTTGCAATTTTTCTTAATAATTGGTAAAATGTAATGAGATTATATCGAATGGAGCTATATTATGAGCCCTCAAACAGCTTATTGCAAGCCAACCTTTATGAATATTCCCGAGGAAAAAAGAGAAAAGATACTCTCAGTTGCCGTAATTGAGTTTGCTAATCACGGCTTCGAGAATGCTAACATTAACACTATTGCCAAGAAAGCTCAGGTCAGTGTCGGTTCACTTTATAAGTATTTTGACACGAAGACAGACCTTTTTATGACGAGTGTCCACTATGGCATATCAAATCTTGAAATCATAGTTGACTCTGTGGTCAATTCCGACGAGGATGTTATGATTCGCCTTGAAAAGCTAATACGCATTGCTATTGAATACTCTCGACGCAACAGTGTGCTGATTAAGCTTTATAATGTTTGCACCAATGAGGGTGACAAGGCTCTTGCTCAAAAAATTGCAAGGGATATGGAAACTATCACCGCTGACGCTTATAAAAAGACTATAATACAAGGTCAGGTGGCAGGGGAGATAAGAACAGATATTGACCCGGGCATGGCGGCTTTTTTAGTTGACAATTTGCTTATGAATATTCAATTTTCCTACGCTTGCGACTATTATTGCGAAAGATATAAAATCTATGCCGGTGGCGACATTTTTGAGAAAGATGAGTTTGCTCTTGAAAATATACTACGCTTTATTAAAGCGGCTCTTAAAATGGACGCTGCAAGCAAATAAAAACTAAAATCCGGAAAGGAATGTATAAATTATGAAATATGCACTTGCCTATGATATTGGTACAACAGGCGTAAAGACCTGTCTTTTTGAAATCGACAAGTCAATTAAGCTTGTCGCTGACGCTATTGAGGGGTACGAGCTTTATGTTCTCCCGGGCGGTGGCGCAGAGCAGGACCCTGACGAGTGGTGGTCAGCAATGTGTAAGACCACAAAGGAGCTTTTCACAAAGACTGATGTTACACCTGATATGGTTGACGGTATATCCTTCTGCTCACAGGCACAGGGTCTTGTCTTAGTTGATAAAGAGGGCAGACATGTAAGACGCGCAATGAGCTATATGGATCAAAGAGCAAGAAAAGAGCTTAAGGAGCTTATGGCTTACGGTCCACAAATCGCAGGAGCTAATATTCCAAAGCTTCTTGTTTCCCTTCAAAAAACCGGTGCTGTTGCAGCAAGCGTTAAGGATCCTGTTTATAAATACAACTGGGTTAGAAACAACGAGCCTGAGGTTTTCGCAAAGGTACATAAATGGTTAGATGTTAAAGAGGCACTCATTGCAAGAATGACAGGTGAGTTTGTCATGACTGAGGACTCCGCTTTTGGTACTCTTTTATTTGACATAAACAAGAGGTGCTGGAGCCCACAAATTGCAAAAATGCTCAAGGTTGACATGAATCACCTCGCAAAACTTATTAAGTGTACCGATAAAGCCGGTGAGCTTACAGCAAAGGCCGCAGCAGAGCTTGGACTCAAAGAGGGTACGGCAGTGTACGGTGGCGGCATGGACGCCTCACTTATCGGCGTTGGTGCAGGTGCAACTAAAAATGGCGACACCCATGTTTATATGGGTACATCAGGTTGGGTGTCAACTGTTGTTGATAAGAGCATTGTTGACGCAAGTGCAATGATTGCTGCTGTTGTTGGCGCACAGCAGGGCTATTATAACTATTTCGCAGAGCTTGAGACAGCTGGTAAGTGCCTTGAGTGGGTTAAAAATCACCTTGCTCTTGACGAGATTGGCATATATCTTAAAAAGACCCATGTCGCTGAGGATATGGAAAGCGAATATACAAACCTTTATCAATATCTGTCAACTGTTATCGAAAAGGTTCCCGCAGGCTGTAACGGTGTTGTTTTTGCTCCGTGGCTTCACGGCAACCGTTGCCCATTTGAGGACCCAAATGCAAGGGGCATGTTCCTTAACCTTAGCATTGAGACAGGCAAGAGTGAGATGATTCGTGCCGTTATCGAGGGTGTATGTATGCACATGAGATGGATGCTTGAAACACAGGATAAGAAGACTAAGACCTCCGACACTATCCGCTTTGTTGGTGGTGGTGCTCTCAATGACAGCACAAGCCAGATTTTGGCCGATTGCACAGGCAAAAATATTGAGGTTGTCACAAGTCCGCAAAATGTTGGCGCTGTTGGTGCAGCAGTTGTTGTTGCAGTTGGCATTGGTGTTATTGATAACATTAGTGATGCCGGCAAGCTTATTACACCGGAAAAGTCCTTCACACCTAATAAGGCTGACAAGCCTGTTTATGACAAAAACTTTGAGGCTTATAAGTCAATTTACGCTGCAAACAAAAAGATATTTAAGCTGCTTAATTCAGATAGATAAGCTTTTTTGTACGCGTGTAAAAAAGAGGTTAAATAAAAGTAATGTGCCGCAAGGAAAAGCTGCGGCACATATATTTTACGGCGAGAAAGCATTAAAGCTTCTCGCCGTAATTTTAGTTTTTACATTTGATTTGTTGCTACGATATCTGCACCGGTGTCACAGATGTTACTAATGAGCACTTCACCCATTTTTATGGGCGCATCAACAACCTCATTGTTGATAACCTGCATACACTCAAACATTTTGCCCTTGGGAATGGGCACAGATGTTTTAACCGGTATAACAGGCAGGGAGCCGCCGTTGACCTTAATAGTCGTGGTGAGCATCCTTACAGGATTAGTACACTCGTCGTGGGCATATTTTTCGCCTCTTTTACAGGTGTTGCCGGTGACGGATAAAACCTCATTTTTCTCACTTAGCTCAACCTTTAATTGGCAACCAATAGGGCAGGATACGCAGGTTAATTCTTTAATCATACTTATACCTCCACCTTTACAACGATTTCTTTCTTATCAAGGGAAGCAATTGAGTCAGCCTTGATTACTACATATTCCATTTCACCCGGGGCAAGCTTAGGCTTCTTCTTTGAGTAAAGAACCTTGTCACCGCTTGTGACAGTTATCTTGCCATTGCGATAAACATCCTTAACTCTAAAGTAAAGCTTTACATCCTGCTTTGTGTCGCTGCAAATATTTTGAGGCACCACATAGCGAACGCCGCCTTGAGGCTTAACTGTAATATACTTAGTTCTCTTGTTTTTATTTTTTGACTTAATATATCTTGCTGCGCCCTCACCGGCCGTGTAGCTCTCTTGAGTTACATAGTCAACAAGGTCATGCACCTGAAGCACATTACCGCAGGCAAAGATGCCGGGACGGTTAGTCTGTCTGTTTTCGTCAACAATTGCGCCATTTGTCACAGGGTCAATCATAACACCTGCGTTGCGTGTCAATTCATTTTCGGGGATAAGACCAACGGAAAGCATAAGTGTGTCACACTCGATATATTCCTCTGTACCCGGGATAGGCTTGCGGTTTTCGTCAACATTGGCAATGGTTACACCCTCGAGTCTTTCAATACCGTGAGTTTTAATAACAGTGCAGCTGAGTCTTAATGGGATTCCCATATCATCAAGGCACTGGACGATATTTCTTGTTAAGCCGCCTGAATAAGGCATAAGCTCACACACTGTCTCAACCTTAGCACCCTCTAAGGTCATGCGCCTTGCCATAATAAGACCTATATCACCTGAGCCTAATATGACGATTTTTTTGCCGGGCATATAGCCATAAATATTCACATACTTTTGAGCGGTACCGGCAGTCATAATGCCCGAGGCACGAGAGCCGGGAATGTCAAGAGCACCTCTTGGTCTTTCACGACAGCCCATTGCAAGGATAATAGCTGTTGCGCTGATTTCCAGCATACCCTCTTTGCTGTTTGTGGCAATGACAACATTGCCTGTTCTTATCTCAGTGACCATAGTGTCAACCTTGACATCAATGTCGGTTTCTTCAACCTGCTTTATAAATCTATAGGCATATTCCGGGCCTGAAAGCTCCTCACCAAAATGGTGTAAGCCAAAGCCTGTATGTATACATTGCTCCAAAATTCCGCCAAGAGTGGAAGCTCTTTCTAAAATAAGAATTTTGCTAACACCACATTCCTTTGCCTTGAGTGCGGCAGCCATGCCGGCGGGGCCGCCACCTATAACAACTAAATCATATTTAAGCATAACTGTCACCTCACTTTGTCTTCTTATATAATATTTTTGAGCGGTTGCCATATTTTGTTATCTGGTTAATGGGCAAGTCAAGCTCACGAGCGAGTATCTCAACCACCTTTGAGCCACAGAAGCCAGATTGACATCTGCCCATGCCGGCTCTTGTGCGCCTTTTTACACCGTCAACATCTCTTGCACCACAGGGAGCTTTAATAGCATCGATGATTTCGCCCTCTGTTATGCCCTCACAGCGGCAAACTATTCTGCCGTAGCGCTTGTCTTTTTCCACGAGCTTGCGTCTTTCCTCGTCGGAAAGCTCGTTAACTCTCACAGGTGCCGGACGAGTTGCCACAAAGTCAGGCTTTCTAACATAGTCGGGAGCAATGTCACGGAAAATCTGACCCACATATCTTGCAATAGCCGGTGCAGCTGTAAGACCGGGTGACTCAATGCCGGCAACATTTATAAACTTGCCGTTAGCTTCACTGGGCCCGATAATAAAGTCAGCGTGATCATCTTCAATATGAGCTCTAAGACCTGCAAATGAGGTGATAGCGTTTCTTGTGGTCATTTGTGGGATAACCTGTCTTATCTCGCTTTTAACTGTGTCAAGACCCTCACTTGTTGTGTCAAGGTCAAGCTTACTGTCAAAGTCCAAATCAATAGCAGTCGGTCCCATAAGTACATTGCCATGAACTGTAGGTGTGATAAGTATGCCCTTACCCATATTTGATGGGCATCTAAACAGGACATGATTTACCATCTTAGCCTCAGTCTTATCAAGAAGATAATATTCGCCCTTTCTCGGGATTATCTTAAATGAGGTGTCACCTATCATCTTTGCAATTTGGTCAGCGAAAACACCTGCACAGTTTATCACATACTTTGCTTTAATGACACCGGAAGCAGTTGAAATTGAAAAAAGGTCATCCTTATATTCAATATCAAAAACACCACTGTTTCTTTTTACTCTAACACCGTTTATTACAGCGTTTTCCATTGCGGCAATAGCGAGCTCATAGGGGCTTACTATACCTGCTGTCGGTGCCCACAAAGCGCCTATGGCCTTTTCACTGATGTAAGGCTCCATTTCACGCAGCTTTTCCTGGCTTATGACCTGCATATTAGGCACACCATTGTTAAAGCCTCTTTCAAACAGCGACTCAAGAGTTTGCATTTCCTCCCATGAATAAGCCACTACAAGTGAGCCGATATTTTTATAGGGCACATGAAGCTTATTGCAATAATAAGCCATTAAGGACGCACCTTGAACATTGAGCTTGGCTTTAAGTGAGCCTGTCTCAGCGTCAAAGCCGGCGTGAACAATTGCACTGTTGGCTTTTGTTGTACCCATTGAAATGTCGTTGCATTTTTCCAGCACAACGACTTTTGCATTGAGCTTACTAAGCTCTCTTGCGATCATTGCACCGCAGACACCGGCGCCGATTATCGCAACATCGTATTGCATAATATTTCCTCCTTTTAAACATTGCTTGTAAAATGTCACCAGAATGTTTAGTTTATAATAACATTTTATGTCCTTTTCGTCAACAGTTAAATGACAATCTTTTATAATCTTTTCTTATTATTTGACACTGAGAGCCAAAAGTGGTAGAATTAAGAGAAATTATATATTGAAGGGTTGATGAAATATGTCATGGTTTTTAAAATATGGGCCAATTAAAGCGGTGTTTTCACTTTTGAGTATACTCCTTGTTTTGCTCCCGTCAGCTATTTCGGCAGGGTTCACACAGGTGCAGGAAAATAAGGATTATCAGTCTCAGCATATGGCATATCTAAAAAATGAATATTACGGTGAAGGCTACACTCCATGTGACGAGAGTAAAATTGCAGCCTTTGACATCTCCAAAGCCTTGGAGGATGGTGTTAAATTTAATGAGGTCGCTTTTATCGGTACTCACAACAGCTATAAAATCCACACCACAGATGAATATAAAAAGCTCTATAACGCTTTAGATGTGTTGACCTTTGGCATAGTAAAGGGCGAGACAGCAGATTTTACCGCTGACACCTTGACTGAGCAATTGGAGCTTGGTATAAGAAATCTCGAAATAGATATTGAGACTGTCAATAAAAATGGTGTTATTAGCTTTGTTGTCTCTCATCAGCCTTATCTTGACAATGTTTCAAGCTGCTATGACTTTGCCGGAGCACTTGAGGAGATTAAGCTTTGGTCAGACAACAACCCGGGACATTTGCCTGTCACTATAATTATCGAGCCTAAAAAGGGTGTTATGCCCATTGACGGAATGTGCAACTTTAACTTAAAATATGCCAATGAGCTTGACAGCCTTGTAAGAGAAGTCTTAGGCGAGACTCTACTTAGTCCGGACGATATGCTGGGTGAGTATTCCTCATTTAAGCAAATGAGAGAAAATGACGGCTGGCTGCCCCTTAAAGACACTATGGGCAAGGTTATGATTTTGCTTCATGATTGCAGCGCAACAGGCGATTTTATTAAGCAGGACGAAACTATACGCTCCAGAGCAATGTTCCCCATGCTGCGTTATGACGACAGAAATAAAAGCTACACTAGCTTTATACTTGACAATAAGGTCAACTCCTCCTTGGAGCACGAGGGTGAAAGCATTGACAAATGCAAGCTTATCGTCAGAACCAGAGCCGACAGCTTTATGAATTACAGCGAAAAGGACTATGAGCTTATTTCTCATAGCAAAGCGCAAATAATATCCTCCGATTATGTTGTACGCTCCACCCAGAGCCAATACCACACATTTTCTTTCGACGGATACACAGTTAAATTAGTTAAGTAAATTTAAGGGAGATATAGAAATGAGAATCACAGTAACTTATGAAAATGAAAATGTTTTTCAGCACTTTGGTCACGCAAAGCAAATAAAGCTTTATGACTGCGAAAATGGTGAGATTAAAAGCAGCAAGGTTATGAGCACTATGTGTAGCGGTCACGCTTCCATGGCAGGCTTATTAAAGGTTATTGGCAGTAGTGTGCTTATATGCGGCTGCATAGGTGACGGTGCAAAGCAGGCTCTCGCAGAAGCAGGTATTGAAGTTTACGGCGGTGTAACCGGTAACGCAGACAAGGCAGTCCGGGACTTTTTAAAGGGTGAATTAAAATATAACGCTGACGCAAAATGCGACCACCACTAAAAATAGCAGGTAGCAGCCAAATTTGCCCATTTTAGCCTTATAAGCGGCTAAATAATAAAACTTATAGCAAAGCACCTAAAGCGCTCACAAGGCTTTTAGGTGCTTATTTTAGTGTGCTGAGATTATATAAAGTTAAAGCTAAAGAGATTTCTAAAGAAGTCGAGGATTTTATCTATAAGGCTGTAGATTTCTACCTCTGCCTTGTCAGTGACAGACTCGTCGGCAGTGCCAAGGTTCATTTCCTTTAACACCATAAGATACTCCTGTGCAATAGCGTAGTGACCTAACTCGTTAGGGTGAATAATATCGTTTTGTATGTATTCATTTGCCTTGCCCTCAAATGCAGCTGCAACCTCAACTACAGTAAAATCCTTCTCGGCGGCGGCAAGCTTAATTTTACTATTCATATTGTCAACGCCGTACTGATAAACGCCTTGAAGTAAGCCGGTTTGTGGGTTATATAGGGTTTGCACTAAAAGCTCTGCATCAGGGTTAATAGCTCTTATATTATCTACAACAAGGCAAAAGTTCTCGTAAAACTCTTGTGCAGTCTTATTTATGCGGTTATAGTTGCCAAAAAGCCCTGTTACAGCCATTGCAACTACATTGTCATGCAGGAAGTTGTTGCCACCAATAGAGACGGCAATTATGTCGGCAGAGTCCACAGCGGCAATGACGCTGCTGTTAGCTGTGAGCTTATTATTTAAATCATAGGTTGTGTCACCGTTTTGAGCAAAGTTTAAATAAGCGTAGTCATTGGCCTCACTTATGAGTGCTCCATAGGAATATTTTGTGTTATCCTTTAAGCCATAGCCGTAGCCAATAGAGTCACCTAACACAAGGAAGACCTCTTTGTCATAGGCAAATGCAGTGCTGCAAAGGGTGAAAATCATTATGATTGTGAGTAAAAATGCGATTACTTTTTTCATATTCATCGTCCTTTCATTTTTCATAGATTATACACCTTTAATTAACAAAATGTCAACAATGAGAGAGGAAAAAGTAACCCACAAATCAAAAAGCCTCTCAGCGTGGAGAGGCTTTCGTTTATTCGTCCATATATTTTTCGATAAGTTTTGCTGCATCGCCGAGAGTTTCGATGTTTATTACTTCACGGTCAGGAATTTCTATATCAAACTCGTCTTCGATTGCAACCGCAATATTAACAAGTTCAAGGGAATTCAGGCCAAGCTCGGTTCTGATGTTTGTGTTTTCTGTGAGAGAATTAGGATCCATGTCTACAAAACGACAAATTATTTCTCTGAGTTTGTCAATCATCATTTGCCCTCCTTTTATTATTTTTTATATAATATAAATTAAAAAATTATACCCTTGCTTCTTCTTTCGTATATGTATCAATTACCTTTTGTCTAATTACCTTTCTTGTGGAGTTCTTTTCAAACTCGTTAAAGGAAACATATACACTTTGCACCTTGCGGTATGATGGCTGACCTTTGTTTGAAAGAGCCACATCGGCCTTTACCTTTGCGATAATTTCGTCCTCAGTCATGCCCTTGAAAGCATCATCGCCCTTTTCCACATAAATAGCAGCGGCCATAATGACAACTTCCTTGTCGCGTACTGTTTTTCTTTCCTCAAATGCCACAACCTCATGTGCATAAAGAAGACACTCCATGATGTTGCTTTCAACAGTCTCAGGGAAGATGTTTTCGCCATTGGGAAGGATAATAAGGAATTTCTTTCTACCGGTTATGTAAAGCTCGCCGTCCTCGTCAAGCTTGCCATAGTCACCGGTCTTAAACCAGCCGTCCTCACTGAAGGATGCCTTAGTAGCTTCCTCGTCCTTATAGTAGCCCTTTGTAACATTGTCACCCTTGACCCAAATTTCGCCAATGCCGTCTTTATCCGGATCGTGGATAATAAACTGTGCTCTTGGGAAGGCTTTACCTGCTGATAAGGGCTTCTTTCTGCCGTTATTGTGTAAAGTGATAGTAGGTGATGCCTCTGTCATACCGTAACCGCTAATGATGTTAAAGCCAAGCTCACTAAGGCTCTTAATGTGGTCTGCTCTTGCAGGCGCACCGCCACATGACATTGTGGGGAGTCTGCCACCAAAGTTATCTGCGATTTGCTTGAAGACAATAGGTCTGATATCAATGCCGACTTCAAGGAGCTTATTGCTAACCTTGATAATCTTTCTCATAATATCAGCCTTGCCTGTTGCTTCGGCCTTTGACCAGATACCATTGTAAATAGCCTCTAAAACAAGGGGTACAACAGCCATTGCGTTAGGTCTGAATTCATTGATATTTGAAAGAATATTTTTAAGACTGTCATTTATATAAATTATACCGTTCATATAAATGCAAGTAAGAATACTGCAAGACAGCTCATAAGCATGGTTCATAGGCAGAATTGACATAGTTGAAAGCTCTGAGCCTAAGAAATCAATAACACCCTCAACATTTGATGCGAAGTTGTAATGTGAAAGCATAACGCCCTTGTTAGTGCCTGTTGTGCCTGAGGTGAAAAGAATAGCTGCAAGGTCATCTTTGTTAATGGGGCAGTTTATGAAGCTGCGATTGCCTTTTTTAAGCTCAGCTCTGCCAAGCTCTGCAAGGGCATCGATTGTCATATACTTTTCTCCGGTCTTGTCGCCGTTCATAAGGAAAACCTTTTGGCATCTGTCATCCTTTGAAAGATGCAATTCAGCTGTTTCAATATAGGTTCTGCTGACAAAAACTGCCTCGGCATCACCCTTTGAAATGAGCATACTGATTTCCTTGTCTGACAGCTCCTTGTCAATAGGCACTGCAACACCGCCACCGCAAACAATGGCAAAGAAGGCAACGATCCAGTTATATGAGTTTTCACCCACAATGGAGATGTGCTTTCCATTAAGACCTAAGGCAAAAAGACCTGTGCCGACTTCTCTTACACGCTCGTGAAACTCTTTGACAGTGTAGGAAACGGGCTGCTTTTTGATTTTCTCCACAACAGCGACTCTATCACCGAAGGCTTCACTTCTGGTGAAGATATCCTTTATGGTACCAATAGGGCCGAGCATATGGATTTGCTTGCGGAGCTTTTTAAGCTCCCTGATTTCTTTTTTGCTGAGTTCAATTGTCATTTCTAATACTCCTGGTTCTTTATTTTTTTAACAGCCGAGCTGTTATCTCTAATATCATTTGCTGCACATATCAAGCAGCTCTTTTACAGTTATTTGCGGGTTTTCGATACCGGCCATAACAACCTTCATACAATCCTTGTGAAGTGCATCAATGTCCTCTTGTGTTGAGAGCTTCACACGGTACATATAATTAAGATTAAGACCCTTATCCTTTGGATCAGGTGAGCAGATAGTATAAAGAGGAGTGAAATATCTGCCTAAATCATATGTCTTAAAGTCGTAGTTAATTTTAACGCCTATATCAGGTAAGTCAACCGGTATGGGTATCCATGAGAACATCATGCAAGCCGGACCTTGAATAAGGTTATAGTTATACATCTCTCTTGACATATCACGAGCTGTGATATAGGGATAATCTGAGTGGCGATAAAGCTGTGTTCTCACTGAGGTGTATTCATTAAGTGCCTGCTCAAAGGTTGCTGTTTCGGGGATAATGGTACGAACCTGTACGGGCTGAACAAGACAGCCGCTCATGTGCTTTTCCTTGAGAGTGGCACGCTTTGAGCAAGTAGCCATCATAAATACATCGTCTGTTCTATAGTTAATAGCAGAGCAATGTGTACGAAGACCGAGCATCATAAGGCTTTCCGGAGCAATGCTTCTTTCCTTACAGAAGGCGAAAATCTTAGCTGCGTCCTCAGTGCCGACATGGGCGCTAACCATCTTGCATTTGTCAAGCAGTGGGTTATATGCTGCCGGAACACGAAGGTCGGGATTCTTCTTTTTCTTTCTATATTTTTCGAGGAACGCGGGGCCATGAACACCTGCATAGAAGGGTTCGCCGCCCTTTGCGAAGTATTCACGATAGAATTTCTCATGCTTTTCCATTCTCTTGGTGTTTTTAAGTCTTGCAAGTTCCTCGATAATATACTCCTCATAGCTTGCAAGAGGGGCAGGAAGTTCACTTCCTGTTACGAGGGCACGATAAACACCTAAAAGATCAAGATAAAAAACAGTAGCACCCAAAGCGTCCATATTAAGATGGCTGACATTGAAGTAAATGCCATTTGTACCATCGGCATTTTTATAGAAGTAAACTCTATAATTTTCGCCCTTGTCGAATCTTACGGGTGTTTGAGCATCCTTTTCAAAGAATGCGTTTTGCTCCTGAGCGCTGCGAAAATACTTTTTAGGTACATTAGTGATTTTCAATTCAGGCAGGAAGTATTGCTTGATTTGCTTATCAATGGTTATAAACCTTAAACGCATACTGTCGTTTCTTTGAGCCTCGATATTAAGTGCCTTTGTCAGCAAATCAAAATCAAGGTCATAGTCAACGGAAAATGATGAGGCTATTTGCGCTATCTGCTTGCTAAAGGTATACTTAAACATCAGATACATAGTCTGCTGTGAGGGGATAAGGTCATACAAAACCTCAGGTGTTGTTTTCTTCACAAATTTCACTTCTTTCATTGAAATTTAATACTGAGTCTATAGGAACTAAGTATTATACTTTAACTCTTATATAATACCAAAAACAAGATAGAATGTCAATGCTTTTTTGTCCAAAATTGTAACTCCGTGTCTTAAATTTTATCAAGTGACAGTTCTATATAATAAGACCACTTTTTGTTAGTCTTAACATTATAAAAGTATTAACAATTTATTAATAATATTAAAAAATAACCCGAAAAGCACATATGCTGCTTTTCGGGAAAAATAATCACAAGACCTTGGAAAGGAAGTCTCTTGCACGAGGACTCTGTGGGTTGGCAAAAAACTCCTCGGGGGTAGCTTCCTCGACAAATTTGCCTTCGTCCATAAACATAATTCTTGTGCCCACTTCCTTTGCAAAGCCCATTTCATGAGTGACAACGACCATGGTCATGCCACCCTTTGCCAGCTCCTTCATAAGGTCAAGAACCTCACCGACCATCTCAGGGTCAAGAGCAGATGTGGGCTCGTCAAAGAGGATAACATCAGGGTCCATAGCAAGAGAGCGGATAATTGCAACTCTTTGCTTTTGACCACCGGAAAGACTTGATGGATAAACATCAGCCTTATCTTCAAGGCCTATTCTTTTTAAAAGCTGAACAGCCTTATCGTGAGCCTGCTTTTTTATATCTGCGGCTGTTTGTGTCACAGGTACTACAGTGCCCTTTTTAAGATGAAGCTTAATGAGAAAATTATCTCTTTTTTGTTCTTTGAGCTTTTTAGTACCAACATAAACGGGAGCCATCATAATATTTTCAATAACTGTCTTATTATTAAAAAGGTTAAAGTGCTGGAAAACCATGCCCATTTTTTGACGGTGAATGTTAATATCAACCTTTGGGTCGGCAATATCCTCACCGCCGAAGATTATTGAGCCGCTTGTGGGGTCTTCCATACAGTTAAGGCAACGCAAAAATGTGCTCTTTCCTGAACCGGACGGGCCGATAACAACAACCTTTTCGCCCTTTTTAATAGTGGTGGTGATGCCCTTGAGCACCTCGACATCACCGAAGGATTTTTTTAAATCAATGACTTCTATCACTCTTACGCAGCCTCCTTTCCATGACCTTAATAAGCAGGGTAATAAGACAAACAATGACAATGTATATTATGGCCATTGCTAAATAGGGAACCATATATTCATATGTGCCCGAGCCAATGCTTTGGAAGGCCAAATATAAATCCTTCGCTCCGACAAAGGAAACAACGGAGGTCTCCTTAACAAGGGCAATAAACTCGTTGCCAAGAGTGGGAAGGATATTTTTAATCGCCTGAGGGATAACAACCTTAAGCATTGTTGTGCCATAGCTAAGGCCAACACTTCTGCCACCCTCCATTTGACCGGGGTCAACGCTGAGGATACCGCCACGCATAATCTCGGATATATAAGCACCGCTGTTAAGGCCAAAAACAGTTATGGCAACCACAACGGAAGACATTTTTATATTAAACAGCGGCAGCATAACATAGTAGAAAACAAGAAGCTGCACCACCATGGGAGTACCTCTGAAAAGACCCACATAAAAGCCGCAAAGCTTATCGAGGAATCTAACTATGCTTTTATATTTCGGCATAACTCTCACTGTGGCGATGAGAGTACCAATAACAACACCTATTAAAAGGCCGGCAACGGCTATGAGCATAGTGTTTTGCAAACCGTCAATAACCTCTTTATAGCCGCCCTTATTTATAAGAATATCGAGAAACCTCTCGACTTTAAATGCAAATGAATTCATATTAATTTTTCCTTTTTTAACTAAGAGTGCCTTACCTCTTTTGAAGTAAGGCACAGATTTTCAGGTTTTCAATTAGCCCATAGAGTTAAAGTTTTTAACTATGTATGCTGCGGGGTCAGCGTCGATTATAACATAATCAATGTTGCCGTTAATAAGGTCTTGAACAGCTAAAGCACCGTTGTCATAGCCCTTGCCTTCAACCTTAAGTCCGTCAAAGTCCCAGCCTTCGTCACCTGTTACATAATAGTAAGCAGTTGTGCCGTTTTGATAGCCGACCTTCTTTGTACCGTCACCGGCGTTGAGAATAGCATCAACATCTGCTGCTGTCTTGCACTCATCAAATGCTGTTTCATCAGCCTTAACAATAAGCTTTTGATAAGCGTTGTAATATGAGTTTGAGAAGTTAACAGACTCTTTTCTCTTTTCGTTGATAGTAAGACCTGCCATAGCGATATCACACTTGTGCTCGCCAACTGAAAGGCAAACTGATTCAAACTTCATGTTGCTGACAACAAGCTCCTTGCCAAGCTCCTCAGCTAATAAAGCAGCGATTTCCATATCAATACCGTAGTATGAGTCGCCCTCCATATACTCGAAGGGAGCGAAGGAAGCGTTTGTTGCTACAACAAGCTGATCCTTTGATGTGTCAAGGGTAGCTGACTTAACAGGTGTAGGTGTACCGTCACCGAAATATTTGTTGAAAATCTCGTCGAAGGTGCCATCCTTTTTAATCTTCTCAATAAATGTGTTAACATCCTCAAGAAGCTCAGGCTGATCCTTATCAACACCAAAAGCATATTCTTCCTCAGTTAAGGAAACATCAATAATTTTTACTTTGTCCTTTGATTGGTCACTGTCTGCGTTGTCGCCGCAAGCTGCAAGAGCAAAAAGCATAAGTGCGGCAAGAACGATTGCTAAAAACTTTTTCATTGTTTTGTACCTCCTAAAATTTTAGTTTACTTACTTGCGTGGTTATTTTAGCACCATAAGAGACTAAAGTCAACCCCATTTGCATTTTTTTGCAAATGGGGTAGGGATTTTATGAATAATTATTAGTTTTTGCAAAGGTTTTCACCTGTGTCATTGTCGAAATAATGCACTTTATCCCAGTTGATATAGAAGTCTATCTCCTTTTCGGTGCTGATATCGCATATATGAGGCAGCCTTGCAGTGAGAAGTGTACCCCTATATTCAATATACAAATGTGCTTCGCTGCCTAAGTTTTCCTGTACCCTTAGTATGCCTTTTAGTGGCTTAGCTGTACCTGAAAGGGATATACATTCCGGTCTTATGCCAAGCTTAACCTTTTTGCCTATTTTATCCTTTAATTTATTGGTACTGTTGACTATGGGCAAGAAGTCAGTGCCTACTACTACACAAAGGTTTTCGCCTGCCTTTTCAATGGTACCGTCTAAAAAGTTCATACTCGGTGAGCCGATAAAGGAGGCAACAAAGGTGTTGACAGGGTCGTTATACAGTTTTTCCGGTGTGTCCACCTGCTGAATAACTCCACCGTCCATGACAACTATTTTGTCACCCATGGTCATTGCCTCAGTCTGGTCGTGAGTGACATATATAAAGGTTGTGCCAAGACGCTTGTGCAGCAGGGATATTTCCGTTCGCATTTGTGTGCGAAGCTTTGCATCTAAGTTTGACAAAGGCTCATCAAAAAGGAAAACCGCCGGGTCTCTTACAATAGCTCTGCCAAGAGCCACCCTTTGTCTTTGCCCTCCCGAAAGCGCCTTTGGTTTCCTGTCTAAAAGATGCTCTATGTGCAAAATCTTTGCCGCCTGACGCACTCTTTTGTCAATTTCATCCTTTGGAACCTTGCGTCTTTGAAGGGAAAAAGCAATGTTTTTATATACAGTCTTATCAGGATAAAGGGCATAGGACTGAAAGACCATGGCTATATCTCTATCCTTTGGCTGAATATTATTAACTAACCTGTCGCCTATATAAATTTCCCCCTGACTTATATCCTCTAAGCCGGCTATCATACGCAGTGTGGTACTCTTGCCGCAGCCGGAAGGCCCGACGAGTACCACAAACTCCTTATCCGGAATCTCTAAGGAAAAGCTGTCAACGGCCTTATAGCCATCCTCATATATTTTTGACACACCCTTTAGTGTTATGCAAGACATAGTGAAACCTCCAAAGTGATATTTTAGCCCTTGACCGCACCTGCCACAACGCCCTTAATAATGTGCTTTTGGCAAAGCAGATAAAAAACAACCACAGGTATTATGGAAAGCACAAGCATTGCCATCATTGCACCCATATCAATAGAGCCATAGCCACCTCTGAGATATTGAATAGCAATGGGAATTGTCTTATAGTCGCTGCCTATGACAAGATAGGGCAAGAGATAGTCATTCCATATCCACATGGTGTTTATAATGGCAACGGTTATTGTTGTCGGCTTCATAAGAGGGAAGACCACAAGGAAGAATGTCCTAATAGGCCCACAGCCGTCAATCATCGCGGCCTCCTCAATTTCAATGGGGATACCCTTGACAAAGCCGCTGAACATAAACACACTAAGACCTGCGCCAAAGCCTAAATAAATCACCACTAAGCCCAAGGGGTTGTCTAAGTTTAAGGCATTGGAGAGCTTAACCATAGTGAACATAACCATTTGAAAGGGTACGACCATGGAAAAAACAAAGGCATAATAGCTAAGACGAGTAAATTTATTTTTCACTCTTGTGATGTACCAGGCGGTCATAGAGGTAAAAAGCACAATTGCCCCCACAGATAGCACCGTGATAAAAACCGAGGTGATAAAGGCAGAGAAAAAGCCTGTCTTCGAAAGCCCCTCTATATAATTGGAAAGGCCTGTGAAGGTTTCTCTTGTGGGCAGCTTAAACGGCTCAGAGCTAATATAAAGCTTACTTTTAAAGGAGTTCATGAGCACGATAAAAACGGGAAAGAGAAAAAGAGCGCACACTATTAAAAGCACAATAAAAATAAGCTTGTTACCATGTTTTTTCACGCTTCAACCTCCCTTTCTCTTGTAAATTTAAGCTGGATTAGAGATATTGCAGCGAGCAGCAAAAAGAAGATAACTGCCTTTGCCTGACCCACACCCTGAGAGCCTACACTGCCATAAAAGGTCTTATATATATCTAAAGCCAACATTGCCGTCTGCTTTGAGGGCGCACCGTCTGTCAAGGCGAGGTTTGCGTCAAAAAGCTTAAAGGAGTTGGTTATTGTCAAAAACAGGCAAATAGTTATTGAGGGCATCACCATGGGGATTATCACATGACGCAGTATCTCAAAGGAGCTTGCACCGTCAACCTTTGCCGCATCGGTTAAATCAGAGGGTATATTGCCAATTCCCGCAATATAAATAATCATCATGTAGCCTATCATTTGCCAGTTCATGAGTACCACAAGACCCCAAAAGCCATATTTAGCATCAAAGGTTATGGTGACTCCCATTCTTTCCAATACGCCGTTAATTATAAGCTGCCAAATATAGCCTAAGACTATGCCGCCTATAAGGTTTGGCATAAAAAAGACAGTGCGGAAAAAATTTCTAAGCTTAATATTCCTTGTCAAAAGCATAGCCAAGGTGAAGGCTATTAAATTTACCGACACCACACTTACGAGAGTAAACTTCACCGTAAACCACAAGGAGTTTAAAAAGTCCTTATTTGTGAAGGCCTCTATATAATTGGAAAGGCCTGTAAACTCAGCGTCGCTAATTGTGGTAAAGCGTGTAAAGGACAAATATATGCCCATGACAAAGGGGAGCAAAAAGGCTATTATAAAGGCGGCTGTTGTTGGCAGGGCGAATATAGGATAGTATTTTTTTAAGCTGTTTTTCATTATATATTCGCCCTTTCTATTTAGTCTGCTTTAGCATCCTGCCAAGCTGATTTAATTGCCTTTTCCGTGTCCTCCCAGGGCTTTGTTCCCTGTGCGTACTCCAAAAGTGCGCTGCCCACATTATCCTTAAATGCTGTGCCGGGGAAGGACACAAATGCCCACGGTACAGAGGTTATATCATCTTTATTTGACCAGTAAAGCACTTCGTTTGCCAATGGGTCGGACACAGTGGCCTCGGCCATTGTCTCAAAGGGTGTCACAAAGCCTAACTCCTCACTGACATATTTTTTGCCCACCTCAGAGGAGAAAAGCCAATAAAGGAAATCAGCCGATGCCTTTTGCTTTTCCTCAGACACCTTCGAGTTTATGGCAAGATAGTTTTCTGTACCAATGCAAATGCCCTGACTTTCTTCGCCCTCAATGCCCATGTAAACAGGGAGCATTTTAATTTTATCCTCTTTAACCTTGTTGCCGTCAACTGAGCTTATTTCAGAGTAAGCCCATGAGCCGTTTTGAATCATAGCAGCCTTGCCCAAGGCAAACTCAGCCATGGAGTCATTGACGCTCTTTGAGCCAATGAGCTTTTTATCTGTGACGGAGTTATTAAGATAAAGGTCAAATATATTTTTAAATTTGTCGCTGTGCTTAAACTCAAAGCTGTCACTGCCAAGACCTGCAAGGGTGCTGCTTTCGTAGTCTTCATTTTCGTTCATCTCATAGTGGAAGGGAATGTTTAAAAGATGAGTGTTCCAGCGCCATTGATTGCCGGGAGAAAATGAGGTTGAGGCGAAAACGCCTTCGATGCCAAGAGCCTCTTTATTTTTTTGCATATCCTCACAAAGCTCCTTTAGCTTGTCGAAGGAATTGACCTCCTCCATGCTTTTAAAGCTGGTTGACTTATCCTCCAAGGCAAAATACTTGTCGGTTATTTCTTCGTTATAAATTATGCCATAGCCCTCTATTACATAGGGTATGCCGAAAACTCCGCCCTCTGAGGTGATTGCAAGACTCTTGTCGCTTAAAATAGAGTAAAGCTTTGTGTCTTTAAGGTCGGCGCAATATGCCTTCCAGCTCTCATAACCCACAGGGCCGTTAATTTGAAAAATCGTCGGCGGCTCACTTTTTGCAATTTCCGAGGTTAGGGTTTGCTCATAGGTGTCGCTGGCCGCTGTGACAACTTTAACCGAGACACCTGTTTCCTTTTCGTATTCCTCAGCTATCTTTTTATAAATCTCGCCAACCTCAGGCTTGAAGTTTAAAAAGTAGATTTGAGTTTTTGCTGTTTGTGTACCACCGGAGGATGAGGTGGCATTTTCGTTTGTGGCATCATAGTTGCCGTCATTGTCGCCGCAAGACACAAGGGCGAAGACAAGACTCAAGGCAATTAAAATGCAAAATAGTTTTTTCATAAGCTTTTACTCCTTTGCTCGTTTATATGTTTGTGTGAAATTAAGGATTTTTTCTGTCAAATTATGGCTCAGTGCCTCGTCATTTATTCGCCACTGCCAATTATTTCCCAAGGTTCCCGGTGTGTTTATTCTTCCTTCGCTGCCAATGTGCATATATTCCTGCAAGGGGATAATCGCATCCTTGCTAACGCTGCCCA
Source organism: uncultured Faecalibacterium sp. (assembly GCA_964504475.1). Lineage (GTDB taxonomy): Bacteria > Bacillota > Clostridia > Oscillospirales > Acutalibacteraceae > UBA6857. The sequence continues at coordinate 2,001 of CAZDEL010000011.1, read as the reverse complement.
TGACAGCTCTTATAAAGCCCTCACAAAGAGCATATCTGTTTGGTACTCCCAAATAATCCATGGCTCTCAGGATTTCTTCTTCCTTTGCCGTACTTAGCCACTGCCTTATTGTGGGGTTATCGTGAGTTCCCGTATATGCCACAGAGTTTTCCGTATAATTATGAGGTAGATATTCACTGTCAGTGCCGTCAAAGGCAAATTGCAATATCTTCATGCCGGGAAAGCCGCTTCTTTCAAAAAAGGCTCTGACCTGGTTGTTTAAAAAGCCTAAATCCTCAGCGATAATGTTAATGCTCGGGATTTCTCTTTTTATCATGTTCACAAAGCTCATTCCTGCGCCCTTTTGCCAAACACCGCCCATGGCGTTTGAAGCACCCTCTTTTACGCTGTAAAACTCATATATGCCCCTGAAGTGGTCTATTCTCACAGTGTCAAACAGCTTTGAAGCTTGCTTTAAACGCTTTTTCCACCATAAAAAGTCATCCTTTTCCATTTCGCTCCAGTCATATACGGGGTTGCCCCAAAGCTGCCCTGTGGGGTTAAATGCATCGCTCGGGCAAGCGGCAGCAGTACCAAAAAGAAAAAGCTCCTTATTAAATAGATAGTCGCTGCTGTCTCTTGCAGGATATATTGGCAAGTCGCCTATGATGTGAACACCATTAGCATTGGCATATTTTTTTAAGGCTAACCATTGAGAGAAAAACAAAAACTGAATTTTGCCATAAAGGTGCTTTTTGTCTGCCACCGATGAGGGCAGCTCTTTGATTTTCCACTTACTGTAGGGGAGCATATTGTTTATTTCCTTCAGGACGCAAAACTCCTCATAATCATTTAGCCAAAAGCTGTTTTCCTCTTTAAAACGCAAATACTCCCTGTCGGTGTCTGAGATGCCTTGTGCCGCCAAAAGCAAAAGGGGGAGTCTGGTTTTATAGATTTTGCCATAATCAATTGTACCCGTATTGTCCTGCTTTATAGGGGCAGCGTCACTTTCCTTTATAAGACCGTCATGCACTAAAAGGTCGGGGTCGATAAAATATGGGTTGCCCGCAAAAACACAGGGGCTTTGATAAGGGCTGTCACCAAAGGCAGTGGGATTAATAGGCAAAATCTGCCAATAATGTTGCTTTGCTTGTGACAAAAAATCTATAAAACGATAAGCACTCTTTCCCAAAGTACCTATGCCGTAAGACCCATCAAGAGAAAAAATAGGTAGTAATATTCCGCTTCGACGCAATTAATTCACCTGCCTTTGTGGTTCTTTTATATTTTTCCGCAAGGGTGATATTTTATGCAGGGAATATATAGCTTTGGAGTAAAAAATAAAAGACGCAAGTTGTCTTAGGACAAACAGGCGTCTTTTATAAAAATGTAAAGAAGAGAATTATTTAACGGTTTCGGCTTGCTTTGCTTTTTCCATTGCCTTTTTAGTTAAAGCTTTGGTGTAAAGATTTAAAAGGAAGCTACAGCCAAGGTTTAATATAATTGAGCCTAAAAGCAGTGAAAGGAAATAGCTGGGAAGTGAAGTTATGACCTTATCAACCTCGACAAAGGCGATTATAAGATAAACGAAGCCAACATTATTAAAGATAGCAGGCAAATATGGGTTTAACAAAATAAGCATTGCAATGGCTATAACAAGGGGAACACTTACGGATAAAAGATAGCTTGCGCCATGCTCCATCATCACTGTGCAAACAACGGCAATTCCTGCGGCAAAAATAAGACCCACAGCACCACCGACTAAGGTGTACCAAAAGCGCTGCTTGTATGTAAGCTCCTCTTGCATAAAGAAAAGTGTTACAGTGACAAAAAACGCCCAGTTAACCACTTGAATAGAGCTGTCTGCCCATATACCGTGAATGCCTTGATAGATTATATTCCACACGGCTATCCACAGAAAGACGATTAATAATGCCCCCATTTTGCCCTTAGCAGGCTTGTGTAAAAGCTTGAATGATGACTTCTCATTGGTTTGGTTACTCATTTTTAATTTCTCCTTTT
>CAZDEL010000010.1:0-46338 GCA_964504475.1 uncultured Faecalibacterium sp. | reverse complement strand
TATCGTTTAACATCTGGGAATTTTTCATGCTTTTGGATCTCATAGATACTGTAACAGCTATGAAAACTGAAACTGTAGCAATCATCAATAACACTATTATTGATGCTGCTATATTTGATTTTTTAATTTCACTTCCAAATGTTGAGATAAAAGAAGCTAAACCAATTGATGCATTTATTAGCATCATAATTGTAATTGCTATGCACTTTCCGCAATATATCGATTGTTTTTTAGCTCCTGAGAGCAACAACATTTCAATAGTTTTTCGTTCTTTTTCACCCGCAAAAATATCGTTTGCTAAGCTTGATGTATTTTGAAATATCAAGAGAATCAATACTAACGGTGCAATAACAGATGATGCAATTTCTGATAAGCCAGAAGTTTTGCCTGTTTCGTCTATTAATCTTAATTGAAGAATTTCATTGTGAAATTCACTTAAAGTCAAATTGTAATATTCCTGAAATGACTCGTTGATTTTCATAGCTGATAAAAGTGAATCCATCGAAGATGAGTTATATACTATATTTAACAAACCGTCTTCTATGTTTATGTAGCAATCAATCTCTCCGTCCAGTAGCTTTAAATACGGTTCTTCTACGCTGAGAAAATTGATATTAAGTGTTTTATTATCTACAGAAAATGCTTTTACTATTTCTTTGGCTTCACTTGAATCAGAAACCACACTTATATTTATTTCCGTTTGCGATTCATCGCTTAAATATTCAAAGCCAATATTTAAAATCGGGAATATAAACAATGGCATTAGAATTATCACAATACCTCTTCTGTCTCTGAAAATTTCCAATAATTCTTTCTTTATTATTGTCACTGTTTCTTTCACATTAAATCTCCTTTCAATGCGTTGATTAGACAAGTGCTCTTTTGGTCATTTCTACAGTTCTCGAAAAACTCTTTTGAATTTACTTTACTGATTATCTTTCCGTTGTTCATAAAGGCAATTGTATCGCTAAGGTCTGAGATTTCAAAAATATTATGTGTAGCAATTAAAATTGTTTTCCCTTGTTCTTTTAGATATTTAATGAAATTTATAACATCATCTATTGCCTCAATATCTAATCCTGTAGACGGCTCATCGAATAACAGCAAGTTTGGGTCATGTATTATCGAAATTGCCAAAGCTACTTTTTGCTTCATGCCACGCGAAAAAGTGTGTGCATATTTATTGATATAATCATTAAAGCAAAGCACTTTATCCAGTTCTTCAATTCTGGATTTAATAATATCATCTTTTAGACCGTATAGTCTGCCAAAGTATTGTATATTTTCATAACCGGTTAGATTTCCGTACAAACTAATATCGCCACCAAGTAAAACACCTATTTTTGTGTTTTCGTCCATCTCTATTGTACCGGAATCCTTTTTATAAAGTCCGGTAATAAGCCTAATTAAAGTAGTCTTTCCTGCTCCGTTTTTGCCTAATAGTGCTGTTATTTCACCATCATTAATTTTCAAGTTTAAATCATCTATAACTTTTGTCTTTGCAAATGACTTATTAAGGTTTATTATGTCTATCAATTTTATCACCTCTATTTAAGTAATGTGGGCATGGAGGAACCCATACCCACAAATGTGCGATTCAGATTTTATCTGAATCTGTACGCAGCTTTAAGAACTACGTATGAATAAGCAAGTGAACCTACAAAAAACCACATACTAATCCTCCTCTCTCTCTTGAAATATCCCGTATTGGGATATTTTCATTATACTGTTTCGGTATAATTTTGTCAAGGGGATTTTTTAATTATTTGATAATTTTTCTTATCTTTCAAGAGGTGTATTATGAGACTTAAACAGTTAAGGAAAGAGCACGGAATCACTCAGCTAAAACTTGCCATGGACTTAGGCATGAATCAAAATAGCATTAGCAGATATGAAACTCTTGAACGTGAAGCCGATTACTCCACGCTTATCGCTTTGGCTGATTATTTTAATGTGTCTATAGATTATCTTTTAGAACGTACCGATAACCCTACTTTTTTAAAGAAATAAACCTTCTTCGGCGGCTGCTCACTCTCCCTCACCTCCCACCTTCCCCGCGTACCAAAAGAAAACACAGAGACCATCATAGCCTCTGTGTCGTTTTTTATTTAAGCTTAGGATTATTCCTCATCCTCTGCGTCTTCGTCTTCTTCCTCGATTTCAAATTCAAGGGTTTCGCCGCAAGCAGGACACTCAACCTTGCCTTCATCATCGATGTCATCAAAGTCAATGCAAATCTCTGCACCGCAAGCAGGACAAACAGCCTCAATGCACTCATCATCGCAGCAGTCACAATCATCGTCACAGCAGCAATCACAATCGTCATCACAGTCATAAACGATTTCCTCAACCTCGCCAAGTGCCTCGTCTACTTCCTCGATGTACTCCTCAAGCTCGTCAAGGTCATCGTCGATATCCTCGATATCTTCCTCAATATCACTTATTTCTGAAGCCATTTCATCGAGAGCGTCAACGATAGCAGCAAAAAGCTTGCCTTCCTTTGAGTCTTCGTCCATGTCAAGGCCTTCCATAAGTCCTCTTAAATATGCAACTTTCTCTGATACTGACATTATGTCCACATCCTTTTCTGCGTTAATATATTATAGTATAGGTCAAAAGCTAATAATTTATCTCCCTAAGGTGAAGTAATTATGCTCTGCCCATGTACTCGCCTGTTCTCGTGTCGATCTGAATCATTTCGCCCTCATCAATGAAAAGGGGAACCTTAACCTCAGCACCTGTCTCAAGAGTAGCCGGCTTTGTGGTGTTTGTAGCTGTGTCACCCTTGAAGCCCGGGTCTGTCTTTGTAACCTGAAGCTCAACAAAGTTGGGAGGCTCTACACCAAAAACATTGCCCTTGTAGGAAAGAATACGGCAAACCATATTTTCCTTAACAAACTTGAAGTTATCTGAAAGCTCGCTCTCGTTAATTGGGATAAGCTCGTAGCTTTCCGGATCCATGAAATAATAAAGACCGCCATCGTTATAGGAATATTCCATTTCCTTTCTCTCAACAAAAGCAGTGGGGAACTTATCACTGGGGTTGAAGGTACGCTCAACAACTGAACCTGTGATAACATTTCTTACCTTTGCACGAACAAAGGCTGCACCCTTACCGGGCTTTACGTGCTGGAACTCAATGATCTGAAGAACATTGCCGTCCATTTCAAATGTGACGCCATTTCTGAAATCGCCTGCTGATACCATATTAGTATTCCTCCGAAGTTTTAATTTTACTTTGTTATTCTATAACAAATCTCATCATTTTTCAAGTCTTTTTTGAAAATACAGGTAATTTAACAGCGGAAACTGTGTAAATTCTTACAATTTTTATAAATTAACAGGTTTTATCTTTTGTTTTTAATAAGATTATGATACAATCGTTGCATAAAAACAAGTTAAAACTACAGGATGTGTTTATTATGAAAAAAGTGTTTTTACCCCTTTTAGTCCTTTTGGTACTCCTCTCACTTTGTGCCTGCGATAAAAATGACTCCCCCATAGTTGACATTGACGATGATGGGGGAACAACAAAATCCTTAACTGTCACTGTCACCTTTCCCGAGGGTTTTACTCTTGTGCAAATAGCTCAAAAGCTCGAGGAAAATGAAGTGTGCGACGCTAAACGATTTATTGAAATAGGAAATGATTATTCTTACCTTTCAACTCTCGACTACTCATTTATATCCGAAATTAAAAATTATGATGAAAGAGCTTATATTTTAGAGGGGTATATTTTCCCCGACACTTATGAGTTTTATCGTGGAGAAAGCGAAGAAAAAGCATTGAGCCGTTTCCTTAATAACACTCAGCGCAAGCTTACGGCAGAGTACAAAGAAAGAGCAACGGAATTAGGCTACACCTTAGATGAGATTATCACCTTAGCTTCAATAGTGCAAAAGGAGTCCTACACTGACGATAGCGTTAAAAATGTGGCATCGGTTCTTCACAACCGCCTAAAAAGCCCATCTTTTCCAAAGCTTCAATGCGATGTGACTATCCACTATGTCAATGATTATATAACTGACTCACCTTATATCACAACTGATGAAGGCTTTTCAGAAAAATATAACACATATAAATGTGAGGGTCTTCCCATAGGTGCAATTTGCAACCCGGGTCTTGAGGCTATTGAGGCCGCTTTGTACCCTGCCGAGACAAGCTACTACTACTTTGTAACTGACAGTGATTGGAATTATTATTACGCTGAGACTTATGAGCAGCATAAGAAAAATTGCAATGCCGTTGGGCTGGAGGGATAGAAAACCAAGAGAAGGATTTTATTCGATTATAATTGGTCTAATTTTTCCGCCCACAATATTTAGCAGCAGGCATATCAGCATAATCATTATAATATAAAAGCAGGACAGATGATTTAATCACCTGTCCTCTTTATTTTTAATATGCTATTATTCAAACAAATTAACACTCATATATCTTTCGCCACTGTCCGGAAGAAGTGCCACTATTCTCTTGCCCTTGTTTTCCTCTCTTTGAGCTATTTCACTCGCTGCTTTAAGTGCTGCACCTGAGGATATGCCCACAAGCAGACCTTCCTTTTGAGCGAAGACTTTAGCGGTAGCATAAGCGTCCTTCGTTTTCACTGTCATAATTTCATCAACGACCGCCATATTAAGATTATCGGGAATGAAATTTGCACCTATACCCTGTATACCGTGAGGGCCTGACTGACCCTTTGTAATAAGCGGTGACTCAAAAGGCTCAACGCCTATAACCTTTATGTTGGGATTTTTTTCTTTGAGATACTTTCCTGTACCGGAAAGAGTGCCGCCCGTACCAACGCAGGCAACAAAAATATCAATATCACCGTTCATATCCTGCCAAATTTCAGGGCCTGTGGTGAGCATATGTGCTCCCGGGTTATCCTGATTGTCAAACTGTGATGGGATAAATGAATTAGGTATATCCTTTTGCAGCTCCTTTGCCTTTTCAATTGAGCCTAACATACCCTTTGCGCCCTCAGTGAGGACTATCTCAGCACCGTAGGCTTTAAGGAGCTTTTGTCTTTCCACGCTCATTGTGTCGGGCATTGTGAGTATTGCTTTATAGCCCAGGGACACTGCTGCAGCGGCAAGACCTATGCCCGTGTTACCGCTTGTGGGCTCAATTATTGTTGCGCCCTCTTTTATAAGTCCCTTTTCCTTTGCCTTCATAAGCATATTGACCGCTACTCTGTCTTTAACTGAGCCTGCCGGATTAAAACATTCCAGCTTACCGTAAATCTCACATGGCAAAGCTTTGCCAAAGGAGTTAAGCTTCATTAAGGGTGTGTTGCCCACAAGTTCACAAAAATTGTTATAAACCATAATATCAATCCTTTTCTAAAAGTTTAGTCAGCTCATCCATAAAGGTGTTAATGTCTTTAAACTGACGATAGACACTTGCAAAGCGCACATATGCCACTTCGTCGAGACCCTTTAGCTTTTCCATGACAAGCTCACCAATATGTACAGATGTCACTTCTCTGTCAAGGGAGTTTTGTAAATCTGTTTCAATTTCACTTACTACCCTTTCAATTTGGTCAATGGATACAGGTCTTTTTTCGCAGGCACGAAGCATACCGTTAAAAAGCTTCACTCTGTCAAAGGCCTGTCTCGATTTATCCTTTTTCACTACCACTATGGGTACTGTCTCAATTATCTCATAGGTTGTAAATCTTTTACCACAGGAGATACATTCTCTGCGGCGGCGAATTTTCTCCCCCTCGTCAGTTGGCCTTGAATCAATTACTTTACTTTCCTCATAACCGCAAAATGGACATTTCATAGCTTTTTACCTCGCTTTATTTATTTTATCCAGTAATGCCTGCAAATATTGTGCAGAATTAACAATGTCATCAATGCTCTTAAAGCCGTTGGAATATAGCTCTATAACATATTTACCTTTATATCCAACCTCACTAAGTGACGAAAACAGCCCCGAAAAATCAAAGAGTCCTTTTGGTGACGGTGGCGCACACTCACTAAAGCTTGTCTTATCACTTAAATGCACATGGGCAATGCTGTCACCCACCGCCTGAATAAATTTCACAGGCTCTATATTTGACTTTCTCGCCTGCTTAACATCAAGAACCATTTTAAAGCTTTCCCTGTCATATTCTTTCAGCTTTGCCATAAACTCAGGCTTTTCCCCTGAAAAATTAACCACATTTTCGTGAGCCATATAGCAGCCAAAGCTCATTGCTATTTCATTGAGTCGTGTGTACCTTTCTGCGTATTCCTCATCGCATATCTCTGCGCCGTGCTTTGCTCCGTGCATTACAATATACGGTGCGCCTAACTCGGCGGCAGCTTCAAAAAATCTTTTGTAATCCTCACACGCGTCCACATAACGACGATAATAATGTGAAAAAAAGTTGTAGCCCTCACTAAAGCTCTCATACGGGTGAATTGATGTAATGTTGACATCATATTCAGCCTTTATTTTTTTAAGCTCCTTTATAAAGCTTGTGTGCGTCTCACAGGGAGAATTAAAGAAAATCTCTATGTTTTTGAAGCCGTGACTTGCAACATGCAAAAATGACTTCTCTGTTTCCATGGGATAAAAGCATGAGGACGATGCTCCGATTTCCATTTTTCTCCTCTCCTTTGAACTTGTTTATCTGTTTTTTATTATAGCAAGAATCAACTGAAAATACAACAAAAAACCTAATAAAAAAGCATAACACCCCGGATATTTCTATCCGAGATGCTATACCCTACTATATCTAAATACCTTAAACCGTCTGATTTATCTTGCAACACTCGCAATGCTCTCAATGCCAAAAAGTGCAATGTCATATATGCCGCTTGTGAGCTTTTCAATATCCTCACAAAGTGAGCCTGAATATGCGTTGACATTTATGCTCTCAAGCTCAATATATGCGCCTGTGTTGCCAAGGCTGTCACTGTCAATAAAATAATCCTGAGGAATGTAAACATAATATGTTTGTGAGTCCTCTAAGGGCTGTGCGTTTAAAGAGAATACTACATTTGTCTTTTCCATGTCAAAGGTTACACCCACGCTGCCGAGTCCACCTAAAAGATTAGTCAAGTTGTCGCTTGCGCTTATGGAATACTCCTGCTTGCCGGAGAACAATGTGGTGATGCTATCTTTGCTAATTGTGTAAAGGGCATTATATGTGCCGTCATCATTTTTGCTGCAAATAAGGATATCTCCCTCGCCCTCACCGTAGGCGGTAAACTTATTGTCAAGGCAAAAAGCCACTGCGCCCTTGCCTGAGCCTTTATTATAATAAGCGAAATAGGTCTTGCTCTTATTAACATCAACTCTTTGAACCTGCTGAGTAGTGTCAGTGCCAACATTTTGTGAGTCGGCAGAGGCATAAACCCCTATGCCTGTAATAAGTGCAATTGTTATAACTAATGACAAAACAATAAAAATCTTATTTTTCATAATAAACACCTCGTGGTTAGTAAGGCTTATTCTAAGCCCTCCTCAGCTAATTTTACATTTTCTTCGTTGCCGTATTTTTCACCGATTTCCAATATTGTTTTTCCTGTAGCGTCCTTTAAGTTAATATCAAAGCCCTTTTCAATAAACTCCCTTATAACATCACTGTCGCAAAATGCCGCAGAGAAGAAGAAGGATAGCTTCTCTGTTGGAGTCATAAGCATGGTATCTCTTTTTTGCAGCTCCTCAAGTGCTCTTTTTGAGTCGCCTAAAAGTGTGCTTTCAAGTAACTCGTCAAGACCTGTTGAGCCTAAGGCATTGTCAACTGCCACTGCTATTTCCTGCAAGCTGGTGTAGGAAATTACATTTGCAAAATCTAATGCGTAATCCAAAACCTCTTGAGTTAAAAGCAGGCTGTTATTAATAAGTGCCTCAATTAAAGTCTCATTGCCTGAGGATATTGCCAGCATAAGAGGATTTTCAAAAAGTGAGGTTTGCCTGTCAGCTGTGGTAGCGGCTGTTGTCGTCTGACGGTAATCAGGCTTTCTAACATCGTTTACAGCCACAACTGCGCCTGCAATAACTATAACCAAAGCCGCAGCAACGGGCAAAATCTTAAATATTCTCGGGATAGTTTTTTCCTTAACCTGAGGCCCATTGTCCTCTTTTGTCAATTGAGGTACTGCCTTATCCTTTATCCTTTGGCTTAAAAGCATATCCTGCTCAATTTCAATATTATCCAAAAGCTCGCTTAGCTGCTTCTCGTCAAGCTCGCTTAATACTTTTTCAATTTCATCCACCGAAAGCACCTCCCAGCACTGATTTCAGCTTTTCTCTACACCGCTCAAGTCTTTTTTGCACCGCCTCAGGTGATAAAGACACATATTCGCTTATTTCCTTTGCGCTCTCACCTAAGAGATACTTCCTTGTTATTATGGTACTGTCAGGCTCGCCTAAGGCTTTTATTGCCGCCACAAGAGCTGAGCGAGTATCATAATTTGATATTTCCTCGTCGCTGCCAAGGTCAGCCTGCTCATCAATGGGTAGAGTAGAATATTGCTCTCTTTTTAATGTATGATAGAGGTTAATTGCCCTTCGTTTTGCTATAAGAGCAAGATAGCCCTTAATGCTCCCTTTGTCTAAGTCAACACTGTCAAGGTTGTTATAAAACGCAAGGAAGGCATCACTTACACATTCCTCTGCGTCCTCTCGTGTGCCGACGGGCAAAATTACCGAGGACACTATTTTATATACCAGGGCAGAATATGTATCCACCAGCAAAGAGAAGCCTTTAACTTTATCTTTACTGATTATAAGCAAAAGCTCTGAGTCAGTCATTGTCCTCCACCTTTCTATTATTATATACAGCGTCTTTTCACGCTTTCCGACACAAAAAATAAATTTTTTTAAAAAAGCTGCAGAAATTATCCACAGCTTTTACTTTTGCATTTGAAATTGTCTTATTTTACTCAGCCGACTGTGTTTTATAGGTCTTAAAGAAGTCTAACATTGCATCTATAGTCTGTCTTGACGGCTCACTGTCAGGATAAATTATAGAGAAAACATGAGGCAAATCCTTACCGTCATATTGATCCCAATCCATAATTTCGCATGGTGTGCCACTTTCCTTAATAAGCTGTGCTGTCTGCTTAGTCTGAGCCATTGCGACAGTGTCGCCTGAGGATGTGACTAAGAAGGTGGGTGGCATTTTGCCTAAAGCGATAGCCTTATCCGCGTTCACATAAGGTGCCCAGCGCTGCTTTTTATATTTTTTGCCACCTAAAATATGCCTTGTATAAACGCTGATAACAGAGCCGTTATCCATATATGGCACCGGTGAGACTAAGCCCACTGCGTTAAATCTAAGCTTAAAATCCTTTATGCCATAGGCTTTTCTAAGCTCATCACTGGCAGAGAGCATTGCCGTATAAAATGCCAGCATACCGCCTGCGGAGTCACCTGTGAGGCAAATGCTGCTTTTATCGCAGGGATAATTGTCTAAGTTTTCGTATATCCAAGTAAGAGCCTTGCTAATATCACGCAGCTGCTCGTCAGGTGTGGCATTTGGGAAAAGTCTATAGCTCATGTTAAACACCACATTGCCCCTTTTGGCAAGGGTGAGACAATAGGGCTTGTTAAGCTCCTTGTCGCCATACATCCAGCCGCCGCCGTGAATGTCAATAATAACGGGGAGCTTTTCCTGAGTGCCCTCGGGATAATACACATCTAACTTATGATATTTATTTAAGTCGTCAACATACCTGTGGTCGTTGCTCTCAAAAACTCCGTCGGGCATTTTGAGAGTTGCAATTCTTTTGTCGTCCTGTCTTTTGGTGTTGCCCCAAAAGGCTGCTAAAATTTTGTTTACCATAGCTTTTCTCCTTTAAAAAAACATACGGCCGCATTAGCTGCGACCGCACTTAATATTATTGACCGCAGTAATAATTACTGAATCGGGGGCTGTATACCACCGCTTTGAGCCATAGCCTGAGCAAACATGCCGGGCTTCTTTTCTTTCTTTGGCTTGTACGCGGGTGGGTTTTTGAGCTTTTTCTTTGCTCTTTTTCCCGCCGGTGAAGCCAAGTATCTATTTACCTCAATTACAGGCGGTGCCATTGTCTCGCTCATATAATCCACACAACGAGCAAGTAATATTTGATCGTTGCCAAGCTCACCTAAGATAGTTACGGCAATAAGGCTTTGGGTGTCATTAGTGCCGTCCTCATAAATCTCATTGAGCACCTGGAAAAGCTTCTTCATTGTTTGAGGGTCATTTGCCTTTATAGCGTCAATAACCTTTTGTGTGCCATACTTTGTGAAAAACTCCTCGGAAAGGAATTCCCCATACTCTGCGATATTATCTTTATAATATGGTCTAAGCTCCGGGAAAACAAGACAAAGCTTACTCGCTAAGGTGTTAGGGTCATAAAAGGAGCCGTTTTTAACTGCTGTCTTTGACACTGTCTGAGCTGCCTTAGCCTGCTGCGCCTTCTTTTGCACAGGTGCTTTTGCGCCAAATTTATCATTGAGGGTCTCGACGCAGTCGGCAACCACATATTTAACATCACGCTCATCTGCGTTCTCATCAAAAAGAGATGATGTGAGCTTTTTAGGTGTGTTTTCAGGTTCTTCAACGCTCTCACCTGAAAAGACTGTAATTTTGCCATCGGCGGCACAAAAAGCTACAACGCCTTTTTCACCTGTGTATCTTGCCCACAAAGCACCGTCCTTTTCATAAAGAACCTGACCGTCTTCGTTTTTATAAGCGGAAAAGCCTAACTTTTCAATATCAGGTGAAAGATTGTCAAGTATCTTTCTGAAATTTTCATTTACATTGCTCATAGGATAGCTCCTTAAATTATATTAGTCTACATCAGGGAATTGTAACATATTTTTTTCATAAGTTTGTTACGATAAGGAATTTTGCCCTCTTTATTACCACTCTTTTATAACCTCGGGGTTTTCAAAAATCTCATCGAGTCTCTTTATAAAGGGCATAACATCAGCAAAGCCGCCGATTCTATGGTCAAACATAAGAGTGACGGGAAGCACCTTTTTTGTGCCGATATCAACTACACCGTCTTCATTTTTAAAGGCATACTCTCTATCTCTGATGCAGCCTATAGCCATAAGGAAAACCTGAGGATAAAGAAGTGGTGTGTATGTAACATCGCCTGTGATTTTATCATTGAGAGGACCCCAGTTTGTAAGGCAAACTGTACCCTCATTCATATCAAGCTCCTCGAGGGATTCAGGGTCACGAGGTGCTTTTACAAATAAGCCCTTAACCTTTGCAACCTTGCCCTTGCCGCAATAGCCGGAAATAAGCTGAACAATAGTTGATGGGATTTGACCTTTAAGCACAAAGCCAACCATTCTTTGCTTAATAAGCTCAAAAAGAAGGTCATCTATGCTGGTCTTTTTGATTCTTGCGATAATATCGTCTGTTTGGTGAGCGATTTCTTTAAGAGACTTGTTTTCGACTTCTCTAACCTTAACTGTGAAGGTCTCACCGCTTTCAAGGAAAACAGGCATTGCAACATCAATATGCTTTTTAACTATGAGTCTGCCGCTACTTGCCATGTGGTTATATTGCATATGAGCGTTAAGTCTCGGTGCTGCTTTAAGACCCTCAACAAGGACTCTCATCATAAGAGCGTTAAAGGACAAATGATAGCCGCACTCGCTTTTTATTTGCTCATAAACCTCAAGAAACTTTGTTATGTCAGGCTCATAGGTATAAGCGGGGCTTGGGCAGTTTCTTTGAGCGTTAACTAAAACATTACATGACACTCTGCCTTTAAGATTTAGGTATTCAACGGTGTCTCCTTCTTCCGGCTGGCACAATGCGCCACGAATAAATTCTTTAAAATCCATTTTCAAAACTTCCTTTATTAAGATATAGTAGTTATAGGGCAACCCTGCCCTTAGGAATAAAATGTGATACACGGCTATTATACGCTTTTATTCACAAAAAGTAAATACCTTGGAGCAAAATTAACTTTTTATTATACTTTTAAACACATCTTAATTGTTTCTTCCTCACGGGCAAATCTTATTGTGAAGTGTCTTTCAAGCGTATATTATTATACATTTTAATTCTTAAAGTGAAAGGCACAGTGCCGAAAGGGGTGGCACTGTGCTTTTCGAGGAAACAAATTGTATGTTAATGCTTAGAGGGGGTTGTTTCGTTTGGGTGGCAGCTTCCCTTCATAGCGCAGTTTTCACAGCCACAGCCGCAGGAGGATTTGCCCTGCTTTTTATTTTTAAAGTGGTTGAAAGCTATTGCAAAAAGGATTGCCACAATAATAAGTGTTCCAATAATTGTAGGGATATTCCATTCCATTTTAAGTCACCTTAATTTGCATATTTGTTTTTCCTGACAAGGAAATAGATAAGACCTATAAGTGCGACGAATGCTACAACAGTGCCAAAGGTGAAGACGCCTGTAAAGAGCATACCTATTTGGTAAACTATAAGTGATATTAAGTAAGCGAAGCCACACATATAGCCTATTGCGCCAACTGTCCACTTCCAGTTATTCATCTCTCTTTTGATAGCGCCCATAGCTGCAAAGCAGGGGGCACAAAGCAGGTTAAAGATAAGGAAGGAGTAAGCTGCGAGCTTGCTGCCGCCGAAGAACTCTTGACCGATAAGTGCGATATTTTCAACATCGCCCTCAATAGCACCGAGAAGGTCTGCTGCTGCCTCCGGGTTAGCACTTGCAAACATACTTGAAAGTGAACCGAATACGCCAACAACATTCTCTTTAGCAACAAGACCGAGGAAGGTTGCAACAGCTGCCTGCCACGAGCCAAAGCCAAGGGGCTTGAAGATAACAGCAATAGCTGAGCCAACAACATTGAGAACAGAGTTCTCGTCGCCGGTGATATAGTGGAATCCGCCGTCAAAGCTAAATGAATTCAGGAGCCAGACCAAAACGCTTGAGGCAAGGATAACGGTACCGGCACGCTTAATAAAGGACCAGCCACGCTCCCAGGTTGCATGGAAGATATTGTTTGCAGTGGGAAGATGGTACGCAGGAAGCTCCATAACAAAGGGTGCAGGATCACCGGCGAAGATTTTTGTCTTTTTCAGGATAATACCTGAAATTACAACTGCTGCAACACCAATAAAGTAAGCTGAGGTTGCAACCCAAGGTGAATTATTGAATAATGCCGCTGCGATAAGACCGACTATGGGCATTTTAGCACCGCAGGGAATAAAGCAAGTTGTCATAATTGTGATTTTTCTGTCTCTGTCCTGTTCAATGGTTCTTGATGCCATGACACCGGGTACACCGCAGCCTGAGGCAACAAGCATGGGAATGAAGCTCTTACCGGACAGACCGAATCTGCGGAAGATTCTATCCATGATAAACGCAACACGAGCCATATAGCCTATGTTTTCAAGTATGGACAGCAGGAAGAAAAGTATGAGCATTTGAGGTACAAAGCCTAAAACTGCACCAACACCGCCGACAATACCGTCCTGGATAAGACCGTAAAGCCATTGAGCCACTACGGGAGTACCGGAAGCGTCAAGAAGAAGCTTGTCAAGAAGCTCAGGCACGCTGACCCATGATGCCATAAAGGTGTCGGCATAATTTTCAGCGAAGGAGCCGAAAAGACCATCGTTCATAAAGCCTGTTACCCAGTCGCCTATGGTACCGATTGACAAAGTATAAACTACATACATCACTGCCACGAATATAGGCAAAGCGAGGAAACGGTTAGTGACAATTTTATCAATCTTATCGGAAACAGTAAGACCTGCGACCTTTTTCCTCTTATAGCTGCCCTTAATAACATCGGCTATGTAAACATATCTCTCATTGGTGATAATGCTCTCTGAGTCATCGTCTAATTCTTCCTCAACATGAGTGATATCCTTTTCAATATGTGCTAAGACATCTTCGCTGATTTTAAGCTCCTCGATTATCTTCTCATCTCTTTCAAAAAGCTTAATTGCGTACCAGCGTTGCTGCTCATCGGGAAGTGAGTGAAGCACTGCCTCCTCAATGTGAGCTATTGCATGCTCAACCTCACCTGAAAAGCTGTGCTGCGGAATAGTCTTTCCACCCTGTGCAACTTGAATTGCTTTTTCAGCTGCCACATCGACACCTGTGCCTTTAAGAGCGGATATCTCCACAATTTGACAGCCAAGCTTTTTTGACAAAGCGTCGATATCTATTTTATCGCCGTTTTTCTTAACAACATCCATCATGTTAATTGCGATAACAACAGGTATGCCAAGCTCTGTGAGCTGTGTGGTGAGATAAAGGTTTCTTTCAAGGTTGGTACCGTCAACAATGTTTAAAATTGCGTCAGGTCTCTCGTTTATAAGGTACTCACGAGCTACAACCTCCTCAAGGGTGTAAGGAGACAGGGAGTAAATACCCGGAAGGTCAATAACAGTTACATCCTTATGCTTTTTAAGTTTACCCTCTTTCTTTTCAACGGTTACACCGGGCCAGTTACCTACAAACTGATTTGAGCCTGTAAGAGCGTTGAAAAGTGTTGTTTTGCCGGAGTTAGGGTTGCCGGCAAGTGCGATTTTAATACTCATATCTTAAATCCTTTCATTGGAATTAGTGTTAACTAACTAATTAGGCAAAAAAGAAGCCGAATTATTCAACTTCAATCATGCTTGCATCCTCTTTACGCAAAGAAAGCTCATAGCCTCTGACAGTTATCTCAATGGGGTCGCCTAAGGGCGCAACCTTTCTAACATAGACCTCAACGCCTTTTGTAAGACCCATGTCCATAATTCTGCGCTTAACAGCACCTTGACCGCTAATCTTTGTTACCTTGACGGTTTCACCGACTTTAGTCTCTTTAAGAGTTTTCATACAGCTTACCTCTTTTCTTAATTTATATGATGAGATTTTCGGGTGTTACACCATTATTTTACTTGCCATTTCTTTACTGATAGCTACTCGAGCGTCCTTGACCTTAACGATAAGATTACCGCCGTTTTCTGTGATAACAGTCACACTGCCACCGGGAACAAAGCCCAGGTTTTCAAGGTGTGCGCGCACTTCACTTTTGCCGCCAACCTTGCGTATTATTGTCTCTTGTCCGGGTACTGAAAAAGTAAGTGGTATCATAAAAGCATCTCCGAAAATTTTATTATAAAGTTAGTCTTATCTAACCGATTTATATATTACTACTATTTTCCTTGTTTGTCAAGGGGAAACCGCAAAAAAATTAAGGGATTTTATTATAAGTTTTTTGTCTATGGTGACGAGAGGCAAGGTTAGAAGATATTTTCCTGCCAATCTCAGAAAAAGCCTAATAGCAAAGAAAAAACAGCAGGCATTTTTAATAAGCTTTATCTTATAAAGTGCCTACTGTTTATTATTCATTTATGAGGGCAAATATACTTAATCGTCAAATTTCATCGGTGCATTTGCCTTAAACGGGTCATCCTCATTGCCAAAATCAGGTGGTGTAAATGAGGGCTTATATTGTGATGAAAATGATGGCTGCTGAGTGTAAACCGGCGGCTGATATACAGGCGGCTGATAAACAGGTGTCTGATATACAGGCTGCACAGGCTGCTGTTGATACATCACAGGAGGAGCTACAGGCTGAACCACAACACCGGGTGCAGGCTCAGTCTTTGGGGGCTTATGCTCCTCGGGAGCTTTAAGAGGCTTATCGTCGATAAGCTGCTGCAAAAGCTTCACAGCCTCAGCTATGCCGCCTAAAGCAGTGGAAAAGATGATGCCAAGCACCACAATAACAATAGCATAGAAAAAGCCCTTATCACCCAAAAGTGTGTTTGCAACGAAAGCACCTATAATGCCAAAAACAAGTGTAACTATTGAGACGATATTCAGAAGTGTCGCTACGCTGTTTCTTGTTGCAACACCATTGTTTGCCTTTACAAGTGCGTCATACTCCTCATCTGTCACAACAATGGGAGGCTCTCCCTTTCTTGCCACAAGATCCCAAGCGATTAAATCTGCTTCCTTCTTTTTATAATATTGCTCTGATTTCTTTTTATTTAGCTCTTTAAGTTTATCTTCTACTTTTTGCAACATAACTGTTAGTCCTTTCTAAAAATAATATCAAGAATAGATTACCACACTTTTAGGAATACTTCAAGTCTTTGAACGAAAAAAGATGACTTGATATTGTGGAAGATATGTTGTATAATTATGGAAAAGGAGAGTTGTATAATGAAAAAGAAGAAAGTCTCTAAAATAATTTCCATTATAATTATAATAGTTATCCTCGTGTTGGCTACAGCATATTCCCATTGTCTTTTTAAGGTTTTGCCAAGCTCTTTAATGCTTAGCTCTCACACACAGTCCGCCCCTACTCTTATAGCTCACAGGGGTCTTTCATCTCTTTACCCGCAAAACACATTACCCGCCTTTCAGGGTGCGGCAGAGTACCAATATAAGTATTATGAATTAGATTTACACACTACAGCCGACGGCAAGTGGGTGGTTATACATAACGACACTGTGGACGATATGACAGACGGCACAGGTGATGTGGATTCCTTCACCCTTGAGCAGCTGCAAAAGCTCACAATAGACAGCGGCAACGCAATAGAAAGCTTTGAGGGGCTTACTATTCCCGAATTTGAGCAGTGCCTTGATATTTGTGAGAAAACAGGTATATTGCCTGTTATTGAGCTTAAAAAATGCGATGTGAAGTATTTCCCCGATTTAGTAAAAATAATCGACAAATACGCCTTATCAAAAAAGGCAAAAATCATTTCCTTTGACAAGGAATATTTAACAGCTTATCGTGAGCTTGACAGTGAAATTGAAATGCTTTATCTTTCAAAATCACCCACAAAAGAGGATATAGATTGGTGCATGGAGCATGACTTTGGCATAAACTATAAGGGCAACAACCTTTATAAGTGCTTCCCTGCCATAAGATATGCTGTTAAAAATAATGTCACTGTCGCTGCATGGACAGTGGACAACACTGTGATCGCTGACATTTTAGTGCTTTTCGGCGCAGAGTATATAACAACTAACAAAATTTTACCGTAAGGAGAAAAATCAAATGAGTAAGGCAACTTTAATTATTATGGCCGCCGGCATGGGCAGTCGTTACGGCGGTCTTAAACAAATTGACCCTGTAGGCAAAAACGGCGAAATTATCCTTGATTACTCCGTTTATGATGCAATTGAGGCAGGCTTTGACAGAGTTATTTTTGTCATTAAGCATGAAATAGAAAATGATTTTAAGTCCGTTATGAAAGGAAAGTTTGAAGATAAAATTCAAATAGAATATGCCTATCAGGACATAAATAATATTCCTCAGCCCTTTACTGTTCCACAAGGCAGACAAAAGCCTTGGGGTACCGGACACGCTGTGCTGTCATGTAAAAGCATGATAGACGGCCCCTTTGCGGTTATAAATGCCGACGATTATTATGGCAGAGAGACCTTTAAGCTTATTTACAATGAAATAACAAAAGAAAACCCAATTGAGGATAAATACAGCTTTTGCATGGTTGGCTTTAAAGCGGAAAACACCTTAACCGAAAACGGTCATGTTGCAAGAGGTGTATGCCAAATTAATTCGGCAGGGTACCTGACAGACATAGTGGAAAGAAGCAAAATCGCAAGGCGCGGTGGAAAAATCATGTTTACCGAGGACGAAGAAACCTGGACTGAAATCCCTGAAGGAAGTACAGTATCAATGAACTGCTGGGGCTTCTCTAAGGAAATGATGACAGAGCTGGAAAATAGATTTAAGGGCTTTTTAGAGAAGAATAAGGATAACCTTTTAAAGTGCGAATATTTCCTGCCCTTTGTTGTAGACGACCTTTTAAAGGAAGACAAGGCAAGTGTCAAGGTTTTGCAAACAAAGGAAAAATGGTATGGAGTAACATATAAGCAGGACAAGGAAACTGTCGTAAACGCTCTGAAGCAAAAGACAGAGAAAGGCTTCTACCCTGAAAAGCTATGGTGATAATATGATAAAAATGACAAGTGAAGAATCAAAAAAGCGAATGGACGAGGGCAGACTTTATTTGCCTGAGGATGAGGAAATAATGCGTGAGCAGCTTCTTTGCCTTGAAAAGCTCTATGACTATAACATGACAAGACCAACTGAGCAGGCAAAGCGTGAGGAGCTTCTTAAAGATATGTTTTGTGAAATTGGCAAGGAATGTTATATTGAGCCTCCCCTGCACTCAAACTGGGGTGGTGCTCATGTGCATTTTGGCGACAATGTCTATGCAAACTTTAACTTGACTCTCGTTGATGATGCAGATATTTATGTGGGCAGCAAGGTTATGTTTGGCCCTAATGTGACTGTTGCCACGGCAGCACACCCAATTAACCCGTATTTGCGCTCCCTTGCAATGCAATATAATGTTCCTGTACATATTGGTGACAATGTGTGGATAGGCGCTAACACTGTTATTTTGCCCGGCGTGACAATCGGTGACAACTCAGTTATCGGTGCAGGCAGCGTTGTGACAAAGGATATTCCGGCAAATGTGGTTGCCTTTGGAAATCCTTGTAAGGTCAGCCGTGAAATAGGTGAAAGAGACAATATTTATTATTACAAGGATAAAAAGATTGATGTGGATATAGATTAAGCTTGACGCATAGGCAAATACCATAGGCGAGGTGGAAAAAAGCGGATTTTAAATTGGCTGACTCGCTAATATATGCAGGGCGGCAAGAAAATTTAGCTAAGTGAAAAAACCACTTGACAAGAAAATCAAGTGATATAGTATAAGAGAACAAGGGGTTACCCGATAAGCGGTTGCCCTCATAAATTAAGTACGAGGAAATAACTGCCAATTATGCTGACGGGCAGTTATTTTTTTGCAATAAAATATAGGTAAAGGTGAACGGGGCGGCTCCACGGTAATGACCCACGACAGTGGGTCATTACCCGCCGTGGCAATTGCCACGGCGAAAAATCCCATTCGTGAATGGGATTTTTGTGGAGCCGCCCCCGCCCGGCGACCACCTTCCTGTTTCGTCAGGACTCTCTCCCGTCCTCCACCACGGCAAATCCAAAAGGCACTCACCCACTCCTTCGTCAGTAAAGCCTTTCCTTTTTCGCATGACAAAAACGAGACAGACAGCTTCGTTCCAATTGACAAAGCTGTCTGTCCTTTTGTTTTTACTTATGATTTATCTGCGCCGGGTCTGCCGCAACATTTTTTATACTTCTTTCCGCTACCACATGGGCATGGGTCATTTACGCCGACTTTTTTCTTTTCATTGCGTACTGTTCTACCCTTTTCGCTACCGTCACCGCCACCTGCTGTAGCTGAGGTAACCTTTGCAACCTGCTCACGCTTAACTTCTTCCTCACTTCTGAAATGTGCTGAAAGGATAATCTTAACTGTGTCCTCACGAATAGCGCTTGTCATCTCGTCAAACATATCATAGCTCATTTGACGGAAAGCAACAACCGGATCCTTTTGACCGTAAGCGAGAAGACCAACACTTTGCTTAAGCTCATCCATAGCGTCAATATAATCCATCCATTTAAGGTCAACATTTTTAAGAAGCATTGCTCTTTCAATTTCACGCATAGTCTCTGCACCAAAGAGCTGCTCTCTGCTGTCGTGAAGCTCATGAGCACGATTGGTAAGCATATCATAAATTTCCTCAGATGACATATTATCATCCTTGAAGTCATTTTCTGTTGTGAGCCAGCCGAGATATTTTTCTCTCAAAGCGGATAAATGCCACTCGTCCTTAGGCATACCTGACGGACATGAAAACTCAACATCGTCGCCTATTGACTCGTCAATCATCTTAGTTATAACAGGCTTCATGTTTTCGCCCTTGAGCACCTGATCACGCTGTGAGTAAATAATCTCTCTTTGACGGTTCATAACATCGTCAAAGGCAAGGACATGCTTTCTGCTTGCAAAGTGGTTACCTTCAACCTTTCTTTGTGCAGACTCAACACTCTTTGCGACAATGCCAACTTGAATAGGCATATCAGCGTCAACAGGCAGGGAGTTCATTATGCTTTCCATTCTGTCGCCGCCAAAAAGACGGAGCAAATCATCTTGCATTGAAAGATAGAAGCAGCTCTCACCCGGGTCACCTTGTCGGCCGGAACGACCTCTAAGCTGATTATCAATACGGCGAGACTCATGTCTTTCAGTACCGATAATATAAAGACCGCCTGCTTGTCTAACCTTTTCGGCTTCCTCAGCGATTATAGCCTTATGCTTTGCCTCAAGCTCCTTAAACTTTTCTCTTGCCTCAATAATATCCTGATTGTCTGTGTCGCCAAAGGCTGTTGCCTCTGCAATAAGCTCCTCAGGATAGTCGAGACGACGCATCTCACTTTTAGCAAGGAACTCTGCGTTACCGCCGAGCATTATATCGGTACCACGACCGGCCATGTTAGTTGCAATTGTTACTGCGCCTAATTTACCAGCCTGTGCTACTATCTCTGCCTCTTTTTCATGGTGCTTTGCATTGAGCACATTGTGCTTAACTCCACGCTTTTTAAGTGCAGCGGAGAGCCTTTCACTCTTATCAATGGATACAGTACCAACAAGGACAGGCTGACCCTTTTGGTTGCACTCAATAATTTTATCAATGATAGCGTTAAACTTAAACTGCTCTGTCTTATATATAATATCCGGGTCATCTTTTCTGATAAGCGGCTTATTTGTGGGAATTTCCACAACATCAAGTGAATAGATTTCCTGGAACTCCTGCTCCTCTGTCATAGCTGTACCGGTCATACCTG
Source organism: uncultured Faecalibacterium sp. (assembly GCA_964504475.1). Lineage (GTDB taxonomy): Bacteria > Bacillota > Clostridia > Oscillospirales > Acutalibacteraceae > UBA6857. The sequence continues at coordinate 25,708 of CAZDEL010000010.1, read as the reverse complement.
AAAGCTTAGAGTAAAGACGGAAATAGTTTTGGAAGGTTATAGTTGCAAGGGTCTTATTTTCCTTAGCAATCTTAACGCCCTCTTTTGCCTCGATAGCCTGATGAAGACCGTTTGAGTAGCGTCTGCCTATCATAATACGGCCTGTAAACTCATCGACAATAAGCACCTCGCCGTCTTTAACAACATAGTCAACATCTCTTGTCATAATACCATAGGCTTTTACGGCAGTGTTAATATGGTGAGAGAGAGTTATATTTTCAGGGTCACTGAGGTTTTCAACATTAAAGAAACGCTCAGCCTTTTTAATACCGCTCTTTGTAAGAGTTGCGCTTTTGGCTTTTTCGTCAACAACATAGTCTGCGCCGGCCTCTTGAGCTAACTCCTCATAGTCGGCCTTTGAGTCAACCTCACTGATTTTAAGGCACTTCAGACCTCTGACAAAGTTATTTGCAATGCTGTAAAGCTCACTTGAGCGTGAACCGATACCTGAAATAATAAGTGGTGTTCTCGCCTCATCTATAAGTATGGAGTCAACCTCGTCCACAACAGCAAAGTTATGGCCACGCTGCACCTTTTGCTCAAAATATTGCACCATATTATCACGCAGATAATCAAAGCCCATTTCGTTATTGGTACCATAAGTGATGTCGGCAGCATATGCCTTGCGTCTTTCATCGGTTTCCAGTCCGTTAACTATAAGTCCAACACTAAGACCCATATAGCGATAAACCTTACCCATCCACTCACTGTCACGGCGAGCAAGATAGTCATTGACTGTGACAATGTGAACACCCTTGCCTGAAAGAGCATTGAGATAAGCGGGCAATGTTGCCACGAGAGTTTTACCTTCACCTGTTTTCATTTCGGCAATTCTGCCCTGGTGAAGGATAATGCCACCCATTATCTGCACCGGAAAGTGCTTCATTCCCAACACACGCCATGAGGCCTCACGGCAAGCTGCAAAAGCTTCGGGAAGAATCTGGTCAAGGCTTTCACCATCAGCTATTCTCTTTTTAAATTCTGCTGTCTTTCCTTTTAATTCGTTATCGGAAAGCTTTGTATATTCATCCTCAAGAGCGAGGACAGAATTAACAATTGGTTTGATTCTCTTTATCTCTTTGCTTGAATAATCGCCAAAAAGCTTTTTAAGAATCCCCATTTATATCACCTCATTTAGATTATTTCTTTGTTTTCTTATAGATATATAACACAATCACTTAATTTTAACATAAAATAAGGAATATTTCAATAGCGAGTTAGCTATATTCCAATAATAAAATAAAAATTCCTTTGTCTTTTTATAAGAAACAATGCAGAGGAGTTGCCCCTGCATTAAGCTATCCTATAAAATGTGTGGATATACGCTCTTCCTTTTCAGGCAGACCGTATTTTTCTTTTCCTAAGTTAATGCTCTTAATGAGAAAAGCCATATTTTTAGCTAAGGTACGCATTGTCTGCTTGCCTTCACCGTCAAGGTCAGCTTCGCCCTTTTCAAGGCCGTGTATACTATTCCAATATTGGCTGGAGGCAATAGGCATATTACTAATAGTAAAATACTTATTCAGCTCGTCAAAGGTAGCCGAGCAACCGCCTCGTCTTGCACAAACAACACTTGCGCCCACCTTCATTGTCTTATCAAAAGCAGTGCTGTAAAAAAGTCTGTCAAGGCAGGCTATAAGTGTAGCATTAGCTGAGGCATAATAAACAGGTGATGCCACAATAAGGCCGTCTGCCTGTTCAAATTTAGGTGCAAGCTCATTGACTACATCATCAAAAACGCATTTGCCTGTTTGGGTGCATTTTTTGCAAGCAATGCAGCCTCTAATATTTTTGTGCCCTATTCTATAGGTTTCCACTTCAATTCCACATTCTTGCAGCTGTGCTTCAATTTCTTCCACTGCTATCTGTGTGTTGCCGTTATTTCTTGGGCTGCCGTTAATAATTAAAACCTTCATTATAGCTCCTTTAATTCATATATATTATTTCTCACTTTCCCTCAGGCTTTCAAGAAGCTCCTTCATATCCTGTGGCATCTCACCTTTAAGGGTTATTTCTTCGCCGCTTATAGGGTGGATAAATGTAAGCTTTTCGCAGTGAAGTGCCTGATGGCATATTCTATCGTCTGCCTTGCCATACATAGTGTCGCCATAAAGAGGCGTGCCTAAATACGCAAAGTGAACTCTAATTTGATGTGTTCTTCCCGTGGCAATGTTCACACGCAATAAGGTATAATTTTTTCCCGTTTCCAATGGGTGATACATTGTCAAAGCATAGTCGCCCCTGTCATCTGCAATGCGATTGGTTTTTATAGGGTCAGGGCGGTATATAGGCTTTTCTATAGTACCGTCCTCATTATATTGCCCTGTGGCTATTGCTAAATATTCCTTTTGGATTTTGCCTGAAAGCCTTGCGGCACTGTGAGCGTTTAGAGCGCACACCACAAGCCCTGAGGTACCCTTATCTAATCTGCCTATGGCACGCATTCTTGAGCTTTTGCCCTTGCTGTTAAGATAAAAGGAAACTGCGTTAGCTAAGGTGTCACCTTGATGATTGTGGCTCTCGTGTATGGCAAGCATAGGCTGCTTATTTACCACAAGGAAGTCCTCATCCTCATAGACTATGTCTAATGGGTACTCAATAGGTATGGGTGTATTTTCATCCTCGGGTATATTTAAAGTTATTTTGTCGCCTGTATGAACCTCGTCAATGGTTCTGCCCAAGGTGTCACCGAGCATTATCCCATTGGGGGTTCTTTTAAGAGTACGCATAAGCTTTGCGGAAAGCTTGACATGACCTCTTAAAAAATTATATATCTTCTTGCCCTCATATTCTTCGGGTACTGTGTATTCAATTACTCTCAAGACACCTTACCTCAATGTGTTTTGCTTGAATATTCATCAAGAAGCTTTTGCTTTTCGTCCCAAAGTCTTTGAGACAGGTCAACATAATAGTTGTGTGGGTTTTCAAAGCGCTTTACTTCCTCCCAAAGTGTCTCATTGATTTGCTGAGTGCAAAATGCCTTTATGTCCTTTATATCAGGGCAGTTGTAGCAGCATTTGCCGCCGTCGAAAACCTTAACAAGTAAAGGCTTTGCTGTGAAGTTTTCAACAGTTTTCTTCTTCCATGTGTAATTCGGGTCAAAAAGCTCATAGGGCTTAGTGCCGTCAATCTCCTCGTCAAGAAGGGTGACAACATCGGCTATTGCCTTGCCTGTGTCATTGTCAAAAAGTCTAAACACCTTTTTAGCACAGGGTGTGGTTATTTTTTGTACGTTTTCACTAAGCTTAATTCTTGGCACAGCTACTCCGTTTTCTTCGACGGCAACTATTTTATAAACACCGCCAAACACAGGTGTAGACGCAGCAGTTATAAGTCTTTCGCCAACACCGAAGGAGTCTATTTGTGCCCCCTGTGATATCATATCCTTGATTATAAACTCGTCAAGGGAGTTGCTGGCTACTATCTTACAGTCGGGGAAGCCTGCCTCATCAAGCATTTTCCTTGCCTTCTTTGACAAATATGTGATATCACCGCTGTCTATTCTAATACCCTTTGGTCTAAAGCCTCTGGGGAGTACCTCCTCATTAAAGACCTTAATGGCATTGGGTATGCCTGACTTTAAGACACTATAGGTGTCAACAAGCAAGGTGCAATTGTCCGGGTACTGTCGAGCGTAGGCTCTGAATGCCTCAAGCTCATCACCGAAAAGCTGTATCCATGAATGTGCCATTGTACCCACAGCAGGTATGCCGTAATCTCTATCGTCAATAGCGCAGGCCGTTGCATCACAGCCGCCTATAAATGCTGCTCTTGCACCGTAAACCGCAGCGTCATAGCCCTGTGCTCGTCTTGAGCCAAACTCCATTATGACCCTGTCACCGGCAGCTCGTCTAAGACGGTTTGCCTTAGTTGCAATAAGGCTTTGATGGTTTATGGTCAAAAGCACCATTGTTTCTATAATTTGAGCCTGAATAACAGGTCCTTTAACTGTAACAATAGGCTCACCGGGGAAAATAGGTGTGCCCTCGGGAATTGCCCAAACATCACACTTAAACTCAAAATCCTTTAAATAATCTAAAAAGTCCTCATTCATTCCCTTAGTTCTAAGGTACTCTATATCCTTTTGTGTAAACTTGAGATTTTTAAGATAGTCAACAAGCTGTCTAAGACCTGCCATAATTGCAAAGCCGCCATTGTCCGGCACTGTTCTGAAAAACATATCAAAATGCACTATAGTGTCACCCATATTATTGACAAAATAGCCATTTGCCATTGACAGCTCATAAAAGTCAACGAGCATTGTTAAATTTCTTTCCTGCATTGTGTTACCCATACAGCAACCCAGCCTTTCCAAAGTTACAAATATTACGAGATATTATACTACTTATTTTACAATTTTTAAAGACTTTTTATAGTTTGTTAAAATAGTTTTCATCTTTCTGTTATGACATCATTTTCGTGTATTTTCGCAACACTATTTTGATATCTGTTGCAAAAATATATATTGTTAACCAGCAATTACCTAAATTAGAAATATATATTGTGTAAACCGAACATTCGACTTTACTTGACAAAATGACATAATGTGTGATAAAATAAGTCAGTCGAACCGGGAAATAAGGTTCCATATTTACATTGAAGGTGAGAATACTATGAGAATTAGGAAGCAACCTCTTGGTGACCGCAATATTGTCGGCGCAAGAATCGAAGCAAAAAGAAAAGAATTAGGCATCAAACAAATCGATCTTCTTACTCAGCTCCAAATTCAGGGCGTTGAGCTTACCGCTTCAGGCCTTTCAAAGCTTGAAGGTCAGATTAGAAGCGTCAATGATTATGAGCTTGTTGCTATCGCTGATGTACTTGGCGTAACACTTAACTGGCTTGTAGGCAGAGAAGACTAATTATTTCTTAAGATTAGCAGTCGAGGTTCTCCTCGGCTGTTTAATTTTTTCGGCAAAAATAATTTACCCTCGAAGAAAGCATCTTCGAGGGTTTAATTATTGATTTAAAGCTTTACGGTCATTACCATGGAATAATAAAGAACAGCTTATATATTCCTCTTAAAAGCCAATTTACAATGCTCGCTGAGAAAAGGTCCATAATATAAAAGTCCAGTCCGTCATCGAGGACATCCTCATAATAGACATTGCGTGTGGTGTAAGCTCTTACATCACTTTCCTCAAACTCATAAATTCTTACACTTCTCTTATTGCCACTGCCATAGGTGTTAAAGCCTGAGCCACCACTATAGCCTAAGACTATGCCGTCATTAGTTTTGCCAACAAAGCTGTTAACATGGTCGTGACCGAAAAATGCGCCCATAATATCGCCCTTTTCGAGCCATGCCTCATATTGACCTGTCACAACATCGAGATTTTCCGAGCAGGGAGCTTCTCCAATACCTGCGCCAAAATCAATTATCGTCTCATCGTTAAATTTATACCAGTTGCCATCCTTAGTGCTGTAAACAGCTGTATCGGCTTCCTTTTTGTCAACGACTCTTAAAAGCTGATAAATCTCCTTGACGGGAATATGCTGGAAGACAAGAGACGGCACTACTTCACCGCCATTTGCATTTTTTAATTCATCGCTTTTTTCTTTGTACCAATCTACCTGATAGGAATAAACGCCCTGGTAGCCGCCCACATCTTTGTTTTTATTATTAGTGTCCATCATATAAACATTCATGGCATATTTGCTGCCGTCACTGCTTAACACGGGAAGATTATATGTACCCGGGTCGCAGCCGTCAGTTTTGCTCACGCAATATTCATTTTCCAACAGCACAGCCATCATTTCCTTTGTGGAAAGTTTGTCCTCTAAGTCGTGGTCGTGATTGCCAAAGGTAACAGCAAAGGGAGTTTGAGTTTCCTTCATAATATCACCTAAGCAGGTAAGTGCAGCCTTGATTCTATCCTTTGTTGCAAAAAGGAAGGCATCGGAAAGCATATCACCGACTATAACAACTAAGTCGGGGTTTTCCTTTTCAATTGCCTTTTTAATAAAGGCGATTGTGCGCTTATTCATGTTGTCTGTGTCCTGAGTGTCGTTTATCTGCATTATTTTAAACTTGCCGTCAGCACCAAAGCTCAAGTCCTCAGTCTTGTTAGCGTCTTCGGCATGAGTACCAAAAGCGAGCAAAAAAATAAGGGATAAACTCAAAATTAAGCTAAATGTTTTTTTCATAATATAGCCTCCTGTTTTTTAGTAAGGATATTATACCTCTTTTATGGACTGTTTTGCAATATTATCTGACAAATTTGCAAAAATATTTGTAATAATCTCTTATTTGTGCTATACTTAAGCAGTGGAGGTGTATCCGAACCCGCCTAAAACGGAACAAATCCTTTCGGATTTGTGAGTATTTTAATGCAGTAGATGCGTTTGTTTATCCGAAACAAATCGGTTTCAAATACATCTCCACTGCTTAAATGTAGTTAAAAAATATGTAGTTTATAGGAAATTCTTGTATGTTAAACAGATTTATAGCCTTTGATGTTGAAATGCCCTCTCAGTATAAGCCACGCATAAGCGCCATTGGCATTACTGTTGTTGAGGACGGAGTAGTTACAGACTCAATATATTACCTTGTCAATCCCGAAGCTAAGTTTGACCCCTATGTTGTGGAGCTTATAGGCATAACACCTGAGATGGTGGCAAATGAGCCTACCTTCCCGGATATTTGGGAGAAGATTAAGGATGTCATGTCAAGCGGAGTCCTTGTAGCCCACGGCGCACCCGGGGATATGAAGGTTTTATGCGGCTGCCTTAAAAGCTACGGCATTGAGTGGAAGGAAAAGGCGCAATATATTTGCACCTGCCGTGTTGGTCTTGAAAAGTACCCCGAATATGAGCATCACAGTCTGGACTATATGTGTCAAAAAATAGCCTTTCCCTTAATTCACCACTATGCTTTAAGTGACAGTGAGGGCTGCGCTCATCTTATGCTTGACTATATTAATCAGGGTGTGGATGTTGAATCATATATCCAGGACTTTGATGTTATTAAATGTCGTAATGTTAAGAAAAAGGCACGACGCACAAAAAATACCTCACTTAAATCTAAGGTGCGCTTTCAGCTTTTTAAAATGCAAAATAAAAACCTGCGTGACTCCTTTGCCTTAGCTCATAAGCATATTGACCCGAGCACCATTATAGGCATAAAGGCCGGCTCAGTGGTGCAATATGCGGAACAGCTCGTAGCAAGCAACAGAGCGGCGGATTACATAAATATCCTGCCCCACGACTTTTATGAGGAAAATCTCCTTCACGCTGTCCTTGTCTCAAAGACAAAGAAGCTGTCCAGCGCCATAGCTCGCATTGATGCCTTTTTACCCTATGTCAACGACACAACCATGTGCAGACTTTTAGTGCCCACAATTTTCAGACGAAGACAGCCTCAGCTTACCCAGCAGATTTTATTGTGGCTTAATGACAGCAACCCATACACTGTCTTTTTTGCCTTGGAGGTCATTAGCAGATTTTTCAAAGCTCGCAAATATATCCCCATATGGAAGGACGCTCTTGTCTCAAAAACCTTTGAGGAAAGCTATCTTAACAATAAAAAGATAGAGCTTCTTTTAACAAGCCTTATTTTCTCATCTGATTTAGTCATCGATGTGTTTGAAAATCATCTCCTTGACCAAACCACCCACAATAAGATAATCTCATTAGCCTTGGAAAATGCGGCTGTGAGCGAAGAAAAGAAGGAAGAATATAAAAAACTTTTGATATAGTTTAAAGAGCCGTGATTAATTTCACAGCTCTTTTTCTTTTAAGATTATATTGTACCGGTGAAGCTTCCCTATCCGGAGTTTATTCTTCCTCTTTTAAGGGATACTTAAATTTAACATATGCACTGTCTATTCTACTTGACAAGCTGCCCCAACACAGCTTTCTTCTCTCCCACCAAAGCTGTGAGGCGGCTTTTCCTATAGCTACGGGCATAGTCCTTGACATAGGTGCAAGGTCAATGCCATAGCCCTTTAACAAGCTGTAATAGCTTGGCAGCTTTTTAGTGAAGTGCTTAAAGTCTTTCTTTTCCTTTTTTGACCATGCACTTTCACAAAATGCTCCCATTCTGGGATAGGTGCAATAGCCTGCCTTTTGCATTGTGGGCACAAACTCTGTCCAAAGGCAAGCTTCAACGCCTATAATATTTTTTATGCTTTGCTCATTTATGCCCTCATATATAGGCTCAAAGTCATAGGTCTTTTTAAGATTTGTCTCACCATAGGGGAAGTCAAAATAATATGCCTGATTGCATGAGATAATAAATTTTTTCCCTGAGTTTGCTTCGTTTACTACCTCAGGCTCACTCATTTCACTATTCCAAAGCTGTCGAGTGACTGTATCTCTGACCATATAGGGCTTTACAGTGTCATTCCATATAATAGTGTCTATGCCCTTGTTTTTAAGATAATCGGCGAGTCTGTTTAAATAATAAGCATGAAGGTCGCCTACATCCTTTAAACCCTCATCCTTGACTCTTTTAAGGCAGTGCGGGCATTGCCTCCACCTGGTTAACGGTACCTCATCACCGCCTAAATGTATAACACCGTCAGTGAAGGTTTCGCTTATCTCGTCAAGAACCTCCTTCATAAAGTCATAGGTGCTTTCCTTTCCGGCGCAAAGGACATCCTCCTTCACTCCCCAATGAGTTGCCACAACAAGCTCTCTGTCAAAGCAGGATAAATGAGGATAAGCCGCTATCATTGCCACAGTGTGACCGGGCGAGTCAATTTCCGGTATGACCTTAATGCAAAGCTTATGGGCATAATCAACGATTTCTTTCATATCCTCGACAGTGTAATAGCCCTCATGCTTGCGCTTGTTAAAGTTAGTGTGGCTTCTATATGAGCCTATTTCAGTTAAAAGCAGCTTTGATAAAATCTGCGCTCTAAAGCCCTGGTCTTCACTTAAATGCCAATGGAAGGTGTTAAGCTTATGCAAGGCCATCATCTCAAGGAAGACAAAAACCGCTTCCTTAGTGAAAAAGTATCTGCCGCAATCTAACATAAAGCCTCTATAGGAAAATCTGGGGCTGTCTTCAATATAAGTCTCGTTTAAATTTGAGTCACCTTGAAAGAGCAATTGTCTAAGGCTTTGCACACCATAAAAAGCCCCTGCCTCGTCACTGCCCACTATCTCCACAAGATTTTCCGACACAGTTAGGGTGTAGCTTTCACTTTTTTTCATATTAGGGTCAATTTTAAGCCTTATGGTCTCTTTGCCTGTACCTAAAAGAGCATCTAAAGAAAAGGCATCACTTAAAAATTTCACAAGGCTGTCTCTCGCCTTTTCACAACAGGGCATTATCTCTAAATTACAAAGTCGAGTTAAGGTAAAGACGGTCTTTTCCTGCACTTGCATTTTCTCCGGCTCAGGGATTATAGTGTAATTCATATTCTCCTCCTGTGATTGATTCTAAGGCTATTATACCTTTCGGCACAAATTTTTACAAGATACTAAGTAAAAAAACACAGCCCACTTATGAAAGTGAGCCGTGATTAAAAATGATATTTTTATTTTATTCAGCGTCATCAGCCTTTTGCTTTTTGCTAAGAGCAAGGTTTGTGAGTATGCCGAGAATAAGAGCACAAGCAACTGCGGTAATTGTGATTTTGCCAAAGCTGAGAGTAAGGCCGCCGATACCGGCAATAAGAATAACTGAAACAGTGAAAAGGTTTCTGTTATCTTCAAGGTCAATGCCCTGAATCATTTTAAGACCTGAAACAGCAATGAAGCCGTAAAGTGCCATGCAAACACCGCCCATTACACAAGCGGGAATTGAGTCAACAAAGGCAACAAAGGGTGAGAAGAAGGAAATAAGCATTGCGCCAATAGCAGCAGCTCTAATTGTAGCAACTGATGCGTTCTTTGTTATAGCAACACAGGCAACGCTCTCACCATATGTAGTGTTGGGGCAACCGCCGAAGAATGCACCCACCATTGAGCCAACACCATCACCTAAGAGGGTCTTATCAAGGCCCGGCTCTTTAAGCAAATCCTTCTCAATAATTGAGGAGATGTTTTTGTGGTCTGCAATATGCTCTGCGAAAACAACAAATGCAACAGGCAAATAAGCTACGGCAAGAGTACCGATATAAGCTGCGTCAATTTCCTTAACGCCCTTCATAGCTGTAAGGAAGGTGAAGTCGGGAAGTGTGAAAATAGTCATACCTTCAAAAACGCTAAAGTCAATAACCTTAAGAGCGTCGATTCCTGCGCTGTTGCCAATAACAGTGAAAACTGCTGCAAGGGCATAGCCTGAAAGAATACCGATAATAAATGGGATAAGCTTAATTGACTTTTTGCCATAGGTTGAGCAAATCATTGTTACAAATAAAGCAACGAGGCCGCAAAGCACAGCAACGAGAGGATTTGCGAGCATTTGACTTGTCATCTCACCGTCAACCTCAACGAGTGCGCTTACATCACCCTTTTGAAGGTCGCCTATTGCATTAGCTGCAAGTGAAAGACCGATAATAGCAACTGTGGGGCCGATAACCTGCTTTGGCATGATTCTGTCAATCCAGCCAACACCGGCAAACTTGATAATAAGAGCTATGACAACATAGACAAGGCCTGCAAAAACAGCACCGATTATAAGGCCTGCATAGCCTGCCTGAACAGAGACAGCACCGGCAAAGGCTGCTGACATTGAGCCGATAAAGGCAAAGGATGAGCCGAGGAAAACAGGGCTTTTAGCCTTTGTGAAAAGAACATAAACCAATGTTCCTATACCTGCGCCGAAAAGAGCTGCCGAGGGCTGCATATCGTTGCCCACAATAATGGGCACAACAAGGGTTGCTGCCATAATTGCAAGTAGCTGCTGAATAGCATAAACTACAAGCTGTGGGAACTTAGGCTTGTCGTGAATGTCGTAGTAAAGTTTCATGATTTTAACCTCCTGATTTTTAGGTTTATTTTTGATATAGTATCACATGGCATTAAAAAAGTAAATAGGTATAAATGCACAAATGATAATTTTTTTAGAGCTATTTGTCGGTTTAGCCACTTTTTCGGTACGCGAAAAAAGCTATTCGCAAAAAATAAGCTTTTGCCGCCAAATAGACCTTCAAAAAATTTTTAGCTATAGGAAAGGCTTCCCCATGCACGAAGCTGAAGAAGCCCTTTGATTTTATTAATATACGAAATCGCTGATATACATATAGTTATCAAGCTCAGCCTTACCGACTGCTGATGAACCTACGATAGTACCGCCCTTAATGTCCATTGTCATGTGCATAAATTGATTGAGTGAAACAACATGGTTGTTTTCAGGGTTATAAACAAGCTCAACTGTGCAATCATGATAAACAAGATCATAGTCGATATTACGAGCAACAAGCTTAACAGCTGTGTTGTTTTGAAGAATATCGTTAACAGTTGCAAGCTCAATAGGTGTAAACATTGCACCAACGGTGCTTGCGCTTGTAGCTGCGTTCTCTGCAGGAGGCTCACTGTTAGTCTCAGTGTTTAATACTATTGTGATCTTAACAGTACCGTCACCTTGATCTGTGCAAGTAGCGGAGCTAATGCAGCTTGGGTCTGTGAGGAGGCAACCCTTATCATTGTGATAAATTGGGAACCATTCCATTCCGCCGCCCTTAACCTTGTTTTCAGCGTTTGCTCTTGCTGTTTCCTCATCCTTAAAGAAGGAGTTTAAAAGAGGAAGAGCTGTGTTCATAACTGAGCCCTCGAAAGCAGCCTTCTCAGGAGGAATGTTTTGATATTCAACCTTTAAGAAACCGGGGTCATCAGCCTTAGCCTGATTCATAACCTCGGTGTACTTAGCGAGAATGTCAGCAGCTTCAGTAGGAAGACCTGTGTCTGACTTGCCGGCATCGTCATTTGGAGCGTCAGCAGTGTTGTCGCTGTCGCCTGAGGGAGCAGCAGTTGATGGCTGTGTTGTCTCGGGAGCAGCTGTGGGTGCGTTTGTTACGGGAACATTTTGAACAGGGGTAGCAGCAACGGCACCGCTGTAATTAATGTCACCACTAAGGCTAACGCCAAAGTTACCTGTTACAATTGCTATTGTTGCAACGAGCAGGCAGGCAACTGCCGACCACAATGCCGCAAGGGTAATGTCTGATTTTTTCATTTTTAGATTTCTCCTTTGCTTTTGTTAAATGCTTGTGAATAAATGATACCACTTAATAAAATAAAAGTCAATGGGTTAAAAACAATTAATATTTTTAATGTTGCTTTTTATTGTGTGATACTGTATAATTAGTGCACTATTATTATTCTTATAAGGAGGCAATCTAATGGATCCTATTAAGGTTGACTTTACCGGCGGTGACGGAAACACTAAGGGAAAGGGCAAAAATGCTTATCTTGTGCCGGAAAAATCTCTGTTAAAGCTTATAATCTGTATTATAGGCACTATTATCGGCGCAGGTGTGACATATTATTTCATGCTCCCTCCCCTTAATTTTAAGAGCACGGACACCTATATTTTCTTCGCTATAGTCTGTGCAATATTTGTGGCATTGCTGTTTATAACAAGCGGTGCGGCAAAAAATCCCGAGTACATTCCCTATGTAAAAAAACGCAGCATTGTTCCTATTATAATAGTGGGTGCTCTGGCTGTAACTGTAGCTATTGGTATGGTTTTTTCCACTGTGGTTTTCAGAGCTAAGACCTATAGCAATATTATCAATGTCAATGAGGACACTGAGTTTGCCTCGGATATTGAGCAGGCAGATTTCTCCTCTGTGCCCGTTTTAGACAATCTTGCAGCAGGCGTTCTTGCTAACCGTACCCTTGGTGATTTGGCATCTATTAACGCTATTTCACAGTTTGAGGTCTCAAACCAAATGACACAAATCAACTATAAAAATGAGCCTGTTAAGGTCACAACCTTGGCATATGGCGATATTTTTAAGTGGTTTAAAAACACCGCAGAGGGCTTGCCCGGCTATGTTGTTGTCAATATGGTGACACAAAAGGCTGAGCTTAGACTTTTAAACGAGGGCGAATATATAAGATATTCCATTCATGAGCATTTTGACAAATATCTTATGCGCCATGTTCGTTTTTCCTACCCCACATATATTTTTGACACACCTCACTTTGAGATTGACGAGGACGGCAGTCCCTATTGGCTTTGCCCGGTGCTCGATAAGACTATAGGTCTTTTTGGCGGTACTGATGTAAAGGGTGTTATTATTGTTGACGCTGTCACAGGTCAAATGACTGAGTACACTGCCGATGAGGTTAAGAATAGTGCCGAGCTTCAATGGATTGACGGCATTTATTCAGCTAACCTTTTAGTGGAGCAATTTAACTACTACGGTCAATATAAAAACGGCTTTATAAACTCACTCATTGGTCAAGACGGTGTTAAAATGGCAACTGAGGGAGAAAACTTCTTAGCTCAAAATGATGATGTTTATATGTACACCGGTGTTACCTCAGCAGGTAATGACCAGGCTATTATAGGCTTCGTTCTCGTTAACATGAGAACAAAGGACGCTAAGTTTTACTCTGTATCAGGTGCAAAGGAAACCTCAGCTCAATCCTCTGCACAAGGTGATGTTCAGGACTATGCTTATAAGGCAACCTTCCCAATCCTTATTAATATAAGCGGTGAGCCGACCTACTTTATGTCACTTAAAGACGCTGATAACCTTGTTAAGCGTTATGCAATGGTTAATGTGGAAAACTATCAAGTAGTTGTCACAGGCACAACAATTGCCGAGTGTACCGAAGCTTATGCTAAAAAGCTCAAGGAAAACAACATTAATATTAAGGTTGACCTTGACAAGATTGAGGATGCCACAAGCGGCAATGATGGCACCGAGACTAAGCCGGAGCTTAACACCGTCAAGGGTACTATAACAGATATACGCACAGCTGTTATGGGCGGCGAAAGTGTATACTTCTTAGAGCTTGACTCAAAGGGCGTTTATTATAGCATTAAGGCATCGGATAATAACGCTGTTGTCATTATGTCAAAGGGTGACAGTGTGACTATCACCTGCGAGAGCAGTGACAAGAGCATAATTGAAATTGAATCAATAAAATAAAAGAAGCCAAAAAATTAATCCGCTCGAAAAACTCGGGCGGATATTTTTTATTGATTTATCAGTCTTTGAGCTTACTTAAAAATGCCTGTAATCTCTCTGTTTTAGGGTTATTAATAAGCTCCTCGGCCTTGCCTTCCTCGGCAATTACACCGCCGTCCATAAAGACAATGTAATCGCTGACCTCTTTGGCAAAGTTCATCTCATGAGTGACTATGACCATGGTCATATTGGTCTTTGCAAGCTCCTTAATAACCTTTAATATCTCGCCTGTAAGCTCCGGGTCAAGAGCTGATGTCGGCTCATCAAAAAAGAGGATTTTCGGCTCAAGAGCCATTGCCCTTGCAATTGAGACTCTTTGCTGCTGACCACCTGACAGCTCACAGGGATAGTTGTGGATTTTGTCTGCCAGACCCATATCACTTAAAAGCTTTTTTGCCTTCTCATCTATTTCGCTGAGGATTTGCTTTTTGTTTTGCTTATAATCAGGTCTTTCCTTGGCTTTGAGCTTGACTGCAAGAGTCACATTGTCAATAACATTATATTGAGGGAAAAGATTAAACTGCTGGAAAACAAGACCTATTTTCAGCTGATTTTCTCTTGTTTGCTTTGCCTTCTTTTTGCTTTGGTCAGCCGCATCAAATATAACATCGCCGTCAACGGTGATAACGCCCTTATCTGCTGTCTCAAGGAAGTTTATGCAGCGAAGAAGTGTTGTCTTGCCACTGCCTGATGAGCCTATGATTGACAGCACCTCGCCCTCATTAAGAGAGAAGGAAACGCCCTTTAAAACCTCTGTTTTACCAAAGCTTTTTTCTATATTTTTAACTTCAAGTATTGCCACTGCTTTTTCCTCCTTATGCCTTAAAATAGCTAAGCTTTTTCTCAATCTTGCCAAAGATAACAGTCAACAGTCCGTTAAAGATAAGATAGAAAAGTCCTGTATAGAAAAGCGGCCATAAAAGTCCGTCTGTTCTGATAAAGGTCTCGCCGCTCCATATAATCTCATAAACGGATATGGTTCTTGCAAGAGAGGTGTCCTTAACGAGGGTGATAATCTCATTGCTCATAGGTGGAATAATGCGCTTTATTGTTTGAAGTAAAATAACCTTAAAGAAGGTCTGTGTCTTTGTCATGCCAAGCACCTGACCTGCCTCATATTGTCCCTTTGGTATGCTCTCAATGCCGCCACGATAAATCTCGGAAAAATAGCAGGCATAGTTAATAACAAAGGACACTATAACTGCCGTAAAGCGGTCAAAGCACTCCCATGTTGCAAGCCATTGCACAAAGGCATTTGTGCTTTCCATTTCACTTGCCCATGAGCCAATAAGTCCCGGGCCGTAAAAAATAACAATGAGCTGGAGCATAAGGGGTGTGCCTCTTATGACCCAGACAAGACCCTTTGACAAAAGCTTAATAGGCTTAAACCTGCTCATAGAGCCAAAGGCTATAATAAGACCTAAGGGCAAAGCAAAAACAAGAGTCAATATGAAAATTTCAAGGGTTTTTGAAAAGCCCTCAAAAAGACTTTGTGTTACATTCCAAAACATATTTTAAATTACCTTTCCTTTAATTAACCTGAAAGACCGTCAAAAGACAGAAGGCATTGCACCCTCTGTCTTTTATATTAGTTTATAGCTTTTATTATTCAGCCATGTTAAGCTCATACTTATCTGCAAGAGCCTTAAGTGAGCCGTCCTGCTTCATCTCAGCCATAATCTCGTTAATAGCCGGAATAAGGTCTGAGCCTTTACGGCAAGCAACACCATACTCCTCTGAGGAAAGCTCAAGAGAATATGTAAGGTTAGCATAGGATGTGCCCTCACCTGTCATAGCCTTAGCCATTGTGATATCAATAACGCAAGCATCTGCAACACCGCTTGACACCTCAAGGAGCGCCTTAGCCTGGTCAAGAACACCTGTTACATTTTTAATGCCAAGCTCTTGAAGAACGCCCTCACCTGCTGAGCCTGCCTCAACAGCAAAGGAAAGGTCCTTAATGCTGTCAACATCCTTATATGCGTCGATCTTGTCCTTTTTCATAACAAGAACCTGCTTATTGTTAACATAAGCATCGGAAACGCTTGAGTTGTTGAGAGCTTCATCGGTGATTGTCATGCCGTTCCAAACGCAGTCAATTGTTTTTGCGTCAAGCTCCTGGAACTTTCTATTCCAGTCGATTACAAAGAACTCAGCTTCAACACCTAACTTCTCGCAAACAGCTCTTGCAAACTCTGTGTCAAAGCCTGTAAGCTCTGTCTTGCTCTCATCTGTGTAATAGTTCATGGGATCATAAATTGTGATACCAATAACCATTTTGCCGCTTTCCTTGATTTTTGCAAGGTCTTCTACGGTTTTTGTCTCGCCTTTGTCAGCGTCATTTAAGGTTGATTCGATTTCGTTTGTTGTACCATCGACATCGTCCTTATCATCGACATCGCCGTTTCCGCCGCAAGCAGCAAGAACAAAGCAAAGAACAACTGTAAGAACTGCCATAATGAGTGCTATGGATTTCTTTTTCATAATAAATACTTCCTTTCAGGTTCAAAACTTTTCGTTTATCACTTTAGTATGGTAACATATTAATACATTACTGTGCTAATGTCAATAGGTTTTTAAAAAAATCTGCTAAAAATTTTTCAGCAGATTCTTTCATAATATTCATTTTTTGTCATCTAAGAGCTTTAAAAGATAAGGTATAGCCTGCTCAAAATGCACACCGTACCACTGAAGAAGACCGTCCTGCATTGTCAGGCGGATACATTCGGCAGTGTACTCGGCGGCAACCTCAATTGCCTTTTTCCAGCTAAGACCTCTTGTGAGAGCGCCCACACAAGCGCCGGAGAAAATATCTCCTGTGCCGTGATAGCTGGAGGAAAGCTTTTCGTGGGAATAATAATAGGTCTCGTCCTTTTCTTTGTCATAGCCTATTACTCCCGTCTTACCATTTTCAAAGCCGACACCGGTGAGTATTGTGATTTTTGCGCCAAGGTCACTTGTCTTTTTAATTAGCTCATTAATGTACTTCTCGTCGTAGTCCTCTTTATATTGTGTTCCTGTCATAAAGCAGGCCTCGGTTATATTGGGCACTATTATGTCAGCGTCACTGCAAAGAGTGGCCATTTTTTTAGCGAAGGCCTCATCAAAGGCAGGATACAGCTTTCCGCCGTCACCCATAGCAGGGTCAACGAAGACAAAATTAGAGTCCGTTCTAAACTCCTTAAACATTTTTTTCATTAAATCTATTTGCTCAAAGGAGCCAAGATAGCCTGTGTAAATTCCGTCAAAGCCAATGCCCTCACTTTGCCAATGCTTTGTTATAGGCTCTATTTGGTCAGTTAAATCCTTGAAGGTAAAGTTTTTAAACATAGTGTGAGTTGACAGCACCGCCGTTGGGATTATAGCTGTCTCAACACCCATAGCGGAGATTATAGGCAGAGCAACTGTCAAGGAGCATTTGCCCACACATGAGATATCCTGAATTGTAACTATTCTTTTCATAAAATTGTCACCTTGCTCTTTACATTTCTTATGATTAGTATTATACTTGATTTTGACCATATTAAAAGTGCCAAACTTATAAAATTTTATATGGTCAGATGGAGTGCAGCCATGTTAACATATTCCTTTGAAAGCAAGGGCAAGGACAGCCTTTATGAATATCTTTACAAGTGCATAAGAGATGACATATTGTCCTCTCACCTTTTGCCCAACGAAAAGCTCCCCTCAAAAAGAGCCTTCGCAAAGCATTTAGGTGTGAGCACCATAACGGTGGAAAATGCCTATAACCAGCTCACAGCCGAAGGGTATATATATTCCAAGGCTAAAAGCGGCTTTTATGTTTCCCCTATTTCATCGCCACGACTTAATTTTTCTCACACTGCTGTGTCGTACCATGAAAGTGAGCCGCAAAAAAAGGAAAGTGACTATAAAATAGACCTTGTGGGCACCGGCAGCAAGGATAGCTTTCCCTTTGCCACATGGACTAAGCTAATGCGTGAGACTATGCTGGAGAAGCGTGAGGAGCTGACAGTTAAATCCCCCTCGGTCGGTGTTATGGAGCTAAGACAGGCCATATCGGAATATCTATATGAATTTAGAGGTATGCACACTGACCCTCAATGTATTGTAATAGGCGCAGGCACAGAATATCTCTACTCTCTTGTTATACAGCTTTTAGGCAGGGAAAAAAAGTATGCTGTAGAAGACCCGGGCTATCTTAAAATTTCACACATATATAAGGCTAACAATGTTCCCTTTTATTATGTACCCTTAGACAATAAGGGAGTTGATATAGCTTCTCTTAATAATTGCGGCGCTCATGTGCTTCACATTTCTCCATCGCATCACTTTCCCACAGGCATAGTCACCCCTGTCAGCAGAAGATATGAATATCTCCATTGGGCACAGCTTTCCCCCGAAAGATATATTATCGAGGACGATTATGACAGTGAGTTTCGCTTTACAGGCAAGCCCATACCCTCCCTACAAAGCATTGACAAAAGAGGAAAGGTCATATATATGAGCACCTTTTCAAACTCCTTGACCTCAACTATAAGAATAAGCTTTATGGTGCTGCCACCTGAGCTTATGGAAAAATATAAAAGGGAGCTTAGCTTTTATTCCTGCACTGTGTCTAATTTTGAGCAATATACCCTTGCACAGTTTATTAAGCAGGGCTTTTATGAAAAGCACATTAACCGTATGCGTAATTACTATCGCTCAAGACGAGATGAGCTTATGAGGGAAATAAAGGAGCAGCCCCTTTACGGCAGAGTACAAATAAAGGAGGAGGACTCAGGTCTGCACTTTTTGATGAAAATTGACACCGACCTTACAGACGATGAGCTGATTTTAAAGGGCAAGGAAAAGGGCATAAGGCTCGCCTGCCTTAGTCAATACTGTCATAATAAAAGCGAAAAGGACTCCCACACCCTTATAATAAACTACTCGTCCTTGTCTGAGGACAACCTTAAAGAAGGGGTAAAGCTCCTGTTTGAGATTATAAATTGATGAATATGCTGCTCACCATTGAAATAATTTTTTTGAAAAACTATTGATTTTCTTTTGGTTTTATATTATAATATCAAGGCTAAAGAGTAAGATACTTTATTTTGGTCATGCGGTGGTGGGTCCTGTGCGACAGTACGCCGCGAACCATGTCAGGTGGGGAACCAAGCAGCATTAAGTGGAATGTCTGTGCGACACAGCTAACGCCTGCCACCGTGTGACCAAGGAAATGTGTCTTACTCATTTTTAATAGATGGCATTTTTATTTTTATTATGAAAGGTGTGAGAGCATAATGTATCAGGTGCTTTACAGAAAATACAGACCTAAAATCTTCACAGATGTTGTGGGTCAAGAGCATATAGTTTCCACATTAAAAAAAGAGCTTGAAGCAGGCAAGGTGTCTCACGCCTATTTATTCACAGGTTCAAGGGGTACAGGTAAAACCTCTTGTGCAAAAATCCTCTCTAAGGCCGTTAACTGCCTTCACCCTGTTGATGGCAACCCATGCAATGAGTGCGAAATTTGCAAGGGCATTGACTCAGGTGCAATTTTAGATGTGGTTGAAATTGATGCCGCAAGCAACAACGGTGTTGACAGCATTAGAGACATAAGAGATGAAATTAACTTCACACCGGCATCATGTAAATATCGTGTCTATATTATAGACGAGGTTCATATGCTGTCAATCGGCGCATTTAACGCTTTGCTAAAGACTCTTGAGGAGCCTCCCTCACATGTTAAGTTTATTCTTGCTACAACTGAGGTGCACAAGCTTCCCGTGACTATTGTCTCACGCTGTCAGCGCTTTGACTTTAAGCGTGTCAGCCCCGAGGCAATGAAGCAAAGAATGGAGTATATTGCACAGCAAGAAGGCTTTACGGCAGATGATGAGGCACTCTCCCTTATTGCAAGAATCGCCGACGGCGGCATGAGAGATGCCCTGTCACTACTTGACCAATGTGCAGGTCACGGCAAGCATATTGACGCTGACACTGTCTGTCAGGTTGCCGGCATGACAGGTAAGGATCACCTTTTTTCCTTAGGTGATGCTGCGGCCGCAAACAACTCAGGCAAGGCTCTTGAAATAATCAACGAGCTTCATTCAAGCTCATGTGATATGGAAAGGCTTTGCAGCGACCTTATTAATCATTTCAGAAACTTAATGATAGTCAAAACTGTCAAAAGTGCAGGTGATATTCTCGTTTGCACAGCTCAGGAAGCTGAGCAATATAAAGAGCAAAGCGGAAAATTCACCTTAGAGAGCATACTTTATTGCATATCTCTTTTGCAAGATAGCATGGCCAATATTAAAAGAGGCGTAAACCGCCGCATTGAAATGGAAATGGTCATGATAAAGCTTTGCTCACCCTCACTTATGAGCGACAATGAGGCACTTCTCAGGCGCATAAGTGATTTGGAGTATAAGATAAAGTCAGGTGCTATTGCTGTTGGTACTCCTGCCGAAAAGGTAAACGAAGCAAAAGACCCACAGCCTAAGGAGACTTTAGCACCCCCATTAGAGCAAGAGCCACCTAAGGCGCAATATCCTGAGGAAGCACCATATATGCCCGAGGAGCTTTCCATTGACTGGGCACAGGTATTAAGTGAGCTGACGAAGACGAATATGCCCTTATGGGGTGTGCTCACAGGCTCTAACGCCTCAATAAGGGGCGACCATGTTATTATTGAAAGTGATAATCCAACCCTTTCAGCATTTATTAAAACAGGCACTAATGCCCGTGATGTTAAAGAAGCAATTTTCAGAGTCACAGGCAAAAAATATCGCTTAGGTCTTGCAAGTACAGCCGGTGCGCAAGCTGCCCCAAAGCCTAAAAAAGACCCCTTACAGGATCTTATAGGCAAGGCAAAAGATATGGGCATCAGTATTGACGTAAAAGACTGATTAGTGTATAATTTAGAACAAACCAGAAATATTAAATTCAAAGGAGACATAAACATGAAAGCAAGAGTTCCCGGTCAAGGTGGCGGCGGTCAAATGGCCATGATGAAAAAAATCCAGGAAATGCAAGCACAGCTTGAGCAAAAGCAAGCAGAAATAGAAGCAAGCAATTTCACTGCCTCAGCAGGTGGTGGCGCAGTTGAGGTAACAGTCTCAGGTGCTCATGAAATTAAAGATATAAAAATGCAGCCCGATGTTGTTGACCCGGAGGATATTGATATGCTCTCAGACCTTATTATTGCAGCAGCAAATGAGGCAATGAAAAAGGCTGACGATGCTATGGAGCAAGCTATGAATGCCGCTAAGGGCGGTCTTGACGGACTTAATCTTCCCTTCTAATGGCAGGATATAATGTAGCAACTCTCTCAAAGCTCATTGAGCAATTTGAAAGAATGCCGGGTATCGGCAAAAAAACAGCCCAAAGACTTGCCTTTTATGTACTGGGTCTTTCAAAGGAGCAGGCAAAGGAGTTTTCAGAGACTATACTTTCAGCCCACGAAAAAATCAAGCAATGCTCACGCTGCTGTAATTTATCTGAGGAGGAGCTTTGCCCCATATGCAAAAATCCTGACAGAGACAGCAGCTTAATATGTGTTGTTGAGGACCCAAGAGATGTTTTTGCCTTTGAGCGTACTCACGAGTATGAGGGCACATATCATGTGCTTCACGGTGTAATCTCACCTATGAACGGTATAGGCCCCGAAGACATCACAATAAAGGAGCTGCTCTCGCGTTTATCCGACGGCAGAGTACAAGAAGTGATAATGGCCACTAACCCCACTGTTGAGGGTGAAGCGACGGCCATGTACATCTCACGACTTTTAAAGCCCATGGGCATAACTGTTTCAAGGCTCGCTTATGGTGTACCCGTCGGCGCAGACCTTGAATATGCAGACGAAGTAACACTCTCTAAGGCTTTAGAGGGCAGACGAAAGCTATAAATCAAACGAAAGGAAGTGTCTTGCTATGGCAGCACAGACAGAGGAAAAGCAAATTGTAGCTCAAAACAAAAAAGCAAGACACGACTATTTTGTTCTTGAGACCTATGAAGCAGGCATTGAGCTTTTCGGCACAGAGGTAAAATCAATAAGAAAAGGACGAGTAAATCTCAAAGATTCCTGGTGCAGTATTGACTCCGGTGAGATTTTTGTCAATGGTATGCATGTCTCACCCTATGAGCAGGGCAATATTTTTAACCGTGACCCTATGAGGGTAAAGCGACTTTTAATGCACAAAAGAGAGATCAATCGTCTTTACGGCACTATTAAGCAGCAGGGTCTTACATTGGTACCATTAAGTGTGTACTTTCTTAAAGGCAGAGCAAAGCTTGAGATAGGTCTGTGCAAAGGTAAAAAGAATTATGATAAGCGTGAGACTATGGCTCAGCGTGATGCAAAGCGTGACATGGAAAGAGCTATGAAAAACGGCTGATTTTACCTATTGCAATTTTTTAAAAAGAGTATATAATTATTAAAGCTTTAAAATTTATGGGGACGAAAGGATTTCGACGGGGATTTTGAAGCATGATAAGCGGGTAGCGCTGTGGCAATCGCTTTAAAAGGTCACAAATTTAAAATAACTGACAATAATACAGTTTTAATGGCTGCGTAAGCGGCCCGTCTGAGCTGAGAGAACTGCGGCTTAGCATCAGGCGTCGATTAGCAGTGAACGTGAACAGCTGAGCATTCTCGTAGGTCGTCACGCATTAGAGAATACTAAGAGGGTAAGCCTGTCAATCGGCGTGCCTTTGAGGGAATGTTAAAAGACTGACTGCACCCGGAGAAGGTTATGTGGACGAGTTTTCGGACGCGGTTTCGATTACCGCCGTCTCCACCAAAAATGATGACAACCCGAACGATTGCTGAAAGCGGCATGGTTCGGGTTGTTGGTGTTTTTGGGAGTGGTAATCGAAGCCCATAGTCCATCTTTTGCAATAGCAAAAGATGGCAAAAAATGCGGGCTCTATGTCAGTAGTTGGGGTAAAAAGACAAAGCAATCTTATTATTTTCTTAAATCGAAGTTATAGAGCTTTTTACTTTAGCCAGTGTTGAAAGAGGGCTTTATATATTTCGATTAGAACCGTAGAATATAATTCCGCTTTCTAATTTTCGCTTGTAACTGCATTCTCGTGAATGCCATTTGTCTGGGTGAACACATTTTCCTTGCTCGCTACACTCCATATATCGTGAACAAATATCAAATGTAGCAGGAACAGTTAATGTTGAGAGTATTTCGATTAACTGACTTGACATTCGCTCAACATCTTCAACATCAACTATATTAACTCTAAATCTGTTGAAATCAGAAGCAAGTTGCGTAATATTAAAGCTTTCATCAAACAACTTTCTGTGTTTAATGTCAAATGATAAAAATTTGGCCTTTTTAGATATTTTTATTAAGCAAAGTACCGAATTAAAATAGCATATAGTGAAGTTTGTCTTATTTTCTTTCATACCTAAAGGCTCAATGTCTATATTTGCACTGATAAATATATTTTTTATAATCTCAAATATCTCTTTTTCCATTTTCATATCTCCAACATATCATAAAATACATCTTCAGGGATAACTTCTATGTCCTGACCTTTTAACTTAAGTTCTTCCGCTTTTTTGTGTTTTGAACTTTTATCACCTTTAAAATTCTTGTTGCCTTCATAACCACCAAGAACAACATAGTTCGTTTTCTTCGTAACGGTGTTTTGGCAGAAACCACCATGATCGGCGACAATCTGTGCAGCAACAATGCGAGTGTATCTTTTTAATTCACCGGTGAATACGCAATATTTATTATATAATGGGTGTGAACAATCAAAGTTCTCATTTTCAGTGGTAATCTTAGATAAATCAGAAGTATTTTTAAAATGTGTTTTTTTGCTAGTAGTTTGTATGCGTTGTTTTAAATAAGCACTATCATCTTTTGCAATATCTTCTTTCATTTTTTCAAAACATTCAAAAGTACATATACAGTCTGCCAATGCTCTATGTGCCGTTTCTTGCTTAATGCCATAATGCTCAACTATATCCGATAAACGGTGATGTGGCAGTTCCGGCAGTATTCTTCTCGCAATTCGCATTGTGTCAACAAAATCGTTTTGAAATGGCTTCCCCATATATTTTACTGTTGTGTCATATACAAAATTTATGTCGAAATTCACATTATGACCAACTACAATATTTTCACCTAAGAAAAGCATAAAATCTTCTAAAACATCTGATATATTAGGAGCATTGCTAAGCATTTCATTTGTAATCCCCGTAGTTTTTTCGATAAACTCATCAATTTCATAACAAGGTTTACACAAGGTTTGAAAATGCTCAACTGTTTGACCATTTTGCACTTTAATTGCACCAATCTCAATTATTTCATCATCTTTTGGGGACAGCCCTGTTGTTTCTAAATCTAAAACAACATAATCATTAGGGAAGGATATTAAACTTTTGCCTTTTCCAGATCTAATATTGTTCTTTTCTTTTGAATCACTATAATATCCGCTTAGAGAAATCGTAACACTCATTTAATGTTTTCTTCCTTTCACCGCCCATGAGGACGGTTATTTTTTATGTATCAACCACCGCGTCTAACTATGCTCGTAAATGCGATACTTTTCCTAAAATTCGTAGATTCTTTAATATATTATTACGATTTGTGAGAGAAGTCAAGAAAAAGTTTGCAAAAAGCGCTTTCACCTTCCCTTCCTGCTATAGGTGCTGTTGTTGGTGCAACTCTTGACACATCACAGATGATAAAGATCATTAACTTTGCTAACATATTCTATAGCAAGCGATTTATTCTTGAAAAAGAAGCCAGAATTGATACTTGTCAAGATACGCAGTCGATTTTACACAAGGTGTAAACTTTACAGATGTAATAGATGAAGATATTTATATTATCAGTGAGAGTTTGTAAATATACCAAAATACTACAACCCGAACATTCACCTAAATTATTAATGTTCGGGTTGTATTTTTATCTACATTTTTACCGGCTCTCCATACTCTCGCCTCATGGCTTCCATAGACACCACCCACTGTTTGCCAAATTTGCACACATCAACTCCATTTACAAGCTTACCGTAAGCAATAGCCTTACGCAGTGTGCTTTCGTTCAAGTTCCAAAGAAATGTAGCATCACTGAAAGCCATAAGTCCGTCAAAAGGTGTGTTAATCTTTTCACCATTTGCCCAAAGCTCATCACAGGATATATCAATATCATCGTTCCATATAATACCGTAACCGCCTTGGTCAACCATTACCGAAGAAAAAAGTTCCGGTGAATCTTTAAGTGGCAAAAAGAATGTGTACTTTTCAAAAAGCGGTTCAACATCATAAATCTTTGTTACGCCCTCACAAAATTGCACACTAAGCTTATAATCAGGTAGAGCATTTATATTTTTTACCTTATGAAACATATATAAACCTCCTTATTCAAGGGGAGAAAGAGCAATAAACTCCTGTGTTTCCCAAATTTCCAAAAGCTCGACCTTGTGGATAGTGTTCCCTTCGGCAACCATTTCAAGTGCTTTCTTGGGAAGCTCGCCTTCTAAAACATTACCGTCGTTAATACATATCGCAGCCATATGCTTCCCATCTCCGCCACGCCAATATTTCACCCCCACCCCTCTCCAAATCTTTTCTCAAATTCATTGTAAAATTCCTTCAGTTATGTTATTATAATCATGCAGGATATAAATTAATAATTTCC
>CAZDEL010000009.1:0-50370 GCA_964504475.1 uncultured Faecalibacterium sp. | reverse complement strand
TTGTTCAGGGAATGTCAGGCTCACCCATTATTCAAAATGAGATGTTGGTCGGTGCTGTGACCCATGTTTTAGTCAATGACCCACAAAAGGGCTATGGCATATTTGCACAAAGTATGCTCAAGACGGCTTTTGAGACAGTGAATTGAGGGGGTAAATCAGTGCTGCAAAAAACTATTGTGGCACTGATTTTATTTGTGAATAAGCTGATTTCAAGCGGCACTTCCGGAATAAAAGCGGCATTAGAAAGCAAAATAAAAAACGACTACAAGCCTGCCTAAAAAGTAGACTTGTAGTTTTTGCGTTTGGTGTAATTTTGCTGCAATGATTGCTATGTTGTGGCAGAAATATCCTGCGTAAATAGACGATCACTTATTCCTTAACCCTTTTGGATAATGGTTCTTCGCCCTGCCTGACACCACCTTAACACCGCCTAAGGTGCAGCCGCAAACAGTAACCACCGCCCAGCCGTTTTCCATATCAGTGTCAAATTCCTCACCGTGGAGATATTTTTTTATTTCATCACTGTCGGCACTAAGGTCAATTTTCCTTTTAAAGCTCTTACCCATTGCCATAAAAAATTGATGATGGGGGAGGATATAGTTCTTTTTAACCTCGCCTATAGTTACACCACAGGAAAAGGCTGTGCCCTTTTTAACTTCAAAATCAGGTGTAAAATAAACGGGCTTATTATTATATATGAGCACATTGTCTTTGTTATAATCTGTCAAAACCTCATCTAAAAAATCAAAAACAATTTTATCCGGCTTTTCTTTGCCTGCTGTAAGCTTCCTTTTAGGGCATGGTGCAGGAGTACCCTTATGATGAAAAACTGCCATAAATTGCCCCTCGCCCTTAGAAATATGAGGGTAAAAGCGCCTTGCAAAGCTTATGTTTTCCGTCTTGCAATTAGGAAAGCTTATTGCAGGCCGAGTGCAATTTTTGACTTCCTCTTTTACCGGTACTATTTCAAAGTCCTCGTGTCGGGAAAGAAAATCGTCTACAGTTTTTTCGTTTTCCTCTAAAGAGAAGGTGCAGGTGGCATAAACTATATAGCCGCCGCTTTTAAGGCAAGCTACACCATTGTCAAGGATTTCCCTTTGCCTTTGGGCGCACATAATAACATTATCCTCGCTCCACTCATCTATGGCAGACTCCTGCTTGCGAAACATACCTTCGCCGGAGCAGGGCGCATCAATCATAATCATGTCAAAGGTGTTTGGGAAAATCGAAGAGAGTCTATCTGTATCAAGACAAGTAGTCACTGTGTTTTGAAAGCCTAATCTTTCTATGTTGCCTGTGAGGATTTTGCACCTTGATGGGATAATTTCATTTGAGACGAGAACCCCCTTTTCCGAGAGCTTGTTTTTAATTTGAGAGCTTTTGCCACCGGGGGCAGCACACATATCCAGTACACACCAATCAGGCTCAATATCAAGGCACTCAGCAGGTGCCATTGCGCTCGGCTCTTGGACATAAATCATGCCGGCGTGATGGAAGGGGTGTGAGCCGATTTTGTCATAGTCTAAATAAAATCCGTTTTCTACATAGGGAATCTTTTCCGAGGAAAACACATTGAGCCTTTGAAAATCCTCAAGGCTGATTTTATCTGTGTTAACTCGAAAGCCTCTTACAGGCTCATTTTCCAGAGCTTTTTTATATTTTTCAAAGTCCTCATTTAAAAGCTGCTTCATTCTGCTTTCAAAAGCTTCGGGGAGCTGTTTCATTTTATTCACCAACATTCATTTCAGTGTGCAGCATACACATGGCTGTTGCCGTTATTGCCGCCGTTTCTGTACGCAGTATACGCTCGCCTAAGGAGATAACGAGAGCACCCGCCTTTTTAGCTAAGTCTATCTCAGATTCATCAAAGCCGCCCTCAGGCCCTATGAGTATACCAATTGACATACCGTTTTTGATTTTAGACAGTGCCGCAAGTGTTGATTTCATACCCATTTCATTTTCATAGGGCACTAACATTAAATCAAGGTCGTTTATTTTATTAAGAGCATCTTTATATGTGACAACCTCTGAAACACGAGGT
Organism: uncultured Faecalibacterium sp.; assembly: GCA_964504475.1. GTDB lineage: Bacteria > Bacillota > Clostridia > Oscillospirales > Acutalibacteraceae > UBA6857. Next base: position 48,329 of record CAZDEL010000009.1, on the reverse strand, counting down.
ATAATATTGCGCTTACTTTGCTTTGCGGCACTTTCGGCAATGCTTTGCCAACGCTCGGTTTTGCTGCGTTTTTTCTTTTGGTCAAGCTTTACTACGCAGCGACTCATCTCAGTGGGGATTATCTCATAAACGCCAAGCTCAGTGCATTTTTGAATAATAAGCTCCATTTTATCGGCTTTAGGCAGACCTTGAAAAAGATATATTTTAACTTTAAGCTCACTGCTTTTAAAATCCTCTTTTATTATTTTTGCAAAAACACAGTCACTTCCTATTTCTTCCAGGCGGCAAAGAGAGCTTTTTCCGTCACAGCTAACGGAAAATTCTTCCCCTACCTTCATACGAAGTACATTAACTATATGGTTATAATCACTGTCTCTTATTATATAGCAGTCCTTTTCTTTGGCGTTTCTATTAACAAAAAAATTAAACATTACACATCATCCTTTTCACCTATTATATCAAAGATGCTCTTAGTTTACAACGCAAAACATTATATTTTATTTTTAAAGAAACGAAAAGCTTTAAAATAAATGAATATATATTAGAAAAAATCTAAAAAAATAGCTAAATTTCATTTAGATTTCACATTGGTGTAGTATAATATCAAAAAATAGTTACCTAAATGTAAATGTGAGGTGCATTATGAGTAAAATATTAGTGGTCGATGATGACGAGAGAATAAACGAGCTTATGGTCGATATATTCACTATGGAGGGCTTTGAGGTCATAAGTGCCTTTGACGGTGCTCAGGCTGTTGAGATTCTCAATAATATAAGCGATATTCAAGTGGTGATATTGGATATAATGATGCCAAAGGTCGATGGCTGGACTGCATTGGCATATATTAAAACCCACTTTGATGTTAAGGTTATTATGCTCACAGCTCTTGATGACGAGGAATATGAGGTTAGGGGCATTAGAAGCGGAGCTGACGACTATGTGGCAAAGCCCTTTAAAAGAGCGGTGCTTCTTGAGAGAGTAAAAAGATTAGTGGGTGCGTCAAAGGAAAAATATGATACAACCTATATAAGCGGCCCTCTTGTTGTGAAAAAAAGCGAATGTCGTGCTTATCTCGATGGAGTGCCGGTTAAAATGACAGCTAAGGAGCTACAGCTGCTTATATTCCTTATGGATAACTATAAAAGTGTGCTCACTCGAGAGGAAATGTTAGACAAGGTTTGGGGCTATCGTTATGACGGCAACGACAGAACTATTGACACTCATATTAAAATGATAAGGCACTCCTTAGGCGATTTTGGAAATGTTATAAGAACCATAAGGGGTACCGGCTACAGCTTTGATGCAGAGGTAACTCAAAAATGAGAAAAAGCTTTAGATTAAAGGTCGTCTTCGCTTTTACCTTTGGAATTGTACTTTGTGTTCTCTTTTTGATTTTAGGCTATAAATCCATGCTAAGACCAATTTTCATTCATGACACACAAATTAGTATGAAAAGCTATTCGGGCCTTATTATGGACACATATTTAAGCGGCTCTGAGACCGTCGGCAGAACCCTTAATATATTAGATTCATCCCATGACATACAGACTGTTATTGTCACAGGTGATTGTGAGGTACTGGTCAACAGTGGTGAGGATATTTACCCATCATCATATAAAATGACCCAGCTTAGGCAGTGGCTTGAAATATATGATGAAAGAAAAAATGAGGATGACATTTTCACAGGTGAGATAACCGACAAGACAGATAATTTAGACAGAGTCGTTTACATAAGGAAAATTAACAGTGATAGCTTTATTTGCATGAGCAAGGTTGTCAGGGGCATTGACCAGGAGGTTAGAGTTGCGACCTATGTTATTGCCGGAATGGGCGCTATAATAATTATCATTGGCGCTTTAATATGGAGCGTTATTACAAAGCCCTTCACAAAGCAGATGCAAAAAATGAGTGAAGTGACAAACAAAATGTCACAGCTCAGCTTTGATGAAAAGATAAATTACAAGGGTCACGATGAAATCGGTCTGCTGGCAAAGAGCATAGACGATATGAGTGACGAGCTGAAAAAAAGTATAGATAAGCTTCACGCCGATGTTGAAAGAAGAAAAAGGCTAATTAGAGATGTTTCCCACGAGCTTAAAACTCCCGTCACCACAATAAGAGGCTATACGGAGAATATACAAATAGTCGCAGGAGATAATGAGAGAGTCAGCAGATATTGTGACATTATGCTTGAGGAGTGTGATGTTATCCAGTCTCTTTTAAGTGAGATGCTTTATATGTCTAAAATCGAGGATGAGGGCTATGAGTGCCGCATGGAGGTCATTGACACTCAGGAGCTTGAAGAAAAGCTTCGCACGAGAATAAAAAATGAGTTTGACGAAAAGGATATAAGCATTGACTTTGAAAAGACGATTATGTGCGCCAATGAAACACTCGCTTTAAGAGCTGTGTTTAACTATATATCCAATGCTGTAAAATATAGATATCCCGACACTGAGATAACAGTTAAGGGCTATTGCGAAAAGGACGGCTATGTTTTTTCAGTGAGCAATTACGGCAATGAAATATCAAAGGAAGACAGAGAGCTTATGTGGGATGTATTTTATAAGACGGATAAATCTCGCACAAGAAGCGTCAAGGGTCATGGCATAGGCTTGACTATGGTCAAGCAAATAGCCGAGCTTCATGGGGGAGAGGTAAAAATAGACAGCGAAAACTCAATAAACACCTTTTATATTAAGTTCCCCCTTAAACAAAACAGCGACCTGTAATTATAAACTTAATGGGAAATATGCCTTACAAAAAATGAGGATATTTCCCTTTGCTTTTAGTATAAATTTTTTTGGCTTTTCTATTGCAAATTTAAGCTTTCGGGTATAGTATTATAATTATGAAGGACAAAAAGGAGATGAGCAAAATGCTCCAAAAAATTAAAAAAGTATGCACCTTAATTTTAATTTGCGGTGCGGTGTGTCTGTGCCTTAGTGCTTGCGCCGGGGACGACAATGACCCTGATGAGCAAACCTTTGATTTTCGGCAGAGTACCAATGAGCAGACAACGAATGAAAAGGACGAAAATGAAACAACAACAGTATTGCAGCAATATATATCGACTACTGCCGCTACTACTACACAAAGCCCTTACACCGAAAAGCAGGAATATGTCTGGGCAACGGCAGATGTCAATGTGAGACAGTCACCGAGTACCGACGCTCAAAAGGTGGGCAAGCTCCACGAAGGCAATAAGGTTTTGCGCCTTGCCAAAGGCAGTGACGGCTGGAGCCGTGTGGATTTTGAAGGCAAGGAGTGCTATATTTTTAGCCAATATTTGACCACGACAGAGCCTTTCACAGTTAGCAGCAACAGAATAGTTGTTGACCCAACAGGCGATGATTGGAATTTAGTGGTTGTCAACACCGAAAGAGAGATCCCACAGGATTATGTGCCAAAGCTCGCAGAGGTCGTTAACTCAGGTGTGTATCTCGACTATAGAGTTGCCCCATATTATGATGCTATGTACGCCGCAGCAAAAGCCGACGGTGTAATACTTACTCCCTACTCAGGCTATCGCTCATATCAAAGGCAGCAAAGAAACTACAATAACCTCACTCAGCAGTATATGACTCAATATGGCTTGTCTAAGGAAAAAGCTGCTGAAAAAGCCGCTACAGTTATTTTGCCTCCCGGAACAAGTGAGCACAACTTAGGCTTGGCAATGGATATTTGCAACACAAACTCCTCATTTAAGGAGCAAAAGGAATACAAATGGCTTATGGAACACGCACATGAGTACGGCTTTATTTTAAGGTACACTGCCGAAAAACAGCCGGTGACAGGCATAATCCCTGAGCCTTGGCATTGGAGATTTGTGGGTGTTGACTCTGCCGAGAAAATTAAAAACAGCGGACTTTGCCTTGAAGAATATTTAGGCATGGCATAAAAGTATGACATATCACTCTTTTTACTTAGGGTGATATGTCATTTTTACTATTAAAAGCAAAATGAAAAAGAGCCTCCCTTAAGGGAAGCTCTGTAATCATCAATATCCTATAATCAGATAGCGCGAGTAACCTTGCCTGAGCGTAAGCAACGAGTGCAAGCGTAAACTCTCTTGGGAGAGCCATTAACGATAGCTTTTACGCGCTTTACGTTGGGTTTCCATGTTCTATTTGAACGTCTGTGTGAGTGGGATACTTTGATACCGAAGGATACATCCTTACCGCAGAAATCACATTTTGCCATGTGTCGCACCTCCTTAAATATTTTAAACTACATAAGCAGGGTATATAATAGCAGAATTCGCAGTAAAATGCAAGCCTTTTTGAGAAAAAAATAATTTTAATTTGCGTTAAGTTTTTATTATTTCCACTATTATGGACTGAAAAAGCCTTTTTTAAATCCTCAAAAACTAATTATTTATGAAAACGGTTGATTTTTTTGTCATAATGTAGTATAATGCTACCAAACGAACATTTGTACGATTGAGAGGATGAAAATATAATGGCAGATAAAAACAGTGCACTTAATGCGGCCTTAGCCCAAATTGAAAAGCAATACGGTAAGGGTGCTATTATGCGCTTAGGTCAAAACACAGAGATGAATGTTGAGGCTATTTCCACAGGCTCACTGTCACTTGACCTTGCAACAGGCATAGGCGGTCTTCCAAAGGGAAGGATAGTTGAGATTTACGGTCCTGAGTCATCGGGTAAAACGACCCTTGCCCTGCATTGCATTGCCGAGGCGCAAAAGGCAGGCGGTGAGGCTGCTTTTATTGATGCTGAGCACGCACTTGACCCTGTTTATGCGGCGAAGATTGGTGTTGATGTTGACTCACTTTTAGTTTCACAGCCTGATAACGGTGAGGATGCTCTGTCTATTACCGAGGCACTTGCACGCTCCGGCGCTCTTGCTATAATTGTTGTGGACTCTGTCGCTGCCCTTGTGCCAAGAGCAGAGATTGAGGGTGAGATGGGCGATAGCCATGTTGGTCTTCATGCAAGACTCATGTCTCAGGCTCTGAGAAAGCTCACCGCTGTTGTGGCAAAGTCTAATACTCTCGTCATTTTCATAAATCAGCTTCGTGAAAAGGTTGGCGTAATATATGGCAACCCTGAGGTAACAACAGGTGGTCGTGCCCTTAAATTCTATTCCTCAATGCGTATTGATGTAAGAAAAGCAGAGCAGCTTAAAGGCTCAGGCAATGAGTTTATCGGTGCGAGAACAAGAGCTAAAATCGTCAAAAACAAGGTGTCACCTCCATTTAAAGAGGGCGAGTTTGATATTATGTACGGCACAGGTATATCCCGTGAGGGTGAGATAGTTGACCTTGCGGTAAAGTTTGATATTATTAATAAAAGCGGTGCATGGTTCTCCTATGGTGAGACAAGACTCGGTCAAGGCAGAGATAATGTCAAGGCTCTTTTAAAGCGTGAGGATGCTTTGCGTGAGGAGATTGACAAAAAGGTCAGAGACCGCTTTATGCAGGAAAAGGCTGCGAGTATGTCTAAAGCTAAAGCTGACGAGGATAAAGCACCCGAAAATCCTCAGGAGGATAAAAAGCCTGCTGCAAGACGAAGTGCAAGCTCCGTCAGAGCAAAAATTGACATTCTTGTTGACGATGATGATGAATAATGGTTATAACATATAAAAAAGGAAAACAAGATAAAATTCACATTTCAGTCGACGGTGAGTATTGCCTTACCGTCGACGAAGCATATTTTATTACTTTGGGCTTATATGAGGGCAAGGTAATAGATGAATGTGAGTTTGACGAGCTTAGAGATAAAATCAATATAAGGCGAGCTTATAACTACGCTGTGTCACTGCTTGCAAGGCGAGAGCACAGCGAAAGAGAATTAATAACCAAGCTAAACCTTAAAGGCTATAAGCAGGGCGCTGAGCAGGCTATTAATAAGCTTAAAGCTAATGGATATTTAGACGATGAGCGCTTTGCAAGACTCTATGCAAAAGAGCTGAAAAGCCTTAAAAGGTACGGCAAAAAAAGAATTGAACAGGAGCTTTATCGCAAGGGCATAGCTACAGATATTATTCGAGATGTCCTTGATGAGATGGAGTTTTCAAACGAGGACTTAATAGCTTTAATTGAAAGAAAATATATGCGCTATCTCTCAGATGATAAGGGCATAAATAAGACAATCAATGCCTTGGTGCGATTAGGCTATAGCTATAGAGAGATAAAGGACGCACTAAGCTATATTAGTGAAAATGCAGAAACAACGGAGGTTATATATGATTAAGGTTGGCATGATTTCATTGGGTTGCCCTAAAAATCAAGTGGACGCTGAGATGCTTTTGTCTCGTCTTAGTGCAGGTGGCTTTGAGATAGTGGGCGATGTTGAAGCTGATATAGTTATAATTAACACCTGTGGCTTTATAGGTGACGCCAAAAAAGAGGCTATTGACACTATATTAGAGGTTTGTCAGCTTAAAGATGAGGGTACTGTCGGTGCTGTAGTGGTCACAGGCTGTTTGGCTCAAAGATATAAAGATGAGATAATGAAGGAGATTCCTGAGGTTGATGCTGTTGTGGGCATTGGCGGAAACAAGGATATTGTCTCAATTTGTCAGCAGGTCGTTGACAAAAACAAGGTCAACCACTTTCCGGACAAGCTGTGTCTGCCCTTAGAGGGTGACAGGCTTCTCACTACACCGCCTCACTATGCCTATATTAAAATCGCTGAGGGCTGCTCCAACTGCTGCACTTATTGCGCTATCCCAAAAATCAGGGGCAAGTTTCGCAGCCGCAAAATGGAAAATATTATTGACGAGGCAAAGTCTCTTGCCGCAAATGGGGTTAAGGAGCTGGTTGTTGTGGCTCAGGACACAACAAAATACGGCATTGACCTTTATGGTGAGCTAAGTCTTGCAAAGCTTCTTCGTGAGCTTTGTAAAATTGACGGTATTGAATGGATTAGGACATTATATTGCTATCCTGAGTCCATAACAGATGAGCTTATTGACACTATTGCCGAGGAAGACAAAATCTGCAAATATATTGACATTCCCATGCAGCACTGCGACGGTGATGTGCTTAAAAGAATGAACCGTAAGGGCGACAGAGAGACTCTCACTGCTCTAATAAATAAGCTGAGAAGTAAAATTCCTGAGCTTGTGCTTAGAACCACCTTTATTGTGGGCTTCCCCGGTGAAAGTCAGGAAAGCTTTGAGGAGCTTTGTGATTTTGCCGAGGAGATGCGCTTTGACCGCTACGGCTGCTTTGCGTACTCTGCCGAGGAGGATACGCCTGCCGCATTAATGCAAGACCAAATAGACGAAGACACTAAGGCTGAAAGAGCGGGCATTATGAATGAGCAGCAGCAACAAATTTTTGATTCCTCACTTGATGGGCTAATAGGAAAAGAATTGACAGTCATTGTTGACGGCTTTGATGATGAGGAAATGCTCTATTTTGGCAGAAGCTATATGGACGCACCGGGAATTGACACTGTCGCAATTATCTCCAGCGAGGAGGAATTGTTCCCGGGTCAATTTGTGACCGGCATAGTCAAGGGCAGTCTTGACGGCGAAATGATAGTGGAAATAGAAAACAGTGAAATATAAAAAAGCCTTACTTTTAATTTAATATAATCTGTCTATTAGGCGGCACTTTAGCTTATTTTCAGAGAAAACTTTTAACGCGTACCATAAAAACCATTGACATTTTTGTGACAGTTGTATATAATATACTATAATATTGAAATGCGATAAAAGGGAGAAGTAATCACTTCATTTTCTTCTCAGAGAGGGGCAGTCAGGTGAAAGTGCCTCGTTGAAAGCGTGATGAAATGCACCCGTCAGCACCCGTGGGGAACGGTAAACTATTATCCTCGGGCGTATATCGGCGTTAACGATAGGGCAATAATGATGTTGCCTTGAGTTATAAATCAGAGTGGAACCGCGTTTTACGCCTCTGGTGTCCGAGTGGCATCAGAGGCTTTAGTTTTTAGGTGATTTTATGTTTGACAGATTAAAAGAAGATTTACAATGCGTCAAGGACAGAGACCCTGCCGCAAAAAGCAATATGGAGATAATGCTCCTTTATCCCGGCTTTAAGGCTGTAAGAATGTATCGCAAGGCGCATTATTTTTATAATCACAATATGTACTTTGTAGCAAGGGCAATTTCACAGCGTGCCGCACGAAAGACAGGCATTGAAATTCACCCGGGGGCACAAATTGGCAGACGCTTTTTCATTGACCATGGTACAGGAGTTGTCATTGGTGAGACTACAATAATAGGGGACGACTGCACTATTTATCAAGGTGTCACCCTTGGTGGTACGGGTAAGGATAGCGGAAAAAGGCACCCGACTCTTGGCAATAATGTTTTAATCGGTGCCGGTGCAAAGGTTCTCGGTCCATTTAAAATAGGCGATAATTCAAGTGTTGCCGCCGGCTCAGTGGTGCTAAATGCAATCCCTGACAATTGTACTGCCGTTGGCTCACCTGCGAGAGTGGTTAGAAGAAACGGCAAAAAGGTTGATAAGCTCGACCATATTCATATACCCGACCCGGTGTCACAAGAGCTTTGCAAGCTTGAATATAAAATAGAAAAATTAGAAAACAAAATAAAAGAATTGGAGGAAAATTCATGAGAATTTTTAACACACTTACAAGAGAAAAGGAAGAGCTTGTGCCCATTAAAGAGGGCGAGTTTAAAATTTATGCCTGTGGCCCTACAGTTTATAATTATATTCATATAGGTAACGCAAGACCTCTTTGTGTTTTTGATGTTATGCGTCGCTATCTTGAATATAAGGGCAATAAGGTTAATTTTGTTCAAAACTTCACTGATATTGACGATAAAATCATCCGCCGTGCAAATGAGGAGGGTGTAACATTTAAGGATATTAGCGAAAAATATATTGAGGAATTTTGGGTTGACGCTAAGGGTATGAATATTAGAGAGGCTACAACTCATCCAAAGGCAACAGAAAACATTGATGAGATTATCGATATTGTCTCAACACTCATTGATAAGGGCTATGCTTATGAGGCAAACGGAGATGTATATTTCAGCACTAAAAAGTTTTCCGAGTATGGTAAGCTCTCTCACCAGCCTCTTGAGGATTTGGAAGCCGGCGCAAGAATAAATGTTGGCGAGGTTAAAAAAGAGCCCATGGACTTCGCACTTTGGAAAAGCGCAAAGCCCGGTGAGCCTTATTGGGAGTCACCATGGGGTCACGGAAGACCCGGCTGGCATATTGAGTGCTCTGCTATGGTCAGACGCTATCTTGGTGAAACTATTGATATTCACTGCGGCGGTCAAGACCTTATTTTCCCACATCATGAAAACGAAATAGCACAAAGTGAGTGCTGCAACGGTGCGCCCTTTGCAAAATATTGGATGCACAACGGCTTTATCACTGTGGACAAGGTTAAAATGTCAAAGTCTCTCGGCAACTTCTTTACTGTGCGTGATGTGGCTGAGCAATACGGCTATGAGCCTATTCGTTATCTTATGATCTCCTGCCAATACAGAAGCCCAATTAACTATAGCTTTGATGCAATTGAGCAGTGCAAGACAGCTCTTGAAAGACTTTACACCTGCCGAGACAATCTTGATTTTGCTCTTAAAAATGCAAGTGACGCTTCCGACGAAAAGGACGAAGAAATCATAGGTGCTATTGATAGCAAGAAGGCAAAGTTTATTGACGCTATGGAGGATGACCTTAACACAGGTGAGGCTCTTGGTGCATTATTTGAACTGGTCAAGGAAATCAACTTAAATGTTAATGACGGTGTTCACTCAAAGGCTCTCACAGAGTATGCCGCTAAGGTCTTCGATGAGCTTACTAATGTTCTTGGTCTGCTCTATAACAGAAACTCTCAAAAGAGCCTCGATGAGGAAATAGAGGCACTTATTGCAGCTCGTAACGATGCCAGAAAGAATAAGAATTGGGCTGAAGCTGACCGTATTCGTGATGAGCTTAAGGCACAGGGCATTGTCCTTGAGGACACACCACAAGGTGTAAAATGGCACAGGAACAATTGACAATTGGCAATTAGCAATTGTACGCCACTTTATGAATAAATAGCAGGAAGAAAATTGGGCGTATTGCCTTATTTAATAAGAGGAACAAATTATGGTTAACAAATTTAGTCCCATTGCCGTTGTTGACTCAGGCATGGGTGGCATAACGGTGCTGAAAAAGCTGCACCGTATTATGCCGAATGAAAATTACATATTCTTTGGTGATTCCGCAAATTCGCCCTATGGTACGAAAACAAAGGAAGAAATTAAGAATATCACTGTCAACATTGTAGAAAGGCAAATGCAGCGTGGCGCAAAGGCTGTAGTTATAGCCTGCAACACTGCAACAAGTGCGGCGGGAGATTTTTTAAGGGAAAAGTATCCCGACTATCCCTTCGTTGGGCTTGAGCCTGCATTAAAGCCGGCGGCACTGTCTTCAAGCTGGCCTCGTGTGTTGGTACTGGCTACGCCCCTGACTCTCAGAGAGGAAAAGTTTAATAAGCTTATGGCTCGCTTTGAGGGTGAGGCTGAGTTTATTAAGCTGCCTGCACCGGAGCTTGTCGGCTTTGTGGAAAGAGGCGAGGCTGAGTCACCCCAGGCGGTTGAGTATCTTGAGAGAATACTTGAGCCGTATGCTGACCACAAGGTTGATGCAGTTGTTCTCGGCTGCACACATTTTCCCTTTGCAAGGCGACCGATTCAGCAGATTTTAGGCGAGGAGGTTCTTGTTTTTGAAGGCTCAATGGGTGCTGCAAAGCAATGCAAGCGTCTTTTGCAGGAAAGAGGTCTTCTCAATGACAGTGGCAAAGAGGGCATGATCACCTTTGAAAACAGTGACGAGAGTAAAATTGAGCAAAGCATTGCAATGTTTGGCATAAAGGATGTTTAAGAGGTGAGATATGTCAATTCAAGATGAGCTTAAAGAGTACCTCATATCACAAGGAGCAAGTGATGTGGGCTTTTGCAAAATAACTGACGGAGATTTTGGCGAGTGCAATTACGGTGTGAGCATTGTGGTGCGCCTGTCAGAGAATATAGTTGATGAAATTGGTGCTGAGCCTACTCACACCTACTTTAATCACTATAGGAGTGTCAACGCTTTTATTGATTCGCTTTTGTTAAAGGCAGGCCTTTTCTTGCAAAATAGAGGCTACAAATATATCACCGTTGCCGCATCTCAAAGCATCAACAAGGACGGCTGGAATTATAAGGGCAGATATTCCCATAAAAAGGTTGCCACCTTGTCGGGTCTTGGCTCAATTGGCAAAAGCTCTATGTTCCTTCATAAGGATTATGGTGCGAAGGTGCGCCTTGGCAGTATTTTTACAAATTGTGAGTTTGATGTCACTGACGCTGTACTCCTTGACCTTTGTTCCGGCTGTGAGCTTTGCGTTAAAGCTTGCCCCAGTGGTGCTATATCGGGCAATGTTTGGTACGAGGGCTGTGAGCGTGAATATATGTTCGATCCTGAAAAATGCAGCACATATATGAAAAATCACTTCAAGCATATAGGCAGGGGCGCAGTGTGTGGAATCTGCATGAAGGTATGCCCGTACAGTAAATAAAACAAAAAAATTATCGCAGTGTGTAAAGGCTAAATACACACTGCGATTTTTGTGTTCAATTATTTTTTAGTCTTTTTCAATGAACTCCTTGAGCTTTTCTACAGCTATAACATCGTGCTCCGGTGAAAAGACATGCTCACCGCCATCAATAATATGAAGTGTAACATCTGCGCCAAAGCTCTTATAGGTTTCGGCGGCACGCTTAGAGTATGTGACATTGACGACCTTGTCATCAGTGCCGTGTACTATACAAACCTTGCCCTTATAGCCCTTTATCATCTCAAAGGCATCCATATCTATAACATCGGTGACATAGCGTCTTCCAAGCTCCATAGGTCCGCAAAGGAAGGTCTCAGGCACATTTTTAGGGTCAAAGGTGGCTAATATCATTCTGCCGTTTCTCGCATCGTCGGGAATTGACACAGCAGGGTAGAATAAAGCTAATTTATCCACAGGATATTTATTTTTTGCCGCAACTATTGCTGAGACAAAAGCACCTTGACTACAGCCCATAAGCACTATTTTATTTTTGTTTACATAGGGGAGTGTGCTCACATAATCAATAACGGCTTCGAGGTCAGCAACTTCAGTTACCACAGACATATCTTTTGTTTTGCCGTCGCTTATATTTTTAACCGCAACACCGCCACCGTTAAAGTCAAAGCAATATGCAGCGTAGCCCATTCCGGCTAAGATAGATGTGTAATATTTAACTGTGTCCTGATAGCCCATAAAGCCATGTGAGACAATCGCAATAGGTAAATTATCTCCCTCGGGGCGATATTCTGTGCCTCTGATTGTAAGCTCGTCTCTCTTACACTCAAAGGTGCTTTCCTTCATACCTTCTTTTAATTCAGGCCCTTTAAAAACAAATGCCATAGTTATCATTCCTTAATAAAAATTGTCTCATTTCTTCGACAAGCAGAGTATACACCATGAAAAAATCAAAATCAAGAGTTTTAGTACATATTGTGCAAAATAACGCTAAATGTACCAATTCGTATGTGCTTACGGTACAATTATTAATGTGACATTTACAGCACAAAATTGGTTAACATTTCATCCAAATCAAAAAAGAAGCCGCATAAAACGACTTCTTAAATATAATTTTCGGTTTACTTTAAAATATTATCGATCTCATCTAACTCTGCCTTTGTTAATTCAGGGAAGGAGAGTGCCTTAACATTTTCCTCTATTTGCTCAGGCTTACTTGCACCTATTAATGCGCTTGTAACAACAGGGTCACGCAGTGTCCATTGTAAGGCAAGCTGTGCGACTGTTTCACCACGCTTTTCAGCGATAGCAGACAGCTTACGGACAATTTCAAGCTTTTCATAGGTGATATCCGAAGCCTTTAAATATCTTGGGTCGTGGGCAGCTCGTGAGTCGGCCGGAATACCATTTAGATATTTGTCGCTAAGGATACCGTTGCTCAATGGAGCAAAAGCAATACAGCCAACGCCCTCTTGCCTTAGTACATCATCAAGACCGTTTTCAATTGAGCGGTTAAGCATAGAGTAATTTGGCTGATGGATAAGCATAGGAGTTCCCATCTCACGCAAGGTACGAATAGCAACACGAGCCTGCTCAGGGTCATAATAGTTGGATATGCCAACATACAGCGCCTTGCCACTGCGTACAATATAATCAAGAGCACCCATAGTTTCCTCGATAGGTGTATTTGGGTCAGGGCGGTGATGATAAAATATATCTACATAGTCAAGGTGCATTCTTTTAAGGGACTCATCAATGCTGGCAATGAGGTATTTGCGGCTGCCATTATCACCATATGGGCCGGGCCACATATCATTTCCGGCTTTAGTTGAGATAATCAACTCATTTCTATGTGTGTGCCAATCCTTATCCATATGCATACCAAAGTTGCACTCTGCCTCGCCATATGGTGGGCCGTAATTATTGGCAAGGTCAAAATGGGTGATGCCCAAATCAAAGGCATTGCGAAGAATCTCCTGTTGAGTTTTAAAGGGTGTAATGTTGCCAAAATTGTGCCAAAGTCCAAGGGAAATGGCAGGCAGCTCTAAGCCACTTCTGCCACAACGACGATAAGTCATTACTTCATAGCGGTTTGGTGCAGGCTGATAGTTCATAGACATATTCCTCCTAAATGGTGCAGTTAGTGTTTTAACTGCTTATTTTTCACCCTTAATTATATCAAGCGTTTGCGTAAAATGCAACAATTAATTGTTAAAGAAAGCCCATGAAAGCAAGGTGGTTTACTTATTCATGGGCTTTATATTACGGGTACTCTTTTACAAAGTGGATAAAGTTAAGTGGGCGGCTGCGATTTTAGCAAAAGCAACGAGTGGGCAAATTTAGTGAGGATAGGTGAGCATTTGATACTTTTAGTGGCTCACGATGGAGGAGCACTCCACAAAGGTGTGTGGGGTGAATTAATGCAAAAAAATACTGACTTGCTATTAAACAAGTCAGTATTTTCAACTGGTTGCGGAGGCAGGACTTGAACCTGCAACCTCCGGGTTATGAGCCCGACGAGCTACCAGATTGCTCCACCCCGCGATATATCACTCTCTCAAGTGCTTAGTTATTATATAACAACCACCTGAGAAAGTCAATACTTTTTAGGAAAATAATTAAAATAATATTTTTCCTTTTTTCGACAACTTTATATTTAAGGACTTTTAGTCGTTATTTTCCTTTGGCGTCTCAGTCTTTTTCGTCGTAGTTTCTGATGTTGAAGTCGGTTTAGTTGTGGTTTCTTTGACCTCGTCCCAAACAGTGAGTACGATCTCCGTACCCTCATCAAACTCAAGACCCGCAACCTTGCTCATGAGATAAACCTCGTTAGCTGTTTCGTTGCCCGGGTTTTCGGTTGTTTGCTTTTTAACAACGAAGCCGGCACCTTCAAGCTTTTCCTTTGCCTGCTGATAGGGCATACCGATAACACTTTGCAGCTCAATTTGTGCAATGCCCTCACTGATTACGAGGGTTATTTCACTGCCGCTGAGTACGCTTTCACCGGGATTTAAGCTTTGAGAGATAACTGTGTTTTTCTCGTGAGTTTTGCTCGGCTGCATTACATATTTAATGACAAAATTTCGGTTGAAAATTTCGTTGCTCTTAATCCTGTCATATGTGTGAACCTTAAAGTCGGGCACTGTGACATATGAGCGGTTTTGTTCATTTGGAGCCTGAGTGGTGGTTGTGTCTTCATTATACACATCCTCGCTGTCTTCCTTGTTCATTGGCAAAAATGAAGCCCATGAGAATAAGCTGTCCATCAATGGTACCTCAAAGCTCTTATAAAGCACTGTAGTGTATAAAACTGTGAAAATAAGGCAAATTGACACAAAGGCAACCGCAAAGGTTTTTAGCATAGTGACTAAAAGCTCGTTGTTGGTTAAAGCTTTATTAAACTCCCTTTTTTGCTGCACCGGCTCAGGGCGGCTGACCTTGACGGCTTGTGTGTTTTGTACCGGGATAGGTCTGTGTGGTCTTTGAGCTGCGGCCGGCTTAGGTGAGTTGGCGGAATTATTGACAGTGTCATTTTTGGGATAAATCAACCCCATTAGCTCATCTAAGCTTTCAAGGCGGTTTTTCTTATGAACTGCCATGCCCTTGACAATGGCTGTTATTTCATCCTTAGACAGCTTTTCTGCCACTGAGGAGGGGAGTACCATCTCATCTTTGACAGCACGCTTTGTTGCATCGTCCGGTGTCTTGCCTGTCATTGCATAATAAAGCAGTGCCGTAGTCGAGTAAACATCACTTTGTATATCAAGCTCCGGTGCGTTGCCATAAAGCTCAAAGGCAGTGAAGCCTGAGTTAGGCTTTATACGCATCTCATTTATGGAGCTGTAGCATTGTCTGATTGCAAAACGAGTTATATGAAGCTTGCCGTCAGCACCAACACAAACATTTTTAGGTGATATGCTGCCATGGATTATTCCAACGCTATTAAGCTTTTTAAGGCAGGCTATAACAGGCTTAAAGGAGGAAAGTGCCTTTTTAGGTGAAAGAGGAGGTCTTTCACTAAAATATGACTCAAGAGTAATGCAATCCTTATATTTAGATATTGCGTAGGCAGTACCATTATAAACAAGCACATCAATAATAGTAGGAAGGCATATAACACGGCTAAACTCCTTTAGCTCATTCCATAAGTCGAGGAAGCTTTGAAGGCAAGCTCTGAAAATTTCCTCATAGCCTATCTTAATAGCGACCTCAGATGAGGAGGGTAAGCGAGAGACTATCTTTTCAGGGTAAAACTCAGTTATGCTGACAATAGAGTCATTTTCCATATCACGACCAATATAGGTGACAGAGTCCGAAGAAAAATACTCCACCTTGCCAACGAGATATCTGTCTGAGATTATGCTTTCCTTTTGAAGGAATGGGTCTCTTTGTGGGGAGAGTGCATTATAAGAGCAGTCCGGACATATAGTCTCCCCCTGTGGCATCTCCTTCATACAGCCCATGCAATAGTTTTTACTTTCAGTCATTGGATAAAAGCCTCCTGACTTTTTAACATTCTACTCAGTTTATTCTATATTAAAACTCAATAAAAGTCAAGCAATTAGGTATTTTGTAGGTTTTTTGATTAAATTGAAAAGATAAATGAGCAGCAAAAAATAAAAGCCGCTAAAATTAAGCGGCAAATTCATAAGCTTTATCGTCCTGAGACGGCTTTGAAGAGTATGAGCTGCTGTGTCTTTTTTCTACAATAGGTGTGCTTTGCCTTCTCTCTTTTCTCTTTGAAGAAACCCATGCGTCAAATTTATCCTCAAGGGCGATGATTTGCTTTTCAAATATAATGCCCATGCCAATGAGAGTTATAAGGAAGAAAAATATTGTTGTAAAGCTTGAAAATGATATTGCCATAATGCTTACCTCCGTAACGAACATTCGTTCTTGTCTATGCTTTAATTATACACATCAAAAGCCATTTGTCAAGACAAATGTTCGTTTATTTTTAAAAATCAGTCCAAATAAACGGATTTATCTATATTTTCGACACATGTTTCCCCTTTTCTTCTACAAAAAAGTCATAGTTTTTTTGTTAAGTTTGACATGGGGCTATTTTGTTAAAACTAATGAAATATCTTTTGAAATGTGCTATAATTATCATTGTATAATTATATTTTAACGGAGGAGATAATATGTCTTGTATTAAAAAAGAATTCACATTTCCATCAGTGTCAGGTCTTGCAGATATACACTGTGCATCATATTTGCCGGAAAACGGCGAAATAAAAGCTGTACTCCAGGTTGCACATGGCATGGCGGAGCATCTTGAAAGATACGAAAAGTTTGCCCGCGTTCTGTGTGAAAATGGCATTGCTCTTTATATCAACGACCATTTGGGTCATGGCGGCAGTGTTAAAAATGACAATGAGCTTGGCTATTTTGGCGAAAAGGACGGTTGGAAAAACTTTGTTGAGGACTGTCATGAGCTGACTAAAATCGCAAAGAGTGAAAACCCAAATAAGCCATATATATTCTTTGGTCACTCAATGGGCTCATTTGTTGCAAGAGCTTACTCTTTTAAGTACGCTGCCGAAATAGATGGCGCAGTATATTGCGGCACAGCTGGTCCTAATCCGGCAGCCGGCGCAGGCATTGCTGTTGCAAAGCTTGTCACAAAGCTCAAGGGCGATCATTACAGAAGTAAGGTCATTGACAAAATGGGCTTTGGTACATATAACTCAAAATTTGAGGGAAGAACAGCCTTCGATTGGCTCTCAAGAGATGATTTTGAGGTTGACAAATATATAGCAGATAAATATTGCGGTTTCCTTTTCACTGCACCGGGCTATTGCGATTTATTTTCAATTTTAAAGTTTGTCTCATCTGATGAGTGGTTCTCAGGCCTTTCAAAGGAGCTGCCTGTTTTAGTTATATCCGGTGCTATGGACCCTGTCGGCGGATATTCAAAGGGCGTAAATCAGGTTTGTGATACACTTGCCGCAAAGGGCAAAACCAATGTTAAAAAGATACTTTATCCCGATGGAAGACACGAGATATTAAATGAAAGTGCTTGCTTTGATAAGGTTTGCAGCGATGTTGTTTCCTGGGTGGACAGTGTTATTTCAGAAAAAGTCGGTGCTGCTAAATGAAAAGTAGCGTCTTCGTAATTGAAAACGATTATATTAAAAAGACCTTTTCCATTAAAAACGATAAAATCATCTCATGGGATATTCTCAATAAAGAAAGCGGAAGAACTGTCACCTGTCTTGATGGCAGTGAGGAGTTTATAATTTCCTTTAAAAGCTCACCTTTTTTAAGCAATAACCTAAAAGCATCCGAGATGAAAATTGAGCAAACAAGCTTTAAAGAGACTTCATCGACGAAAATCTATACTATAGTGTTTAAAAGCGTCAAAGTTAAGGACAGCAAGCTTAAAGTCTCACTAATTTATGAAGCACCTATTTATCAGGGAATTTTAAGAAAGCACCTTGAAATTAAGAGTGAAAAAATTGGTGAAAAGCCTATTATTCTCGACTATATTAATCTTGAGTCCATGAAATTTGACTCATCGCTGAAATGCTGGTGTATACCTGACCAGCCACCATCTCATGTGCCCGGGTACATGCTGGAAATGGGTCAACCCCTTTATGTTGACAGCCTTTTTATGGGCAGTGAGTTTCCGGCGGCGCTAAATAAAATCAGTGATTTTACCACTTCAATAAATTGCTACAGCGGTAAAAACATCTTAGATACTATGAGGGATAAGCCCTATTGCAGCTATTGCAGCGTCATAGGTGCTGCCAAGAGCAATATTTTCGAGCAGGTGCAAAAGGCATTTTTCGAGTACATCAGGTCAATATCCAAGCCTGTGCGTTTAAGGCGACAATATAACTCATGGTATGACCATATGCACAATATCACAAGGAGTAATATCTATACTTCCTTTTTAGAGATTGAAAAGGCTTTGACAAGAGTGGGTGAAAAACCTCTTGACAGCTATGTTGTTGACGATGGCTGGAATGACTACTCAAAGGACTTTTGGTGCTTTAATGAGAAGTTTCCCGACGAGCTTTATCCCTTTACGGCTCTTGCGGAAAACTTAGGCTCAGAGTTTGGGCTTTGGATAGGCCCTCGCGGTGGCTACACAAAGGACACTATAAAATTCGCGAAGCATATCCAACATTCCGGCAACGGCTATGTGAATAATCAGTCAAAGGATATATGTGTTGGTAGTGAAAAATATCTCGATAAGCTCACAGAGTTTATGCTCTCTTGTCAGGAAAAATTTAATTTAAACTACTGGAAAATTGACGGCTTTGCTCAAAGGCCGTGTAAAAGCTCACACCACCGTCATATGGTCGGCGGCTACAGGTCTATGTATTTTTACACTGATGTGTGGGAAAAATGGATAGCATTATTTAATAAGCTATATGAAAATGGCGGCAGCAACTATTGGCTCAATGTAACGAGCTATGCTATGCCAAGTCCATGGCTGCTGCAATATTCTAATTCTGTTTGGATTCAAACGAGTAACGATGTTGGCTTTGAGGGCAAAAAGGGTGTAGTCTCCGACAAGGATAGGATGCTCTCATATCGTGACGAAAGATATTTAGAGTTTTATAAGGATAGACAATTCCAGTTTCCTCAAAGTGCTCTTTATAATCATGACCCTGTTTACGGCAATGAAGCTAAGGTAAACATGAGTGATGAGGAGTTTAGAGAGTATCTTTTCACAATGGCTATGCGAGGCACAGCCTTTTGGGAGCTTTATTATAGCTTTAACATGATGAGCGAGGGTAAGTGGCGCATTAATTACAGTGTAATGCGTTTCTTAGAGGATAATATGGACATACTTTCAAAGTCCGTTATTTTTGGCGGCAGACCGTCAAAGGGTCAGGTTTACGGCTATAGCTGCTTTGACAGATTTGAGGGCATAGTTGCCCTTCGTAACAGCAGTGAAAACAAACAGGACTTTGCCTTGTGCTTAAATGAAGCTATTGGTGTGACAAAGGAGCTGATTTATGCCGGTGTCACCCAGATACTTCCTTATAAGGGTACTTCCTTAGGTGATGCCTATAGCTACGGTGACACTGTCAATGTGACTCTTGCTTCATATGAGACAAAGATACTTCACTTTGGCAGAAAGCAAAAGGATATTCAGAGCGTTTATGTTACACCCTTAACACAAAACAGTGTGGAAGTCACCTTTAATCAGTTTGTCAATATCGAAAATATAACCTGCGACAAGACTATTATTGCCGCAGAGCTGTTAGAGGACTATATGAGTGCGGTCATCACCTTTGAAGACGCCTTTGAAAGAATTAATCACCTAAAGCTAAAAGGTGTTGGCGACATTATGGGCAACACAAATGATGTTGACATAAGCTTCGATTATTATGATAACTTCCTTGTCACCGAGGGACTTTATGGCAAGGGCGGCTTTACTATCAGAGCGACTCTTGACGGCGAAGAGCCTCATGTAATCATGAAGCAGGGCGATGAGCTTAGCTTCTATGTGGGGGATGACGGCAGAGTACATCTCAAAATGGGCTATAATCATGTTATCTCACGCTCCACAGTCCTTGATAAGGTGCAAGCGACAGCCGTCAGGGAAAAGACAGGTGTCATTAAGCTTTATCTTGATGGTACTCTCGACGGTGGTATGTATTGCAGCGTCACACCTCTCTCAGGTGAGAAGGCGCAGGTTTATAACGAGGGCAAGGTCAAAATATATAACAAGGCCTTCCCATATGACGAGATATAAAGAAAAAGTCATTGTGAAATCTGTGTGAATTAAATTAAATAAAACAATTAATTTTTAGTGCGAAAATTTGAAATTACATAACAACTATTGACTTTGGCTGTTCTAATGTGATATAGTTGCTATGCTAAAAAATTAAACGGAGGTTTAAAAAATGAATAAGACTATTAATAAAATACTATCATTGGTTATGATAGTCATGATGGTTATGTCGGTTGTACCGATGAGCGCATTCGCCAAAGATGTTTTATGCGTAGTTGGCAGTCATGACTATGATTGGGTTGCAACAACCAAAGCCACTTGTACAACAAAGGGTGTTGAGGAAAAAAAGTGTAAAAGAGGTGACGGTTGCACAGCGACTACAGGCGAAACAAGAGAAGTTCCCGCTTTAGGTCATGTAGAAGTAGTAATTCCCGCTGAAACCCCGGGCTGTACTACACCGGGACATACAGAGGGTAAATATTGCTCAAGATGCTATGATGTTTTAGTCGCATGTAATGAGATAGCTTATGAGGGTCATAAGTCAGAAGCTTATGCTGCTATCCCTGCAACTTGTACCGAGCCGGGTAGGGATGCAGGCACAAAATGCAGTGTTTGCGGAGATAACCTTACAGGCGGTTCAGTTATTGCTGCAAAAGGACATAGCTGGATAATGCAATCATATGAAGCACCAAATTGCAAGACTGCAAAGAATGGTACTCAGGTTAATAAGTGTTCCGCTTGCTCTGAAACTGAGACAAAAGAAATTGAGTATACCCACAACTATGGTGCATGGAAAGTTACACAAGAAGCAACTTGCTCTGCCGAAGGTAAAAGAGAGCAAACCTGTAAAGATTGTGGACGTAAAAACGAAGGAAAATTTGCTAAGTTGGAGCATGTTCCTGAGGCATATGCTGCCCAAGCTGCAACTTGTGTTAATCCCGGTAAAGAAGCCGGAACAAAGTGCAAGCTTTGTGGCACAAATTTATCCGGTGGTGCGACTGTCGCTCCAAAAGGACATGATTTAGTTACCGTAAAGGGCGTAGCTGCAACTTGCACTACAAAGGGCGAGACAGACGGCATATATTGTAAAAACTGTAACTATGTTAAGCAAAACATGGTCGAGGTTGCACCTTTAGGTCACAAGATGGTTGATGACACTACAAAGTCATATGCTGCAACCTGCACTAAGGCCGGTTTAAAGGTTCAAAAGTGTGAAAATGAGGGCTGTACATACACAACTCAGGAAGTGCTTCCGATAACACATAAGGGTGAACTTAGAGTTGTTGAGGACGCTACTTGCACAAAAGATGGTAAGAAGGTTGGCTATTGCTCTGTTTGTAAGCAAACAGTTACAGAGGTTATACCTGCAACAGGTCACAAGGTTTCAAGTGAGCTTTCATGGACAGTTAAGACCCAGGCAAAGTGTACTGAAGACGGTGTTATGGAAGCACCTTGTGAAGTACCGGGTTGTGGTCAAAAAGCAACAAAGCCTATCCCTGCAACAGGACACAAAGAAATTAAGGTTGCCGGTAAAGAGCCAACCTGTAAAGCGCCGGGTCTCACTGAAGGTATAAGATGCTTTTATTGCGCTTATGAAATCAAAGCACAGGAAGTTATCCCTGCCGGTCACACCTATGATAAGACTAAGGCTGAGGTCGTAAAGGAAGCAACCTGTATAGAAGAAGGTACAATTAAGTATAAATGTACAAAGTGTACAAAGTCTGTAACAGAAAAGACTGAAAAGCTTCCTCACACAGAGGTTGAAATTCCTGCAAAGCCTAACACCTGCACCGAGGACGGTAACGAAGCAGGCATTAAATGCTCAGTTTGCGAAGCTATCATTAAAGAAGCTACTATCCTCAAAGCAACAGGTCACAATTGGATTAAGGGCGAAGACTCAAAGGATCCTACCTGTACTGAGCCGGGATATTTAAATCAAACCTGCACACGCTGTGGCGAAAGACAAACAGGCACAGTTGATGCAACAGGACACAAAAACACAGAGGAAATCCCTGCTACTGCACCTGACTGTATTAACTCAGGTATTTCAGCAGGCATTAAGTGTAAGGATTGCGGTGCATGGGTACAGGAAAGAACAACACTTGAAGCACTCGGTCATGACTGGATTCTTGACTCAACAAAGTCCACTCCTTCAACCTGTACAACTAAGGGTCTTAATTTCTATAACTGCTCACGCTGTAAGCAAACAAACAGCGAGGAAGTCGCTGTCATTGACCACGCATGGAGTGAGTGGATAACAGATACTGAGGCAACCTGTCAAACAAGTGGCACAAAGCATAGAGAGTGTGCATCATGTAAGCTTGTTGAAACTGAGACTATACCAAACGGCGGCGGCTGTAATATAGTTTCATCAGAATATGTTGCTCCAACTTGCACAACTCCGGGCTACAGAGGCGGCACACATTGCACAAAGTGTAACACCGTTTACACTGCTCCAACAGAGATTCCTGCTCTCGGTCACGATTATCAAGATCAAATAATCCCTGCAACAACTGAGTCAGACGGTAGTTATTCATCTGTTTGCGCTAATTGTAACAGCGTAATTTCAGAGGTTATCGAGAAGATTGAAAGCGTTTCTCTTTCATCATCAGCTGTCACCTATAACGGCAAGGTAAGAACACCAAGCATTAAGGCAACAAATGCAAGTGGCGAGGCTCTCGTTAACGGTACTGACTATACCTACACCTACTCAGAGGACGAGATGATCGCTCCCGGTAGCTACACTGTAACAGTTGAGTTTAAGGGCAAGTACGAAGGCACAGAGACCTTTAACTTCCTCATTCGTCCGGGCAAGACCACTAAGATCACAACAGCTCCAACCTCAAAGGGTACAACAAAGATTTATTGGAAGGCTGTTCCCGGCGCAACAGGCTATAGAGTATATGTTTCCAATGGTAAATCATGGAAGGCAGTTGCAGCAGTTTCAGCTACAAACTACATCTTAACCAAGGATTATAACGGTAAAGCACTTAAGATGGGCTCAAGCTATAAGATTTGCGTCAGAGCTTATACTAAGCAAGAGGACGGAACAGTTGTTTACTCAGGCTCATATCTTGCTTATACCTTCAAGCAAGTTCCTGCCAAGGTAACTGTTAAGGCTTCATCATCAAAGGGCAAGATCAACCTTTCATGGAACAATATCACAGGTGAGTCAGGCTATCAGGTTTGGTATTGTAGCAAAAAAGACGGCAAGTATGCTAAGCTATCAAACATCAGCGCAAATACTGTTAAGTATACAAGATCTATGAAGAAGGGTAACACCTATTACTTCAAGGTTAGAGCTTACACAAAGGTAGGCAACAGCTATGTTTACGGTGACTTCTCAACACCTGTAGCATGCAAAATTAAATAAGTGAACAACTTAAAAAAGCTCGGCGGTTATTTCGTCGAGCTTTTTTGCACATAAAACAAACAAAAAAATAAACGCAGGGAAAATACACTGCGTTTAAATTCAACAATTAAAAAGTCCCCGCCCTGCCGTTATGTGACGTCTATAACCTGCGTAAAGCAGGATGGTGATAGCGAGTCGGGTTCACGCTCCCTTCGTCCGCAAAGCGGGAGGTCTGCAATCCGCCGACAAAGCGTCTCTCCTTTAAAAAGAGTGTTGGGTTATAACAATCTCAGAAACACGAACAGGGCAGGAAGACAATTTAATTATTCTTCGTCTTGCTTTTCATATTTTTCGATTAAGCGATCCTCAATAATGTTGCCTACCTCGTTAAATTCGTCCTCATCCTCAATTTGAATAAGGTAGGTCTCACCCTTTTCCTCAATAACTTTAAGTATAAGCACATCGCCATCATCGTCAAGGATTTGAGTTTCGTCCTCGTAAATGGGTACAAGGGCAACATATCGTCTGTCATCATCAAGCTCTATTCTGTCAAGCTCCTCAAACATATGCTCCTTGCCATCATCATCAACAACGGAAACTATATCCATATCCATGTTTAATTCATCACTCATAACCTGAATTTGCCTTAATAGGCTCCTTTCTAAATCTTACACTTATATTTTAATATTTTGTATCAATAATGTCAATAGGAGATGTTAAGATATTATTTTAAAAAAAGTTGTAAATACAGTTGGCAAGCCATGGTAAATTGTGCTATAATAGATTAGATTATAATGTCTTATTATGTCTTAACCGGCTTTTTTAGATATAAATTGCAAGAAGGAGAAATGAATATGTCAAATTCCCTTAATCCCGTTTTCGGTGAATGGTATACAGACAGACAGCTTGGCACAGGTACAGATGGCAAGGTCTTTAGTATATACAGACAAAAATATGACGGCACAAGAGAAAATAGTATTCTTAAAATAATTCGTCTTGGTGAGAACCGCGAAGAAAAGAAAAATCTTTTCAGCGAGGAAGATGACGATAATATTGTTGCCGAAACTCAGGACGAGTATTACGAAAAAATTATTTCCAATATCACAGACAATGTTAAAACCCTCATGGAAAGCGATGGCGGCAAATATTTTGTAAAATATGAGGATATGGAGCTGCGTAAGGCAAGTGACGGCAAGGGTAGACTTATCCTATTAAAGCTTGAAGAAATGCGCTCTTTGTCCGACTTGCTAAAGGAGTTTTCCTTCACCTTGGAGGAAACACTGCGCCTTGGCATAAGCGTTTGCAAATCACTTATTAAGTGCCGCAAATTCGGCTATATTTACCCTAACCTCAAGCCGGAGAATATCCTCTTTG
Organism: uncultured Faecalibacterium sp.; assembly: GCA_964504475.1. Classification (GTDB taxonomy): domain Bacteria; phylum Bacillota; class Clostridia; order Oscillospirales; family Acutalibacteraceae; genus UBA6857. The sequence goes on along the minus strand of CAZDEL010000009.1, from coordinate 23,395 downwards.
ACAGAAACGGTGTTTGTAAGCTTGGCGATTTCGGTACCTTTAGTCTTTTAGAGCCTGCAAAGTCAGGTGTTGCCTACAAGCGTACCCAATATTATATGGCTCCCGAGTTTATTAAGACGGGCAATGTCAACTCCACTGTTGACACCTATGCACTGGGTCTTGTGCTCTTTATGCTCACCAACAGGAACAGGCTTCCCTTTAGCGAGGAGTACCCAAACAAGGTGACTGTCAGCTCTCTTAATGAGGGTGTGCAAAAGCGTAGTGCAGGTGTGGCGCTGCCTGAGCCGTCTTTGGCGAGTGAGGAGCTTAAAAAAATCATTGCAAAGGCCTGCGCCTTCAAGCCCAACGACAGATATTTTACTCCGGAGCAAATGCTCAGCGACTTAAAAAACGCCCTTGACAATAAGCCCTTCACTAAGGCCGAATATGACGATGTTTACTCTGACGCCGCCGGCTATGATATGCCCGAGGAGGAGGTTCTCATTCCCGAGATTGAGCAGACCGATTTTGAGCCGGAGCAGGAAATAGAGGTTGTGTCACTTAAAGAGGAAATCAAAATCCCCGACATAATCCCAGCCTATAAAAGAAAGCCACAGCCGACGAAAAAGAAAATAGTGCGCTATGAAAAGCTGCCGGAAATAAAACGCAAAAAGCTGCCGTCAAAGGGGCTTATTCAGCGGATAATCAAAACGGCTATAATAACAATATTAATGCTGATTTTGACTGTGACTTCCATTGTTTTGAATTCGCGTGACAGCGAGGATAAAAACGAAACAGTCCTTGCCGCCATTTCAACCTATAATCATATTGTAAGCGGAGGTGCTTTTATAAATGGCTGCTGAGCTTATTAAGAGTGTCCTTGCCGCAGAGGCAAAGGGTCGTGAAATGGAGCAGGAAGCTCTAAAGAAAAAAGAAAAAATGCTCAGCGATGCGAGGATTCAAGCTGATATTATAATAAAGACATCTGTTGAGCAGGCAAAAAAGCAAGCTAAGGTTATTTTAAGTGAGGCCGCATATCAAAGCGACGGTCAAGTAAAGCAGGCTGAAAAGCTTGCAGAGCTTAGAGAAAAAAAGTCAATTGCCGACACTGAAAAGCAATATGAAACTGCTATTCAAATGATATATGAGGAGCTTTTAAGCTGATTATATAAAAATATTTATGGGGAGGTGTTTAAGTTTTGGCAAAAGTTAAGCTCATGGGCTTTGAGATTATTTCACTTTTAAGCGACAGCAAAAAGTTAGTGGAATATTTGCAAAAAACATCGGCTGTGCAATTTGAAGATGCCCAAGGTGAAAGCCTTATAAAGTATAAAACAGACGGCATTGTTTCAGCACTTAAAAGAAAGCACGACTATGTTAAGGAAGCTTATGAAATAATCGAAAACCAATGTGAAATTAAAAAGAGCTTTATTGAAAAGTTTAACGACTGCACTCAAATTGAGTATAACGATTATAAAATTCTCACTGATAAAAGCGAAGACTTAATGACAAAATGTAACGAAATACACTCCCTTTATTCCCATATGCAGGATATTAAAAGCTCTATCATTAAGCAGGAGACTATGATAGATTATTACACCGCATGGAGTGATTTAGATATCCCTATGGCATCAAGGCGCACTGCCACAACGGATATTTTCATTGGTACATTTAAAAACGCCTATAGTCAAAGTGAGATATATGAGCTTATTAAAAGTGAAAAGCCCGAATTAGATGATGTAGTCGTCGAGGTAGTAAACACTCAGAAGCTTTTAACCTGCGCTCTTATAATGTGTCATCACAGTGATGCCGCAGCTTTAGAGAGTGTACTAAAGGAAAAGGGCTTTGTCATTCCCGATAAATTAGCGCCTAAGCTCCCGAAAAGAGCTGTGGAGGACTGTCAAAGCGAAATAGAAAGCTTAAATGAGCAAATAGACCTTTTGAAAAATAAGCTTAAAACCTATGAAGGCTATTATAACGATATTAGATATTTAAGCGACTACTATACAGCACAAATTGATAAATATACCGCTGTGGAAAACGCAGCGTCAACGCAAAAGACCTTTTATGTCAAGGGATATATTCCTGCGGCAGTCAGCGAAGAAATAAAATTTGAAATAGAAAACAGCTTTAAGGCACAAATGGAGCTTTATGAGCCGGATTATGAAAATGAAGATGTGCCTGTATTATTAAAAAATAACTCCTTTGCCGCAGGTGTGGAGAGTGTCACAAATATGTATTCTCCACCGTCTAATAAGGATGTTGACCCAAACCCTGTTATGTCATTTTTCTACTATGCCTTATTTGGGCTTATGCTCTCTGACGCAGGCTATGGCCTGTTAATGGTCATAGGGGCTATCTTCGCAAAAAAGAAGCTCGCCTTAAAAGACAACATGAAAAAAATGGCCAATATGGTGCTTTATTGCGGCATAGGGACAATTTTTTGGGGACTAATGTTTGGTGGCTTTTTTGGGGATTTAATTCCAACGATATTGAAAAGCTTTTTTGGTGTAGAAAATCCACCCTCTCTTGCAATTTGGATGGAGCCAATGACAAACAGTATAGAGCTGCTTCTTTATTGCTTCTTGTTTGGTATTATACATCTTTTCGCAGGTCTTCTCATTAGAGGCTATATGCTCATAAGGGATAAAAACTATATTGGTGCTTTGTGTGACACCTTGCCTGTTATGATTTTTGTTTCAGGCTTTGCCATAGTGGGTGCCGGCTTTTTCACCACTGTACCACAAAATGTGAAGAATATAGGAATTAGGCTTCTTTTGGTGGGTGCTATACTTATAGTCTTAATCTCAGGCAGGAGTGCAAAAAATATTTTAGGCAAGCTTGGCGGAGGTCTATACGGCCTATATAACACAGCATCGGGCTATTTAGGTGATATACTTTCCTATTCGAGGCTTTTAGCTTTGAGCCTTGTCACAGGAGTCATAGCAAATGTTATAAACCTTTTAGGCTCAATGACAGGCAATATCCTATTGTTTATTCCCATTTTTCTTATAGGTCACACAATTAATATTGCAATTAATTTAATCGGTACTTATGTCCATACCTGTAGACTTCAATATGTGGAGTTCTTCTCAAAGTTTTATGAAGGCTCAGGCAGGATATTCACACCATTTAAAATCAATTCAAAATTCTTTACAATTAAGGAGGAAAATAAATATGAGTAATCTTGGACTTTTCTTGGCAATTTTAGGTGCAGCCTGTGCTGCCGGCTTTGCAGGTGTCGGCTCAGCTAAAGGTGTCGGCATTGTGGGTGAGGCCGGTGCAGGTCTTCTCTCAGAGGACCCGTCAATGTTTGGCAAGGTGCTTATTTTGCAAATACTTCCCGGTACACAAGGACTTTACGGCTTTTTGATTGCACTTATGGTCTTTATTAAAACAGGCATAATAACCGGTAATGCTGTGTCAATGACATGGCAGCAGGGCTTAATGATGTTTGCTGCGTCAATGCCTATTGCAATCGTTGGCTATTTCTCAGCTATTTATCAAGGAAGAGTTGCTGCCTCAGGTGTGTCATTAATCGCTAAAAAGCCCGCTGAGATGACAAAGGGCATGACAATGGCTGCCCTTGTCGAAACCTATGCGGTTTTGGCTTTGCTTGTTTCATTTATCGCCGTTAATAATATTGCTCTTGGCTGATAAATCAAAAAAATTAAGGACAAGGAGATGAAGAAGGCTTCATGACAGGTCTTGACAAAATAATAGAGAAAATCTTATCTGAGTCACAGCAAAATTGCGACAACATATTAAAGGAAGCCTCACTCCAGGTAAAGGAAATTATCACTCAGGCGAGGCTGGAAGCAAAAAAAGAAAGCGACAAGATACTCCTTGAAGCGCAGAAGACAGCCTCAAGGCGCAAAGCTGTGTCAAAGAGTACGGCAGAGTCCATAACAAGAAACAGATATCTCGAAATTAGAAATGCTATTTTAAACGACATTATATCGGCAGCATATTTGGAAATAGAAAAATTCTCCGATGAGGAATATTTTTCCATGCTTAAAAAGCTGTGCATAAAAAATGCTCTTAGCGGTGAGTGTGAAATGCTCCTTAGCGGCTATGATATAGGCAGATTGCCTGAAAATTTTGAGACAAGCATCAACTTAGAGATATACGAAAAGGGTGCGGTGCATATAAGCAATGTTCCGGCGAATATTGAAAACGGCTTTATTTTAAACTATGGTGATATAGAGATTAATTGCACTCTTAAAGCAGTTTTTGACGAAAACATGGACGCACTCAAGGATATGCTCAGCACAGCGCTGTTTTAATGTGGGTGAGAGAAATGAAAGACACAGATTATGCTTATTGCGTGGCAAGGCTGCGTGCAAATGAAAGATATATGCTAAGTAAAAATGATATTGAAAAGCTTTGCGAATTTAAGGACTATGACCGGGCTGTAGCTTTTTTAAAGGAAAAGGGCTGGACAGAGGATTCGACAGGAAAAATCAATGAGCTTATATCTTATCAAAATAAAAAGCTTTGGGAGCTTCTTTTTCAAAGCGTTCCGGATAAAAAAGAACTTAGTATCCTTTGCACACAAAACGACTTTTTTAATATAAAAGCGGCTGTCAAATGCCACTTTACAAATAGTGATGCCACAGATTATTATGTTTATCCCACAAGCCTTGACACGGCATTGCTTTCACAAATAGTAAACTCCCACCAATTTGATAAGTTAGGCGGAGCTATGGGTGAGTGCGCCAAGGAAAGCTATAAGGCCGCTTGCCTTACGGAAAACGGACAAAACTTAGATATAATAGTTGACTGTGCCGCAGTGAACGCACTTAAAGCCTGTGCACATAAAAACAAGAATAGCCTTTTCGGGGAAATCTGCGCTTTTATATGTGATACGGCAAATATTAAAACAGCCTATAGATGCGCCAAGACTAAAAAGGGCAGCGACTTTGTCAATATGGCAGTGGGTGAGTGCTGCTTTATAGACAGGCAGTTTCTTATTAAGGCGAGTCTTGACAGCGAGGCGGCGGTGACAGATTATCTTTCCAAAACACAATATAGTGACCTTAGCCGTACCTTTGCCGAAAGTGGGGCAGAGTACGAAAAAAGGTGTGACGATGAAATAATATCCAAAATCAAAAAAGCAAGATTTACGGCCTTTGGCTTTGACCCTGTGTGTGCATATTATTATGGCAAAAAGGCGGAAATCAAAACTGTCAGAATTATACTCACCGGCATTTTATCGGGCTTAGATAAGGAAAAAATCAAGGAAAGGGTGAGAGCCTCATATGTATAAAATTGCAGCTATAGGCGACAAAGAGAGCATATACGGCTTTTCATCTGTTGGCATTGAGGCCTTTGATGTGTACTCTGCCGAAGAAGGAAGGCAGACGCTATTGGAGCTAAGTGAGAAAAACTATGCTATTATATTTATCACCGAAGCTCTCGGGAAAGATTGTGAAGATATAATAGAAAAATATACTAAATCAGTTTCACCGAATATTGTTCTCATTCCCGGTGTCACAGGCAACACAGGTAAGGGAATGAGCGGTGTGATGAAATCCATAGAAAGGGCAGTCGGCTCACAGATCGATTAGTAAAGGACAGGTTTATATATGAATGACGCAGTTATAACTAAAATATCAGGCCCCCTTGTTGTGGCTTGCGGAATGAAGCAGGCAAATATGTTTGACGTTGTCAGAGTCGGTGAAATGGGTCTTTTAGGTGAGATTATCGAGATGCACGGTGATAACGCCTCAATTCAAATATATGAGGAAACCTCAGGCCTTCGCACAGGTGAAAAGGTAGTGTCAACCTATGAGCCGTTGAGCGTTGAATTAGGCCCGGGGCTTATTGGAAATATATTTGACGGCATACAAAGACCGCTGACAAAAATTATGGAGGTAGCCGGAAACAATTTAACGAGAGGTATAAGCGTACCGGCTATTGACAGAGAAAAGCAATGGGTTTTTGAGCCGACAGTGGCTGTAGGCGAAAGAGTTTACGGCGGAGATATAATAGGATATGTGAGTGAAACTGATGTGGTGCGCCACAAAATTATGCTCTCACCCAAATTAGGGGGCATTGTAAAAGAGATAACAGGCGGCACTTGTACCGTTGAAGATGTCGTCGCAATTGTTATAGACGAAAAGGGTGTTGAGCACGGAGTAGGCATAATGCAAAAGTGGCCTGTTCGTGTGCCGAGACCTTATAATAAAAAGCTGTCACCTGATAAGCCTCTTATAACAGGACAAAGAGTGGTTGACTCTCTTTTTCCGCTAGCTAAGGGTGGTGTCGCAGCTATCCCGGGTCCTTTTGGCAGTGGCAAAACTGTAACTCAGCATCAATTGGCTAAGTGGGCTGATGCGGATATAGTTGTCTATATTGGCTGCGGTGAAAGAGGAAATGAAATGACCGATGTTCTCAATGAGTTCCCACAGCTCATTGACCCACACACAGGTAAATCTCTTATGGAGAGGACTGTGCTCATTGCCAACACCTCAGATATGCCCGTTGCCGCAAGAGAGGCATCAATTTACACCGGCATAACCATTGCGGAATACTTCCGTGATATGGGATATAATGTGGCACTTATGGCAGACTCAACCTCACGCTGGGCTGAGGCACTTCGTGAGATGTCAGGCAGACTTGAGGAGATGCCCGGTGAGGAGGGCTATCCCGCATATCTTGGCAGTAGACTCGCACAGTTTTATGAGAGAGCCGGCCGAGTCATTTCCCTTGGCAAAGAGGGCAGAGAAGGCTCATTGAGCGTTATCGGCGCTGTCTCACCGGCAGGCGGCGATATTTCCGAGCCGGTAAGTCAGGCAACCTTGCGTATAGTCAAGGTCTTTTGGGGTCTTGACTCTGCTTTGGCATATAAAAGGCATTTCCCTGCAATTAACTGGCTGACAAGCTATTCACTTTACGCTAACTCCTTAGGCAAATGGTTTAATGCAAATGTTAATAGCGAATGGACTACTCTCAGAGGTGAGATAATCTCTTTGCTGTCAGAGGAGGAAAAGCTTAACGAGATGGTCAAGCTCATTGGTGTGGACGCACTGTCAAGTGGCGACAGACTCAAGTTAGAAGCTGCCCGCTCAATAAGAGAAGACTTTTTACATCAGCAGGCCTTCCATGAGGTTGACACCTATTCCTCAGCCAATAAGCAATATATGTTAATGAAGCTGGTTGTGGAATATTATGAAAAATCTAAAGTCGCAATTGAAAACGGCATGGATATTGAGGAAATAGTTAAACTGCCTGTCAGAGAAAAAATCGGCAGATTTAAATATGTCAAAGAGGAAAAAGCTAAGGCACAATTTGATGAGATTATGCTACAGCTAACTGAGCAAACTCATTCCAACGGAGGTGACGCAGATGCCTAAGGAATATAGAACTATAAGTGAGGTTGCAGGCCCACTTATGCTTGTTAAAAGTGTTGAGGGCGTTGCCTATAATGAGTTAGGTGAAATCGAGCTTAAAAACGGCGAGCGCAGAAAGTGCAAGGTTCTTGAAATCAATGGCACCGATGTCTTAGTGCAGCTGTTTGAAAGCAGCGCAGGAATAAATTTGTCCGACAGCAAGATAAGATTTTTAGGCAAGCAAATGGAGCTTGCTGTGTCTGAGGATATGTTAGGCAGAGTCTTTGACGGCCTTGGAAGACCTATTGACGGTGGCGCATCTATTATCCCTGAAAAAAGAATGGATGTTGGCGGTGTGCCAATGAACCCTGCCGCAAGAAGCTATCCTCAGGAGTTTATCCAAACGGGCATTAGCGCAATTGACGGATTAAACACCCTTGTCAGAGGGCAAAAGCTTCCCATATTTTCCTGTTCGGGTTTGCCCCACGCAGAGCTTGCAGCGCAAATTGCAAGACAGGCTAAGGTGCTTGGTACCAATGAAGACTTTGCTGTGGTTTTTGCAGCTATGGGCATAACCTTTGAGCAGTCAGATTATTTTGTCCAGTCCTTTAAGCAAACAGGTGCTATTGACAGGACAGTAGTATTTTCCAACCTCGCAAACGACCCTGCAATTGAGAGAATCGCAACACCGAAAATGGCTCTTACAGCGGCAGAGTACCTTGCCTTTGACAAGGGTATGCATGTGCTTGTTATTTTAACGGATATAACTAATTACGCCGATGCCTTGCGTGAGGTGTCTGCGGCAAGAAAGGAAGTCCCGGGAAGAAGGGGCTATCCCGGATATATGTATACGGATTTAGCGTCTATATATGAAAGAGCAGGAAGGCAGCAGGGAAAAAAAGGAAGCATTACTCTTATTCCTATTCTCACAATGCCTGAGGATGACAAGACTCATCCCATACCTGACCTTACAGGATATATCACCGAGGGTCAAATCATTTTATCTCGTGAGCTTCACAGAAAGGGTGTTATGCCACCTGTTGATGTGCTCTCATCTCTTTCACGACTCAAGGATAAGGGCATAGGCGAGGGCAAAACCAGAGCTGATCATGCCGATGTAATGAATCAGCTTTTCTCAGCTTATGCAAGAGGTAAGGAATGTAAAGAGCTAATGGTTATTTTAGGCGAGGCTGCGCTTACGGATATTGACAATCTCTATGCAAAATTCGCTGACGAATTTGAAAAGGAATATATCTCACAAGGCGAGGAAACAGACAGAAGCATTGAGCAGACTCTTGATATCGGCTGGAAGCTTCTCTCCATTTTGCCGAGAAGTGAGCTGAAAAGAATATCAGACGAATATCTCGATAAATACTATATAGAAAAGTAGAGGTGACACTAAGTGGCGGTAATGAATGTTAATCCAACACGAATGGAACTGACAAATTTAAAAAAGAAGCTCGTTACCGCACGCAGAGGTCACAAGCTTCTTAAAGATAAACGAGACGAGCTAATGAGGCAGTTTTTAGACCTTGTTAGAGAAAATAAGGAGCTTCGCAAAAAGGTTGAAGCTGCTCTTATTAAAGGTAATGAGCATATGGCTCTTTCCTGTAGCAGTATGAGTGATGAGGAGCTTAATATAGCTCTTATGATGCCATCGCAAAAAATCACAGCAGAGCTTAAGGAAAAGAACATTATGAGCGTCATTGTGCCCGAATATGATGTGCATTTTAAGTCAGGCGACAAGGGTGATATTTATTCCTATGGCTTTGCCTTTACAAGTGCTGATTTAGACGAGGTGACTGAGGAGTTTTCGAGCATTGTGCCCGACATGATTAGGTTGGCTCAAATCGAAAAAGCCTGTCAGCTTTTATCCTTAGAGATAGAAAAAACACGCCGCAGAGTAAACGCTTTGGAGTATGTTATGATTCCCGATTATGAGGACACAATTAAATATATAACCATGAAAATCGAAGAAGCAGACAGAAGCAATACTACAAGGCTTCTCAAAATCAAGGATATGCTTTTAAGAGATGCCCATGATTATAACGGAATATGAAAAAAGTGCGGTAACAATATAGCTTTGTTGCCGCATAAATACTTTGGAAGTGATTAAAGTGATTGAGACTCAAATAATAAACATAAGGGTGAATATATGAACGAAAAGGAAGAGCTTATTTCTCACACCTTGGATATAAAAGAAAAGTGCGCCGACAGCTCTATTATAACGAGCACCAACTTTATGTCCATGGAGGAAATAAGTGATATTAAAACAATTGAAAGACAGCTGTCAGAGTATGTCATGACATATTATTATGGTGGCTATGAGGATGCCGAAAGGTGCATAGCATTATTTGTGCCAAAGTTTTATGAGGAAATAAATTGCACCGAATATATGATAGAGCACCATGAGGAAAACCCCTTGTGTATTTTACGCCTTAAAAAGGATAAGTTTACTTCTCTTTCCCATAGAGACTATTTAGGCGCAATAATGGGTCTTGGCATCAAGCGCGAAATGATAGGCGATATAATAGTCAGAGAAGATGGGGCAGATGTTTTTTGTCTTAAAAGCATTGGAAAATTTATCTGTCAAAACTTAAAAAAATCAGGACGAGGCAGCGTTGAGGGAGAGATTTTACCTGTCAAGGAATATATAAAAAGTGAAGGCAAAACGGAAATTAAGTTTTACTCAGTTGCGTCGTTGAGACTCGACAGTATAGCAGCCGCAGTTTTTAATCTTTCAAGGGGTACTGCTGCCGAAATGATAAAGGGCGGCATAATTTATGTCAACTCTAAGCAATGCCTTAAAAACGACTATATCATAAATCAGGGAGATAAAATCGTTCTCAGGGGCAAAGGTAAAGTGGTACTCGAAGAAATAATAGGCGAAAATAAAAAGGGTAGGGTGCATATAAATGTAAAGAGGTATTTATAAGGTATAAATTCGATTTATTCGCTAAAACTACTGTCGGTGATAATATGACAGAGTTTACTGACAGCTATAATGATAATTTACACATGATAAATACTACTCTCGCTGTGGGTGAGAGCTTTGATATTTTAATTAAACGCCTTAAAATTGGCGGCAGACGAGCCACATTTTATTGCATAGACGGCTTTGTTAAGGATGAGATGTTTGAAAAGGAGCTGGAATATCTTAGCAAGCTGACACCGGAGCAGTTAGAGGATATTGGCAGCGCTGACGAGTTTTGCGACACCTATATCACTTATATTGAGTCAAGCGTCGAGGAGACCTTAGATAAATTTATAAACTTTATTTTGTCCGGTGCTGTAGGGCTGATAATTGAGGGCTTTACTAAGGGAGTTATCATCGACTGCCGCACTTATCCTGCAAGGCAGGTTGAAGAGCCTGAGTCCGATAAGGTGTTAAGAGGCTCACATGAGGGCTTTGTGGAAACGGTTATATTTAACACGGCTCTTATCAGACGCAAAATACGAAGCACTGACCTTCGCTTAAAGGTGTTTCAGGTGGGCTATGAAAGCAAGACAGATGTTATTGTTTGCTATCTTGAAAGTGCTGTAAATAAAAAGCAGCTGGATATTTTAACGAAGAAGCTAAACAGCATAAAGGTTAAGAGCCTTGCCATGAGTCAGGAGAGTCTAAAGGAATGTCTTATACCAAAGCAGCATTGGAATCCCTTTCCAAAGGTTAGATATACGGAAAGACCCGATGCAGCGTCGGCATGTATATATGACGGCAACATTATTATTTTAACTGACGGCTCACCCTCGGCTATGATAATACCAACAGGCATATTTGATTTTATCCAGGATATAAACGATTATTATTTTCCACCATTCGTCGGCACATTTATTCGTTTAATAAGGACAATGGTCTTTGTTCTTTCTATGCTGTTTATTCCTGCGTGGTATCTCCTTACGGAATATCACGAAAGCCTGCCTGACTTTTTAAAGTTTATGCTAATTGAGGAGCCTTACACAGTACCGATTATAACTCAGCTTTTAATTGTGGAGTTTGTCATAGACACACTGCGTCTTGCTTCTCTTAATACACCGAGTGCCCTCAGCTCATCCTTTAGTGTTGTTGGCGCTTTGGTACTGGGAGAGTTTGCGGTGCGCTCAGGGTGGTTCGTTTCAGAGGTAGTGCTGTTCATGGCTTTTGTGGCTATATCAAATTTCACACAGCCAAGCTTTGAGTTAGGCTATGCCATTAAAATATCACGAACCTTTATTTTGATTTTGTCAGCTTTATTTAAGGTGTGGGGCTTTGTTATAGGTCTAATTATAGTCTGTCTTGTGGTGGCATTTACTAAAACCTTAGACGGCTACACCTATCTTTATCCGTTAATACCCTTTAACAGGAAGGCACTAAAATCTCTTTTGTGGCGGCGAAGCATAAAATGTGAATATGAATAAAAAAAGACTGCTACCATTTTTGATAGCAGTTTCTTAATTTATAACATAAAGTCTTCGGGATTAAAGTCGCTTTTAAAAACTATCTTTTGCGGCACACGCTTTAGTGGGTCGTACTTATAGCTCTTACAGCAATCATTAGGCTCTTTCACGCCTTTTTTAAGGCAGAGGACACTGAGCTTATCATCGGTTATGCTGCCGTGAGCGCAGTTCTCACACTTTTTAGGATAGTCTTTTGGGTTAAATAATTTTTGCTTCATTTCCTTTTCACCTATTAGCTTTGATGGGTCTATTTTATCATAAATCAAAGCCATTATCAACACAAACTGTCAAATTACTTTAATATGGGTGTACCATTTTCGTCAAAGCTTATCTTTTTAATTCTCGTGTGACGGCATGGGTCGTAAAGCGACTCCTCACAATATGTGCCGCATTTGCCCTCAAGATGTGAAGATGGGCGTGAGTGATAAACTAAAAGAGTGTCGCCGTTTTCGTCGGCAGTGAAGCTGTTGTGACCCGGGCCTGCTTCACCAACTAAATCCTCGGTGCAAAGCACAGGGTAGGGTAGCTTAGTCCAGGAAGAAATATCCATAAGCTCACTGTCCTCGTCGGCGCAAAGCTGACCGATACAATACTCTGCTCCGGTACCGGAAGCGGAAAAGAAGACATAAACCTTGCCACCTGACTTTAGCACACTTGCACCTTCGTTGACACGGTGCTTGATTTTTTCCCAGTCGTATTCGGGCTTTGTGAGCATAATAGGCTTTGTAATAAGCTTGTTCGGCTCTTTCGGGTCGATTTCTGCCATAAATAGAGATGAGTCCCCTATAATTTCAGCCCAAATGAGATAGTGCTTGCCCTTATGCTCAAAGTAGGTCATATCAAGGGAAAAGCTACTAAAAGACACATCATCGCCTTGTGAGGCTTTCATTTTGCCAAGCTCATGCCACTCATCATTTATAGGGTCGCCATCGCAGAAAAGCACATAAGGCCTAATATTCCAAATGTTATCGCTGTCGCCTGCGGCAAAGAATATATACCATTTGCCGAGAATGTTGTGAATTTCAGGCGCCCAAATGTGTTTTGCCATGTTCCCTGATTTATGCGCGGTCCATATTGTGTACTCCTTAGCGTCTCTAAGACCTGACACACTTTCGCTGCGACGCAAAATGATTCTGTCATAGCCTTTGTCTACACTGCCAAAAGCAGGATATGAGGCTGTGAAATAATAATAGGAGTCTGTGCCGTGAGTTATAAAGGGATCGGCACGCTCTAATATAAAAGGGTTAGGGTAGGTAATAGGCTGTTTCATAATATGTTGTCCTTTGTTATGGGGAATGTGGTTATAGAAAATCATGTGATAAAGGCACGGCTGATAGGAAAAAAGCAAAAAGCAATATCATTGGGCAGCAGCCAACAACCTTTGCCAAATGCCAATATTATCAAAAAACCTCTTTTGCCAAAAGACAAAAGAGGTTTTCATTACTGGTCCGAGTGACAGGACTTGAACCTGCGGCCCCTTGACCCCCAGTCAAGTGCGATACCAAACTTCGCCACACCCGGATAAGTTACTTGGCTATTATACAGATTTGTGCCGCTTTTGTCAAGGCTTTTTCCAATAAAAAAGCAATTTATTCCACAACTTTTTTAAACAGCTAAAAAGGAATAATCCTACTCCTTTTCAAATTTGATTATATCCGAAACATCACAGTCAAGAGCATAGCAAAGCGCATCAATAGTCTTAGTGCTTATGGCTTCACCTTTTTTCATTCTGTAAAAGGTATTTGCAGAAAAGCCCTGCTTATATATTAAATAATACTCTGTGATATCCTTTTCTAACAGAGTTTTGTAAAAGGGAGAATAACTAATCATTTGAATCACCACATAGATATTATCATGCTCAATCTATTGAATATGCTTAAAATATTGAGTATATTTTTGTTTAGCACTATGTTAAGATTTTTTTGGAGGACGATAATATGAAATATCAAAGTAGATTTTCACGAATATTTTTCCCTGAAAGGTGCTCTCGTTGCGGAAAAATTATCCCTATATATTACACCTCGTGCCCTTCATGTGAGGAGAGAGTGACAGTTATAGGCGACAGCTTTTGTCATCATTGCGGCAATGAAATAGGCAGCTGCCTTTGCCAAGGTAATATTAGTGTTTCTCTGCCTCATGTTGCCGGAGTTTATATGTATAGCGATGACATTAGAGAGAAAATCCACGCTATGAAGTTTCGCAAAAGACGGACATTTGCCTACTCCTTTGCCGAAGATATGGCAAAGCGTGTAAATAGGGTCTACTCAGGTGTAAGTTTTGACGCAGTTACATTTGTACCAATGACAAAGAAGGACGAAAAGCACAGGGGCTACAACCAGTCAAGGCTCTTAGCTAAAGCTTTGGCACAGACCTTGTTTGTACCGTTAAGTGACTGCCTTGAAAAGACAAGGAGCACTAAAAAGCAGCACACCCTCACAGGCGAGGAAAGAAAGGACAATCTTAAAGGCTCATTTTCTCTTAGTACCACTGCCGATGTCGCAGGTAAAACTATCCTATTGTGCGACGATATTAAGACAACGGGCGCAACCTTGTCGGAGTGTGTAAATGTTTTGCTTGCCGGCGACGCAAAGGATGTCTATTGCATTTGCATTGCTTTAGCTGATTATAAGGGCGGTAGAACATAATTTTATAACAGTTTTAAAAAAATCTAAATCATTTTTTAACATTTTTATAAAATTTATGACTTTAAATAATAAAAAAATGAACAAATAGGCTGTGATATTATGGCAAAATCTGACATAACCAAAGGCAAAATCGAAGATGCATTACTTGATATGCTTGGTCAAAAAAATATTGACGATATAACAGTTGGCGAGTTTATTGAGTTTGCGAATATTAGCAGGAGTACCTTTTATAGATATTATCACGATATCTATGATGTTTATGACAATCTCATAGCAACATTTGCCGATAAGTGCATGAAAATTATAACTATATTGCTAAGCAAAGATGAAGCAGCACAACTTTTCGCTAACAATATAGCATCTGATTGGCGACCGATAAATAAAGACCTGTTAGATGATAGTGATTTCAGGTTTTTTAATCATATTGTCAGCGGAAATTTAAGCACGCCTATTTTAAGAAAGCTTGACTTTTATTTCACAAAAACGCTTTATGAATATCTGATTAGTGTCGGTATAGATGCTGATAGGGCTGACTTTTTCTCCAGGTTTATTGTGAAGACACTCTTAGCATCATATGCGTATGCCTTTGTTCAAGGTAAGCCTTTTAGTGCCGAGCCTTTAGATGTTGCATTTAAAGCTATTAGAAAACTCGAGCTTGGATGGGAGGCCTGATTATGCCAACGATTTTAAATGAAAGCGACATTGAAAAAAAGGTCAAAAAGCGCCTGAGAAACGCAGCCGGTCAAATTATGGAAGAAGAAAACTGTGAGATATATGACATAAAGGTCAGCGATTTAGCTCAGCGAGCCGGAATATCAAGAGCCACATTTTATAACCACTATGATAATATTGAGTGCTTTAGAAAAGAGACCTTTAATTATCTCATTGATATTGTTATAAAGCAAATGTTTGTGCTTTTAAACGGGGGTAGAGAAAATCTAAAGGAGAATTGCAAGGAAAAAAATCTTATTATTGATCGAGATGACCGCAGGCTTATTGCTGTGACAAACAACAATGTAAGCTTTGATCTTGTGAAAGATAATATTAAAAGCATCTGTCAAAGCTTTGTCAATAATGGATTTGGAAGTATTTTCAGGGAAGAATATGTCTTAGATAAAGCTTCGGGCGTAGACTTTTTCCTTGAAGGGTATATTATATCTTTGTTCGACTTTTTTTCACAGGATTTTGAATATAAAAAGCTCGTTAAGGAAATGAATTATACTTTCGATATTTTTGATTTCTTTTTCCCTGATAAAAAAGTGTAAACTTTTTAAATAAAAAACTATATATTTTGAAACAAAACCTGCAATATTGTCAAAAACTTGACAGAATTACAGGTTTTGTTTCTTGTTTAAGTATTAATATTATTCTATAATTGTTCACAAAGGAAGCGAAAGTTTCCTTATATTATTTATTTTTAAGGAGGAGACCCCTATGAAAAAGACATTGGCAGTTATACTGTCGGTCATTATGCTTTTTAGTGTGATGCCTTTCGCAGCATTTTCAGCTGACCACTCTTATGACAGAGCTAAGGTTGCAGCAAACGATGCAGCATATATTGATGGCATGACAGCAGAGCAAATGGCAAGCGTCATCCTTGATTGGGTTGACAGAAAAATTGCTGCATATGCAGCGGACGCAAAACAGGGAATTGTTGATGGCATTATCGCAAATGGCTTTGAAGGCTTTGAGATAAGTGCTTTCGGTGATATTATCGCTGAACAAATTCCCGATATAACATCTCTTGACGATGTTATCACTTATAAAGGCTATCTTGCAGAGCTTGGCGGCGATTTTGCAAGCCTTGACGCTAAGAGCCTTGTTACTCGCGAAGAAGCAGGTTCAGCTATTGGCTTCATAAATGGTGTTTTCCAATTTATGGCTGATAACGCATCTACCTTTGGTAAGGTTTTCCGCTGGACAGAAAATGATGCATATCCCACCTTCGATTTTGGCAAGGTTGGGGAGTACATCTTATCACTTGACACAAGTGACCCCGACAACAAAAAGATAGTTGACTTCTATAATGACTATCTCATTGGTAACGACATTCAGACTAAGTTCACATCATGGGTAGCAAAGCAAATGAATTACACAATTGCCGATGGTGAAAGCTTTGACGATGTTATTAACAATGGCATTATCACCTGGTTCTCAGGTCTTTGCACAAAGAACAATATCCTCTCTGAGCAGGCTAATGCACAGCTTCTCTCTTACAATCTCAAGACAACTGATATTTACACCCTTATTAAAAACTTTGTAGCACTTGTACAGTCAGACAATCAGGTTAAGCTTGACACATATTATAACTATGTTCTTGATACCGTTGTTCGTGCAATGCTCAAGACTATGCTCGGTCAAAAGGCAACAGTTGGCGCAGCAGTAGCAGTTCCGGCTTCCTTTACAGCTACTTATAAGGATCTCGCTCTTCTTAAAGAGATTTCCGGCGGTACTGTTTACTATCAGGACGCAGATAAAAACTACTATGAGGTAACCGTTGGCGAAGGCAATGCACTTTCAGCCAAGAGCGTTACATGGTCAAGCGTTGTTGACTTTGAGCTTCCTACAGTTTCAATTTACACAGGTGCAGATTTTGCTACACTTGTTCAGACTTACTATCCTACATCAAAGGATTCAGTTAAGATTTACAGCTATGCCAGCGAAAAGAATCAGGCTCTTATCCCCGAGGAAATGGGCATGACCTTTAACGGCACAGCAGTACCGGCTGAATATGCTGCACTTATGACTGAGGCTAATGCTAAGGCTCTTTCAAATGGCTTTGGTGTAACAGTAGCACAGGGTGCTGATGTAATTTCTTCTCTCAATATTTCATTCGCTGATATTGAGGCATATGCAGAGGAGCAAGCACTTCCTATAGCTAAAACCGCATTTGAAGAAGCAGTTGCAAATGCAAATTTACCATTTACAGTTGATGTTACTCTTGACGCTATCGATGTAACATTAGGCTATAAGGGCTACGCAACAGATGATGAGTTTATCTGTGATGTAGTTGTTGACAGTGTTGCCGTAACTCTTGGTGGCTCAATGGCATCAATGGTTCAGAGCTTTGCTGATTCAGCTGCTCAGTCAGCAATTGGCACATATATTGACTCACCTGTTGCAACAATCGTTGTTGACGGCATTAGCGGTGATAAGGGCTTTGACGCCAGCGCTGCTAAGGAGCTTTACGATTTCATTGATACAGATTTCGTTATTGATTCTTCCTTTATGGATTTCTCAGGCAACTATGACGCATATGACGGTGTTGTAGGTCAGGTTAACCATGTTCTCGTTGGTTTAGTTAATATGCTCCTTAGCGACGCAGGGGAAGCAGAGCTTAACCTTACAGACGGCGACAACAATAACCTTACAGCTAACCTTCAAAAGATTTGCGACACAGCAAATGACATGATGGCAGCAGCTAAGGCTATTATGACTGACCCTGAAATTAAAGAAGCTCTCGGTGATGTTGGACTCAGCGTAGATTCAATTCTTGCCGGTTTCGATTTCGACCTTCTTTATAAGATTGACTTCTCATCAGTTGAGGCTCTTTTAGTCAGCGCTATTAAGCTCGGTCTTGATGCAATTGACAATGGCGAAAACGCTAATGTTACAAAGCTTCACAACCTCGTTAAGGATTGTGCAGACCTTGATGCAATGGCAGTTAAGGTTGCAGATTCCGCTCTTTCTGATTGCGTAGCAAAGGTTAATGCAAGCAGTCTCGGTCTTAACTTAGAGGTTGTTGCAGCAACAGGCAGCGCAAAGGATGTTATCATGACAAAGCTTGTTGCTATTGCTTATGATGTAGCAGCTTGGGGCGTTGATTACCTTAACAGCGAAGCTAATAAGGCTCTCGCTTCTGCTGAGACAGAGCTTGGCATGGATCTTCCCACAGTTTCCTTTAAGCTTGGTGTAACAGAAAGCTCAGACTGGAAGGTAACTCTTGCTGCTCTCGTTGACAGAGTTTATGATTTAGCCGATGGCATTATCATTGCTTGCGACAATAGCTACACAGATACATTTGATAAGCTTTCAGCAGTTGCTAACGCAGTTCTTCCTCTTGGCTCATTGGCATCCAATTGTGCAAAGGGTGAGTTTGCTGTTGACATTAACACAGTTATGGGTTATGTCTTTGACGATGCACTTGCAGGTGACCTTGACGGCTTCCTTGGCTTATTCGAGACAAAGGTTAAGACAAATGATGTTGCTAAGGATGTTAGCGTAACAGAGGCTCTCATTAATGCTTCCGATTATATGGTTGACGCTTTCTTCCCTGACACTGTTAAGGCTGAAAACTATGTAAATAACGCTACTGTTAACGAAGCAACTTGTCAAGAATACTTCACATCAGTTGCAGTTATCGACACAATCGCAGCTAATAACATGATTAGCGCAAACGCTCGCAAGGCAGAGCTCGTTCCTGCAGTTCTCAATCTTGCAAGAGAAGCCGGTGTGCTTCCATTCTTCGCTGCTTGCGATCAGGATCACACTTCATCTGACCTTAAGACAGTTAAAATTGACGGCAAGGCAGCTACTTGTACTGCAGCCGGTGTAGAAGACGCATATGCATGTGCTGAGTGCGGCTATGTTGTCTCAGGCGGCAACGCAATTAATGCTCTCGGTCATGACTATAGCGGTGCTATCAAAAACAATGGCAACGCTGAAAATGGCACACACTCATATCTTTGCAAGAACGGTTGCGGTACTTACGGCGGAGCAAAAGCTCACACATGGAACAGTGGCGTTGAAGGACCGGCTGCAACCTGTACATCAGATGGCACAAAGACCTTTACTTGTACTGTTGACGGTTGTGGTGCAACATACGCAAAGACAATCCCTGCTAAGGGTCACAGCTTCACATACACAGTAACTAAGGCAGCTACCTGCACAGAGGAAGGTATAGAAACCGGTAGTTGTGCTTGTGGCGCAACAGATACAAAAGTTATCGCTAAGACAGCTCACACTGACGCTGATGGCGACAATGAGTGCGACATCTGCGGCGGCGAAGTGAGCTCAAGCTTTGGTGCAAAGATAAGAGCATTCTTCCAGAGAATCATCAATTGGTTTAAGAATCTGTTTAGATAAGTCCTCAAAACTATATACTCCATCTGAGACTTGTTCTCACGACAAAACCACCGTGTAAAAACGGTGGTTTTGTTGCGATTATAGCTTTATTAAAGATTTTCCATAGTGATTTTATATGCCAATTCTTCTAACTGCTCAACGCTCTCTAAAGTGCCGACCTGTTGGCGATATTTTGCCGCACCCTTTATGCCTTTGATGTACCACGCAGCGTGCTTTCTCGCTTCTTTTATGCCAATGCGCTCACCTTTATATTCACAAATGAGTTTGATGTGCTTTACCATGACTCTCATTCTTTCGCTAACCGGCGGTTCGGGGAGGACGCGCTCATCCTTTAAATAGGCGCTTATTTGGCTAAATACCCAAGGTCTGCCAAGAGCACCCCTGCCAACCATAAGATAGTCGCAGCCTGTGTCTTCAAGCATCTTAGCGGCACTTATGCCATCTACAATGTCACCGTTGCCTATAACAGGAATGGACACAGCCTTTTTAACCTCGCCTATCATACTGCGGTCAACGGGCGGCGCATACATTTGCATTCTTGTTCTGCCGTGAACTGTAATAGCGTCCATGCCGGCAGCCTCGGCTCTTTTGGCCATTTCCACACAGTTAATGCTGTCTTTATCCCAGCCGAGCCTTATTTTAACAGTTACGGGTATGTTGACAGCCCGTTTTACCTCGCACATAATTTTAAAGGCTAAATCCGGGTCTTTTAACAATGCGCTTCCGCCACCGTTGCCTGCGATTTTAGGCGCAGGGCAGCCCATGTTTATGTCAATGGCATCGGGAGAGAAATTCAAACACTCTATAGCACTTTCAGCCATAATTTTAGGGTCAGAGCCAAAAATTTGAGCAGCGGCAGGACGCTCCTTATCACTTAAAAGCAAAAGTGATTTGCTTTTTCTGTCACACATTGTAAGCCCCTTACTGCTGACCATTTCACTCACAACATATGTTGCACCAAAGTCGTGGCAAATTTCACGAAAGGCTCTGTCTGCAACTCCTGCCATAGGTGCGAGAGCAGCAGAGCGTGAGTCTAATTCTATATTACCAATTTTCATTATATCAGTCCTTTAATATAAGTCGGCTGTTATTGTAGCACACATAATGAGATTTTGCAAGGGTAGGGCAGTACACAAAAAAATATGAGACGGTCTAATTAGCCTGCAACCTTTTTAGGCGGGGAAAAGCTAAATTTAGCAGCAGACTTTTTTCGCGTTCAAAAGAAAAATAAGCTCTCACCCTTTTCAATTTATCTCAAATGTGCTATACTATAATCTATATAGCAGAAAAGAGGTAAAAATATGAAGCTTCTTGTAATTGATGGCAACAGCATTGCCAACAGAGCCTTTTATGGAATTAAAATGCTCACAACAAAGGACGGTCAGTTCACAAATGCCATATATGGCTTTCTTAATATACTTATAAGGCTCAAAGCTGAGTGCGAGCCTGACGCAGTGGCAGTGGCATTTGACCTTAGAGCACCCACCTTTAGACACAAAATGTACGACGCTTATAAGGCAGGAAGAAAGGGTATGCCCGATGAGCTTCGCTCACAAATGCCCATATTAAAGGAGCTGCTGTCCTATCTCGGCTGCACCGTAGTTGAAAAAGAAGGCTATGAGGCAGACGATATTCTCGGCACATTGTCAAGTCAATGTAAGGGTGAGGATAAGTGCTTTATAGCAACAGGTGATCGTGACTCCTTACAGCTTATTAGTGACAACACGAGTGTCCTTCTTGCCGCAACAAAAATGGGAAAGCCTGTGACAACTCTCTATGATAAAGAAAAGCTTATGGAGGAATATGGTGTTTCGCCACAGGGCATGATTGAAATTAAGGCTCTTATGGGCGACTCCTCGGACAATATCCCCGGTGTGCCCGGTGTTGGACAGAAAACAGCAGGTGAGCTTATTGTAAAATACGGCACTATAGATTATATATATGAGCATTTAGACGAGCTTGAAATTAAAAAGGGCGTTCATGACAAGCTTCTTTTAGGCAAGGACAGTGCATATCTTAGCCACAAGCTTGGCACAATTTGTCTTGACGCTCCCATTGACACAAAACTCGAAAATTATATCTCGAAAGAAGCCGACAATTATAATGCCATTAATCTTTTAGTTAAGCTTGAAATGTTTGGCATTATCGAAAAGTTAGGGCTTACCCGTGAAAGCGCCCCTGATACAAGTGTGTCTACCGCTGAGGTACGCACTATAGCTGTCAAAGAGGAAAGGGATTTGCCTGCCCTTTTAGGCAAGCTTAAAAATCAAGGTGAGGCGTACTTTATCACTGAGTACGACTCGGGGAATATAAATAAGATGTATTTCTCCTTTGATGATGAGGTTTTAGTGGTTCCCCATGATTGCTTTGACTTTGACGAGTTTTTCCATAGCTTTTGTGAAGGTGAATGGAAAAAATACACCGCCGACACTAAGCACCTTCATAAGTACGCGCTGAAAAAAGGCTGTGAAATTAAAAATCTTGCCGCCGATACAGAGCTTATAGGCTATATACTTAACCCTTCGGCTAATTCCTATGATGTTTTAAGACTTTGTGAGGAATATGCTATAGCTCGCTGTGAAATAAACGAGGAAAATTATAATAAGGAAGCTATACTTGCTGCCGCTTCTTTAAAGGAGCTTTGCACTTTATTGTTAGACAAAATAAAGGAAAACTCACAGGAAAAGCTCCTTTATGAAATTGAGCTGCCCCTTGCAAAGGTTTTGGCGAGTATGGAAAACATTGGTTTTCTTGTCAATAAAGAGGGTATAGACTCCTTTGGAAAAAATATGTCTGAGTCAATAGAGTCACTTACGGCAAAAATATATGAGGCAGTTGGCTTTGAGTTTAATCTTAATTCACCAAAGCAATTAGGTGTGGCTTTATTTGAAAAAATGGGTCTGCCGTGTAAAAAGAAAACCAAGAGCGGCTATTCCACTAACGCTGAGGTGCTTGAGGAGTTAGCAGGGGAATATCCTGTTGTGGCAGATATATTAGAGTATAGAACTCTTGCAAAGCTTAAATCCACCTATTGCGAGGGCCTTTTAAAGGTTATAGATGAGGACGGCAGAATACGCTCCACCTTAAATCAAACGGAGACGAGAACGGGCAGAATTTCCTCCACTGAGCCGAATTTACAAAATATTCCCGTACGCTCGGAAATCGGCAAGGAAATGAGAAGGTTTTTTGTTGCTGACAAGGGCAATGTTTTAGTCGATGCGGACTATTCACAAATTGAGCTTAGAGTTTTAGCTCATTTAGCCGATGACAAGGCTATGCTTGACGGCTTTAATAACGGTGAGGATGTTCACACAATAACAGCATCACAGGTGTTTAATATGCCCCTTCACATGGTGACACCCTTAATGCGAAGCAGAGCTAAAGCGGTAAACTTTGGAATTGTATATGGTATAGGTGCATTTTCCTTGAGTAAAGATATAGGTGTCACGAGAAAAGAAGCAGACAGCTATATTAAGGGCTATCTTCACCACTACAGCGGCATAAATAAATATCTCACCGAAACAGTTGAAAAGGCGAGAGAGGACGGCTATGTACAAACTATGTTCCACAGACGACGCTATTTGCCGGAGCTTACAGCCAGCAATAAAATGCTACAGGCCTTTGGCGAGAGAGTTGCAAAAAATATGCCGGTGCAGGGTAGCGCCGCAGATATAATCAAAATCGCCATGATAAGAGTTTATGACTCTCTTAAAGAAAAAGGTCTTAAAGCCAAGCTGATTATGCAGGTTCACGATGAGCTTATTGTGGAGTGTCCCGAGCAGGAAAAGGAAACCGTTGAAGCCATTGTTAAAAGAGAAATGGAAAATGCCTGCGAGATGAAGGTGAAGCTTCTTTCCGATGTTCATTCGGGCAAGGATTGGTATGAAGCCAAGGGCTAAAAACTAAATATATTAA